>NZ_JBIBAK010000018.1:0-296924 GCF_042899865.1 Streptomyces sp. NPDC013157 | reverse complement strand
GTCCGGCGTTTGAGGACGAGGCCGTTCAGGCCGAAGCGGGGGTCCGGGGGCGGCAGCCCCCGAAACGGGCGGTCGAAGGGGGCCCACCCCCTGGAAGGACGGGACGGGTAGGGGCGGCGGGGGCGAGAACCCGCCCTCAGATCCGCCGCCGAGCCTTCCGCGCCCGCCGCACCACAGCCGCCGCCCCCAGCAACGCCACCGTCGCCCCCGCCGCACCCGCGGCCGTCGCATCCTTCCGCCCCAGCCGCCGCCCCACCACCGTGTGCCGCCCGGCCACCTCCTCCAGCAACTCGGCCAGCACCTCCTCGTTCGTCCACCCCGGCCGCCACCCGGCGTCATGCAGCCGGCTCCCGCTCACCACCCACGGATACATCGTGTACGCGAGATCCCCGGCCGGCGACGGCGTGAGGCCGATCCGGTGCAGCCGGGCCGCCGCCCCCAGCGCCACCGCCGACGGCAGCTCCATCCGACGGATCCCGCTGAGCTCCTCGACCTCCTCCTGCTCCAGCCACCCGTCGCACCCGACGGCGAGTTCCCCCTCGACCTTCTCCAGGACGGCGTACTCCAGCGCACTGCACAGATCCTCGACGTGACAGAACTGCCAGGCAGGCCGCGACCCCGCGACGACAAGCAGCCGAGGAGACTCGAAATACCTGGTCAGCGCGGTATCGGTACCCCCGACCAGCACCGCGGGGCGCACGACGGTGACGTTGAGTCCCGGATGCGCCCGGGGCGCCCGGCGCGCGAGCCGCTCGATCTCCAGCAGGTCGCCGACCCCGGTGGCCTCCGCGGTGGCGCGCAACTCCGCGTCCTCCGACAGCGGCAGCTCGTTGTCCGGCAGCGCGCCGTAGACCATCGCGGAGGTGCACAGCACCACGCGGTGCACTCCGGCCGCGGCCGCCGCGGTCAGCACGGTCTGCGTCCCGCGCACGTTGTAGGCCGTACGAGCGGCCGGGTCGGTCTCCAGGTCCAGGTCGAGCGCGAGGTGCACCACCACGTCGGCCCCGCGCAGCTTGTCCGCGATGGCCGGATCCCGTACGTCGAGGATGTGCCACTGGGCGGCCGCGCACTCCCCGCGCCGCTCGTCGATGGCGATGACCTGCCTGACCTCCTCGGACGCGGCCAGCCGCTCGGTGAGCAGCGCGCCGACCCCGGTCGCGGCGCCGGTGACGGCGACGACGGGCCCGCGCACCGCGGGAGGGGTTGAGTGGTTTCGCGCTGCGCGAACCTGCGGATCTGGGGAACTCACCGGGCGTCTCCAGCGGTTGTCTTCAGTACGAGCGTGAGTGACGCGTACGTACCAGGTGGCAACCATCCTGCCGCAGGCCGACTGTCGGCGAAGCACCGAGGCCCGATCGGGTCGGGGTGTCTACGCTGGGTGGTGTTGTCGGGCAGCCGCGCCGCCGGAGAGAACCGGTGGCCTTACCAGCCGAGGATTCCCGTGAGTGACACCCCATTCGGTTTCGGCCTTCCGCCGGAGGAGCCGGAAGACGGCGACGAGGGCAAGAAGAAGGACCAGCAGAGCGGCGGTGGGCAGGGACCGGCCAACCCGTTCGGTTTCGGCACACCCGGAGCCGGCGGCTTCGGCGGCCCCGGCGCCGACAATCCGTTCGCTGCCATGTTCGGTTCGCTGAACCCCACCGACCTGGGCGCGGCCTTCCAGCAGCTGGGCCAGATGCTCTCGTACGAGGGCGGCCCGGTGAACTGGGACATGGCCAAGCAGATCGCCCGCCAGACGGTCTCCCAGGGCACCTCGGACGGCGTCAAGGACGCGAGCGTCGGCCCCGCAGAGCGCACCGCGGTCCAGGAGGCCGTCCGGCTGGCCGACCTGTGGCTGGACGACGCGACGTCGCTGCCGTCCGGTTCCGGTTCGGCCGTGGCGTGGTCGCGTGCGGAGTGGGTCGAGGCGACGCTGCCGGCCTGGCAGGAGCTTGTCGACCCGGTCGCCGAGCGGGTCGGCGCCGCGATGGGCGACGTCCTGCCGGAGGAGATGCAGGCCATGGCGGGCCCGCTGATCGGGATGATGCGCTCGATGGGCGGCGCCATGTTCGGCACCCAGATCGGGCAGGCCGTGGGCGTGCTCGCGGGCGAGGTCGTCGGTTCGACCGACATCGGCCTGCCGCTGAGCCCGGCCGGCAAGGCCGCGCTGCTGCCGGCGAACATCGAGGCGTTCGGCAAGGACCTCGGTGTGCCGAAGGAGGAGGTGCGGCTGTATCTCGCGCTGCGCGAGGCGGCCCACCAGCGCCTGTTCGCGCACGTGCCGTGGCTGCGCTCGCACCTGTTCGGCGCGGTCGACGGGTACGCGCGCGGCATCAAGGTCGACACGGCCAAGCTGGAGGACGTGGTCGGCCAGTTCGACCCGCAGAACCCCGAGCAGCTCCAGGACGCGCTCCAGCAGGGCATGTTCCAGCCGGAGGACACGCCCGAGCAGAAGGCCGCCCTGGCCCGTCTGGAGACGGCTCTGGCCCTGGTCGAGGGCTGGGTCGACGCGGTGGTCCACGCGGCCGCGAAGCCGCGTCTGTCGTCGGCGGACGCGCTGCGCGAGACCCTGCGCCGCCGCCGTGCCACGGGCGGCCCCGCGGAGCAGACCTTCGCCACCCTGATCGGCCTGGAGCTGCGTCCGCGCCGGCTGCGCGACGCCTCCCGGCTGTGGGCCTCGCTCACGGACGCGCGCGGTGTCGACGGCCGGGACGCCCTCTGGGCGCACCCGGACATGCTGCCGACGGCGTCCGACCTGGACGACCCGGACGGCTTCGTGCACCGCGAGCAGCTGGACTTCTCCGAGCTGGACAAGATGCTCGGAGAGGCCGCGCAGAAGCCCGACCTGCGCAAGAAGGACGCCCAGGAGCAGGGCGACCAGGACAAGGGCGAGCAGGACAGGGGCGACGACACCGAGTGAGCCTGTACGACGACGCGGTCCTCGTCCTCAAGGGGTACGAGGGCCAGGACGAGCTGCGCCAGGCCTACCTGGACCACCTCGCGGCACACCCGGACGGCATGTGGAAGGCGTGTCACGCCGGCCATGTCACGGCGAGTGCGCTGGTCGTCGACCCCGAGCAGGGGCGGGTGCTGCTGACCCTGCACAGGAAGCTGCGGATGTGGCTGCAGATGGGTGGCCACTGCGAGCCGGGCGACGCCACGCTGGCGGCCGCGGCCCTGCGGGAGGCGACCGAGGAGTCCGGCATCCCCGGGCTGACACTGCTGCCGGGCGGCCCGGTCCGCCTGGACCGGCACCCGATCCCGGCGCCGTGCCACTGGCACTTCGACGTCCAGTACGCGGCCCTCGCCCCGCGGGGTGCCGCCCACACGATCAGCGACGAGTCCCTCGACCTGCGCTGGTTCGCCTACGACGAGGTGCCGGACGTCGCCGACGACTCGGTCGTACGGCTGCTGGAAAGGACCCGCGCGCGGCTCTGACCCGGGATTTCAGAGAGTTCGACGCAGATGTAAGGGGCGCCCGCCATGGCGGGCGCCCCTTACTTTGCGAGTCTGCGCGGCCCTCAGCTCCAGACGTTGCCCTGGTTCATCCCGCGCGCTCCCTGCTGGCCCATGCCGAACTGGGCGGCGACGCCCTGGCCGATCTGCGCGTGCTGCGGCGGCAGCAGTTCACTCGGCTGGACCAACGCGAAGCCACTTCCCATGAAGCTCAGCTCCCAGCCCTCCCCGGTGTTGCCGCGGCGCCGCCACACGCCCGAGGAATGCGTCTGGGCCTGCATCTGGACGCGCAGCCCGGTGGACCAGGCGACGATCGCGTCGGCGTCGCAGTTGACGTACTTGTCGGGCGTGACCTGCATCAGCAGCGGCGCGCCCGAGGTCATCAGGGCGACCTTGCCGCGTCCGGTGATGTTGAGCTGGTACTTCCCGGACCCGGAGATGCCGTAGAGGCTGTCGACGGCGACGACCTCGTAGTGCAGCGAGGAGTCCATGGCGAGGACGTAGCCGCTGTCCACGGTCAGACCGTCCTGCTCGACGTCCAGGACGTGGATGTGCTGGGCGAGGTTGGCGAAGTAGACGGTGCCCTGCCCGTGGCAGCGCATCAGGTCCAGGCCCTCGCCGGTGTACGCACGCGCGCGTGCCTGGTTGTGGCCCTGGTACTCGGCGTCGAACTCCACGAGCCCCTGGTAGGCGACCATGGTGCCCTTGCGGGCGAGGATGTCGTCGTGGCCCTCCAGGACGACCCGCAGCATCTGCTTGTTCTGCAGGCTGTAGCGGTCCCGGGCCTGGGAGTCGTTGAAGGCGAAAAGCGGGCTCTGCATGGTTTCCTGACTCCCCCTCAGCCCCGGAACCGGAGGCGGTCGGTGCTGTCCTCGCTGGGCTGGACGACGACGATGCCCTGGCCGGAGAAGGCCATCTGGTAGGCCTCGCCGCTGCCCCGGCCGATCAGCGACTGCGCCTTGAAGCTGCGCTTGCCCTTCACCTTGAGGTTCGGGGACCAGGCGACCAGTGCGTCCGGGTCGACGTACGTCTCGTCCTCGCCGCCGCCGCAGTCGACGACGATCGGCTTGCCCCGGGAGGTCAGCGCGACCCAGCCCTGCCCGGAGATCTTGGTGTTCCACAGCCCCTGACCGGCGAACTTCGCGAGCCCCTTGACCCGCTCCACGCCCCACGTCAGATGGGCGTCGAAGGCGAGCAGGTTGGTGGCGTTGACGGAGATGCCGTCGCCGTTGAGGTTGATGACGACGACGTTCGCGCCGTAGTCGGCGAGGTAGAGCAGGCCGTCGCCGGAGCACTTCATCAGGGGCGCGCCTTCGCCGGTCATCCAGTCCCGGGCGATCTGGCGCACGGCCGGCGGGTTGGGCTCGTACTGGACGAAGCCCTCGTAGGCGACCATCGACCCCACGCGCGCGAGGAGGTCGTTGCCGGTCTGCATGGCGACCTTGAGCATGTGGTCGCCGTGGTTCTCCATGCGGGCGGTGACGGGTGCGGGGGCGTAGCCCGCGAGCGGCTGGTTCATGACGGGCTCCCTCAGACCTCGTACGGCTGGACGACGATGAAGTTCCCGGGCGCGCCCCGGAACTGCAGGTTGACGCTCTCCCCGGTGTCGCCCGGATAGGCGTTGCGGCGCATCCGGACCTGGCTGGAGACGATCACCTGCGACGCCGCCGACCAGGCGACGATCGCGTTGCAGTCGGCGAAGGTCGTCGGCGTGACGGGCAGCACGACGGGCGTGCCGTGCGTCTTGACGACGATCGTGCCGGTGCCCTGGAACTGCATCGTGAACAGCGCGCCGCCGGGGATGCCGTGTCCCTCGATGCGGCGGACCTCGTACTGGAGGCTCTCGTCGAAGGCGAGGACGCTCTCGGCGGAGACGCAGATGGCGTCGCCCTGGAGCTCGATCGGGTGCAGATGGGCTGAGTTCTCGGCGAAGAACACCTGGCCGTTGCCGGTGCAGCGCATCAGCTGCATCTCCTGGCCGGTGGCGTTGCCGACGATCCGGCCGGCGAACCCGGCGCCCTTGTAGCTGAAGTCGACCTTGCCCTGGTACAGCACCATGCTGCCCTGCCGGGCCAGCACCGGCTGCCCGCCCATCCCGAGGTCGGCGCGGATGAGCTTGCTGTTCTGCGGGGTCCAGCGCTGCCCGGTGGGCGTCTCCTTGAACTTCTGGAGCGCGGCACCGACACCGGCACCGCCCTGGGGAGCGCCCTGCGGGACCGCGTAGCTCTGCTGCCCGGGGACCTGGCCGAACGGCGGCTGCTGTCCGTAGCCCGGGGGCGGGGTCGGAGCCTGGGGCGCCTGCGGGTAACCGGGCGGCGGGCCAGGAGTCTGCGGGGGCGCCGGGGGCTGGCCGTAGCCGGGCGGGGCGGGCGGCTGGCCGTAGGGCGCGGGCGCCGGGGGCGGGGGCGGCACCGTGCCGGGCGCCGGCGGGGTCAACGGGGCGATAACGGTGGGCGCATGGTGCACATTCGAAGCCGGCGCCGGACCGGGGGCCGGCGGCGGGGTGAAGCCCTGGGGGGCGGGCGCGGGCGGCGGGGTGGGCGCGGGGGCCGGCGCGGGCGCGGAGGGAACCCCGAACGCGGGCGGCGCGAAGCCGGGCGCGGATCCGGTCTGCGGCTGCTGCGGCTCCGGCGCGGCGGGCGCCTCCTCCTCCAGCACCTCGCCGCCGAAGTTCTTCAGCAGCGCCTCCAGACCGCCGTCGAAGCCCTGGCCGACGGCGGCGAACCGCCACACGTCCTTCAGGTAGAAGTCGCCGAGCATCACAGCGCGCTCGGTGGAGAACTCCGAGCCGTTGAAGGAGTACCGGGCCACTTCCTCGCCGCCCGCGACGATCCGGATGTACCCGGGGGCGACCTGCGACATCTGCCCGGCGCCGTCGATGGTCGCCGTGAACGCCAGCTTCTGGATCTGCGGCGGGATCCGGTCCAGCGTGACCCGGAAGGACTCCGTGTCGCCCGCCTGCGTGCCGAGCAGCTGGATGGACTCCTCGGGCGACTTCGGCTGGTTGAAGAAGACGAAGTAGCGGTCGTCCGACAGCCGTTCGTCGGCGTCGAGGCCGAAGCAGCTGATGTCGAAGGTCAGCCCGGGGCCGGAGATCTGCACGCCTACGTACAGATCCGTGCCGGCCGTGAGGTCACTGATCCTGGCCTTGTGGCCGCGTTGGAATTCCCTGGCCATGCGTTACGACCGTCCCCCATCCCGAATGTGAGTGCGTCGCGCCAGGCTAACGGCTAACTCGGACATCGGAAGAAGTCGGTACAGACCCGGTACACAACCGCGCTCAGCGGCCCCGAAGGGAGCGCTCCCGGGGTGCGTCACTCATCGCGCGCGCCGGGCACGTGGGGCAGCCGGTCGGCCGCGACCACCCCTTCGAGGTAGCCGCGGGCACGCTCGGTCCGCGGATACGCCTCGAGCAGCCGCCAGAACCGGGGGCCGTGACCCGGCACCAGCAGATGCGCCAGTTCATGGCAGAGCACGTAGTCGACAACGTATTCGGGCATGCCCTGGAGCCGGTGCGAGAGGCGGATACTGCCCTCGGAGGGGGTGCACGAGCCCCAGCGGGTGTTCTGGTTGGTGACCCAGCGCACCGAGGCCGGGCGGGCCCGGCCGCCGAAGTACTGCGCCGACAGCCGCGCGGCGCGCTCGGCCAGTTCGGCGTCGCCCAGCACTCGCTTGCTCTCCTGGGCAGCGAGTTTGTTGAGCATGACGGTCACCCAGCGTTTCTCCTCCGCCTCGGACATCCGGGCGGGGATCAGCACGACGGTGCGATCGCCCTCGCGGTACGCAGAAACGGTCCGGCGGCGCCGGGTGCTCCTGCGAACCTCGATCGCGCTCGCCCCCAAGCCGCTGGGCGGCTGGCTCGTCGTGCTGCGCTGTGGCTTTCCGGCGCGGTGCAGTGGGTCGGCGGGCACGCCCCGACGTTACCCGCTGCATACGGGGGAAGTCCCGGGTCCGGGACGGTTCGGTGCCGATCCCCCACCATGCGTCTGATTTGTACGACGAATACCCACCGCCTGTGGACAACTTTCGGCGCCCGCCGGGCGGCCGGGGCATGCTGGCACTCGTCGGCGGAGCAGGACCGGCTCCACCGGCACACGGGGACGTTCTGTGACTTTTCGACGGCTACGGGGGCCTGTCATGCATCCGTTGGTGAAGCCCGCGCTGCGGCGCGGCTGGCGCGACCTCAACACCGTGCAGTTCGGGATGACTCCCGCGCACGCGATGACACTGGGGCCGATGGACACGGCGACCGGGAGCTTCCTGGACCTGCTCAACGGCGCCCGGGGACTTGAGCTGCTGCGCGAGGAGGGGCGCCGCATGGACATGCCGGACGGCCATGTCGACGCGCTGGTGGACCGGCTGTCGCGGGCCGGACTGGTCGACGACGCACAGGGCGGCGGGCCCGCGGCACAAGCGTTGCGTGAGAAGCAGGAGGTGCTGGAGCGGCTGCGCCCCGATCTCGCCTCGCTCTCCCTGACCACCCCGGAGCCGGGCGGCGCGATCGGCCGGCTGGCGGCCCGGCGGGCGCTGCGGGTGCGGGTGGACGGCGCGGGCCGGGTCGGTGTGACGCTGGCCGCGCTGCTGTCGGGCGCGGGTGTCGGCGAGGTCGATGTGCGGGACGTGGGCCGGGTCCAGCCGTGGGACGTGGCGCCGGGCGGACTGCCGGCGGAGGCGGTCGGCGAGCGCCGTGCCGAGGCCGCACGCAGAGTGGTCCGCCGGTCCGCCCCGGACCGCCCGCCGCGCCGCCCGGACCCGGCCGTGGAGGAGCCCGGCCTGGCACTGGTGATCATCGCCCCGCGCGACGACGTCCTGGTGCACGCCCCGGACGCCCGCGCCGCCGAGCCGCTCATGGCCTCGGGGACCCCTCATCTCTACACGGGTGTCGTGGAGGGCACGGGTGTGGTCGGCCCCCTCGTCCTGCCCGGTGGTTCGGGCTGCGCGCGCTGTCTGCACGAGCACCGCACGGACCGGGATCCGGCCTGGCCGCGCCTGGTCGCCCAGTGGCGGTCCGGGCGGGCCCGCCGGGTGGGCGCCTGCGATCTGACACTGGCGGCGGCCGTGGCCGGGCTGGCCGCCGCACACGCCCTGGCCTTCCTCGACGGGGAGCCGCCGGTCGGCGCGGGGGCCCGATGGGAGGCCTCCGTGCCGGTTCTGCACTGGCACGCACGGCCGGTCTGGCCGCACCCCGCATGCCCGTGCGGAGCGGCGGAGAAAGCTAAGGGGGAACACTCCTCAACCAACGGGGATCCACACGCGACAATGGTGGTGCAACGGCCGTCGGCGAAGCGACGAGAGCACGCGGACGCGGCACGGCCGACTGGGACTTGGAGGGCGCATGTCTGATCTTCCTCGGAAGGCGGTCACCCGGACCGCCAAGCTCGCCGCGCTCCCGCTCGGCTTCGCCGGCCGGGCGACCTGGGGTCTGGGCAAGCGCATCGTGGGCGAGTCCGCGGAGATCGTCGGGCGGGAGCTCCAGCAGCGCACCGCGGAGCAACTGTTCAAGGTTCTGGGCGAGTTGAAGGGAGGGGCGATGAAGTTCGGGCAGGCGCTGTCCGTCTTCGAGTCGGCCCTCCCGGAGGAGGTCGCCGGCCCCTACCGGGCGGCCCTCACCAAACTCCAGGACGCCGCGCCGCCGATGCCGACCCGCACCGTGCACGCGGTGCTCACCGAACGCCTCGGGGAGGACTGGCGCGAGTTGTTCCTGGAGTTCGAGGACAAGCCCTCTGCGGCGGCCTCGATCGGCCAGGTGCACCGGGCCGTGTGGCAGGACGGCCGGGCGGTGGCGGTCAAGGTGCAGTACCCGGGAGCCGGTGAGGCCCTCCTCTCCGACCTGGGACAACTGAGCCGGTTCGCCCGCCTGTTGGGGCCGCTGATCCCAGGTATGGACATCAAGCCGCTGATCGCGGAGCTGCGCGACCGGGTCTCCGAGGAACTGGACTACTCCCTGGAGGCACAGGCCCAGGCCGCGCACGCGGAGGAGTTCGCGGGCGACACCGACGTGGTGGTGCCGGCGGTGGTGCACCAGTGCGACCAGGTGCTGGTCACGGAGTGGATCGACGGGATACCGCTCTCCGAGATCATCTCTCAGGGTACGCAGGAGCAGCGCGACCGGGCCGGTCAGCTTCTGGCCCGCTTCCTGTTCTCGGGCCCGGCCCGCACCGGCCTGCTGCACGCCGACCCGCACCCCGGCAACTTCCGCCTGCTGCCCGGTGCGCCGGAGGACGAGGAGGAGTGGCGCCTCGGCGTGCTGGACTTCGGCACCGTCGACCGTCTCTCCGGCGGCCTGCCCAGCCCGATCGGCGACTCCCTGCGGATGACGCTGGACGGTGACGCCGAGGCGGTCTACGAGCTGCTGTGCGCGGAGGGGTTCGTCAAGGAGTCCATAGAGCTGGACCCCGACGCCGTCCTGGACTATCTGCTGCCGATCATCGAACCGGCCCAGGTCGACGAGTTCACCTTCACCCGCAACTGGATGCGCAGCCAGGCGGCCCGGATCGCGGACCCTCGCAACCCGGCCCACCAGTTGGGCAAGCAGCTCAACCTGCCGCCGGCCTACCTCCTGATACACCGGGTGACCCTGAGCACCATCGGCGTGCTGTGCCAGCTGGGCGCGACGGTGCGGCTGCGGGAGGAACTGCAGGCATGGCTGCCCGGGTTCGTACCCGAGGAACTCGAAGGGGCCGAGGAACTCGAAGGGGCCGAGGAAGCGGGGGAAGCCGAAGTGGCCGAGGCAGCCGTGGAGGCGCAGTAGGGGGCCCGGTTCACCACCAGGACGAGTCGAGCCGGCCCTCGATCGCTCTGAGGTTGTCCCTGGAGCAGGCGTCGCAGAAGAACTGGCGGACGCCGTTCTCCACGGAGCAGGTCCAGGTGACGGGCGGGGGGCCGTCGGCCGGGGTGCCGCAGCGGGCGCACACGAGAGGGTGGGGCTCCGTGGCGGAGCCGCCGTGATCACTGCCTCCGGGAAGACTCGTCACCCGCTGACGATAACTCCGCCGTGGGTGGATCAGCGGGCACAACGCACCGCGGGGGCCGGTCCGTTCGGCCGGACCGGCCCCCGCGGGGAGCTTTCGCCTCCCGGGGTCGGGAGGCAACCGCTTCAGGTGTACTGGGTTACTGCATCACGGCGATGGCGAGCGCACGGCGGGCACGCATCGAGGCGCGCTCGGCCCGGCGCTGCATCCGGCGAGCGGTCGCCAGGCGCACGGCCCGGCGTTCCTGCTCGGCCTCGTGCAGTCGCTCGTGCATATGCGCACGAGCCAGAGCTTCTGGGATGAGTTGCATCTCTCGGGTCCTGTTCTGACGCGAGCCGGTGTCGGTACCGGCAGTGGTGAAGTCTGGGGTCGCGGAGCCTGCGGGCTCGCTGGTGGACGGCTTCATCGGGGCCTGCTTCTTGGGATCGTGCGTGAGGGGACGGTCGATCGTTCCGTGGATGTTCATGCCGTGACCGGGTTCTTGCGCGGGCGGCCACGCGGCCGCTTCCGGGCGACGACGACACCCTGGACGAACAGCTCGCCACCCCAGACGCCCCAGGGCTCACGCCGCTCCTTGGCCCCGGCGAGGCAGGCCTCGATCAGCGGGCAGGTGCGGCAGAGGGACTTGGCGTACTCGACGTCCGCCGGCGACTCGGCGAAGAAGACCTCCGGGTCGTAGGAGCGGCAGGGGACGGGTACGCCGAGGTTCTCGATGGCGTCGTCGAGCGCGGTGAGCGCGGTGAGCGGGATCAAGGTGGAGTCCTCCGTGAGGCCGGGCGGGGGGATCGTTTCGGAAGGCGGTACGGACGGGGCGTGCGCTTCGAGTTGCACGGCTGTTCTTCCTCGTCTGGTCGTGCCGGTCGGGTTCGACCGGTTGGCGGCTGGTACCGGGTTCTGCTCTTGCCCCGAGGCCCCTTCGGTCCGCTCTCCCCGTTCGGGGAAAACAGAAGGGCCGCGGATCCCGGATGGGGTTCCGCGGCCCTGAAGGCGCCGGCCTGATCGATCAGGCTGGATCACTCCAGGGTTCTGGCCCACGGAAGGCCCACATCAGGTGGTGCTGCGTCGTCTGCTTCCGGCTACCGGCACCGGCCGCCGTAAAGGCATAGGCCTTCGCCTGTGCCGCTACTGCTTCCAGTGCCTTCGTCGGTCGCTCATTGCGCTCACGGACGGGAAGACCCGCGAGAGAAACGGAGGACGCCGGACGCACGGCAGGAATGCCGGACAGACCGGTGCCCAGGTTCGAGACGCCGAGCATGCACACGGAGACGGCCGAGAGATCGGTCATTTTGGCCGCGCTGATGATGCTGGTCTTGATGCTGATCACTGGACTCGCCTCCTCTCGGCGTCTAGGGGACCGGTGTTGAGCCGATCCGCTCGGATATGCAAGTACAACACGGAACCGGGCCTTCGAGAAGGCCGCCGTTTCCGTGCCTAGAACCTATGGGGATTGCCGGGGCATGCGCAAACTATTTTTTCGACGAGTTCGCATCAGTCCCCCACTTCTTCTCCCTCGGGCTCCTGGCCTGCGCAGATGGCCAGAACATCGGCGCCGTAACGGTTGAGCTTGCGCATGCCGACACCGGGGATGCGGGCCAGCTCGCGGTCGTCGTCCGGAGCGCTCTCGGCGATGGCCATCAGCGTCCTGTCGGTGAAGACGCAGAAGGCGGGCTGGCCGCTGAGCCGGGCCTGGTCGGCACGCCATTCGCGCAGCCGCTCGTAGAGGCCCTCGTCCATGTCGGACGGGCAGCCGTCGCAGCGCATCAGTTTCATCTCGCCGGCATCGGTCAGCGTGCGTCCGCAGACCCGGCACCGGGCGGGACTGCGCTGGGTGCGCCGGGGCGTGGCCGCGGGGCCGCCGGTGAAGCCGCGTTCGACACCGGCGCCACCGGCGCCGCCCGCGCGGCCGACGGTGCCGGTGGAGCCGGGGCGCAGACCGTCCAGGAAGTGACTGGGCCTGCGGCCGGGTCTGCCGCCGGGGGTCCGGGAGAGGGACCAGGAGACATGGAGCCGTTCCCTGGCGCGGGTCACGCCGACGTAGAGGAGGCGGCGTTCCTCCTCGATCTGTTCGTCGGTCTTCGCATAGGTGATCGGCATCATGCCCTCGGCGACGCCGACCAGGAAGACGACGTCCCACTCCAGGCCCTTCGCCGAGTGCAGGGAGGCGAGGGTGACGCCCTGGACGGTCGGGGCGTGCTGGGCACCCGCGCGCTCGTCGAGTTCGGCGACGAAGTCGGCGAGGGTGGCTCCGGGCCGGGCGGCGGCGACGTCGTGGGCGAGGTTGACCAGGGCGGCCAGCGACTCCCAGCGCTCCCGGACCGCGCCGGAGCCGGCCGGGGGCTCGGTGGTCCAGCCCTCCCCGGACAGAACGGCACGCACCTGGGAAGGCAGGTCGACGGTGTCGTCGAGCAGCGCGTCGTTACCGCCGAAGCGGGCCGCGGCGCGCAGGGCCACGCCCGCCTTGCGCACCTCGGGCCGGTCGAAGAACCGCTCGGCACCGCGCAGCTGGTAGGGCACTCCGGCGTCGGCGAGAGCCTGCTCGTAGGTCTCGGACTGGGAGTTCGTCCGGAAGAGGATGGCGATCTCGGCGGCCGGGACGCCGGCGTCGACGAGTTCCCGGATGCGGCGGGCGGCCCCCTCGGCCTCGGCCGGCTCGTCGGTGTACTCGGTGTAGACGGGCTCGGGTCCGGCGGGGCGCTGCGAGATCAGCTCCAGGCGGTGGTCGGCGGCCCGGCCGCGGGCCTGGGCCAGCAGGCCGTTGGCGAGGTGGACGACCTGGGGTGTGGAGCGGTAGTCACGGACCAGCTTGACGACGGTCGCCCCGGGGTGGCGGGTGCGGAAGTCGAGCAGGTGGTCGGGGGTTGCTCCCGTGAACGAGTAGATGGTCTGGCTGGCGTCGCCGACGACGCACAGGCTGTCGCGGTCGCCGAGCCACAGTTCCAGCAGCCGCTGCTGGAGCGGGCTGACGTCCTGGTACTCGTCGACGACGAAGTGCTGGTACTGGGCGCGGACCTGGTCTGCGATGTCGTGCCGGTCCTGCAGGATGCCGACGGTCAGCAGCAGGACGTCCTCGAAGTCGATGACCGTGCGGTCGCGCTTGAGGTCCTCGTAGACCGAGTAGACCTGGGCGATCTCGGCGGGGTCGCGGGGGGCCTCCCGGCCGGCCTTCACGGCTGCAAGGGCGTAGTCGGCGGGGACGGTCTGGGTGACCTTGGACCACTCGATCTCGGCGGTGACGTCCCGCAGCTCACCCCGGTCCAGGCGGATGCGGCAGGCGGCGGCCGCGTCGGCGACGAGCTGGATCTTGCGGTCGACGAGCCGGGGCAGGGAGCCACCGATCACTTTCGGCCAGAAGAACTGGAGCTGGCGCAGCGCGGCCGAGTGGAAGGTGCGGGCCTGCACTCCCTGGGCGCCGAGCTGGCGCAGCCGGCCGCGCATCTCCCCGGCGGCGCGGTTGGTGAAGGTGACGGCGAGCACGCTGGACGGCTGGAGGATGCCGGCCCGCACCCCGTAGGCGATCCGGTGGGTGATCGCCCGGGTCTTGCCGGTACCGGCCCCGGCCAGCACGCACACCGGACCGTGCAGGGCGGTCGCCACCGCGCGCTGCTCGGGGTCGAGCCCGTCGAGCACCGCGTCGGCAGAGTCCGGTACCGGCGGGAAGAGGGAGGAGTGCGTTGCTGCTGTCACATGGCCATGCTGCCAGGTCGCCGGAGACGGCAGTGCCGGTTGTCCACAGGCAGCCCCGCGCAGTCGTACTAATGCGGCAGGCGTCACTCACGCCCTTGCGGCAGGCGTCGCTCGGCGCCCGTGTCACGGGAATGGCGGGCGGGTCGCGTACGTTCCCTCCCTGGACGACCTTCCCCGACCTGCCGAAGGAGTGCGAGCGAGATGCAGGGCACTGTGACGATGTACAGCACCACGTGGTGCGGCTACTGCCGCCGGCTGAAGAGCCAGCTGGACCGCGAGGGCATCGCGTACACCGAGATCAACATCGAGCAGGACCCGGAGTCGGCCGCGTTCGTGGAGAAGGCGAATGGCGGAAACCAGACGGTCCCCACGGTGCTCTTCGCGGACGGCTCGACGCTGACGAACCCGTCGCTGGCCCAGGTGAAGCAGAAGATCAGCGCGTAGCTCTCCCGGTACGTCGCCGCACGAAGCGGCCCCTGACTCGCTTCAGGGGCCGCTTTCGTATGTTCAGACCGGCTTGTCCCACACCAGCGTGTAGCGCCACAGCAAGCGGCGCCGGAAGCGGCGCCCGGGAAGCAGATGTGCGGTGGACCGCCGGACTTCTCGCCAGGTCATGATCGGGTCCTCGACGGGCATGCCGGCGGGGCCCCGTTTGCCGCCGCGCCGGCGCGCGGTCAGCAGGCTGGCGGGGGCCCCGCAGCCGCTGATGACCCGGTCCAGCAGGGTGTGGTCGTGCGCCAGGCCGACGACGACCAGGCGGCCACCGGGCGCGAGCAGCCCCACCAGCCGTTCGATCGCGTCGTCGAAGGGGGCGTGGTGGATGACGGCGACCGCGCTGACGAAGTCGTAGCCCTCCTCGTCGAGAGCGGCGGCGCCGAGGTAGTCGCCTTCCAGGAAGGTGACGTTCCCGGCCTCCCGCTTGCGTGCCTGGCTGATCATCTCCGCCGACCGGTCCACGCCGGTCACCGACTCCGCCCTGGTCGCGAGCCTGGCGGCGAGCAGACCGTCGCCGCAGCCGACGTCCAGGGCGGCTCGGCAGCCGTCCGGCACCGCGTCCAGCACCACGGGGTGGTAGTGGACGTTGTGGTTCCAGTACTCCTCTGCGGTCATGACGGCCGTCTCAGACGAAGCTCCTCGTCGGCAGCGGCTTGCCGTACCACATCTCGATCAGGCGGGCCGCGATCGAGATGCCGTACGGCGGCAGGACGTCGCCGGAGTCGAAGGCGGCGCCCAGTTCGTCGCGGGAGAACCAGCGGGCCTCGTGGATCTCGTCGCCGTCGACGTTGATCTCGGTCGAGGTCGCCCGGGCCATGAAGCCGAGCATGAGGCTGGACGGGAACGGCCAGGGCTGGCTGGCGACGTACTCGACCGGGCCGACGGTGACGCCGACCTCCTCGAAGACCTCGCGGCGCACCGCCTGCTCGATGGACTCGCCGGGCTCCACGAAGCCGGCGAGCGTGGAGAAGCGGCCCTCGGGCCAGTGGACCTGGCGGCCGAGCAGGATGCGGTCCTCCTCGTCGGTGACGGCCATGATCACGGCGGGGTCGGTGCGCGGGTAGTGCTCGGCGCCGCAGGCGGGGCAGCGGCGGATGTGACCGGCGGCGGCGATGACCGTGCGCTCGCCGCAGCGGGAGCAGAAGCGGTGGGTTCGCTGCCAGTTCTCCAGGCCGACCGCGTGCACCATCAGGCCGGTGTCCCGGGGGGACAGCAGCAGTCCGGCCTCGCGCAGGCCGGCGGGGCGTGCGGACTGGTCGATACGGCCGGGCAGGGCGTCCTTCTGGAGGGCGAAGTAGCTGACGCCGTCCTCGTCGGTGCCCAGGAAGTAGCGGTGTGCCTCGGTGAGGGGGGCCTCGAAGGAGGGTGTCATGACGAGTTCGGTGCGGCCGTCGGGCGTCTCGTCGATGAGGACCTGGCCGCCGGAGACCACGAAACAGCGGGTGTCGGGGTGGCTCCACGCCGCCGCGAGCCAGGCTTCGTCGAGCCGGTGGTGGGCGGCGCGGTCGATGCCGCTCGGGGCGGTGAGCGAGATGGGTCGGTCGGCGGTGTGGTCGGTCCAGGTGGTCACGGGTGCTTCCAACTCCCCCAGTGCAACGGATGTTTCAGCGGGCGGTTCAGCGGGACGAAGGTCGGGAGGAGAACAGGTGGGGCGGGGGCGGGGCGGGCGGGGCGGCCCTTCCAGTGTGCCCCGCCCGCGGTGCCGCTCCGGACGGCGTCGGTGGCTCAGGGGGCATGGCGCCAGTTATCGGCGAGGTCGCCCCACAGGTAGGCACTGGTCTCGACGCCCTTGAGGAGGAGGTCCAGCTCGACCTTCTCGTTCGGGGCGTGCCAGCCGTCGGAGGGGACGGAGATGCCCAGGAAGAGGACGGGTGCGCCGAGCACGTCCTGAAGGTCCGCGGCCGGTCCCGAGCCACCCGATCGGGTGAACCGGATCGGTCCCTCGAAGGCCCGGCCCATGGCGCGGGCGAGTGACTGGAGGCCGGGGTGGTCGAGCGGCGTCAGGCACGGGCGTGTGGCCGGCAGGAAGGTGATCTCGGCGCGGATCCCGGCGGGGATCCGCTCGGTGGCCCAGGCCCGGACGATCTTCTCGATGTGCTCGGGTTCCTGTCCGGCGACCAGCCGGAACGAGAGCTTCAGCAGGGCCGAGGACGGGATGATCGTCTTGCTGCCGGGGCCCTGGTAACCGCCGCCGATGCCGTTGACCTCGGCGGTGGGCCGGGCCCAGACGCGCTCCAGGGTGGTGTGCCCGGCCTCGCCCTCGGTGGCGTACGAATGCGCCTCGCGCAGCCAGCTCTCCTCGTCGAACGGCAGCTCGGCCCAGAGCTGCCGTTCGCGGTCGCTGAGCTCGACGATGCCGTCGTAGAAGCCGGGGATCGCCACGCGCGCGTGCTCGTCGTGCAGGGCGGCGACCAGGCGGCCCGCGACGGTGGCGGGGTTGGGGACGGCGCCGCCGAAGGCGCCGGAGTGGATGTCCTGGTCGGGGCCGTGCAGGACGATCTGGCACTCGGCGAGCCCACGCATGCCCGTGCACACGGTGGGGGTGTCCTCGGACCACATGCCGGTGTCGGAGACGATCACGGCGTCGGCGGCGAGCCGCTCGGCGTGCTGCTCGACCAGGGCCCGGAAGTGCGGCGAGCCGGACTCCTCCTCGCCCTCGATCAGCAGCTTGAGGTGCACGGCGGGTGCGGTGCGGCCGGTGGCGGCGAGGTGGGCGCGGACGCCGAGTGTGTGGAAGAACACCTGGCCCTTGTCGTCGGCCGCCCCGCGCGCGTAGAGCCGGTCGTCCCGGACGACCGGCTCGAAGGGATCGCTGTCCCAGCCGTCCTCGCGGGCGGCGGGCTGGACGTCGTGGTGGCCGTAGACCAGGACCGTGGGCGCCGCCGGGTCGCCGGCGGGCCACTCGGCGAAGACCGCCGGGGCGCCCGGTGTCTCCCAGACCTCGGCGGTCGGGAAGCCGGTCTCCGTCAGTCTGGCGGCGAGCCAGTCGGCGCTGCGGCGTACATCGGGGGCGTGGTCGGGCTGGGCCGACACGGAGGGGATGCGCAGCCATTCGGCGAGGTCGGCGAGGAAGGCGGCGCGGTGCTCCTCGATGTACGTGCGGACGGCGCTGTCCGGGGTCTGGCTCATGGTCACGAGCCTATCGGCCCGGACCGACATCCTCGGCGGGCGGTTCGTCACACTCAGCTTGCCCGATGATCAGTCTTTCCAGGGCGGCCCGGTCCGGCAGACCTTCCGGTCGTTCGACCTCGCCGGTGCGTACGTGCACGAACGCGGCCGTGACCGACTCGGGCGGCACACCCTGCTGCTCGGCCCAGCCGATCCGGTAGATCGCCAGCTGGAGCGGGTCGGCGGGGCGGGTACGGCTGGTCTTCCAGTCGACGATCTCGTACGTCGTCCCGTACGCCGCGCCGTCGGCGTGGTCCGTCCGGTAGACGGCGTCGATGCGGCCCCTGACGACCCGGCCCGCGAGGGAGAGCTGGAAAGGGGCTTCGACTCGGTACGGCGTTCGGTGCGCGTACTCGGTGCGTTCGAAGGCCTCCTTGAGGGCTTCGAGGTCGCGTTCGTCGGCGATCTCGGCGTCGCTGCCGGGCAGCTCGTCGGGCTCCAGCATGGGCAGCGTGAGCTCCTCGAAGCGCGCCTCGACCCAGGCGTGGAACCGGGTGCCCCGGCGTGCGGCCGGCTGCGGGGGGCGCGGCATGGGGCGCGCGAGTTCCTGTGCGAGCCCGTCCGGGTCCTCGGCCAGCCGCATCAGCTGGGTCGCGGAGAGAGCGGCGGGGAGGGGAACGTCGGTGACGTTCCGCCGGGCGCGCAGCAGCTCTCCGGTGAGCGCGTCGAGGTCACGGTCCCAGGATGCGATGGTGCGGGCTTCCTCGGGGGTGAGGAGGGCTTCCTCCGCAGCGGGGAGGGTGCGCGCGGGTTCCAGGGTGCTGTCAGGTGCCGGCGTGCGCCCGGCGGGCCCGGCCTGGTGCGGGACCGTGGGGCGGTCGGTGCTCCAGGAGTCCCAGTCGGCGGAGTCCGCATCCGGGAGGTCGTCCTCGTAGGGGTCGGGTTCCTCGTCCTCGGGCGGCGGGGGCCAGTCCGGGTCCTCGACGGCGGCCGCAACGTGGTCGGCGGGAGCGCCTCCGCCGGTTTCGGCCGTGAGGGCGTCCAGGTGGGCGAGGACGGTCTCGGCGGCCGCGCGGCGGCGGGCCAGGGCGGCCGTGTCCAGCGGCAGCGGCCAGACCTGGTCGGCGCTCGCCGTGTGCAGGGCGGGGTTCTCCTCGTCCTCCTCGGGTTCGTCGGCCCAGGCCTCGATCTCGCCGTGCCCGGTGGCGCAGTGGTCGTGGAGGGCCCGGAGGAAGTCGGAGGGGCCGCGCGGCTTCTTCTGGCTGGGGCCCCACCAGTGGCCGGAGCCGAGGAGCAGGGAGCGGGGGCGGGTGAAGGTGACGTAGCCGAGGCGCAGTTCCTCGGTGTGCTGGTGCTCCTTCATGGCCTCGTGGAAGGCCTTCATGCCCCGCGAGTCCCAGGCCTCGACGTCGGGCAGGGTGGCGGTGTCGCCGCGCAGGGCGTGCGGGAGCACCTTGGCCTGGGCGGTCCACTTCTCGCGGCCCTGGCTGCTCGGGAAGGTGCCCTTGACCAGTCCGGGGACGGCGACGACGTCCCACTCCAGGCCCTTGGACTTGTGCGCGGTGAGCACCTTGACGGTGTTCTCGCCGCCGGGCAGGGCGTTGTCGAGGCCCTTCTCGTACTGGGCGGCGGTGCGCAGGAAGCCGAGGAAGGCGAGCAGGGTCG
The DNA here is from genome assembly GCF_042899865.1 of Streptomyces sp. NPDC013157. Taxonomy (NCBI): domain Bacteria; kingdom Bacillati; phylum Actinomycetota; class Actinomycetes; order Kitasatosporales; family Streptomycetaceae; genus Streptomyces; species Streptomyces sp. NPDC013157. The sequence goes on along the minus strand of NZ_JBIBAK010000018.1, from coordinate 277,566 downwards.
CCTCCTGGTCGCCGGCCGCGAAGGAGGCGGCGACGTCCAGGAAGTTGGAGAGCGTCTCGCGGCGGCGGGCGGCCAGCGCGTGCGGGGACGCGGACAGCTCCACCTCCAGGCCGGTGACGGCGAGGACGCGGTGCAGGACGTCCATCAGCGGGTCGGACAGGGAGCGGCGCAGCTCGCGCAGCTCGGTGGCGAGCCGGGCGAAACGCACGCGCGCGTCCGGTGAGAACGGCAGCCCGTCGTCCCCCTGCCCGGCCCGGTCGCCGTCGAACGGCAGCTCCAGGAACGTGTCCAGGGCATCCGCGAGGGATATCACCTCGGCGGGGTCGACCCCCTCGACGGCCTCGGCGAGCCTGCGGTCCGGGTCGTCGGCATCGCCCACGCGCGCGTGGGTCACGAGCAGCCGGGCGCGTCGGCCGAGGAGGGCCAGGTCGCGGGGGCCGATGCGCCAGCGCGGGCCGGTCAGCAGCCGGACCAGGGAGGCGTTGGCTGCCGGGTCCTGGAGCACCTCGCAGACGGCGACGAGGTCGGCCACCTCGGGCAGGTGCAGCAGCCCGGAGAGGCCGACGACCTCGACGGGGACGTCACGGGCGACGAGGGCGCCCTGGATCTCCGCGAAGTCGGTCGCGGTGCGGCACAGGACCGCGATCTCGCCGGGTGCGGTACCGGTGCGGACGAGGTGGGCGACCGAGTCGGCGATCCAGTTCATCTCCTCGGCGTGGGTGCGCAGCAGGGCGCAGCGGACCGTGCCGTCCCGCTCGGCACCCGGGGCGGGGCGCAGGGCCTCCACGCCCGCGTGCAGGGCGCGCAGCGGCTCGGCGAGGCCGTTGGCGAGGTCGAGGAGGCGGCCGCCGCTGCGGCGGTTCTCGCTGAGCGCCTGGCGGGTGGCGGGGCGGCCGTCGGCGTGCGCGAAGTGCTCGGGGAAGTCGTCCAGGTTGGCGACGGAGGCGCCGCGCCAGCCGTAGATGGCCTGGCAGGGGTCGCCGACCGCGGTCACGGGGTGGCCGGTGCCGCCGCCGAACAGGCCCGCCAGCAGGACGCGTTGGGCGACCGAGGTGTCCTGGTACTCGTCGAGGAGGACGACCCGGAACTCGTCGCGCAGCAGTCGGCCCACCTCGGCGATGCCGGACAGCGCCGCGGACAGCGCGATCTGGTCGCCGAAGTCGAGCAGGTCCCGCTCCCGCTTTGCGGCCCGGTAGCGGACGACCAGCTCGGCCAGTTCGCGGCGTGCGGCGGCCGCATCGGGGACCTTGCGCAGGTCGGCGTTGCCGAGCTTCACGCCTGCCAGGGTGTTCAGCAGTCCGGCGTCCCAGGCCCGCAGGTCCTCGGGGCGTACCAGGTGTTCGGCGAGCTCGGAGTCGAGGGTGAGCAGGTCGCTGACCAGGTCGGCGAAGGAGCGGGTGAGGGCGGGGTAGGGGCCGGGGGCCTCGCGCAGGACGCGTGCGGCGAGCTGGTAGCGGGTGGCGTCGGCGAGCAGCCGGGAGCTCGGCTCCAGGCCGATGCGCAGGCCGTGGTCGGTCAGCAGCCGTCCCGCGAAGGCGTGGTACGTGGAGATGACCGGCTCGCCCGGCGGGTGGTCGGGGTCGATGACGTCGGGGTCGGTGACGCCGGCCCTGACGAGTGCCTTGCGGACGCGTTCGGCGAGCTCGCCGGCCGCCTTGTTGGTGAAGGTCAGACCGAGGACCTGCTCCGGGGCCACCTGTCCGGTGCCGACCAGCCAGACCACCCGGGCCGCCATCACCGTCGTCTTGCCCGACCCGGCCCCGGCCACGATCACCTGCGGGGCGGGCGGCGCGGTGATGCAGGCCGTCTGCTCCGGGGTGAACGGGATGCCGAGGAGCTCCTTGAGCTGCTCGGGGTCGGTGATACGGGCGGGCATGAGGAAAGAGGCTAGCGGCGGGCACTGACAATCGGTAAATGCACTGACACTCGGTGAAACAGCGCCATCGATGGCACACCGCTCACTCCACCACGTGCCGCCCCTCCGGCCGCGCGCTGCACGAGGCGCGGAACGCGCAGTGGGTGCAGTACTGGCCGGTGGTCGGCGCGAACCGTTCGTCGAGGACCTTGCCGGCGGCGGAGGCCAGCAGTTCTCCGACCCACTCCCCCTCCAGCGGTTCCTGCGCCTGCACCTTGGGCAGGCTCTCGCCGCCGTCGCGCTGGGCGGCACCCTGTCTGAGGTGGACCAGTTCGGCGCCGCCGGGCTCAGGCCGTACGCCGTCGAAGACGTCGTCGACGGCGCCCTCGCGGACCGCGAGCTGGTAGACGGCGAGCTGCGGGTGCCGGGCCACCTCGGCCGCGCTGGGCGCCTGTTTGCCGGTCTTGAAGTCGACGACGTACGCGCGTCCCTCGCCGTCCGCCTCCACCCGGTCCATCTGGCCGCGGATGCGCACCTCGTAGTCGCCCGCTCCGAGGGTGACGTCGAAGTCCTGCTCACTGGCGACCGGGGTGCGTGCGGTGCGGTCCAGGACGTGCCACTTCAGGAAGCGTTCGAGCGCCACGCGCGCGTTGTCCTTCTCCTGCGCCGACTTCCAGGGCGCGTCGAAGGCGAGCGCGTTCCACACCGAGTCCAGCCGCTCCATGAGGACGGCGAGGTCGGCGGGGGTGCGTCCGGAGGCGACCTCGTCGGCGAGGACGTGCACGACGTTGCCGAAGCCCTGGGCGGTGGTGGCGGGCGCGTCGGCCTTCACCTCGCGGCCCAGGAACCACTGGAGGGAGCAGGTGTTGGCGAGCTGGTCGAGGGCGCTGCCGGAGAGCACCACGGGCTGGTCGCGGTCGCGCAGCGGCACCTTGCTCTCGGTCGGCTCGAACATGCCCCACCAGCGGTAGGGGTGTGCGGACGGCACCAGGGGGCGGCCGTCCTCGTCGGCGAGGGCGGCCAGGCGGGCCAGGCGGCGGGCGGCGGCCTCTCGCAGGGTGTCGGACGCGCGCGGGTCGACGGTGGTCGCGCGCAGTTCGGCGACCAGGGCGGCCACGGCGAGCGGGCGACGGGGGCGTCCGGTGACGTCCTGGGGTTCGGCGCCCAGTTCGGTGAGGAACCGGGAGGGCTGGTCACCGTCGTCCGCGGGGGCCTTCACGGCGGTGACGACGAGGCGTTCACGCGCGCGCGTGGCGGCCACGTAGAACAGGCGGCGCTCCTCGGCGAGCAGCGCGCCCGGGGTGAGCGGTTCGGCGAGTCCGTCGCGGCCGATGCGGTCGGCCTCCAGGAGCGAGCCGCGGCGGCGCAGGTCCGGCCACAGGCCCTCCTGGACGCCGGCCACCACGACCAGGCGCCACTCCAGGCCCTTGGCGCGGTGCGCGGTCATCAAGCGTACGGCGTCGGGGCGTACCGCGCGGCCGGCGAGGGTGTCGGCGGCGATGTCCTCGGCCTCGATCTCCGCGAGGAAGTTCAGCGCGCCCCGGCCGCCGCTGCGCTCCTCCGCGCGGGCGGCGGTGGCGAACAGGGCGCACACGGCGTCCAGGTCACGGTCGGCGTTGCGGCCGGCCGCGCCGCCGCGCCGGGCGGAGCGCTCCAGGCGGGAGGGCCAGGGCGTGCCGTTCCACAGGACCCACAGCGCCTCCTCGGCCGTACCGCCGCTCGTCAGGCGCTCCCTGGCCCGGCTGAGCAGCGCACCGAGCCGCTGCGCCCCACGCGCGTACCCGGGATCGTGCACGGCCAGGCGCTCGGGCTCGGCGAGCGCCCGTGCGAGCAGTTCGTCCGACGGGGGCGGGAACGCGTTGCCGGCCGCCCGCTCCTCGTCGCGCAGGGCACGGCCGAGGCGCCGCAGGTCGGCCGCGTCCATGCCGGCGAGGGGGGAGGTGAGCAGGGTGAGCGCGGTCTCGGTGTCGAGCCAGCAGGGGGGCGCTTCCTCCTGAGTGCTCGCGGCCCCCTCCCGGTCGCTCCCGACCTCCTCGCGGGCGCTCGCGGCATCCGCGGCCGCCACCGCCCGCAGCGCCGTCAGCAGGGGCGCCACCGCCGGTTCGTGGCGCAGCGGGACGTCGTCGCCGTCGATGTCCAGGGGCACGCCGGCCGCGGTGAGGGCGCGGCGGACCGTCGGGATGGTGTGGGACCCGGCGCGCACCAGGACGGCCATGTCGCTCCAGCGCACGCCGTCCTCCAGGTGCGCCCGGCGCAGGATGTCGGCGATGTTGTCCAGCTCGGTCCCGGACGTCGGGTACGTGTAGACCTCGACACGGCCGCCGTCCCGCGCGGCGGTCAGCTCGCGGTGCGCGCGCACCTTGTCGGCGGGCAGCCGGGTCAGCGGCATCCGCTGGGTCAGCAGCCGGGTCGCGGCCAGCAGACCGGCCCCGGAGCGGCGGGACGTGCGCAGCACCTGCACCGGGGCGGGGCGGCCGTCCACGCGTGCGAAGGCCGACGGGAAGTCCAGGATGCCGTTCACGTCGCCGCCGCGGAACGTGTAGATCGACTGGTCCGGGTCGCCGAACGCGACCAGGGTGCGGCCGCCGCCGGCCAGGGCGTGCAGCAGGCGCACCTGGGCCGGGTCGGTGTCCTGGTACTCGTCGACGTACACGGCGTCGTAACGCCCTGCGAGGTCCAGGGCGACCTCGGGGCGGTGGGCGATCAGCACCGCGCGGTGGACGAGTTCGGCGTAGTCGAGGACGCCCTGGAGGTCGAGGACGTCGAGGTACTCGGCGAGGAAGGCGGCCGCGGCCCGCCAGTCGGGGCGCCCGATTCGGCGGGCGAAGGCGTCCAGGGCGGCCGGGTCCAGGCCCAGTTCGCGGCTGCGGGCGAGGACCGCGCGGACCTCGTCGGCGAAGCCCCGGGTGGTGAGGCAGGCGCGCAGTTCGTCGGGCCAGCGCACATGGTCCAGCCCGAGCCGCTCCAGGTCGGGCTGGCCGGCGAGCAGTTCACGGACGGCGACATCCTGCTCGGGGCCGGACAGCAGCCGCAGCGGGTCCGCGAACAGACCGCTGTCCTGGTGGGCGCGGACCAGGGCGTAGCAGTACGAGTGGAAGGTGGTCGCCCGGGGCGCGCGGGCCGCGCCCACCCGCAGGGCCATGCGGTCGCGCAGCTCGACGGCGGCCTTGCGGCTGAACGTCAGCACCAGGATCCGCTCGGGGTCCGCGCCGCGGGCGATGCGCGCGGCCACGGACTCCACCAGGGTCGTGGTCTTGCCGGTGCCGGGACCGGCGAGGACGAGCAGCGGACCGGACCCGTGGTCAACCACGGCGCGCTGTGCGGCGTCCAGACGAGGGGGATCCACGTCGGCCGGCGGGGTACGGACCAGTCGGTAAGCGCCACGGTTCCCCTGCCGCACCTGGAGGTGCGGCAGGCGCCTGGTGGAGGAAGAGGAGCTCACGTGGTTCGCCGGTCCTGGTGGGTGTGCTGGTCGGTTCGCGGTCGCGCGTGCGCAGGGGTGGCCGCGGGGTGAGCGGGACACGCGCAGCCGACGCTACGCCGACGAACCGGACGGAAGCAGAGCTTCCGCTTCTTCCCATCCGCCTCGGGCGACACTCACGGCACGCGCGCCCCACATCTCACGAACGTACGTCATGCCACGGACGTCCCCCGCGTCCCCCGCAAGGGTCACGCATTCCCCCCGAAGGCCTCCGATGGCGGAAGCTGTCAGGTGTGAGCCCCCGCGTCCGCGCCGCCGTCCCACCGCGCCCGCTTCATGTCGAGCCGTGGCAGATGGCCCTCCGCGGCCCTGTTCGCCTCCTTCAGCGGAGTGCCCTCGGCGCGGTAGTGGTCCAGCGCGCCCAGCTCGTGCCCCGGGAGCAGGACCCCGTCGGCGCGCACCACCCGCCACCAGGGGACGGCACCTCCGTAGAGGGACATCACCCGCCCGACCTGGCGCGGCCCGCCCTCGTCCAGCCATTCCGCGACGTCGCCGTACGTCATCACGCGCCCGGGCGGGATCCGCTCGGCGACCTCCAGGACCCGCTCGGCGTACTCGGGCAGCTCGCCCGCGTACCCCTCTCGGGTGTCCTCGGGAAGGCTCTGCTCGCTCATTCGCCCCATCCTGCCGCACCCCACCGACAACCGGTGCGGTCCGCGGCGGGGCTTCGTCTCGCCCTCTCGCGGCGCTTGGGGCAGACTGTGCGCCCCCGCATCTGCACCCTGATGCCCCCGGGTGTCGGTGGAGCATGCCACCATCGTGCGGGCGGTGACTGGTGATACGAGACCAAGAAGAGACGACCGAGCAGCAGGGTGTGCCTCCCGAGGGCGGGGCGAGCACCTCTGACGCTGCCGCACGCCCGGACGCGCCCGGATCCGACACCGCGCACCCGGACACCGCTCGGCCGGGCACCGTGGACCAGGACGCCTCGGGCCCGGACGCCGCCGAGGCGGAACACGGGTGCGACGAGGCACACGCCGACGAGGTGGAGGGCGACGAACCGCTGCTCCCCGCGCGCGTGCACCGCCCCTCCGACCTCATGCGGCTCCTGGTCGGCGTGCTCGCCATCGCCGTGCTGCTCGGCATCGCCGCGTTCGCGCACGGCACCACCTCCGGGCTCGAACAGGACATCAACAAGGGCACCGGACAGGCCCCGGACCTGCTGATCAGGTTCGCGGGGCTGGCCTCCAGCATCGCGATCCTGCTGGTGCCGGTCGCGTTCGCGATCGAGCGGCTGATCAAGCGGGACGGGCTGCGCATCGCCGACGGCGTGCTCGCGGCCGTCCTCGCCCACGGCGTGACTCTCGCCACGGACCTGTGGGTGGCCAGGGCCGCCCCGGACTCCATCCAGGAGGCGCTCACCCAGCCCTCCCCCGGTGACATCCACGCCCTCACCGACCCGGTGCACGGCTATCTCGCGCCCGTCATCGCCTACATGACGGCCGTCGGCATGTCCCGGCGGCCGAGATGGCGCGCGGTGCTGTGGATCGTGCTGCTGCTCGACGCGTTCTCCATGCTCGTCACCGGCTACACGACACCGTTCTCGATCATCCTCACGGTGCTGATCGGCTGGACCGTCGCCTACGGCACGCTGTACGCCGTCGGCTCCCCCAACGTCCGCCCCACCGGACGGACCCTGCTGGCGGGCCTCAGGCACGTCGGCTTCCACCCGGTCGGCGCGGCCCGCGAGGAGGCCCTGGACACCGAGAACGGCGACCGGGGCCGGCGCTACTTCGTCACCCTGGAGGACGGCCCGCCGCTGGACGTCACGGTCGTCGACCGGGAGCAGCAGGCCCAGGGCTTCTTCTACCGCGCCTGGCGCAACCTGACCCTGCGCGGCTTCGCCACCCGCTCCAGCCTCCAGTCACTGCGCCAGGCCCTGGAGCAGGAGGCCCTCCTGGCGTACGCGGCGATCGCGGCCGGCGCCAACGCGCCCAAGCTGATCGCCACCTCCGAGCTGGGGCCCGACGCCGTGATGCTCGTCTACGAGCACACCGGCGGCCGCACCCTCGACTCGCTGGCCGACGAGGAGATCACCGACGAACTCCTGCGTCACACCTGGCACCAGGTGCAGGCTTTGCAGTCGCGCCGGATCGCGCACCGCAGGCTCGCGGGCGACGCCATCCTGGTGGATCGTTCCGGCACGGTGATCCTCACCGACCTGCGCGGCGGCGAGATCGCCGCCGGCGAACTGCTGCTGCGCATGGACGTCGCCCAGCTGGTCACCACGCTCGGGCTGCGGGTGGGTGCCGAGCGGGCGGTGGCCTCGGCGGTCGGCGTGCTCGGCCCCGACGCCGTCGCCGACTGCCTGCCGATGCTCCAGCCGATCGCGCTGACGCGCTCCACGCGCGCGACGCTGCGCAGACTTGCCAGGGAGCGCGCCCAGCGCGAACGGGACGCGGTCCTGGAGGCGTCCCGGCAGGCCAAGCAGGCCCGCGCCGAGGAGGCCGAGAAACCCGACAAGAAGACGGTGCGTGCCGAGCAGCGGGCCGAGAAGCGGGCCCTGGACGACGCGCTGGAAGAGGCCCGCGAGGAGGACCTGCTCACCCAGATCCGGCATCAGGTGCTGAAGATCCGGCCGCAGGCACCCGTGGAGCCGGCCCGCCTGGAGCGGGTAAGGCCGCGCACGCTGATCAGCGTCATCGCCGGCGCGATCGGCGGGTACTACCTGCTGACCCAGCTCACCCACATCGAGTTCGGCCCCCTGGTCGCGAACGCCCAGTGGGGCTGGGTGATCGCCGCCGTGCTGTTCTCGGCGCTCAGCTACGTCGCCGCCGCGATGTCGCTGCTCGGGTTCGTGCCGGAGCGGGTGCCGTTCGTGCGGACCGTGGCGGCACAGGTCGCCGGGTCGTTCGTGAAGATCGTCGCGCCCGCCGCGGTCGGCGGGGTCGCCCTCAACACGCGCTTCCTGCAGCGCGCGGGCGTGCGCCCCGGGGGCGCGGTGGCGAGCGTCGGCGCCTCGCAGCTGTTCGGGCTGGGCTGTCACATCCTGATGCTGCTGTCCTTCGGTTATCTGACCGGCACCGAGAAGACCCCTTCGCTCTCCCCGTCCCGCACGGTCATCGCGGGCCTGCTGACCGTCGCGGTGCTGGTCCTCGTGGTGACCTCGGTGCCGTTCCTGCGGAAGTTCGTCAGCACGCGCGTGCGGTCGCTCTTCGCGGGTGTCGTGCCGCGCATGCTGGACGTGCTGCAGCGGCCGCAGAAGCTCGTCACCGGCATCGGCGGCATGCTGCTGCTGACCGCCTGCTTCGTGATGTGCCTGGACGCCTCCATCCGCGCGTTCGGCGACGACTCGACCTCGCTGAGCATCGCCAGCGTCGCCGTCGTCTTCCTCGCCGGCAACGCGCTCGGCTCGGCGGCGCCGACCCCGGGCGGTGTCGGCGCGGTCGAGGCGACCCTGACCGTCGGCCTGATCGCCGTCGGCCTGCCCAAGGAGGTCGCGGCGCCCGCCGTCCTGCTGTACCGGCTGCTGACCCTGTGGCTGCCGGTCCTGCCGGGCTGGCTGGCCTTCAACCACCTCTCCCGCAAGGGCGCGCTCTAGGGGCGTACCTCGGACGGCTCGCGCCCCGCGCGCGTGGCCGTGCGCGACCCCAGGATGGGAGCATGCCCAACCCCTTCCGGATCCGTGTCACCGCCCTGACTGCCGCCCTGGTCCTGGCCTGCCTGCCGACCGGGTGCAGCGACGGTTCCAAGGACGGGGATCTGGCGGCGCAGAAACTGGACTGGAAGAACTGCCCCGCGCCCGACGAGGCCGAGGGCGGCGGCGACGCGCCGTCACCGCTGCCCGGCGGCGGCACCTGGCAGTGCGCCACCATGAAGGCGCCCCTGGACTGGTCGAAACCGAAGGGCGCCACCATCGGCCTCGCGCTGATCCGGGCCAGGGCCAGCGGCGACGCAAGCAAGCGGATCGGCTCCCTGATCTTCAACTTCGGCGGGCCCGGCGGCAGCGGCGTCACCACGCTTCCCGCGTTCGGCACGGACTACGCCGCCCTGCGCACCCGCTACGACCTCGTCAGCTTCGACCCGCGCGGAGTCGGCCGCAGCGACCCCGTCGAGTGCGAGAACGACGCCCAGCTCGACAACTACTTCCAGCAGGACGCGACGCCCGACACCAGCGCCGAGCGCACCCAGCTGATCAACCGCACCAAGCAGTTCAACGCCGCCTGCGAGAAGAACTCCAGGGCGATCCTGCCGCACGTCCGCACCACCGACGCGGCCCGCGACATGGACCTGATGCGCCAGGTCCTCGGCGACACGAAGATGCACTACTTCGGCATCTCCTACGGCACCGAACTCGGCGGCGTCTACGCCCACCTGTTCCCGAAGAACGTGGGCCGGGCCGTCTTCGACGGCGTCGTCGACCCCACCCAGGACCCGGAGCAGAGCTCGCTCGGGCAGGCGAAGGGCTTCCAGCTCGCGCTCGACAACTTCGCCGCGGACTGCACGTCGAAGCAGACGGAGTGCCCGATCGGCGACACCCCGCAGGACGTGAAGGACCGTATCGCCAAGCTCCTCGCGGACCTCGACAGGAAGCCGATCCCCGGCATCCTGCCCCGCGAGCTCACCCAGTCCGCCGCCACCAACGGCATCGCGCAGTCCCTGTACTCCAAGGATTTCTGGGAGTACCTCACCGAGGGGCTCGAAGAGGCCTACGACGGCGACGGGAAGATCCTGATGCTGCTGTCCGACTCGATGAACGGCCGCAGCGAGAACGGCGAGTACAGCAACATCACGGCGGCGAACATCGCCATCAACTGCGCCGACGAGAAGCAGCGGTACACCGCCGACTACGTCCAGCAGAAACTGCCCGAGTTCCGCGCCGCCTCCCCGCTGTTCGGCGACTACCTCGCCTGGGGCATGGTCAGCTGCACCGACTGGGCGGTGCCGGGGGCCGCCGACCACCCCGACGTCAGTGCGCCCGGGGCCGCGCCGATCCTGGTCGTGGGCAACACGGGGGATCCGGCGACGCCGTACGAGGGCGCGCAGAAGATGGTGGACGCGCTCGGGAAGGGCGTCGGGGTCGAGCTGACCTACCGGGGGCAGGGGCACGGGGCGTACGACAGCAAGGACAAGTGCGTGCAGGGGGCCGTGAACGGCTATCTGCTGGAGGGGACGGTACCGAAGGCCGGAACGGTCTGCACCTAGCAGAACCGCAGGTCAGACGGCTATCCACAGGTTTCAACGGCCTTCGTCTGCGCCGCCTACTATGGCCTGACCGCTCTCCCGCAACGAATGCGCGGAGAGCCTGTGTGGGGGGTGTGCGCGCATGTTGCGATATGTACGGTGGGCGGCCGCTGTCGCCGCGGGGCTGCTCGTGGCCGGGTGCAGCGGCGGGGCGTCCGGCGGGGGCGGGGACGAAGGGAAGGCCGCGTCCCGGCAGCCGTCGGCCTCCGCCGGCGGCTCGGCCGCCCTGCCGGCTTCCCTCACCTCCCAGAAGCTCGACTGGAGCCGCTGCAAGGCCACTTCGGACTCGGCCGCGCCCGGGGACGAATGGCGGTGTGCGACGCTCAAGGTGCCGTTGGACTGGGCGAAGCCGGACGGGGAGACGATCGGGCTGGCGCTGATCCGGGAGCAGGCGAGCGGGGGCTCCGGGAAGCGGATCGGCTCGCTGCTGTTCAACTTCGGCGGACCGGGCGGCTCCGGCGTCTCGACGATGACGTACTACGCCTCCACCGTCTCCGCGCTGCGCGAGCGGTACGACCTGGTGAGCTGGGACCCGCGCGGGGTGGGGGCCAGTGAGGGGATCCGCTGCCGCAGCGACAAGGACATCCAGAGCGCCGAGTCGATCGACGCGACACCGGACACCGCGGCGGAGGAGACGGCGTACTTCCAGGACGCCGCCGACTTCGGCAAGGGATGCGAGAAGGCCGCCGGCAAGCTGATCGCGCATGTCTCGACGACCGACACGGCCCGCGACATGGACCTGATGCGCCAGGTCCTCGGCGACGCGAAGATGCACTACTTCGGCATCTCCTACGGCACCGAGCTGGGTGGTGTGTACGCCCACCTGTTCCCGAAGAACGTGGGACGGCTGATCCTGGACGCGGTGGTGGACCCGACGGCCGACTCGGTCGGCCAGGAGAAGAACCAGGCCGCCGGCTTCCAGCGGGCCCTGGACGACTACCTCAAGTCCACCGGCCAGGACCCGGCCGAGGGCTCCCAGAAGATCGCCGATCTGCTGAAGCGGCTGGACGCCGCACCACTGCCCACGTCCTCCGGGCGGAAGCTGACCCAGAGCCTCGCGGTCACCGGCATCGTGCTGCCGCTGTACAGCCAGGACAGCTGGCCGACGCTGACCAGCGCACTCAAGGCGGCCGAGGAGGGCGACGGCTCGGAGCTGCTGTCGCTCGCGGACCAGTACAACGAGCGTGACTCCTCGGGGCACTACGGCACGACCACGCACTCGCAACGGGTCATATCGTGCCTGGACGACAAGGAGCGGCCGACGCTCGCCGAGACGAAGAAGCGGCTGGCGGAGTTCGAGAAGGTGTCACCCGTCTTCGGGGACTTCCTCGGTTGGGACTCGGCAGGCTGGTGCCACGACTGGCCGGTGGCGGGCCAGTGGGACACACCGGAGGTGAGCGCACCGGGCGCGGCGCCGATCCTGCTGGTCGGCAACACCGGCGACCCGGCCACCCCGTACGAGGGCGCCCGGAGGATGGCCGACGAGCTGGGCAAGGGTGTCGGGGTCGAGCTGACCTGGAAGGGCGGCGAGGGCCACGGCGCGTACGGCAGTGGCAGCGACTGCGTGGACTCGGCGGTGAACGCCTACCTGGTCAGCGGCACGGTTCCGAAGGACGGCACGGTCTGCTCATGACGAAGGCGGGGGCTCCGGGCACCTGTCGTGCCCGGAGCCCCCGCCCACCGCGGAGCCTGTGCTCAGTAGACCGGCTTCGACGGCTCGATCTGGTTGACCCAGCCGATCACGCCGCCGCCGACGTGGACGGCGTCCGCGAAGCCCGCGGACTTCAGGACGGCGAGCACCTCCGCACTGCGGACACCCGTCTTGCAGTGCAGGACGATCTTCTTGTCCTGGGGCAGGCCCTCCAGGGCGGTGCCGAGGAGGAACTCGTTCTTCGGGATCAGCTTGGCGCCCGGGATGGAGACGATCTCGTACTCGTTCGGCTCGCGGACGTCGATGATCTCGATGTTCTCGCCGTCGTCGATCCACTCCTTGAGCTGCTTCGGAGTGATCGTCGAGCCGGCGGCCGCCTGCTGGGCCTCCTCGGAGACGACGCCGCAGAAGGCCTCGTAGTCGATGAGCTCGGTGACGGTGGGGTTCTCGCCGCAGACCGCGCAGTTCGGGTCCTTGCGGACCTTGACCTGGCGGTACTGCATCTCCAGGGCGTCGTAGATCATCAGGCGGCCGACGAGGGGCTCACCGGTGCCGGTGAGGACCTTGATGGCCTCGGTGACCTGGATGGAGCCGATGGACGCGCAGAGCACGCCCAGGACGCCGCCCTCGGCGCAGGACGGGACCATGCCCGGCGGCGGGGGCTCCGGGTAGAGGCAGCGGTAGCAGGGGCCGTACTCGGACCAGAAGACCGAGGCCTGGCCGTCGAAGCGGTAGATGGAGCCCCAGACGTACGGCTTGTTCAGCAGCACGCAGGCGTCGTTCACCAGGTAGCGGGTGGCGAAGTTGTCGGTGCCGTCGACGATCAGGTCGTACTGGCTGAAGATGTCCATCACGTTCTCGGCCTCGAGCCGCTCTTCGTGAAGGATCACGTCCACGTACGGGTTGATGCCCTTGACCGTGTCACGGGCGGACTCCGCCTTGGAGCGGCCGATGTCGGCCTGGCTGTGGATGATCTGGCGCTGCAGGTTCGACTCGTCGACCTCGTCGAACTCCACGATGCCCAGAGTGCCGACGCCCGCGGCGGCCAGGTACATCAGCGCCGGCGAGCCCAGGCCGCCGGCGCCCACACAGAGCACCTTGGCGTTCTTCAGCCGCTTCTGCCCGTCCATCCCCACGTCCGGGATGATCAGGTGGCGGGAGTACCTGCGGACCTCGTCTACGGTGAGCTCAGAGGCTGGCTCGACCAGGGGTGGCAGCGACACGGGGACTCCGTTGATCGGTCAATCACTACAGTTGTTCTCCCTGTAACACTGCCACGGGCTTCTTCATTCCGAGACACCCGTTCCGATCCGCGAGACGAATTCGTCCCAGTAGCCGGGCATGGCCTCCCAGGGATCGGCCCGGCCCCAGCGATCGGTCCGGTCGGTGAAGTAGATCGTGGCGGCGCCTTGCCAGCGGGCTATGCGCAGCGCCTCGTCGAGGTGGCCGAGGGGCACTCCGTGCACGAAGTGGCAGAAGCGGTCGGGTGGGTAGTCGGCGGTCCACTCGGCGACCTGGGACCAGCGGTAGTCGCTCCAGGGCCCGGCGAAGGTCACCAGCTGGTCGGCGTTCTCGGCGTAGCCCGGGTGGGGGTGGGTGCCGTGGCCGAGGACTATGTGGGGGCCGTCACCGGTGGTGCGGAGCGCGGCGACCGCGCGGCGGATCTCGGGGAGCGCGGTGCGCTCGGTGGGGCAGCGGTCGAGCAGGAAGCCGTCGACGCGGTACCAGTCGTGGAAGTGGCGGGCGTCGGTGAGCAGGTCGCCGTGGGAGCGGGCGCCGTAGGTGGTGTCCAGGTGGCCGAGGACGCGGACGCCCGCGTTGCGGAGCCGACCGGCCGCCTCCAGGCAGTGCGGGTCGGGGCGGCTGCCGGGGCCGTTCGCCACGTCGAGGACGACCCAGTGCAGGGGTGTGCCCGGGCGGGTGAGTTCGGCCCACTGGGCGGGGGCGAGGAGCGGGTGGGCGTAGCCGGGGACGCCGACGGCGGTGCGGACGCCGGTGGTCGCGGCGCCCGCCCTGGTGCTGCTCAGATGCGGCACGCCGCCTCCATCCAGATGTCCGCGAGGGACTCCTCGAGGTTGATGCGGGGGCGCCAGCCGAGGCGGTCGCGGGCGCAGCGCACGTCGGCCTGCTGCCAGCTGCCGCAGCCGTCCGGGTACGGGTACGCGACCGGGCCCGTGTGCTCGCCGTCCATCCGGGGGTGGCCGATGGCACCGCGCAGCGGGCCGGGCGGGCCGTCCAGTTCGTGCAGGGCGCCGCCGTATCCGGCCACCCGGGCGAGGACGGCGGCGGCGTCGCGGAGCCGGACGGCGCGGCCGGAGCCGATGTTGATGACGCCCTGGGCGGCGGAGAGCGAGGCCGCGTGGACGGCGCGGGCGACGTCGCGTACGTCGACGAAGTCGCGCTGGGCGCCGAGGCCGCCGAGTTTGAGCTCGCCGTCGCCGGACTGCATGGCGCGGCGCATCGCCTCGGCGAGGCGGCCGAGTGGTGAGCCGGCCGGCGTGCCGGGTCCGGCAGGCGAGAAGACGCGCAGGACGACGGCGTCGAGGCCGGAGCCGAGGACGAGTTCGGTGGCGGCGAGCTTGCTGACGCCGTACGGGCCGCCGGGGCGCGGCACGGCGTCCTCGGCGGTGGAGGAGCCGGGCTGGCTCGGGCCGTACTCGGAGCTGCAGCCGACCTGCACCAGGCGGGCGCCGCAGCCGCTGCGGCGCAGGGCCTCGCAGACGGTGGCGACGGCGACGGTGTTGTGCCGGGTGAGTTCCCGGGCACCGCCGCGGGTGGCGCCGGCGCAGTTCACGATGACGCCCGGGTGGACCGCGTCGAGGAAGCGGGTGAGCGCGCCGGGGCTGCCGGTGGCGAGGTCGAAGCGGACGTCGGCGTCGTCGCCGCGGCCGAGCGCGGTGAGCTGGACGGCCGGGTCGGCGAGCAGCCGGTCGGCGACGAAGCGGCCGAGGTATCCGTTGGCTCCGATCAGCAGAACCCTCATCGCGCGGCTCCCGGGGTGTGCGCTCCGGCGACTCCGGTGGTTCCGGACGCTCCGGGTCCGGGTCGGGAGGTGGTCATCTGGTGGTCTCCTTCAAGAGGTGGTGCGGTTGCCTCCGGCGGGATGCCGGGCACCGGCCGCCGGGACGGCTCGGCGAGGCGTGCGAGGTCATCGGCGGCTCTGCTCACTCCGGGTCTCCCGTCGGCGCGTGGGCCGAGGCCCGGGTGAGGGTGCCGGTCGCCCGGAACAGCAACGCCAGGGCGGCGGCGCCGCAGACGAGTGCCGGGACGCTGCCCGCTCCCCAGGCGTCGACCAGGGTGTCGACGGGGGCGGCCAGGAAGGCGCAGCCGGGCAGTCGGCCGGCCAGGACGAGGGCCACGGCCGCCGCTTCCGTGGCGGCCGCGACGGCGAGGGTGGGCCCCTGCGGGACGTTGTGGACGGCGAGGAGGCGGGCGAGCAGGAGGAGGGCGCCGAGGGTGAGGGCCGCCGCATAGCCGGCGGGTTCGCCGAGGGCGGCGCCGCACAGGGCGAGCAGGGCGGTGAGGACGCCGAGGAAGAGGGCGAAGACGCCCAGCAGCAACGGCCGTACGGCCCCGGTGAACTCCTCCAGGCCCCGGCTGGCCGCGAGCCTGCGGCGGGCGCCCGCCGTGAAGAGGTGGGCGCTCCAGGCCGCCGGTGCGCAGGCCAGGGTGAGGGCCAGGACGGGGGCCGTGGTCACTGGCCAGGGGCCGTCGGCCGCGCCGGTCGGGAGGCCGTCGGGGCCGCCGTCCAGGACCGCCCGGAGCAGGCCGTCGCCGAGCAGGGCGTAGGCGAGCAGCCAGCAGGTCCAGGCGCGGGTGCCGGTGACGGTGCGCCAGGCGGGGGTTCGGGCCGGTGCGGCCAGGGGGCCGCGGCGCAGGGCCGGGCGTACGGCCAGGGCGACGGCGAGCACGCCGACGGCTGCCGCGAGGAGGCGGGGACGGCCCTCGGTGAGCCGTACGCCGGTCACGGCCGCCGCGCACACGGCGCCCGGGAGGAGCGTGAGCAGCGCCCAGTCGGCGCGCACGCGGGGCGCGGGTGCCGGTTCGGGGTACGGGCGCGGGCCGTCGTCGCGGGGCACGCGCGCGTAGAGCTCTTCCGCGAGGGAGAAGACGTCACGGTGCCGGAAGCGGGCGGCGGTGCGGTCGGTGACGCCGTGCGCTTCGAGGCCGGCCGCGATCTCCAGCGGGTCCACGGCCCGCTCGCAGAGTGCGCGGTGCCGGTGCATCAGCGCCTTCACCGGGTCTGCGGCGGCGCCTCGGCGGCGTGTGGTCCTGCGGCTGCCGACGGTGCCCTCGGCAGCAGCCGGGCCGCCCGGGGGGACCCCGCCGGACGCCGGCGTCCCGCCCATGGGGAAGGCGTGCTCCGGGCCCGCCTCGTCCGCTCCCAGCAGCCACCCTTCCGATCGCGCGTCCCAGGCGTCGGCCGCGCCGGGCCGCCCGGGCCGGTCCAGCTCTCCTGGACCGCCGTTCAGCGGGCCGCCTTCGTCGCCGTTCACAGCGCCCCCTCGGTGGCCGTGCGCGGGGCGGCCCGTACCGGGGTGGGCCGCAGTGCGGTGCCCAGGGCCCAGCCCGGTACGGCGCGATGTGCGACGCGGGCCGTGGGGCGGGTCCAGCGGCCCGGCACGTGGGCCTCGGCCGGGACGGCGAACGGCAGGGGCTCGCCCGCCTGGCCCAGGACGACCCGGCGTACCGGGCAGTGCGAGACGATCTCCAGGTAAATGCTGTGAAATGCCGCGATGTTCTGCTCGACGGTGAACAGTTCGAGCGCACGGGCGCGGGCGGCGGCCCCGAGGCGCTCACGGCGCTCGGGGTCGCGCAGCAGGGCCACGCACGCCTCGGCGAGCGCCCGCGGATTGCGTGGGGGTACGACCAGCCCGGTGCCGCCGATGGCCTCCACCACGGCGCCGACGTCCGTGGAGACGGTCGCCCGGCCGCAGAACATCGCTTCGACGAGTCCCACCGGGAAGCCCTCGACGACGCTGGACAGGACGACGACCGCGGCGGACGCGTAGGCGTCGGCGAGGGTCGGTGCCTCCGGTCCGCCTACCTCCTCGAAGGAGACCGGGTTGTCGCCGACGGCGTGCACGCCCTCGGCCTCGTCGGGGAAGAGCTGTGCGGCGAGCGCCCTGCAGTGCCCCAGGTAGGCCTCTCCCTCCGGCCCCGCCGGGGCGCCCACGACGCGCAGCCGCGCCTTGGGCTCCTCCTTGCGGACCTCGGCGAAGGCGTGCAGCAGTGACACCAGGTCCTTGGCCGGCTCGATCCGGCCGACCCACACGAGCGTGTCCGGTTCCGCGCGGTCCGGGGCCTCGCCCACCTCGGTGAAGCGGGCGGCCTCCATGCCGGGATGCACGGTTCGGATGCGGGCGCGCTCGGCGCCGCAGCGCTCCTGCCAGCGGCGGGCGTGCGCGTTGCCCGGGGTGATGATCGCGGCGCGGCGGTAGACCTCGGCGGCGAGCCGGCCGTGGAAGGCGGCGAGCAGCGCGCGTACGGCGGGGGCGGCGGCGTCGGGGCCGGTGGCGAGGTAGTGCGAGCGCAGCTGCACGCCGTACTCGGTGACCAGCAGCGGCACCCCGGAGAAGTGCCCGGCGAGCAGGCCGGCCAGGGCGGCCGGGCCGCCGGCGGTGGCGTGGCAGAGGTCGGCCGCGCCGAGGCCGTCGTCGCCGTACCAGTCCAGGGAGAGGGGGCGCAGGGCGCGTTCGAGGTGTGCGGCGACGGCGAGCAGGTCGGGCACGCGTGCCTCGCGCGCCGTACCGAGGGCGCCGGGCGCGCGGCAGGCGCGCTCCAGTGCGCGCAGGGCGGTGTCGGAGCGGAGCGCCCCGGCCAGACCGCCCTCGTCACGGGCGAGTTCGGCGAGTCCGCGGAGCGCGTTGCCGAAACGGTCCGCCAGAGAGTCGGGCACGACCCGGGGGCCGCCCGCGTCGCCCGGCCCGGTCGCGCCGTCCCCGCCGTACGTGCCGCCTGCGCCATCCGTGCCGTCCGCGGCCGTACCGGCGCACAGCACCCCCACGAACTCGCCGTAGCTCTCGGCGAAGCGCCGGCGCGCGCGCCGTCCGTACGTGACGCCGTCCTCGTCGGCGGTCCACAGAGGAGCCGTCCGGACCCGGCTGACGTGCGGGGGCAGCGGCAGCCAGCCCTCGTCCTCCTGGTGCCGGGTGCGGCTGAGCGCGTAGAGGTCGAACTCGTGCCGCCCGAGCCCGCGCACGAGCCGGTCGCACCAGAGTCTGGCGTCACCGCTCACATACGGATAGCCACCCTCCGTAATCAGTCCGATGCGCACGCGTGCACCCCCGATCGATCTCCCGTATGGGGAGCCACCGTGGCTCGGCGGCTCGCAGCGGGACGAAGGTATGCGGACAAGACGGTGGCGCGACGGACGGTTGTCCATCGCGCCACCAAAAGGGGTGAACGGTCGTAACTTTCCCGTGCGGGTCGCGTTTGGTCGCGCTAGGCGACCGATCTGCGGCGGAACGTCACGTTCGGGTTCACGTCCAGATCTGCGGAAACGTCACGCCGCCGCCAGTTCCCGGCGCGCCGCCCGCCGCCGGGCCGCGGCCTCGGGGTCGAGGGCGGGCACGGCGGCCAGCAGCTGCCTTGTGTACGGGTCCTGGGGGTTGTCGTAGACCTCGTCGGCGGGCCCGGTCTCGACGATCCGGCCGCGGCGCATGACCGCGACCCGGTCGCTGACCTGGCGCACGACGGCGAGGTCGTGGGCGACGAAGACGAGCGCGAGTCCGAGTTCGCGCTGGAGTTCGCCGAGCAGGGCGACGACCTGGGCCTGGGTGGTGACGTCCAGCGCGGAGACCGGCTCGTCGCAGACGATGACCCGCGGGTCGGCCGCGAGCGCCCGCGCGATGCCCACGCGCTGGCGCTGACCGCCGCTAAACTCGTGCGGATAACGCTGGTAGTGCGCCCCTTCGAGCCCCACACGCTCCAGCAGTTCGATCACCCGCCCCCGGATGCGCCCCTCGTCCCGTTCGCCCCGCGCCCGCAGCGGGTCGGCGATGGACTCGCCGACGCTGCGCCGCGGGTTGAGGGAGGACACCGGGTCCTGGAAGACCATCTGGACGGCCGGGTTCACGCCCACGCGCGCGTGCCCGTCGTAACGGACCTCCCCCGCCGTCGGCTCCAGCAGCCCGACCAGCATCCGGCCGAGGGTGGTCTTGCCGCTGCCGCTCTCGCCGACGACGCCGAGGGTCTCGCCCCGGTGCACGGTCAGGTTGACGTCGTCCACGGCGGCGAACGCCCGCTTCCCGCGCCCGAACTCGCGGCGCAGACCTGCTGCCTCCAGGACGACCTCCTCGGACGCCTGTGAGGGCGCGCGCACCGCGTCCACGCGCGGGACGGCGGAGAGCAGTTCCCGGGTGTACGGCTCGGCGGGCGAGCCGAGCACGGCGGCGACCGGACCCTGCTCGACCATGCGCCCGTGCCGCATGACGAGCACCTGGTCGACGCTCTCGGCGGCGACGCCCACGTCGTGGGTGACGAGCAGCAGGCCCATGCCGGTCTCCTCGCGCAGGGTGTGCAGCAGGTCGAGGATCTGGGCCTGGACGGTCACGTCGAGAGCGGTGGTGGGCTCGTCCGCGATGAGCAGCTCGGGCTCGCAGGCGAGCGCCATGGCGATCAGCGCGCGCTGGCGCATGCCGCCGCTGAACTCGTGCGGGCGGGACCGGGACCGGCGCGGGGCGTCCGGGATGCCGACCCGGTCGAGCACCTCCACCGCACGCGCGCGTGCGGATCGCCGTGACGCGCGCGTGTGCACGCGGTACACCTCGGCGATCTGGTCGCCTATCGCGTAGTACGGGTCGAGGGACGACAGCGGGTCCTGGAAGACCATCGCCGCCTTCGCACCGCGCAGCTTGCGCAGTTCGCCGTCGGAGGCGGCCTGTACGTCGGTACCGGCGACCTCGATCGAGCCGCCGAGCCGCGCTCCCGTGCCGTGGTGCAGGCCCAGCAGGGCCGAAGCGACCGTGGACTTGCCGGAGCCGGACTCGCCGACCAGGGCGAGGGCGGCGCCGCGCTCCAGGGTGAACGACAGCCCGTCCACGGCCCGCAGGTCGCCGAACTCGACGGTCAGATCAGTGACTTGGACGAGACTCACGTCAGTACCACCCGTCGGTCGGCCACCGCGTACAGCACGTCCGCGACGGCGTTGGCGAGCACCACGAAGAAGCCGACGACGAGGACCATGCCGACGACGACGGGCAGGTCGACCACGCTGACGGCGTGGACGAGCTCCTGGCCGAGGCCGGGCAGGCCGAACAGCGTCTCGGTGAGCACGGCTCCGCCGACGGCCGAGCCGAAGTTGTTGGCGTTCAGCGCGATGACCGGCGCGAGCGCCCCGCGCAGGGCGTGCCGCCCGACGATCGACCGCTCACCGACGCCGTACGCGCGGAAGGTGCGGATGTGGTCCTCGGCGAGGGTCTCCAGCATCGACGCCCGGGTCATCCGGGCGAACGCGGCGGACTCGATGAGGGCGAGGGAGAGCCAGGGCAGCAGCAGGTTCCACGCCCACTGTTCGGGGTCGTCGGTGAACTTCACGTACTGCGGGAAGGGCAGCAGCTGCAGTTCGCCGCAGACGACGATCATCAGGACCAGGCCGATGACGAAAACCGGCGTGGCCCAGCCCGCGAGCGTCAGGCCGGTCAGCACCCGCTCGGTGAGCCGGCCGCGCCGCCAGACGGAGAGCACGCCCGTGCCGACGCCCAGGAGCAGCCACAGCACCATCGCGCCGAACACCAGCGAGAGGCTGACCGGGAGCCTGGTCAGGATGATGCTCAGGACCTGCTGGTCGGTCTGGTAGGAGAGGCCGAGGCAGGGCGCGGAGCAGTGTTCCACGGAGGTGCCGGTGGAGTAGTCCTGGCCGACGGCCAGGCCCTCCAGGAAGTGCCAGTAGCGCACGTACAGGGGGTCGTCGAGGTGCAGTTGCTGGGCCACCTGGTGCACCTGCTCCGGGGAGCAGCGCGGGCCGCAGGTGATCTGGGCGACGTTGCCCGGGGTGACGTAGAAGACGACGTAGACGATCACCGAGATGGCGAGCAGGGTCGCCAGGGTGCCGATGGTGCGGCGGAGCAGGAAGCCGCCGAAGCCGTTCACGCGGACTCCTCCTTCGCCGACGCCGTCGCCGTCGCCGTCGCCGTCGCGTTCGCCGTCGTCCCGGCCGCGCGCCTGCGACCGGTGCCGACGCCGAGCCGGGAGGCGGCGCGCGGGTCCAGGGCGGTGCGGACGCCGTCGCCGAGGACGGTCATCGCGAGGACGGTCACGAACAGCGCGCCGGCCGGCAGCAGCAGGTACTGCGGGGCCGCCTGGTACCAGACGTCGGCGGCGGTGAGCATCTGGCCCCAGGAGGGCGTCGGCGGCTTCACGCCGACGCCGAGGAAGGACAGGGCCGCCTCGGCGCTGATGTTGACCGGGATGAGGATCGAGGCGTACGTGATGACCGGCGCGGCCAGGCCGGGCAGCAGCTCGCGGCGGGCGATGCGCCAGGCACCCCAGCCGCTGAGCCGTGCGGCGGCGACGTAGTCGAGCCCCTTCAGGGTGAGCGTCTGGGCGCGCACGATCTTCGCGATGGTGCCCCAGGAGATGAGCCCGATGACGAGGGTGACCAGGACGGGCCGGGGGAAGCTCTGCGGCACGATCGCGAGCAGCGCCAGCGACATGACCATCAGGGGCAGCGCGACGAAGATGTCCGTGATCCGGCTCAGCAGTTGATCAACCCATCCACCGCCGAGCGCGGCCGCCACGCCGACGACCAGCCCGAGGAGGACCTGGATCACGGTCGCCGCGAACGCGACGCCCAGGGACACCCGCGCCCCGTACACCAGCCGTGCGAACAGGTCCCGCCCGGTCTGCGGCTCCACGCCCAGCCAGTGGTCGGCGGAGATGCCGCCGAGGGAGCCGATCGGCACGCCGCCGCGCGCGGAGTCGATGAGGGAGGGGTGGTAGGTGGTCGGGTCCTGGCCCTCCAGTGCGGTGAGCAGCGGCGCGGCGAGCGCGACCAGGACGAGCAGCGCGACGACGCCCGCCGCGACCGCGGCGGCCCGCTGCGTACGCAGCCGCCGCCAGAACTGACGAGCCCCCGAAGCCCCCGAAGCGGACGCCTCGGGGGCCTGGGTGGCGACAAGTGCCTCGCTCACGGTGCTACTTCACCGCGACCTGGGAGATGTCCAGGACGCCGGTCCAGTCGCTGATCACGACGTTCTTGATGTCCTTGCCGACGAGCCGCTTGTAGACGGGGTGGAACAGCGGGACGGTCAGCGCCTGCGTGCCGATCTTCTTGTCCAGTGCACCCCACCGCTTGGCGGCCGCGTCAAGATCGGTCAACTTGTTGATCGCGTCAATCTCGGCGTTGACCGAAGCATCGTTGAGCTGGGAAGCGTTGAAGTTCGCGCCGTCCTTGACGATCTGCCGGCCGTCGAAGATCGGGGCGAGGAAGGGACCGCCGGAGGGCCAGTCGGCACCCCACGCGGCGAGGAAGAAGCCCGGCTCGGTCTTCACGCTGTGGACCGTGTCGGAGTAGTTGTTGTCCTCCAGGCCCTGGAGCTTGACCGTGATGCCGGCCTTCTTGAGGGCGTCCTGGATCGCGGTCGCGATCTCGGGGCTCGTCTTGAAGTTGTCGGCGTTGTCGTGGGTCAGCGTGACGGTGAGCCCGTTCGGATAACCCGCCTCCTTCAGCAGCTCCTTGGCCTTGGCCGCGTTGCCGGTGTCGCCCGCCGGGAAGAGGTCGTACGGCGTGTAGCCGAAGGACTTCTGGTCGGGGAGGAAGGTGGTCGCGGGCTCGGCGAGGGCGCTGCCGCCCGCCGCGTTGATCACGGACGACCGGTCGACGGCGTACGAGATCGCCTGCCGCACCTTGGGGTTGTCGAACGGCTTGACCTTCGGGTTGAACGCTATGTAGTTCGTGTAGCCGAAGTGCCCGGTGCCGACGCGAGCGGCGAGTTCCTTGTCCCCGGTGACCTTGGCGAGTTCGGCCGGACCGAGGTTGGTGTCCGTCGTCACGGCGGCCGCGTCCGTCCCCTGGGACGCCGACAGCCGCTGGTTGATCACGGACGAGTCGAGCCCGGACTGCACGTCGATCTTGTCCGGGTACGCCTTGCGCTGGTCGTCGACGGCCGCGGACCAGTACGTGTTCCGCTCAAGCACCAGGTGCTCGCCGTCGTTCTCGTTCTTCACGACCTTGTAGGGGCCGGACGAGACCGGGTGCTCCTCGTACTTGGTGCCCGTGTCCTTGGCCTGCGGGACCGGCGTGAACTGCGTCTGCGTGGCCAGGAACGGGAACTCGCCCTCGGGCTTGTTCAGGTGGAAGACGATCGTCCGGCTGTCCGGCGTCTCGATCGCCGAGAGTCCCTTCTTGTCCTTGTACGGCCCCTGGTAGTCGGCCGCGCCGACCAGCCAGTCCCGCAGGTAGGGCGCACCGCCGGAGAGCTCGGGGGCGAAGGAGCGCTCGATGCCGTACTTGATGTCGGCGGACGTGATCGCGGTGCCGTCCTCGTACTTGAGGCCCGTCTTCAGCGTGTACGTCCACACGGTCGCGTTCTTGCTGGGGCGTCCGGTGTCGGTGGCCAGGTCGGGGACGACCTTGGTGCCGGCGGCGCCGTCCGCGCGGTTGCGGGTGGTGAGCGTACGGAAGACCAGGGAGGGCACGTTGCCGCCGCCGGAGGTGTACAGGCGGGCCGGGTCGAAGTCCGTCTGGGGGTCGGAGTTCAGGACGGTCAGCGTGCCGCCCTTGTGCGGCGTGGAGTCGCCACTGGAGCCGTTGGCATCGTTGTCCTTCGGCCCGCAGGCGGCGGCGCCCGCTGCCACGACCAGGGCAAGCGAAACGTACGCCGCACGGGCGCTGGTTAGGGACGGATGACGCATCGGAATGACGACCTCTCGGAAGGCGAGTCTCGATGGGCGAGACAGATTGACGAGGAGTGAGACGAAAGTGAACAGACGTCTGCCCGGGCGTCAGGTCGTCGAAAGAGCCGTGACCCAGGTCACGGCAAGAGCGAAAAGTCGCGACGCGAACGCCAGAAGGCAGGCGTCAGCGACAGTGGATGTCGGCCACGCAGAGCGCGGTCACGCCGATGAGCGCCAGCTCGATGGCGGCGCGCGCGGAGGCGTGAAGGGACGACATGCCCAGAAATATGTACGAACTTTCTGCGCATGTCAATGTGATGTATGAGCCACCTGTCAACTCTTGGGATAGGGCCAGGGGTTGGGCAGGCAGTGGATTCCGTCGTGGTCGAGGAACTTGGTCTGCTGCTGCATGACCGGCGCCAGCTCACCGTCCTTGTCGCAGGTCACATGGCCGTAGCCAAGCCGGTGGCCGACCTCGTGGTTGATCAGCATCTGCCGGTAGGCGTGGATCTTGTCGCCGTACGTCTTGCTGCCCTGGGCCCACCTGTACGCGTTGATCATGACGCGTTCTGTGGAGGCCGAGTCGCAGGACACGTTGTCCTCGGTCGTGTCGAGGCCGGACTTGGCGCACCACTTGGCGGTGGTGCCGGGGCTGGCGAGCGTGATCACGAAGTCGGGCTTGCCGGTGGACACGCGCGCGAAGGTTCGGGCGCCGTCGTGGGCCCAGCTCCGGTCGTCGTTGAGCGTCTTCTGCACGGCCTCGGCGAACAGTTTCCCGTCCAGGCCCAGGCCCTGCTCCACGTCGACGCGGTAGGTGTACTTCCGCCCCTGGCCCGGCGCCTTCGCGCTCCCGGGCACGGTGCTGAACTTCCCGGACCCGGCCAGTTCGGCGCTGAGCGGGTACTTCTCGCCCATCGCCTGCTCGTACGACAGCGTCACCACGCCCGGCGAGGCGGAGGCCGACGCGGACGGCGTCGTACGGCTGTCCCCGCGCGAGGCGGCGCCGTCGGTGGCCCGCGTCCCGTCCGCGGCCGACTGCGACCGTGCGCCGTTGCCGTCCCGGCCGTCGATCACCTGCCCGGCGACGATCACCGCGAGCACGGTGGTGACGGCGGCGGCCGCGACACCCGCGAAGGCCCGGCTCTTGCCGCCCTTGGGCCGACCGGACTCGCCGGTGGGCGGCGCGTCGCTGTCGCCCGCACCGCCGTCGATGCCGGACGGGAGCGGGGACGTGTCCGGACCCGCGCCGGGCGGATACGTTTCCGCGCGCTGGGCGCCGATGCCGGGACGGGGCGTGAAGACGTCGGCGTCCTCGCCGAAGGCGTCGACGTAGTCCTGCCGCGGACCGCCGGGCGCCCTCCGCTGCCGCGGTATCGACACACCGGTCGCCCCGAAGGCGGCACCGGCAGGCCCGGAAGCGGCACCGGCAGGCCCGGAAACGGCACCGGCGGACCCTGAAGCGGCACCGCCGGGCCCGGAGGGAGCACCGGCCGCCCCGCCCAACCGACCCCAGCCACCGCCCGCTTCACGCTGCTGCGGGTGACCGCCACGGACGCGGGGGACGCCATGCGCCGGGGTTCCGTCGGCGAACCGCGGCACACCCCGAGCAGGTGTGCCGTCGGGCAGCCGCGGGACGCCCTGCGCGGGCGTACCGTCCGCGAACCGCGGCGCCCCGCCCACGGGTGTCCCGTCGGCCGGACGCGGCACCGCAGGCCCCGCGGAACCGCGCTCGCCGTCTCCCGGGCCCTGTTTCCGGGCCCCGCGCACGTTCGCTATGTCCGCCGCGTCATCCTTGGGTGCCGGCCCGCGGCGGCTGTGGCGTCCCACTCGCCCCTCAGCTCCCCGCGCCCGGCGCGGCCGGACCGCCGCCGACGGCCCCGGAAGCCGGTCCGTCGCCCAGCCTGTCGGCGGAGGCGAGGAGTTCACGGAACGCCCCGGCCACCGCCCCCGGGTACTCCATCATCGCCACGTGCCCGGCGTCCGGCATGGAGAGCAGCCGGGAGTGGCGGAAGCTGCGCGCGGCCTTGTGGGCCATGCGGTAGCCGACGAGCTGGTCGCGGCCGCCGTAGATCAGCAGGGTCGGGGCGAGGACGCGCTCGGCCTGGCGCCAGAGCCCGTGCTGGCCGCCCAGCGTGTACGCGTTGACGATCCCGCGCGCCGACCGCGCCATCGCGTCCCAGAAGTACGGCAGCCGCAGCCGCCGTTCCAGCTCCTCCACCGCGTGCTCGAACGCCTCCGGTGTCACTCGGCTGGGGTCGCCGTAGCAGAGGGCCAGCACGCCCCGTACCCGCTGCTCGGCGGTCCACTTGCCGGTCGTACGGGTGAGGAGCCCGGCGATGCCGGGGAGGCCGAGCAGGACCGTCGGCATCGCGGTGCGCTGTACGCGCAGCTCGGGCAGGGCCGGCGAGACGAGCGTGAGGGTACGGACGAGGTCCGGGCGGACGGCGGCGACGCGGGTGGAGACCGCGCCGCCGAGGGAGTTGCCGAAGAGGTGGACCGGACCGCGGCCGGCCGCGTCGAGATATCGGATGACCGCGCGCGCGTGCCCGGTGACGGAGTAGTCGCCGTCGTCCGGCGGCGGCGAGTCGCCGAAGCCCGGCAGGTCCACCGCCTCGCCGTCCACGACCCCTTCGAGCTGCTCCATCAGCTGCGACCAGTTCTGCGAGGAGCCGCCGAGCCCGTGGATGTACAGCGCGGGCGGCAGCCCCTCGCGCGCGGGCGGCCGCGCACGGACCGAGAGGGTGACGCCGGGCAGTCGGACCGACCGCAGTCGCTCGCCCTCCGCAACTCTGACTGCCGCCGCCTCGGGGAGCACGCTGGTGGGCGGCACGGAGGGCAGTTCGGTCGAAGACATGGGCCAATGTTACGAGACGATCACACAGTGGTTCGTGTGTTCGCCGTCACAGAGCCACCCGGCGAGCTGCCCCCGGACCGCACACGAGTCGCACACGAGTCGCGCAAGGCTCGGGGTGAAGGGCCCACTGCCATACGGAGCGAACGGCCGCTGATGGCATAGCGTCCGCATCCGGTGTCTCCTACGCTCGTAAACAGGGCACCCGTTTGTGGCCCCTGCTTCCGCCAGGGATCTTCCGAGGAAGGGAGCCCACCATGGCCCATGACCCCACCGACCCCGACGTGCTCGACGATCTGGAGGCGGAGGACGCCCCGGAGATCGATGTCGAGGCCCCTGAGAGCGACGCAGCCGAGCAGCACACGGACGTCACGCCGTCCCACGACGACCCGCTCACCGGCGTGGAGCCGGACCGCGCGAACGAGGCCGATCTCATCGAACAGGCGCGGGTGGTCTCCATCGACGAGGAGGAGTACCGCTGACCGCGACCGGCTGCGGCGGGCCCACCTGGGCTGTCCGCATGTCCCGGTATTTCCCGGTGCGGCTTTCGCCGTCGTCCGGTACGTGAAATTCTGCGCTCGCACCGCGCACAGCACGGTTACCGAAAAGTACGATGGCCGCGCGGAGCGATCCGCACGTGGACGACATTGGGAGGCGGCGTGACAGCCATCGAGCAGACAGAGGCGGCACGCCCGCGGGGCACTCGCCTGCCGCGCCGTGCCCGACGGAACCAGCTGCTGGGCGCCGCCCAGGAAGTATTCGTCGCACAGGGGTACCACGCAGCCGCGATGGACGACATCGCCGAACGCGCCGGGGTCAGCAAGCCGGTGCTCTACCAGCACTTCCCGGGCAAGCTCGATCTCTACCTGGCCCTGCTGGACCAGCACTGCGAGGCCCTGATCCAGGCGGTGCGCGGCGCGCTCGCGTCGACGACCGACAACAAGCAGCGGGTCCGGGCGACCATGGACGCGTACTTCGCGTACGTCGAGGACGACGGCGGGGCCTTCCGCCTGGTCTTCGAGTCCGACCTGACGAACGAGCCCGCGGTACGCGAACGCGTCGACAAGGTCACCACCGAGTGCGCCGAGGCGATCTGCGAGGTCATCGCCGAGGACACCGGTCTGCCGCGCGCCGAGTCGATGCTGCTCGCCTCCGGCCTCGGCGGTCTCGCCCAGGTGGTGGCCCGTTCCTGGCTGCACAGCGACCGCACCGTCCCGCGCGACCAGGCGGTCCAGCTGCTGACCTCGCTGGCCTGGCGGGGCATCGCGGGTTTCCCGATGCACGGCATCGACGCGCACCACTGACACGCCCCTGACGCCGCCGCCGACACCGTTGCCGACAGCACCGCTGACACCGTTGCCGACAGAACGGCTGTCAGCGCTGCCGACGGCACCGCCGGGAGGAATTCCCGTTCGCTGTTCGCTCCTGGCGTGGACGTGCGCAGCGTGTACGTCCCCTCACCGGGCTAATGTGTGCTGCGTACGGCGCGGAAGGTCGCGCACTTCACTGACCGTCGGAGGGACATAGCCGTGGAGGTCAAGATCGGCGTGCAGCACGCGCCCCGCGAGATCGTTCTGGAGAGCGGTCTGAACGCCGAGGAGGTCGAGCGCCTCGTCGCCGACGCGCTGGCCGGCAAGTCACAGGTGCTGTCCCTGGAGGACGAGCGCGGCCGCAAGGTCCTGGTCCCGACGGACCGCCTGGCGTACATCGAGCTCGGCGAGCCGACGGTGCGCAAGGTCGGCTTCAGCGCGGTCTGACCGCAGCAGCACGGAGGGGCCGGGCGGACGTGTGTCCGCCCGGCCCCTCCGTCATGTCCGCCTTCCACACACGGCCCACAAGTCGTCCACAGAGGAGGATTGCATTCCGCAGGTCACGGGTATGACGGGCTACGACCGTGAAGCGCCGGCCGGCCGTGGGAGGGACCCCTCGTGATGCTCCTGGAAGTCCTTGGATCCGCCCTGCTCGGCCTGGCCCTGTCGTGGGCCGCGACCAGTCGGCTGTCCCACCGGCTCCCGGCCCGTCCCCTGGTGTTCTGCACGGGTGTCGCGGGAGCCCTCTTCGGCGACTTCGTCACGCACAGCGCGCTCGGCCCCGGCACGGTCCTGGTCAGTCTTCTGGGCGCGGCGATCGTCTCGGCGGCGTCCCTGTCGCTACTGCTCCGCCCGGCGGGCCGCCACCTGCGCCGACGATCGATCCCGGCCTAGCGCCCCTTCGGGGCGCTGGGGGTACCCCCAGCCTTCGGCTGGGGGAGGAACTGCGCGACCAGCCCCACCGGCCAAGGCCGCGCAACCCCGGAACCGCCCCCCGCGGAGCGCTACGCCGCCAGCCCCAGCGCAGCCATCCGCTTCGTGTGCGCCTCGGTGATCCGCGAGAACATCCGCCCCACCTCGGCGAGGTCGAACCCGTCGGCCACGCCCCCGACCAGCATGGTCGACAGTGCGTCCCGGTCGGCGACCACCCGCTGGGACTGCGACAGCGCCTCCCCCATCAACCGCCGTGCCCACAGGGCCAGTCGGCCCCCCACTCGCGGGTCGACGTCGATCGCCGCGCGCACCTTCTCCACCGCGAACCCGGCGTGCCCGGTGTCGTCGAGGACGGCCAGCACCAGTTCGCGGGTGTCGGAGTCGAGGCGGGCCGCGACCTCCCGGTAGAAGTCACTGGCGATCGAGTCGCCGACGTACGCCTTGACCAGGCCCTCCAGCCAGTCGGACGGCGCCGTCTGCCGGTGGAAGCCGTCGAGGGCCGCGACGAACGGCTCCATCGCCTGCGTGGCGTCCTCGCCGATCTCCGTCAGCCGGTCACGCAGCCGCTCGAAGTGGTGGAACTCGGCCGACGCCATCTTCGCCAGCTCGGCCTTGTCCCCCAGCGAGGGTGCCAGCTTGGCGTCCTCCGCGAGCCGCTCGAACGCCGCGAGCTCGCCGTACGCGAGGGCACCGAGCAGGTCCACGACCGCGGCACGGTAGTGCGGGTCGGCGGCCGCCTGCGCCCAGTCCTGGGCGGCGACACCGGTCGGTTCGGCGGAGGCGGTCTCAGGCTTGTCAGAGCTCGTCATGAAGCGCACAATAGCCCGCCCGCGACCCCGGGGAAGCCCTGGGGAAGCTCCGGGCCAGACCCGGAAAGTCCCACGGGACCCTGAGAAGTCCCGGGGAAGCCCCTGGTCAACCACTGTGACTACCACGACGTGACCAAATCGGCCATCGCATGTGCACGATTCCGGGGTATGGTGGTAATGCGCCTGCTGGTACGCCGTCGATTTCCGACGTACCTCGACAGGCCGCACGTATGAGGATGCCCGGTCGGTGGCCCGATCGGCTCCGACCCGACAGCCCTCCCGTGTCGTACGGCACTGTGCGTACGACGACCGGAGGGACACACCCTCAGCGGTACGAGCGCTAGAGCGTCGGCAGAGGTCCCGTGCACTACGGCGTGCCCCCCACGGCCCGCCCGTAAGGCAGCCGACGTCCCCGGCACGGTCCGTCAAAGACCCCCGCGCTCGCCTCGCGCCGCGCCACACAGAAGAGGCAGCACCCTGACTACGACGTTTCGTGAGCTCGGAATCCTTCCCGAGACCGCCGAGGCCCTGGAAGCCGTCGGCATCATCAACCCCTTCCCCATCCAGGAGATGACGCTCCCGGTCGCCCTGTCCGGCACCGACGTCATCGGCCAGGCCAAGACCGGCACCGGCAAGACCCTCGGTTTCGGTCTGCCGCTCCTGGAGCGCGTCACCGTCCCCGCCGACGTGGAGGCCGGCCGCGCCGCCCCCGAGGCCCTCACCGACGCCCCGCAGGCGCTCGTCGTCGTCCCCACGCGCGAGCTCT
The DNA here is from genome assembly GCF_042899865.1 of Streptomyces sp. NPDC013157. Lineage (NCBI taxonomy): Bacteria > Bacillati > Actinomycetota > Actinomycetes > Kitasatosporales > Streptomycetaceae > Streptomyces > Streptomyces sp. NPDC013157. The sequence goes on along the minus strand of NZ_JBIBAK010000018.1, from coordinate 246,888 downwards.
GCACCCAGGTCACCAACGACCTCCTGACCGCCGGCAAGGTCCGTAACGTACGCGTGATGGCGATCTACGGCGGCCGGGCCTACGAGCCGCAGGTCGAGGCCCTGAAGAAGGGCGTCGACGTGGTCGTCGGCACCCCGGGCCGCCTGCTCGACCTCGCCGGGCAGAAGAAACTCGACCTCAAGCACATCAAGTCGCTCGTCCTCGACGAGGCCGACGAGATGCTCGACCTGGGCTTCCTGCCGGACGTCGAGAAGATCATCGACATGCTTCCGGCGAAGCGCCAGACCATGCTGTTCTCGGCGACCATGCCGGGCGCGGTCATCGGCCTCGCGCGCCGGTACATGAGCCAGCCCACCCACATCCGCGCCACCGCGCCGGACGACGAGGGCGCGACCGTCGCGAACATCGCGCAGTTCGTCTACCGCGCGCACTCCATGGACAAGCCGGAGATGATCGCGCGCATACTGCAGGCCGAGGGCCGCGGGCTCGCGATGATCTTCTGCCGCACCAAGCGCACCGCCGCCGACATCGCCGAGCAGCTCCAGCGCCGCGGCTTCGCCTCCGGCGCCGTCCACGGCGACCTGGGCCAGGGCGCCCGCGAGCAGGCGCTGCGCGCGTTCCGCAACGGCAAGGTGGACGTCCTCGTCTGCACCGACGTCGCCGCGCGCGGCATCGACGTCGAGGGCGTGACGCACGTCATCAACTACCAGTCCCCCGAGGACGAGAAGACGTACCTGCACCGGGTCGGCCGTACCGGCCGCGCGGGCGCCTCGGGTACGGCGATCACGTTCGTCGACTGGGACGACATCCCGCGCTGGCAGCTCATCAACAAGGCGCTGGAGCTGAAGTTCCACGACCCGGTGGAGACGTACTCGACCTCCCCGCACTTCTTCGAGGACCTGAAGATCCCCGCGGGCACCAAGGGTGTCCTGCCGCGCTCGGAGCGCACCCGCGCCGGGCTCGACGCGGAGGAGCTGGAGGACCTGGGCGAGACCGGTGGCCGCGGAGGCCGCGGTCGCGGTGGCCGGGGCGGCCGGAGCGAGGCGCGCGGCGAGGCGCGCGGCGAGGCGCGCGGCGAGGCTCGTACCGAGGAGCGCGAGCGCCCGGCCCGCACCCCGCGCCGTCGCCGTCGCACGCGCGGCGGTTCGGCCCTGGACCAGACGTCCGGTACGGCGTCCACGGCGCCGTCCGCCGAGGCCGCGCCGCCCGCCTCCGCCGACGACGTCCTCGCGGCGTCGGAGCCGACGGGCACCCGGACCCCGCGCCGCCGTCGCCGTACCCGCAACGGGGCGTCGCAGGAGCCGGTGGCGGCCGCCGCCCCGGTGACCGTGACGCCGGAGGCCGTCGTCGAGACGGTCGAGGCCGTCGTGGAGCCGGCCGCGGCGGAGAAGCCGCGCCGCCGTCGCACCCGCCGGTCCGCGGAGGCCGCGCCGGTGGCGGAGGCGACGACGCCGGTGGCGACCGAGGCACCGGTGGTGACCGAGGCACCGGTGGCCGAAGAGGCCCCGGCGGCCCCCGTACGCCGCCGCACCCGCAAGACGGCCGAGGCACCCGAGGTGGCAGCCGTCGAGGCGGTCGTCGAGGCGATCGAGGCCGTGGTGGAGCCGAAGCCGCGCCGGACCCGGAAGACGGCAGCTGCCGCCGCCGAGGCCGCGGTGGACACCGCGGAGGCCGTCGAGGCCACGCCGCGCCGCCGTGCGCGTAAGGCCGCCGAGCCCGTGACCGAGGTCGCGCAGGCTCCGGCGGAGGCCGTCGAGGCCCCGGTGGCCCCGGCCCGGCGCCGTACCCGCAAGGCCGCGGAGCCGGTCGAGCCTGCGGTGGCCGCCGAGGCGGAGGCCGAGGCCGCGCCCAAGCCGCGCCGGACCCGGAAGACGGCAGCTGCCGCCGCCGAGGCCGCTGTGGACACCGCCGAGGCCACCGAGGCCAAGCCCCGCCGCACCCGCAAGACGGCGGCGGCAGCCACCCCGGAGACGGCCGAGGCCGAAGCCGCGCCCAAGCCGCGCCGAACCCGGAAGACGGCCGCGGCCGCCGAAGCCGCGGTGGACACCGCCGAGGCCGTCGAGGCCACGCCGCGCCGCACCCGCAAGGCGACGGCGACCGCCGCCGAGACGGAGACGGTCGAGGCGGCGGCAGTCGCCGAGGCGAAGCCCCGTCGGACCCGCAAGACGGCAGCCGCCGCCCCGGAGACCGCCGAGGCGGAGGCGGCGCCCAAGCCGCGCCGCACCCGCAAGACGGCAGCCGCCGCCACCGCGGAGATCCCGGCGCAGGCCACCGAGGAGCCGGAGGCGAAGCCGAGGCGGCGCGCCACCCGCAAGGCGGCCGAGTCCGCCGAGACCGCCGGATCCGTCGAGGCGGCCGACGCGGAGGCGAAGCCGAAGGCCCGCCGGACCCGCAAGGCGACCGCCGCGGCCCCGGAGGCCTGAGCACGCGCGTGACGACGGCCCGGACCACCCCGTGTGGTCCGGGCCGTCGGCGTCTCCGCAACGCCGGGCGGTGCCCGGTGCCGGGATTCGCCCACCGGCTCCCGGCCGGTCACCCCGCTCCGGATACCCTCTCCCCCATGAGCAGGCCTCGTACCTTCGTCCCGCCCGCCGGTGCCCGTGCGTACGCGCTCGCCACCGATCGGGGGGAGTTCGCCGTCGTCGACGCGCCCGTGGCCGCCGGGGTCGAACCCAGGGGGGTCGCGGTGCTGCTGCCCGGGTTCACCGGGAGCAAGGAGGACTTCAACCGGCTGCACGAGGCACTGGGGCGGCGCGGGTACCGGACGGTCGCCGTGGACGGGCGCGGGCAGTTCGAGTCGGACGGGCCGGCGGACGACGAATCGGCGTACGCCCAGGAGGAGCTGGCGCGGGACGTGCTCGCGCAGGCAGCGGCGGTCGGCGCGGGCCGGCCGGTGCATCTGCTGGGGCACTCGCTCGGCGGGCAGATCGCCCGCGCGGCCGTGCTCCTCGACCACACGCCGTTCCGCTCGCTGACCCTGATGGCCTCGGGTCCGGCGCAGATCTCCTCCTCCCAGCAGCAGCGCGTGAAGCTCCTGCGGGACGCGCTCGCCGTGATGTCGATGGCCGAGGTGTGGGAGGCCATGCAGGCCATGGAGGCACCGGAGGAGCTGGAGGAACCGGACGCGCCCGAGGAGGGCCTGGAGGACGGCGAGGATCTGCGGCGCCGCTGGCTGGGCAACAAGCCGGCCCAACTGCTCGCCACCGGCCGCCAGTTGTGCACCGAGCCGGACCGCGTCGCGGAACTCGCCACCGTACCGCTGCCCTTCCACGTCCTGTCGGGCGCGCGGGACGACACCTGGCCGGTACCGCTGCTGGACGACATGGCGCTGCGGCTGCGGGCGCGCCGGACGGTGATCGAGGGGGCGGAGCACTCGCCCAACACCGAGCGGTCTGCCGCCACCGCCGAGGCGCTCGCGGACTTCTGGGACGGCGCCGGCCCCCCGGGCCGGGACGAGGGCTAGTACTGCGTCCGGATGTGCTCCCAGAAGCCGTCCCGCAGGGCGCGGCGCAGGTCGGCCTGGCCGCGCAGGGAGTACTGGAGCATCCCCTCGGCCTCGACGAGGAGGTCCTGGTCCACGGAGCCCGGCAGGTAGGGGTGGCCGGGCAGCAGTTCGACGAGCGCCTCACGGCCTCGCGAGGAGAGCCACTTCGCGGCGATCTGCGCGCCGATGAACCGGACGTCCTCGCGGGTGGGTCTGGTCGCGCCCGCCTCATAGGCGGGCGCGGCGCGTCTGGAGACGTACGGCTTGAAGAACTCGAGGTCGAGGGTGCGCTGGCTGTCGACCTCCCAGAGCAGCGGCTCGGCCTGGTTGCGGCCCTCGGGGGCCTCGATGCCCCACAGGTGGACGCGGGCGCCGTACCCCTGGGCGGCCTCGACCGCGGAGACCAGGTCCTCGTCGCCGCCGAGCAGGGCCGCGTCGCTGATGGCGCGGTGCCGGGCCAGTGACTCCAGGTCCGTGCGGATCAGGGAGTCCACGCCCTTCTGCTGGTTGTTGGCGTTGAGGTTGCCGAGGCGGACCTTGACGTCGGGGAGTTCGGCGATGCCCTGCTGCTCCGCGGTGTGGATGCGACGGCGGGCGCCGTCGTACCAGTAGACGCGCAGCAGCCGGCTGTCAGCGAAGATCTGGCGCGCCTTGTCGATGAGCGCTTCGATCAGTCCTTCGGCGTCGAGGTCGAAGGCGCGGCGGTCCTCCGTCCCGGCGACGAGCCGGCCCGTGGCCGCGTAGAGGTAGCCCGCGTCCACGAAGATGGCGTGCGTCGAGGGCGTCTTGGCCACTTCGGCGAGCATGCGGGTGAGCAGCTCGTTCGTGCGGTCGATACGGGCCTGGAGGGCGGCGAGGTCGTCGTTCATCACCTCCATTGTCCCGGCGGTCACGCTGCGAACACAACCGGTCCCGGTCAGTCTCCCGCACACTCTTACCCGTCAGTAATTAGACGTTCGAAAAATTTCTTTAGCGTAGGGAATGTTTGTAACACGCAAGCCGTTGACTGCTACGGAACAGGACGACGAAGGGAGAGGCCATGCGCTTCGAAATCATGCGACTCGACGAGGTCGACGGCACCACCGTGGACAGCACTGTCGTGGACGCCGCCTCCGTCAGCAGGATCGTTCAGCAGGCCGCCGCCGTGGGGCAGCGCCTGTGGATCCGACCGGCCGAGACCCAGGCTTCGTAACAGACGACGCGACAACGACAGACGAGAACAGCCACACCGACGACACGCGGAGCACCGCACAGTCTTCAGAGCCCCCGTACGGCACACGCCGTACGGGGGCTCTGCGTTTGCAGGGCTGCTGCGCCGCACTACGCGCCCTTGATCACCTGGGTGACACCGTTGATGATCTGCTGCACGGCGATCGCCGAGAGCATCATGCCCGCGAGCCGCGTCACCAGGACCACACCGCCGTCCTTGATGACCCGGATGATCAGCAGCGAGTACCGCATCACCAGCCAGAGCACGGCATGGATGGCGAGGATGGCGGCCCACACGGACACCTGCATGGCCACGCTGTCGGCCTTCTGCACGGCGAGGATGACCGACACGATGGCACCGGGGCCGGCCAGCAGCGGCATGCCCAGCGGCACCAGCGCCACGTTGACGTCCTTGGTCTGCTTCGGCTCGTCGTTCTTGCCGGTGAGCAGGTCCAGGGCGATGAGCAGGAGCAGCAGGCCGCCCGCGATCATCAGCGCGGGCACGGAGACGTGCAGGTAGTCCAGGATCTGGTGCCCCAGCAGCCCGAAGACCGTGATCACACCGCCCGCCACGCACACGGCCTGGAAGGCCATCCGCTTCTGCACCTTGCCGGGCCGGCCGGCGGTGAGGGCGAGGAAGATCGGGGTGATCCCCGGGGGATCCATGATGACGAAGAGGGTCAGGAAGAGAGAGCCGAAGACGGCGAGATCGAACATGGGGGTGCTACAGGCCTTGCGGGAGGAGGGTCTTGGACGGGCGAGGGCCGGGCCTCAGGCTCCGCCGGTCCCCGGGACGGGAAACGCACCGGTCGCCCGGCGGGTGATCTCGCCGTACACCTCGGGGTCGGTGGTGTACTCGCCCAGCGTCACCGTCTTGCGGCTGCCGTGGTAGTCGGACGACCCCGTGACCAGCAGCCCCAGCTCCCCGGCGAGCCCCCGCAGCCGTGCGCGGGTGTCCTCGTCGTGGTCCATGTGGTCGACCTCGATGCCGTCGAGACCGGCCGCGGCCATCTCGGCGATCGCCGACTCGGGGACCGTACGTCCGCGCTTGGCGGCGGCAGGGTGCGCGAACACGCACACTCCGCCGGCGCCCTTGACCAGCCGGATCGCCTCGAAGGGGTCGGTCTCGTGCTTCTCCACGAAGGCCCGGCCGCCGTCGGCCAGCCACTCCTCGGTGAAGGCGTCGCTCACGGTCGGCACGACGCCGAGCTCGACGAGCGCGGAGGCGACGTGCGGCCGCCCGACCGAACCGTCCCCGGCGATCCGCTTCACCTGCTCCCAGGTGACCGGCACGCCCAGCGCGTTCAGCTTGGCGATCATGCCCTGCGCGCGCGGCACCCGGTCGTCCCGGACCAGCTCGCGCTCGGCGAGCAGATCGGGCTCCTCGGGGTCGAAGAGGTAGGCCAGCATGTGCATGGAGACGCCGTCGACACGGCAGGACAGCTCGGCCCCGGTGACCAGGGTGAGCCCCTCGGGCAGCGCGGCGATGGCCTCGGCGTACCCGCGGGTGGTGTCGTGATCGGTCAGTGCGACGACGTCAAGACCGGCAGCGGCAGCGTTGCGCACCAGCTCGGCCGGGGTGTCCGTACCGTCGGAGGCGGTGGAGTGGCAGTGCAGATCGATGCGCACGACACAGACTCCAGCGGGACGGTACGGATGGGACGCGTCAAGGATAGCGGCCGGTGGCGGGTGCCCTGTCACACCCGCAACCTGTGAGCACCCTTTACCTGCCCTACCCAGGGGCGCTGGGGGTACCCCCGGCCGAAGGCTGGGGAGGATCTGCGCGACAAGCCACAACGGCGCCGCAGCCGCCCACGTACGGCACCCGCCTAGGGCTCCAGCAACCGCGGCGACAACGCCCCGCACGGCACCAGGTCCACCTCGGCCCCCGCGTCCCGTAGATCGGTCAGCACCAGCTCGTCGTACATCAGCAGACCCGTCTGCTCGGGCCACACCACGGCCCACAGCCACAGCCCGCGGGCCTCGCCCGCGAAGACGGCCCGGTCGTCCGGCGCGCCGGTGACGTGCCACAACGGCGTCGGCCGCCCCGCCGCCAGCACCTTCGCCTGCGGCGGCTTCTCCACGTTCAGGTACGGCCCCGGATCCGGCCCGTCGATCCCCGCGTACCGGGCCCCGAGACCGACCCCCAGCTCCTCGGCGACCAGGATCATCTCCCCTATGCCGCCGAGCGGCGCGGGTCCGGAGCAGGCGACGGCGGTCGCGCGCCCCCCGCTGCGGTCGTCACCGGCACACGCCACACCCGTGAACAGCCATCCGACCGGCAGCGGCCAGGGCATCCACACCGGAACCTGGGTGCGGTGCACCACCACACCGAGGGCCTCGACGCTGGGCGGGATCACGGGCTGTACCGGATGCACGGTCCCGTGGACATCGCACTGCCAGGTGTCGGCGAAGAGTCCGGGAGCCCTGACCCGGCCACCACACTTCGGGCAACTGGGTTCGCCCCTCATAGAGCCCCACGGTCCTACCCAGGATCCCCCACGTCAAGGACGATCACCCGTCCAGCGCACGCGACCGTGTGGACGAGCGGCTCCCGCCGGGCGGCACGCCGCCGGCGACAGGATCACCCTGCCTGCCGGCCGGCTTGCCAACTGACCGACGGTGAATGCCGCTTGGTGAGCTTGCTCACCCCTGTGTCAGTCCAGCGGGACGGATTTCCGGTGCGGGTCCCGGAGATCGGCCCCGTTGGCGAGCCAGCGCTCCTGGAGGGCGCCGGCGCCGTGCACGCGCTTCCAGGCGGCCTCGTTCGGCGTCATCGGCAGCAGCGGCAGGAACCGTACGGGGTCGAGGGGCTCGTCCAGCTCCAGATCCTCGACGAGACCGCCCGGCTCGCCGACCAGGACGGAGGTGAAGGGCGCGCCCGGCCACAGCGGGTCACCCACGTCCAGCGACGCGCCGGGCGTCACGACCAGGCCCTCCACCTGCGGGGAAGCCGCGAGTACGGCGAGCGCGCGGAGCACCTTGTCGGTCTCGGCGAGCCCGGCCCGGACCGACAGGACCAGCTCGGCGCGCGGCCCCTTGACGGGGTCCGCGACCATCGCGGTGGGGTCGGTCATGGGGTGCGCGGACATGCCGAGCGTGGCGTAGCGGACGACGTTCTCGCCCTGGAGGTCCTCGTGGAAACGGAGCACCTCGATGCGGTCCGTACCGAGGAAGGTGACCGCCGCGCGCGCGTCCGGTTCGCCCAGTGCGGTGGTCAACCGGGCCTCGACCAGAGGAAGAACTTCAGCCATGTCGCGAGCATAGAACTCGTCAGTACCGGGCAAAGCGGCGCCTTGACACTGAGGGCTGCTGCTACTCTGACCGCGGTGGTTCGGGGCAGCACGCAGCGCGTCGCGGTCAGACCCCGACGCCGACAGGACTCCCTTACGAGGGACCGGCTGGAGGAGGTGGGGCTGTCATGGATCGAAGTCACCCGTGCAGTACCACTCGCTCTTCCGGCCTCTGAATCTCTTTCTCTGGCTGGCTGCCGCCTTTTCGTGCGCGTTGTCGTTCGGAAGAGCACTTCGTTTCGCTTGCCTGATCCCTCTGACCGGTCCGTTCCGGATCTGTCTGGATCCGTTCGTCCGATCTGAATCAGTAGCGAAGTCGCCACCGCAACGGTGCGGTGCTCCCCGCTTTGTGGACGTGCCAAACATCCGAAGCCAGGACGTCCTCATTCCGGGTAGTTCCACCCGTTCCTCGGCGGTCTTCCGCTGCCTGTCGCGAAGGAGCCTGCCCATGTCGATGATCCGCGACCTCCGAGCCGTGGTCCGCCCGTCCCGCCCCTCGCTGCGCAAGAGCCCGCGGCCGGAGAACGGCGCGTACGACACCACCCGCGACCCCGGTACGCCCTCGGCCGTCGTCGACTGCGCCGTCTACCGTGACGGCGCCCGCGTCGAGACCGGCAAGCCGCTGACCCCGCACGAGGCGATGCGGCTGGTGCGCCGCGACGGCGGGTTCGTCTGGATCGGCCTGCACGAGCCGACCGAGGCCGAATTCGCCGGCATCGCGAGCGAGTTCGGGCTCCACCCGCTGGCCGTGGAGGACGCCGTGCAGGCCCACCAGCGCCCGAAGCTGGAGCGGTACGACGACTCCCTCTTCACGGTCTTCAAGACCATCCACTACGTCGAGCACGACCAACTCACCGCCAACAGCGAGGTCGTGGAGACCGGCGAGGTCATGTGCTTCACCGGCCGGGACTTCTTCATCACCGTCCGGCACGGCGGGCAGGGCTCGCTGCGGGCGCTGCGGCACCGGCTCCAGGACGACCCCGAGCTGCTCGTCAAGGGCCCCTCGGCGGTGCTGCACGCCATCGCCGACCACGTCGTGGACGGTTACGTCGCCGTCGCCGACGCGGTGCAGGACGACATCGACGAGGTGGAGACGGAGGTCTTCACCCCGGGCCGCAGGGGCGGCGTCTCCCGCGGTGTCGACTCGGCGCGGATCTACCAGCTCAAGCGCGAGGTCCTGGAGTTCAAGCGCGCGGTCTCGCCCCTGCTGCGCCCCATGCAGCTGCTGAGCGAGCGGCCGATGCGGCTCGTCGACCCCGACATCCAGAAGTACTTCCGGGACGTCGCCGACCACCTCGCCCGCGTCCAGGAGCAGGTCGTCGGCTTCGACGAACTCCTCAACTCCATCCTCCAGGCCAATCTCGCCCAGGCGTCCGTCGCCCAGAACGAGGACATGCGCAAGATCACGTCCTGGGCCGCGATCATCGCCGTGCCGACGATGGTGTGCGGTGTGTACGGCATGAACTTCAAGTACATGCCGGAGCTGCACTGGCGGTACGGCTACCCGGTGATCATGGCCATCACCGGGGTGATCTGTCTCGGCATCCACCGCACGCTGAAGCGCAACGGCTGGCTCTAGGGTGGTCGCCATGACAAGCGAGCTGCTCGACCAGGCCCTCGTCGAGGAGGCCACGAAGAAGTCCGGCCTCATCTGGGTGCGGGGCGCCGGGGCGGCGACGGCGCGTGCGGTGTGGCACGCGTGGGCCGACGGGGGCGTGTGCCTGGTCGGCGACGGAGCCGAGCAGCCGTTGGGCGAGCTGGCCGACGGGGGGTCGGCGGAGGTGACCGTCCGCAGCAAGGACAAGGGGGGCCGGCTGGTCACCTGGACGGCGACGGTCACGGAACTCGCGGCCGGCACCCCGGAGTGGGACGCGGCGGTGGCGGAGCTGAAGGGCAAACGCCTCAACGCCCCCGACGGCGAGGCGATGACCGACCGCTGGGCGAGGGAGTGCAGGGTGCTGCGCCTGACCCCGACCGGGACGACATCGCCCCTGCCGGAGGGGAACCTGGCAGCGCCCCCGCTCTCCTCCCCCGCGACGACCCGGCGCCCGGTCCCGGCCGCCCTGCCACGGCTGCTTTCGAGGCGCCGGAAGTCCAAGCAGCCGACACCTGAGCCGGGTTCAGAGCCCGCCGCGGGGTCGCGGTGACCGGCTACGACGCCGGCAGCTGCTTGCCGTAGTCGACCGTCTCACCCTTCTCCGGTTCGACCACGCTGAGGTCCTTACCCCAGTCGGAGAAGGTGAGGGTGCCGGCGCCGCCGCCGCGTTCCAGCCGGAGGGGGTACGGCTTGCCGTCCAGGGAGACGTCGAGGGTGCCGCCGGAGCCGCCGTCGCCGGTGATGCGGATCGTACGGGTACCCGACTGCTCGTGGTGACCGGCCGTCGAGAGCGAGCCGTGCAGGGTCAGCAGGCCCGAGAGGAGGACGTCCTTGTCCGTGAAGCCGCTGAACTTCTTGTACGCGGGATCCGTCCGCGGCACCTTGACGTACTTGCCGTCGAGCTTGGTCGCCGCGGTCGTGTCGCTGCCGTCGGCGTGGTTCCAGAACTTGTCGTCGGCCTGCAGATACAGCGTGTCGCCGACCCTGAGGAGCTGGAACGTCGAGCCCTTCGAGGTGACGGACCCGGTCCCGCCGTCCTCGTTCAGGCGCATGTCCAGCTCGTACGTACGCCCGCTCGTGACCACCGTCCCCGCCATCCGCACCGTCGCCACGGACGATGCCGCCGCCCGCGTCTTCGACTGGATGACGTCCGGCGCCAGCTTGCCCACCCCGTTCGTGCCCGCATCCGGGTCTTCGCTGCATCCGGTGAGGACGGCCAGTGCGCACACGGCGGTGACCAGTGCGGCGTGGCGGGTACGGCCCGGAGCGATCGAGGTCACAGACAGGGCCACCTTTCTGAGCGGTCCGGCAGGGCGTACCGCAGCGTACCGGTGCCCCAGCCGCCCGGCGGAGCCGGTCCGTCCGGACCGCCCACCAGGGCGTATCCGATCGGTACGGGCTAGCCTGAAGCCCACCGAGCGGGCAGAAGGGACCGAAAACCACGCAAGCAGTACCCCGGTAGGTAAAGGAAGCAACCCCATGGCAGCCGGCGCTCCCCGCATCTTCGTCTCGCACCTCGCCGGTGTCCCCGCCTTCGATCCCGCCGGCGACCAGGTGGGCCGGGTCCGGGACCTCGTCGTCATGCTGCGCGTCGGCCGCCGCCCGCCCCGGCTGCTCGGCCTGGTCGTCGAACTGTCCACCCGGCGCCGCGTCTTCCTGCCCATGACCCGGGTGACCGGCATCGAGTCCGGCCAGGTCATCACCACCGGCGTCGTCAACGTCCGCCGCTTCGAGCAGCGTCCCACCGAACGCCTGGTCTTCGGCGAACTCCTCGACCGCCGCGTCCGGCTGGTCGACACCGGCGAGGAGGTCACCGTCCTCGACCTGGCCGTGCAGCAGCTGCCGGCCCGCCGGGACTGGGAGATCGACCGGGTCTTCGTCCGCAAGGGCCGCACGGGCGCCTTCCGGCGGGCCAGAGGAGAGACGCTCACCGTCGAGTGGTCGCAGGTCACCGGGTTCTCCCTGGAGGAGCACGGCCAGGGCGCCGAGAGCCTGCTCGCCACCTTCGAGCAGCTGCGCCCCGCCGACCTCGCCAACGTGCTGCACCACCTCTCCCCCAAACGCCGCGCCGAGGTGGCCGCGGCCCTCGACGACGACCGTCTGGCCGACGTACTCGAAGAGCTCCCCGAGGACGACCAGATCGAGATCCTCGGCAAGTTGAAGGAGGAGCGGGCCGCGGACGTCCTGGAGGCCATGGACCCGGACGACGCGGCCGACCTGCTCGCCGAGCTCCCCGAACCGGACAAGGAACGGCTGCTGAGCCTGATGCAGCCGGCGGACGCCGCCGAGATGCGGCGCCTGATGTCGTACGAGGAGCACACTGCGGGCGGTCTGATGACCACCGAGCCGATCGTCCTGCGACCCGACGCGACCGTCGCCGACGCCCTCGCCCGGGTCCGCAACCCCGACCTCTCCCCGGCCCTCGCCGCCCAGGTCTACGTCTGCCGGCCGCCCGACGAGACCCCCACCGGCAAGTACCTGGGCACCGTGCACTTCCAGCGGCTGCTGCGCGATCCCCCGTACACCCTGGTCAGTTCGCTGGTCGCCGACGACGACCTGCAACCCCTCGACCCCGACGCCACGCTCCCGGTCATCGCCGGGTTCTTCGCCACGTACGACATGGTCGCGGCGCCCGTGGTGGACGAAGCGGGGTCGCTCCTCGGCGCGGTGACCGTGGACGACGTCCTCGACCACATGCTGCCGGAGGACTGGCGGGAGACCGAGTTCCATCTGGACGAGGGGGACGAGGGAGACCAGAAGGAGCGGACGGCGGAGAAGGGGGCGGGGATCCATGGCGCCTGAGCGTGAAAGCAGCCGTGAGCGGACGCCGTCCGGCGCCACCGCCGCCGGCCGGTCGCGCGGTCACCGCCTGGACCAGCCGCGCGCGCCGCGGCGCAGGCTGCTGCCCGAGTGGGACCCGGAGGCCTTCGGACGGCTCTCCGAGCGCATCGCCCGCTTCCTGGGCACCGGGCGGTTCATCGTCTGGATGACGTTCGTGATCATCCTCTGGGTGCTGTGGAACATCGCGGCACCCGGACGGTTCCGCTTCGACGAGTACCCGTTCATCTTCCTGACCCTGGCCCTGTCCCTGCAGGCCTCCTACGCGGCCCCGCTGATCCTGCTCGCGCAGAACAGGCAGGACGACCGCGACCGGGTCAACCTCGAACAGGACCGCAAGCAGAACGAGCGGTCCATCGCCGACACCGAGTACCTCACCCGGGAGATCGCCGCCCTGCGCATGGGCCTGGGCGAGGTGGCGACCCGGGACTGGATCCGCTCCGAGCTCCAGGACCTGCTGAAGGATATGGACGAGCGGCGGGACGGGCATCACGAACATGCCGTATTCCCGGCAGAACGGTCGGCGAGGCGTGACGTAGACGACCGCTGAGGGGCGTTATAGGGCCCCTGCGCCGCGCCGTACCATCGGGGGTATGGCTAGCGAAGACGCGGTGCGCGAGGCACTGGCGACGGTGAACGACCCGGAGATCAACCGACCCATCACCGAACTGGGGATGGTCAAATCGGTGGTGATCGGGGAGGACGGCGCGGTCGCGGTCACCGTGTACCTGACGGTCTCCGGCTGCCCCATGCGGGACACGATCACCCAGCGCGTCACCGAGGCGGTCTCCCGGGTCGAGGGCGTCACCCGCGTCGACGTCACCCTGGACGTGATGAGCGACGAGCAGCGCAAGGAGCTGGCCTCCGCCCTGCGCGGCGGCCAGGCCGAGCGCGAGGTCCCCTTCGCCAAGCCCGGCAGCCTCACCCGTGTCTACGCGGTCGCCTCCGGCAAGGGCGGCGTCGGCAAGTCGTCGGTCACGGTCAACCTGGCCGCCGCGATGGCCGCCGACGGCCTGAAGGTGGGCGTCGTCGACGCGGACATCTACGGCCACTCCGTCCCTCGCATGCTCGGCGCGGACGGCCGCCCGACCCAGGTCGAGAACATGATCATGCCGCCGTCGGCGAACGGCGTGAAGGTCATCTCCATCGGCATGTTCACCCCGGGCAACGCGCCGGTCGTCTGGCGCGGCCCGATGCTGCACCGCGCCCTCCAGCAGTTCCTCGCGGACGTCTACTGGGGCGACCTCGACGTCCTCCTCCTCGACCTCCCGCCCGGCACCGGCGACATCGCCATCTCGGTCGCCCAGCTGGTCCCGAACGCCGAGATCCTGGTCGTGACGACGCCTCAGCAGGCCGCTGCGGAGGTCGCCGAGCGGGCCGGCTCCATCGCGGTCCAGACCCATCAGAAGATCGTCGGCGTCGTCGAGAACATGTCCGGCCTGCCCTGCCCGCACTGCGGCGAGATGGTCGACGTCTTCGGCACGGGCGGCGGCCAGACCGTCGCCGACGGCCTGACCCGTACGACGGGTGCGACGGTCCCCGTCCTCGGCTCCATCCCCATCGACGTCCGCCTCCGCGAGGGCGGCGACGAGGGCAAGCCGGTGGTCCTGACGGACCCGGACAGCCCCGCGGGCGCGGCCCTGCGCGGCATCGCCGGCAAGCTCGGAGGCAGGCAGCGAGGCCTCTCGGGCATGTCCCTGGGCATCACGCCGCGCAACAAGTTCTAGGCAGCATCCGCAGCGCCCCGTCAGGGGCGCTGGGGGGGGGACCCCCGGCCGAAGGCCGGGGGAGGAACCGCGCGAGCAACCACCACGCATCCGCAGTCGCGAACCCACCGCACCCCCTACGGCGAAGGGGCGCCAAACCACCGGCGCCCCTTTTCTCATGCGTACGCGGCAACGTCCTTGATCACCGCGAACCCCAGCCCATAGGCCGACATCCCCCGCCCGTACGCCCCGAGGTGCACCCCCTCCGCCGTGGACCCGGCGAGCACCCACCCGAACTCCGACTCCCGGTAGTGGAACGGTGTCGCCACCCCGTCCACCGGCAGCGACAGCGTCGACCACTCCGGCCCGGACAGCTCGTCGGCCAGCTCCCACGCCGTCTCGGTCTGCTGCTCCAGCCAGTCGTCCCGCAGGCTGTGGTCCATCTGCCCCGGCCAGGTGAAGGAGAGCAGCCCGACCCCGGCCAGCCACGCGGCGGACGACACCGACGTGGCCTCCAGCAGCCCCGTCCCGTCGGCGCTCCGCCGGGACGGACTCGCCGCGACGGTCACGACGACCGCGAACTTCTCCCGCGGCTCACCGACGGACGCGGCGAGGTGCTCGTTCCGCACCGACGGCTCGTCGCCGTGCCCGATCGACCCGTGCTCCACCGCACCGTCGGCCGCCGTACCCACCTGCATCAGCCAGCGCGGCCCCGTGAACGCCTCGTCGAGGCCGTACCAGGGGAAGGGCGCCTCCAGGTAGCCGTCGACCGTGCGGCGGGCGGAGGGGGCCTGCTGCACGCCCTCCGCGACCGGCGTCTGTCCGTCCACCCGACTTGTCGTCTCCATCTGCCCGGACGCCTCCTAGCTCTCGTCGGTCCGGGGCGGCCCGCCCCCCTTCGGGCGCACTCGTCCGGTCCGCACAACAACTCGGCAGCATATCGACACCGCTGGGACCAGCCGCGAAACCGCCCGGTGCGTGGGTCGCACGGGCGGTTGGTTCGGGCCCTAAGAGACGAATGAGCGGCGCACACGCGATATGAAACGCGTCACGTGCGCCGCTCATGCGCGGGTCGGTGATCCGGACTCAGGTGGCGTCCGCGTCGTAGGGCGGACGGTCGTCCGTGCCCGGATCCTCCGGCTTCTTGTTCATGTCGATCCGGCCGCTCCCCGACGAACCGCTCCCGGCGGACGACGCCGAGGAGTCGGTGTCGCGGCTGTGCACCGCGTCCGTGACCTCGGCCATCTCCTTCTTCAGGTCGAAGCCGTTGCGGATCTCCTTCAGCCCCAGCTCGTCGCTGTCCAGGTGCTTGCGGATGAAGGTCTTCGGGTTGAGGTCCTCCAGCTCGAAGTCCTTGAACTCCGGGCCGAGTTCCTGCCGGATGTCCTCTTTGGCGCTCTCCGAGAACTCCCGGATCTTGCGGATGGTCCGCATGACGTCCTGGATGACCTTCGGGAGCTTGTCCGGACCGAAGACGAGCACGGCGAGCACAATGATCGTCACCAGCTCGAGTGGTCCTATGTCATTGAACACCTGAAGCTCCTTGCGATGTCCTCGGTCCTCGGCCCTCCGGTCGCTGTTGCGGGTGTTCCGTGGTCCGGGCCGGGTCCACGGTACCCGGCGGACCTGTCCGACCGGTACTGCCCCGAGGTGTCCGACTGCGTGTGTACGACCGGTTTTCCGGGTTGTTTGCCTAGTCGGGGCACGAGTGGGGCCCTGCCTGTGACGTTTCTGTCAGTTCCTGTCCGCGGAGTCGGGACGGTCGCGGGGATTGTCGAGCGGCAGCGGGATGAGGTCCTGCACGCCGTGCACCTGGACGACGGCGAGGTCGTAGCCGGTGTCCCGGCCGACGACGGTCGCCCGGGCGGTGGCTCCGCTGCTGAACGTCACGGTGATCCGGCCGCCCGCGGTGGCCGCGGGGGCGACGACGTGGTTGTTGGTGAGGATGTGCCCGCGGGTGTCGAGGACGAAGCCGGTGCCGGTGGCCTGCTCGCCGGTGCCGGTGACATGCAGGGTGACGACGCTCGGCAGCGCCCGCGCGGCGATCCCGGCGGCATTGCCCGGCGACCGTCCGGGCGGCGGTCCCGGAGGGGGCGGACCGGGCTGGGCCAGCTGTACGGCCTCCAGGCCGCCGGTGCGCTCCAGGTAGCCGCCGATCAGCCCGCCGGCCGCGGCGGAGACCACGGAGAGCACCAGTGCCCCCACGGCGAACGTCCGCCGGCTCCGCGACCGCCGCCGCGCCGTCGGTATCCCCTCGTCCATGTTCTCCTCGCGGGCTCACCGCGGCCCCGTGCACGGGCGGGCTCGCGGAAGGTCGGCTCCGTGCCCGCAGCGGTGCCACGGACATGGCTGGTTCACAGGATTCAACCAGGTTCGCGAGTCGGCGCGCAGGGCCGTTCAGCAGGTGGGCCGCGACCGGAAGCGCCGGTCAGTGGGCCGCGCGGGTGGAGCGGGACGTGGACGGGGAGGGTGCGGAGGTGGTGTCGGGGACGGGGGCGGCGAGCAGGCTGGTGCCGGTCGCCTCGGGGCCGGTGGTCCACGAGGTGAGGGCGAACGGCGGGTTGGTGCTCAGCGGTCGTATCAGCGGGGAGACCGCGGCCGCGCCGGCCATCACCGGTGCGGTCAGTTCCCGCAGCTTCTGCTGCGCGGTGGCCGGGGAGGGCACTCCGGGCAGCAGCGGTGCGGACACCGAGGTGGGCATCGCGGGGGCGGAGCCGAGCAGGGTGCCGGACGACAGCAGCGGGGTGAGCAGGCGGCGCCGCTGCGTGTCGGCGGCCCCGGTCGTGCCCGAGCCCGCCGTGCCGGCCGGGGCGACGCTGCCGCCGCCGGTGCCGCTGCGGGCGTCGGCGGCCGGGGTGCCGGGGAGGCCCGCGGTGACCCCGCCGAGGGCGACGGCGGCGAGCGAGACCGCGCCGGCGGCGACGAACGCGAACCGCATGCCGCGCGAGGCGGAGCGGTCGTTGTCCGGGCGGCCGACGGGGTGGATGCGGAAGCCCGGGCCGGCGGCCGCGGCCGGGTCGTGCGGGCGGGCCGGGACATAACCGAACTCGAAGCGGTCGTCCCGGCCCATGCCGAAGCCCCCGCTGCCGGATCCGCGTCCCGACGGGTCTCCCCCGCCGAACGGCGAACCGCCGCCGTCCTGGTCGCCGCCCGCGGGCAGCCCCTGGAGACGGGCGAGGAAACTCTCGGAGGGCGGGGGCGGGGCCGCCGCCGCGAAGACGTTCTTCAGGGCGCGCTGGGCGTCGGCCTCGGCCTTGCACCGGGCGCAGGTCGCCAGGTGGGCCAGGACACGCTCACGCGTCTCATGACCGAGCTCTCCGTCCACCAGGGCGGAGAGTCGGTCTCCCAGGTGCTGTTCGGCGAGCTGTCGCTCGGCCGGTTTCGGTCGTGATCCACTCACGCGGTCGCGCCCCCTCCTCCCAGTGCGGGAACACGGGGCACGAAGGAGCGGCGCTCGGCCTTGCGGGCCTCCGGGGAGCGGTGCGCGAGGGCCTTGCGCAGCTGGGAGCGGCCACGGTGGATACGGGAGCGGACCGTGCCGAGCTTGACGCCGAGGGTCGCGGCGATCTCCTCGTACGACAGCCCCTCGATGTCACAGAGCACGACGGCCGCGCGGAACTCGGGCGCGAGGGTGTCCAGGGCCTGCTGGACGTCCGCGTCGAAGTGCGCGTCGTTGAAGGCCTGCGAGGGGGTGGGCTCGCGGCTGGGCAGGCGCTCGGCCGCGTCCTCGCCGAGGGCGTCGAAGCGGATGCGCTGCTTGCGGCGGACCATGTCGAGGAACAGGTTGGTGGTGATGCGGTGCAGCCAGCCCTCGAAGGTGCCCGGGGAGTAGGTCGACAGGGAGCGGAAGACGCGGACGAAGACCTCCTGGGTGAGGTCCTCGGCGTCGTGCTGGTTACCGGTCAGGCGGTAGGCCAGCCGGTAGACGCGGCCGCTGTGCGTGCTGACGATCTCCTCCCACGTGGGCGGAGTCCATGCCTGCCCGTCCGCGTCGGTGGAGAAGGTCGCGGTCCGGTCCTCGCCCATGGCGAGCGCGGCGGCGTGGCTGGGGTCAGCAGCGGTGTCGTTCACGGATTTCGGCCTGCCTGCCGACCCGAGAAAGCGCCGCAGCACTCCTCCCCGGTCCCCAGGCGCAGCCGCACCTCCCCTGTCGGCTCTGGTGGTGTCCAGTGGAGCCCCTACCATAGCCACCTCGCCCGTTAGCACCGGATAAGCGGTTTTACAAGAATTTGATCTGTGCTGGTACGGCTCGTCCAGCTGCGACAGCAGGTCGTCGACTGCCGTCTCGTCACCGTGATCCATTCGTGTCCCCCCGCCCTGTCTTCCACCCCTCTAAACGCCCGGTCCCATCTGCGGGTTCCCGACGCCAACGGATACAGTCACGCCCAGGCAACCACGGGGACAGGAGAGGGTCATTACCGGCAACCGGCAGACGAGCTGGGCGTTCGCCGACGCCTTTGTCGCCGAGGACGAAGCACTGCGGTGGGCCCGTGACCGGGCCCGCGAGGCAGGACTGCGCTCGGTGTCGCCCGGCACGGGCGCCGCGCTGCGCATGCTCGCCGCCTCCGTGGACGCCAAGGCGGTCGCCGAGATCGGTACGGGGTGCGGGGTCTCCGGGATGTACCTGCTGCACGGCATGCGCCCGGACGGCGTGCTGACCACCGTGGACCCGGAGCCGGAGCACCAGCAGTTCGCCCGGCAGGCCTTCCGCGCCTGCGGCTTCGCCAGCAACCGGGCCCGCTTCATCCCCGGCCGGGCCCTGGACGTGCTGCCCCGCCTCGCGGACGCCGGCTACGACCTCGTCTTCTGCGACGGGGACCGCCAGGAGTACTCCGACTATCTCGCTGAATCGTTGCGCCTGCTGCGTCCGGGTGGACTGGTGGTCTTCGAGGGCGTCTTCGCCAACGGCCGCACCGTCGACTCGGGTCCGCAGCCGACCGAGGTGCTGCGGCTGCGCGAGCTGCTGCGCACGGTCCGGGAGAGCCCGGAGCTGGTGCCGTCGCTGCTGCCGGTGGGCGACGGGCTGCTGTGCGCCGTCAAGCGGTAGCCCTCGCGGGGGCGGCCCGCGCGGGCTGGGGACGGGTCCGGGTGAACGCCGGGGGCCCGGAAGAACGGCAGCGCCCCGGCACCGCTCAGGGTGCCGGGGCGGCCGAAAGGGTGTGGTCGCTGACGCCTCAGACGACGACGTTCTTGAGGGCGTCGGCAAGCGCCGCGGCCTCGTCAGGGGTCAGCTCGACGACGAGCCGACCGCCGCCTTCGAGCGGAACGCGCATGACGATGCCCCGCCCCTCCTTGGTCACCTCGAGCGGGCCATCACCCGTCCGCGGCTTCATGGCCGCCATGCTGGTTCCCCTTCCTGAAAACAGCTCATCGTCTGCCGACGGCCCCCGAGGGCACGCGCGGTCTCTGGCGGGACACGCGACTCCGGCATCGAACACATTGCTTCCAAGCCATTATCCCGCATCTCAGGACCCGATGACCAACATCAGTCGGCATCGCTTGGGCAACGCACGCGAGCAAAACCACTCAATTCGGCGATGTGGCTGCGATACTTCGCCCCCTCGAGTCCTTACGCCGACCGAGTCGGCTCCGGAATTCTTTGACGCAGGTCACACGGCCGCTTTGGTCCCCCGACGGCGATCTCCGCCATGCTGTCCTTCGGACATGGACGTACTGAGCGGTACGTCAGCCGCGACGACGCGGACGAACGAAGACCGACGAAGACGACGGAGGGGACGCACCATGACCGACACCGTGCTCTACGAGGTGGGCGACGGACTCGCGACGATCACGCTGAACCGCCCCGAGGCGATGAACGCGCTGAACATCGCGACGAAGGTGGCCCTCCGGGAGGCCGCGCAGGAAGCGGCGGCGGACACGGCCGTCCGGGCGATCCTGCTGACCGCCGCCGGAGACCGGGCGTTCTGCGTGGGCCAGGACCTCAAGGAGCACATCACGCTGCTCGCGTCCGACCGGGAGACCGGGGCGGGACAGACGATGACGACGGTACGGGAGCACTACAACCCGATCGTGCGGGCGCTGGTGTCGGCGCCGAAGCCGGTCGTCGCCGCCGTGAACGGGGTGGCCGCCGGCGCCGGTTTCGGGTTCGCCCTCGCGGCGGACTACCGGGTGGTCGCCGACACGGCCGCCTTCAACACGTCGTTCGCGGGGGTGGCGCTGACCGCGGACTCCGGCGTCTCGTGGACGCTGCCGCGGGTGGTGGGGCCCGGCCGCGCCGCCGACCTGTTGCTCTTCCCCCGGAGCATCAGTGCGCAGGACGCGTACGAGCTGGGCATCGCGAACAAGGTGGTGCCTTCGGCCGAGCTGCGGGCCGAGGCCGAGAAGGCGGCCCGGAAACTGGCCGAAGGGCCGACTGTGGCGTACGCGGCGCTGAAGGAGGCCGTCGCCTACGGGCTCACGCACTCCCTCGACGAGACGCTGGACAAGGAGGACGAGCTGCAGGCCCGGGCCGGGGCGTCCGAGGATCACGGGATCGCCGTGCAGGCCTTTGTGAACAAGGAGAAGCCCAAGTACTTGGGGCGTTGAGAGAGGGGGCGGGGAGCACCGTCGCGGGCCGCGGGTGCGTGGGGGCCGAGCGCGCAGTTCCTCCCCCGGCCTCCGGCCGGGGGTACCCCGAGCGCCCCTCACGGGGCGCTGTCCCCTACGGGGTTTTTCGCGCCACGCACGTTTCCAGGTGGTCGTTGACCAGCCCGCATGCCTGCATGAGGGCGTACGCCGTCGTCGGGCCGATAAAGCGCAGGCCGCGCTTCTTCAGGGCCTTGGACAGGGCCGTCGACTCCGGGGTCACCGGCGGGACGTCGGCGATGGTCTTCGGGGCCGGGTAGGTGCCCGGTTCCGGGGCGTGCGACCAGATCAGGTCGTCCAACTCGCCCTGCCCCCACTCCGCCAGGACCTTCGCGTTCGCCATCGTCGCGTCGATCTTCGATCTGTTGCGGATGATGCCGGGGTCGGCCAGCAGCCGTTCGCGGTCCTCGTCGGTGAACGCGGCCACCTTCTCGATGTGGAAGTCGGCGAAGGCGGCGCGGAAGCCGGGGCGGCGGCGCAGGATCGTGATCCAGGAGAGACCGGACTGGAAGGCCTCCAGGCTGAGGCGTTCGTAGAGGGCGTCGTCGCCGTGGACCGGGCGGCCCCACTCCTCGTCGTGGTACGACACGTAGTCCTCGGTGGACAGCGCCCAGGGGCAGCGCAGCCTGCCGTCCGGCCCGGGAACCGCCGCCCCTTCGATCAGGTCGGTCATCTCGCTCACGGCCGGTCCTCCGGCTCGGGCCTGTCCAGCGAGGTGTGCGGGCCGTGCGGTGCGGCCTGGGCGCCGGCCAGCGCGGACTCCAGGTCGGCGATCCGGGCGTCGCGCTCCGCGAGCTCGGCGCCGAGGCGGCTGAGCGCGTCGTCGACGTCCGCCATGCGGTAGCCGCGCGGGACGAGCGGGAAGCGGATGCTCTCCACGTCCGCGCGGTTGACCGGACGGTCCGGGGGCAGCGGGTCCTGGAACCGCTCGGGCGCCACCTCGGGCAGCGGTCCGCTCTCGCCGCCGCTCACCACGGAGAGGGTGACCGCGGCGACCACGACCGCGAGCGCGACGACGAGGAACAGGAACATAACCATCGCGGTGGGCCCCCAGGCTCGATGAAGCTCGGTGCAGCAGCACTCGTGGTGCTCAGTGTGCTCAGCGTGCTCGGTGTCGAATGTGTCTGTGTCCGATCGTGCCATGCGAGTCTGACAGTTAGGGTCGCAGGCGGTCGCACCGAGGGAATTACTACGGGAGGTCACAGGCGATGCTCAGGCTGGGCAGGCGGGAATTCGGGCCGAACGAACCGGTGATCATGGCGATCGTGAACCGGACGCCGGACTCCTTCTACGACCAGGGGGCGACCTTCCGCGACGAGCCGGCCCTCGCGCGCGTGGAGCAGGCGGTCGCCGAAGGTGCCGCGATCATCGACATCGGCGGGGTGAAGGCGGGGCCGGGCGAGGAGGTCACCCCCGATGAGGAGGCGCGGCGCATCGTCGGGTTCGTCACGGAGGTGCGCAGGCGCTTCCCGGACGTCGTGATCAGCGTGGACACCTGGCGGGCCTCGGTCGGGGAGGCCGCCTGCGAGGCCGGGGCGGATCTGCTGAACGACGCGTGGGGCGGGGTCGACCCGGGGCTGGCGGAGGTCGCGGCGCGGTACCGGGTGGGGCTGGTGTGCACGCATGCGGGCGGGGCCGAGCCACGGACGCGGCCGCACCGGGTGACCTACGACGACGTCGTGGCCGACATCCTGCGGGTGACCCTGGGGCTGGCCGAGCGGGCCGTCGCGCTGGGGGTGCCGCGGGAGTCGGTGCTGATCGATCCCGGGCACGACTTCGGCAAGAACACCCGGCACAGCCTGGAGGCGACGCGGCGGCTGGGCGAGATGGTGGAGACGGGGTGGCCGGTGCTGGTCTCCCTGTCCAACAAGGACTTCGTGGGCGAGACCCTGGACCGGCCGCTGAAGGAGCGGGTGATCGGGACGCTGGCGACGACGGCGGTGTCGGCGTGGCTGGGGGCCCAGGTGTACCGGGTGCACGAGGTCGCCGAGACGCGCCAGGTGCTGGACATGGTGGCATCCATCGCCGGCCACCGGCCTCCGGCGGTGGCCCGGCGGGGGCTGGCGTAGCGCCCTGGGGCTCCGCCCCCGGACCCCCGAAACCTTCGCCCACCCGCCACCCACCCGCCACCCGACTCGGTCGGTCGAAAAGCCGAGGAGGAAAGACCCTTCGACGTCCCTTCCTTGAGAAACCGAGTCGGACGGGAGGGTGGCAGAGCGGTCGGGGGGCTCAGCGGGCCGCTTCCTTCGAGACGAGGCCGACTGCCTCCTCCACGTCGTCGGTGACATGGAAGAGCAGGAGGTCCTTCTCGGCCGCCTTGCCCTGGGCCACCAACGTGTTCTTGAGCCAGTCGACCAGGCCGCCCCAGTAGCCGCTGCCGAAGAGGACGATCGGGAAGCGGGTGACCTTCTGGGTCTGGACGAGGGTGAGGGCCTCGAAGAACTCGTCGAGGGTGCCGAGGCCGCCGGGCAGTACCACGAAGCCCTGTGCGTACTTGACGAACATCATCTTCCGCACGAAGAAGTAGCGGAAGTTGAGGCCGATGTCGACGTACGGGTTGAGGCCCTGCTCGAAGGGGAGCTCGATGCCGAGGCCGACCGAGACGCCGCCCGCTTCGAGGGCGCCCTTGTTCGCCGCCTCCATGGCGCCGGGCCCGCCGCCCGTGATGACCGCCCAGCCCGCCTCGACCAGGCCGCGGCCCAGCTTCACGCCCGCGTCGTACTCCGCCGAGTCGACCGGTGTCCGCGCCGAGCCGAACACGCTGATCGCGGGCGGCAGTTCGGCGAGTGTGCCGAAGCCCTCGATGAACTCCGACTGGATGCGCAGCACCCGCCAGGGGTCCGTGTGGACCCAGTCGGAGGGGCCGCCCGCGTCCAGCAGGCGCTGGTCCGTCGTGCTCGCGGTCACCTGGCCGCGCCGTCGGAGGACCGGTCCCAGGCGCTGCTCGTCCGGCGGCACCTTCTTCCCCTCAGGGTTCCCGGTAGGCATATAAGCGCTCCCTCCGCTTGCAGGTGTATCTGCTTCAGCGTAGATCGGAGCGGGTTACAGGCGCGGGACGTCGGCATGTCGGGCCCGCAGCGCCGCCGTGTGGCTCAGCTGGTCAGCCAGGTGCGCAGGCGCTCCTCGCCCGCCAGGATCTTGACGGTTTCCACCCTTTCGTCCCGCTTGTGGGCCAAGTGCGGGTTGCCGGGGCCGTAGTTGACTGCGGGGACGCCGAGGGACGAGAAGCGGGAGACGTCGGTCCAGCCGTACTTCGGCATCGGCGTACCGCCGACCGCCTCGATGAAGGCGGCCGCGGCCGGGTGGGAGAGGCCGGGCAGCGCGCCGGGGCTGTGGTCGTCGACCACGAACTCCTCGACCCCGCAGTCGGCGAAGACCTCGCGGACGTGGGCGACGGCCTCGGCCTCGGAACGGTCCGGGGCGTACCGGAAGTTCACGGTGACCACGCACGCGTCGGGGATGACGTTGCCCGCCACCCCGCCGGAGATGCCGACCGCGTTCAGGCCCTCGCGGTACTCCAGGCCGTCGATGACCGGGTAGCGCGGTTCGTAGGCGGCCAGGCGGGCCAGGATCGGGGCTGCCGCGTGGATCGCGTTGGAGCCCATCCAGGAGCGCGCCGAGTGGGCCCGCTCGCCCGAGGTCTTCAGGAGGACGCGCAGGGTGCCCTGGCAGCCGCCCTCGACCTCGCCGTCCGAGGGCTCCAGCAGGACCGCGAAGTCGCCGGCCAGCCACTCGGGGTGGGCCTCGGCCACGTGCTTGAGCCCGTTGAGGTCGGCGGCGACCTCCTCGTTGTCGTAGAAGACGAAGGTCAGGTCGCGGTTGGGGGCCGGGACGGTGGCCGCGATGCGCAGCTGGACCGCGACGCCCGACTTCATGTCGCAGGTGCCGCAGCCCCACAGCACGCCGTCCGCGTCGAGGCGGGAGGGCACGTTCTCGGCGATCGGGACGGTGTCGATGTGGCCTGCCAGGATCACGCGTTCGGGTCGGCCGAGGCTCGTCCGGGCGATCACGTTGTTGCCGTACCGGCCGACCGTCAGGTGCGGCAGAGCGCGCAGCGAGCTCTCGATCGCGTCCGCGAGCGGCTTCTCGGTGCCGCTCTCGGAGGGGAAGTCGACGAGCTGCGCGGTGAGCGCGGCGGCGTCCAGCGTGAGGTCAAGCGAGGTGTCGGCCATGGCCCCGACCCTAGCGCGCACGATCCCGCGGGCGGCTTCACAGGCTTCCGGACCCGAGGGTGAGCGGCTCGTACTCTCCAGTATGTTGTACGCGTGCCAGAGCCGTCCCCCATCCGTCCCAAGCGTCGCGGCCGTGTCCTGCGTTTCGTGTCGGGCTTGCTGATCCTGTGCGCCGTCGCGGCCTACCTGGTCGTCCAGTACGTCACCGGCGGCGGTGGCGCCGAGGGCTGCAAGGTCGTCTCGGGCCGAAGCGACGACGAGTCGTACCAGTTCACGCCCGAGCAGGCGGTGAACGCGGCGACGATCGCCGCCGTCGGCACCGGCCGCGGCATGCCCGAGCGCGCCGTGGCCATCGCCCTGGCGACCGCGATCCAGGAGTCGGGGCTGCTCAACATCAAGCACGGCGACCGGGATTCCCTCGGCCTGTTCCAGCAGCGGTCCTCGCAGGGCTGGGGCACCCCGAAGCAGATCCTGGACCCGGCGTACGCGGCGGGCATGTTCTACGCCCACCTGGCCAAGGTGCGCGACTACGAGACCCTGCCGCTGACGGTGGCCGCGCAGCGCGTGCAGCGCAGCGGTTACCCGGAGGCGTACGCCAAGCACGAGACCGACGCCACGCTGCTCGCGGCGGCCCTGACCGGGCAGGCCGCGGCCACCCTGACCTGCGACGGGCGCCCGGCGGCCACCACCGCGGCGACGGCGACGGGTCCGGACGCGGTACGGACCGCGCTCGTGCGGGACTTCGGGCGGGACGCGGTCGAGGAGGCCGGTGCCGAGGTGAGCCGGTCGGCCACGCCGACCCCCACCCCCACCGTGACCGCCACGGCGCACGGGCGGACCGTGACGGTGCCGGTGCCGGAGGGGAAGAAGACCGACAAGTCGGGGCGCACCGAGAGCGAGCGCGGCTGGCAGCTGGCGCACTGGGCGGTGGCCAATTCGTCGGCGCTGCACATCCAGCGGGTGTCGTACGCGGGCCGGGAGTGGGCCGCCGGGAGCACGGACAGCCAGTGGCAGCCGGCGTCCGGTTCGCAGAGCACGGGCGGTGCGGAGAAGTCCGCGGGCTCGGTGCGGATCGTGACCGGGCAGTAGTTCGGGGCTTCCCTCCGGCGGGTCAGCCGGGACACGCCGGACGCGTGGTGTGCTCACGTTTTCGCACGGTCACTCGCGCATGCGTGAAACCCCTTGGGAGCGCTGGGCGGTAAGGATTCTGCGAGGCGCCCGCGGCGCGCCGTTCGCCCGCTTTTCTCCACACCCGATAATGCGATGCGTTATCAACTCTTTACCTTGGGCCTCCGCAACCTTCGCGGGCTTCGAGCGGTAGTCACGGCGATCACGTTCCCTCCCGTCGAATGGAGCATCATGTCCCTCCCTCTGACCCGCCGGATCGCCCGTGCCGCGCTGCTCGTCGCAGCGGGAGCGGCTGCCGGGGTCGGTGCGGCCGGCTCCGCCGGCGCGGCCCCGAGCCTGCCGGCCGGCACCCCGAACCTCGGTGGTCTGACCGCCCTGGACGGGGCGAGCGTCGGCAACACCGCCGACGCGGCGGCGCAGACCGTCACCGGGACCGTCGGCCGCGCCGGCGGTGCGGCGGTCGAGTCGGCGGTCCCGGCCGCGGGCCAGACCGGCGGCAAGGCCGTCAAGAAGGCGGCGCCGGTGGTGCAGCACACCGCGGGCCAGGCGGCCGGCTCCGCCGGTGGGCTGCTGGGTGAAGCGGCGTCCACCGCGACGAAGGGTGGGCTGCCGACGAGTGGGCTCACGAAGGGCGGGCTGCCGGTGCAGGGCCTGCCGATCGGGGGCTGACCCGGTGACGTCGGCGCTTCGGCGCCGGTGAGTTCGGGGAAGGGGCCCGGGGTTTCCCGGGTCCCTTCTCGTTGTGCTTCGGGTGCGGGCCGGTGGGGGCTGGTCGCGCAGTTCCTCCCCCGGCCTTCGGCCGGGGGGTACCCCCAGCGCCCCTGACGGGGCGCTTCGCCGAGGCTCGCTTCAAGGAGCCGCCGGCTCAGGAGAGCCGTTCGACCGCTGCCCGAATGCGTTCGTCCGTCGCCGTCAGGGCCACACGTACGAAGTTCTCGCCCGCCTCGCCGTAGAAGTCGCCCGGTGCGACGAGGATGCCCAGGTCCGCCAGGTGGGAGACGGTCTGCCAGCAGGACTCGTCCCTCGTCGCCCACAGGTAGAGGCTCGCCTCGCTGTGTTCGATGCGGAAGCCGTGGGACAGGAGGGCCTCACGGAGGGCCGTGCGGCGGGCCGCGTAGCGCTCGCGCTGTTCCTGGACGTGGGTGTCGTCGGAGAGGGCCGCCACCACCGCCGCCTGCGTCGGGGCCGACGTCATCATGCCGCCGTGCTTGCGGATCTCCAGGAGCGGGCCGAGGACCGCCGGGTCGCCGGCCAGGAAGGCCGCCCGGTAACCGGCGAGGTTGGAGCGCTTGGAGAGGGAGTGGACGGCCACGATGCCGTCGTACGAGCCGCCGTTGACGTCCGGGTGCAGGACCGAGACCGGGTCGGCCTCCCAGCCCAGTTCGAGGTAGCACTCGTCGGAGAAGAGCAGGATGCCGTGGGTGCGGGCCCAGGCGACGATCTCCGTGAGTTCCTGCTTCGAGAGGACCTTGCCCGTCGGGTTGGACGGGGAGTTCAGCCAGAGGAGCTTCAGGTTCGCCGGGTCCAGGTCGCGCGGGTCGTCGTAGACCTCGTGCTCGGCGCGGGCGAGGCGGGCGCCGACCTCGTAGGTGGGGTACGCGAGGCGCGGGTAGGCCACCCGGTCACCGGGGCCGAGGCCCAGCTGGGTGGGGAGCCAGGCGACGAGTTCCTTGGAGCCGACGATCGGGAGGACGTGGCGATGGGTGACGTCGCGGGCGCCCAGGCGGCGCTCGACCCAGCCGGTGATCGCGTCGCGGAGCGCCGGGGTGCCCCAGACCGTGGGGTAGCCGGGCGAGTCGGCCGCGTCGATCAGGGCCTTCTGGATCAGGTCGGGGACCGGGTCCACCGGGGTGCCGACCGACAGGTCGACGATGCCGTCCGGGTGCGCCGCTGCCGTCTTCTTGTACGGTTCCAGCTTGTCCCAGGGGAAGGTGGGCAGACGGTCGGAGACTGCGGACACGGTTGCTTGCTCACTTTCTTCGGTACGACCGGTACGGCAAACGCCTCGGCCCCGTACGGCGCCGATCGGGCGTGATCAGGCCGTACGGGACCGAGGCGGCACGGTGTTGCGGCGGGCCGCCGGTGCGGACTACTCGGCCTGCGGGGGCAGCGCGGCGATGAACGGGTGATCGCGCTCGATCAGGCCCAGCTTGCTGGCGCCGCCCGGGGAGCCGAGGTCGTCGAAGAACTCGACGTTGGCCTTGTAGTAGTCCTTCCACTCCTCCGGGGTGTCGTCCTCGTAGAAGATCGCCTCGACCGGGCAGACCGGCTCACAGGCTCCGCAGTCGACGCATTCGTCCGGGTGGATGTACAAGGACCGCTGGCCCTCGTAGATGCAGTCGACCGGGCACTCCTCGATGCACGCCTTGTCCTTCACGTCGACACAAGGCTGCGCGATGACGTAGGTCACGCTGTCGTTCCTCCTCGATTGGGCGCTGGCGGGCCTCCGTAGGCTCCGCCGCCTGGCGCGCGGGAGCGCGGCGTCGTCGATGCCCGCCTCTAGTATCTCCGTTCCTGGGCATGATCCGAACAGGAGGGGTGAACTGACCAGTGGAAATCTCTGCCGCAGGACGCTTCGAGGTCCGTATCACCGCTGCTGACGTGGGCAAACGGGTATCTGTGCGCCGTTTGACCGGAAATGTCGACACCGGGGAGAAGTTCACCGACACGGTGGGTGTTCTCACATCATGGGACGACGACGGCATGCTGACGATCACACGGCGGGACGGCGGGACCGTCCGGATACCGGAGTCCGCGCTGGTCGCCGCGAAGGTGGTTCCCGCCCGCCACCCGACCGCCGCCCCTCAAGGAGGCGCTTCGCGCCACGTGACAACTGCTCCGGCACGCCGCCGGGGGCCCGCGGCGACCTACCGGGAACTCGCGCGTGTCGCCTCGCGCAGCTGGCGGCCGGTGGAGAGCGAGCGGCTCGGCGAGTGGGAGCTGCGGGCCGCCGCGGGGTTCACACGGCGGGCGAACAGCGTGCTGCCGCTCGGTGACCCCGGGATGCCGCTGGACGCAGCGCTGGCGGCCGTACGGCGGTGGTACGGCGAGCGGGGGCTGCCCGCGTACGTGCAGACCGCGACCGGTGCCGAGGGTACCCAGGAGCTGCTCTGCGCGGAGCTGGAGCGCCGCGGATGGCTGCGTGAGGTGAGCGCCGGGCTGTGGACCGGGGAGCTGGCGCCGGTGGCGGACCGGGCGGAGGGCGCCGGGGTGCTGCTCTCCCGGGCGGCCGGCGAGGACTGGCTGGCGCGCTACCAGCGCAAGGGCGTGAGCGAGGTTGCGTTGAAGGTGCTGGGGAGCGGGCCGTCGGTGTGGTTCGCGACCGTGCCGGCGGCCGGGGAAGGTGCCCCGGCGGCGATCGGCCGGCTGGTGGTGGACGGCCGGTGGGCCGGGTTCGCCGCCGTCGAGGTGGATCCGGGGCTGCGGCGGCGGGGGCTGGCCACCGAGGTCATGGCCGCGCTCGCGCGCCGGGCGCTGGCGGAGGGCGCGTCGGCGGCCTGGCTGCAGGTGGAGACGGACAACGCGGGAGCGCGGGCGCTGTACGGGCGGCTGGGCTTCGCGGCGCATCACACGTACCACCACTACCGGGCGCCGGGGGCGGACGGCTCCTGAATCCGGGAGGCGAGGCGGTACCGATCATTCCGAAGGGGCACGAAACAGCTATGGCTTCCGGTCAGCCGCATCCATGTCCGCCGTCACCGGCGCGGGCCGCCGAGGTACGACGGCGGTTCGCCGAGGAGGCACGGTCCGAGCGGCCCGATCTGGCCGCGCTGTGCCTGCTGCTGGGCGCGGCGGCCGACGGCTCGCTGGACGAGGCCGGGATCGACGCGGCGCAGATGGAACTGGACCGGCTGGCCGGGCAGCTGCCGTACCGGCCGGGCGGGCCGCACGCGTGGGCCACGGCGGCGCACCGGGTGCTGGGCGAACGGTTCGGTTTCCGGGGCACCGCCCCGGACTACCAGCGGCTGGAGTCCTCGCTGCTGCACGAGGTGCTGCGGCGCCGGCGCGGGCTGCCGATCCTGCTGTCCGTCGTGTGGCTGGAGGTCACGCGGCGGGCCGGGGCGCCGGTGTACGGGGTCGCGCTGCCGGGACACTTCGTGGTCGGGTTCGGGGCGGCCGAGGAGCAGGTGCTGGCCGATCCGTTCGACGGCGGGCGGGTGCTGACCGGCGCGGACGCGGAGCTGCTGGTGGTGGGGGCGGCGGGAGTGCCGCTGGAACCGGCGATGCTGGAGCCGGCCGACCCCCTCGACGTCGTACGGCGGATCCTCAACAACGTACGGGCGTGGGCCGCGGCCCGCCCGGAGCGGTCGGACGTGGGCCTGTGGGCGGTCGACCTGTCCCTGCTGCTGCCGTCGCATCCGGCGCGGCTGCGGTACGAGCGGGCGCGGTTGCTGGTGGAGCGGGGCGAGTTCGTCGACGGGGCCGAGGAGTTGGAGAAGTACGCCGGGTTGATCGACGTGGTCGACGAGGGGGCGGCGGAGAAGGTACGGGGGGAGGCGCGGGCGGCGCGGGCCCGGCTGAACTGAGGAGACTTCCAGGGGGAGGGCTCCCCCTACAGCCAGCCCTTCTCCCGCGCGATCCGCACCGCTTCCGCCCTGTTCCGTACCGCGAGCTTCTGGATCGCCGTCGAGAGGTAGTTCCGCACCGTGCCCTGGGAGAGGTGCAGCGCTGTCGCCAGTTCCGCGTTGGTGGAGCCGTCGGCCGCCGCGCGGAGGACCTCGCGTTCGCGGTCGGTCAGGGGGTTGGCGCCCTCGGCGAGGGCCGCTGCCGCGAGGGTGGGGTCGATGACGCGTTCGCCGGCGAGGACCTTGCGGACGGCCTCGGCGAGCTGGGCGGCGGGGGCGTCCTTGACGAGGAACGCGTCGGCACCCGCCTCCATCGCGCTGCGCAGGTAGCCGGGGCGCCCGAAGGTGGTGAGGACGACCAGTTTCACGGTCGGCAGCGCCTTGTGGAGCTGGGCCGCCGCCTCGATGCCGGTGCAGCCCGGCATCTCGATGTCGAGCAGGGCCACATCGATGTCGTTCGCCTTCGCCGCGGCCAGCACCTCGTCGCCGCGGGCCACTTGAGCGACGACCTCGATGTCGTCCTCCAGGCCCAGCAGGGCGGCGAGCGCCTCGCGGACCATCGACTGGTCCTCGGCGAGGAGGACCTTGATCGTGCTGCTCATGCCCCGGATCCTACGGCCCTGCCGGAGTCGAGCGGGACCCGGGCGACCAGCCGGAAGCCATGCTTCAGGCGGCCCGCCTCCAGCGTGCCGCCCGCCTTCTCCAGGCGCTCGGTGAGCCCGGTGAGCCCGTTGCCCGGGCCCTTGCCCGAACCGCCCGAACCGTTGTCCTCCACGGCGAGTTCGAGGACCGGACCGTCCAGGGTCTGACGGCGCAGCAGCTCCACCGTGCAGGCGCTCGCGCCGCTGTGCCGTACGACGTTGGTGATCGCCTCGCGCAGCGCCCAGGCGAGGGCCGCCTCGCCCTCGTCGGGCACGCCGGCGAGGTCGGGGTCGGCCGGGACCTCGGCGGTGACCGCGGCGGCGGTCAGGGCGACCTGGGCGCCGGCCAGTTCGGCGGCGAGCCGGGGCCGCCGGTAGCCGGTGACCGCCTCCCGGACGTCCACCAGGGCCTGCCGGCTGACCTGTTCGATGTCGGAGACCTGCTGGGCCGCCTTGTCGGGGTGGTCGGGGAGCATCCGGCCGGCCAGCTCGCTCTTCAGGGTGATCAGGGAGAGAGAGTGGCCCAGCAGGTCGTGCAGGTCGCGGGCGAGGCGCAACCGCTCCTCGTTGGCGGCCAGTTGGGCGACGGTGGCGCGGGCCTTGCGCAACTCGATGGTGGTGGCGACGAGTTGCCGGATGCCGGTCATGGAGTAGCCGACCAGGAGGACCACCAGGAACAGGCCCCAGGCCTCGTCCATGTCGTGGGCGTGCCAGCCCGCGAGCATCATCGCGGCGGTGGTCAGCGGGATCGTCCAGTACGCGACCCGCAGCGGGAAGGTGACTCCGCACATCACGGAGACGTACACGAACAGTCCGAGCCAGGAGCTGCCGAAGCCGAACGCGAGGACGACCGCGAGCGTCCACTCCACGGCGACCGCGGCGGCGACGGCCCCGCCGCGGAAGGGCCGGCCCATCTGGCGGAAGACGATGGTCAGGTAGATCCCGACGAAGGCCGTCAGGCCCGCCCAGCCGACCGCCGTCGCCCCGATGGTGTGGTGGCCGGAGGCCAGATCCTGCGCCGGGGAGGCGAGGAAGACCAGCCAGGGCAGGACCCACACCAGCTTGCGCATCGCCTCGCCCCGGCTGCGGGGCGGCTGGCCGATCCGCACCAGCCGGTCCGCCCTGGCCTCGTCGCCGGGCCGCAGGTCTTCCGTCATCGTGCTCACGCCTTCAGCGTGTCCTTCCGGTACAGCCAGGCCGCGCCGCCGACGAACAGGGCGAAGAAGACGACGAGGATGGCGATGTCCTGGGCGTGCGGGGCCTGGCTCTGCTCGATGGCCCGTCCCAGTGCAGCGTACGCGTGCGTGGGCAGCCACTTCGCGATGTCCTGGAGCCAGGTCGGGAAGGAGGAGGACGGCCACCACAGGCCGCCGAGGATCGACAGGCCGAAGTAGGTGATCATCGTGATCGGGCGGACCGCGTCGCCGCTCGCCAGGTACCCGATGGCGACGCCGAGCGCGGCGAAGACCAGGCTGCCGGCCCAGATCGCGCCGGTGAGCGCGAACCACTGCCAGGCCTCGAGGCGTACGTGCTTCACGGAAGCGGCGATCAGGAAGACGACCACGATGGACGGCAGGCTCACCACGGCCGCGCCGGCGGTCTTGGCGAGGACGTAGCCGCGGCCGGGCAGCGTGGTCAGCCGCAGCTGCCGTACCCAGCCGCTCTCGCGCTCCTTGGCGATGCGCTCGCTGTTGCCCATCAGGACGGCGGTGAGGGCGCCGAAGGAGGCCATGGAGACCATGACGTAGGCGGCGACGGACAGGCCGGAGTTGTCGACGGTGTCGCCGGTGCCGCCCTGGCTGGCGACCAGCAGGAAGATGATCGAGGGGTAGATCACCGAGAAGAACAGGAACTTGCGGTTGCGCAGGGCGCGGGCGAGCTCCAGCTTGATCAGGGCGTTCATGACTGCGTGACCTCCTTGGCCTCCTCGGCCTCCGTGATGGCGACGAAGGCCTGCTCCAGACCGAGCCCGGCGACTTCGAGGTTGCGGGGGTAGACACCGAGGCCGTACAGGGCGTGGACGGTGGCGTCGGCGTCGGACGACTGCATGCGGATGGTCTGGCCGCTCACGTCGACGGCGGTGAGGAAGGGCAGGGCCCGCAGCGGGGCCTCGTCGATCTCGCCCTCCAGGTCGAAGGAGATCCTCCTCGCCCCCGCCTTCGCCTTGATCTCGGCGGCCGTCCCGTCGGCCAGCAGCCGTCCCCGGTGCAGTACCAGCACCCGGTCGGCGATGGCGTCGGCCTCTTCGAGGTAGTGGGTGGCGAACAGGACCGTACGGCCCTGGTCGGCCTGTTCGCGCATGGTGGCCCAGAACGCCTGGCGGGCGGAGACGTCCATGCCGGTGGTCGGCTCGTCCAGGACGATCAGGTCACTGTCGCCGGCGGTGGCGAGGGCGAAGCGGACGCGCTGGGACTGGCCGCCGGAGAGCTTGTTGACCTTGCGGTCGGCGATCTGCGAGATGCCCGCGCGGGCGAGGACGTCGGTGACCTTGTAGGGCTTGGGGTGCAGCTGGCAGGCGAGCTTGACGAGCTCGGCGACCGTGACCTCGTCCATCAGGCCGCCGCTCTGCAGCATCGCGCCCACGCGTCCGGCGACGATGGCCTCCCGCGGGCTCAGGCCGAAGACGCTGACCGTGCCGGCGTCGGCCTGCTTGAGGCCGAGCAGCAGGTCGAGCGTGGTCGACTTGCCCGCGCCGTTCGGCCCGAGCAGGGCCACGGTCTCCCCCGGGTGCAGCCGCAGCGAGAGCCCGTCGACGGCCCGCACGTTCCCGTAGGTCTTGCTCACTTGGTCGAACCCGACGACCACCGGGGTCCCGGTGTCCGTCGTCGCCGCTGTCGTTGTCATGCCTCCATGCTGTCGGCGGGTCCCTGGCCGGGGGCAGTGCCGGTCGTCCGGAGAGCCGCATGACAGATGTCATGAGCAGCACCTGACATGCGCGAAGGGGCGCCCGGTGAGCACCGGGCGCCCCGTTGGCCGCATTCCTCAGGACACGCTGATCAGCATCCTCGCGTGCCGCTCTCGATGTAGGACTCCGTACCGCCCCACCAGATTCCGCCGACAGCCGCGACACAGTAGTTCGCCGTGCCGGTCACGCCGACAGGACCCGCCTGGTACGAGTAGGATCCGCTGTCCACAGGGGAGTTTTGGGTCGGGGTGCAGACCTTCCCCGTGCCCGACGTCTGCGAGCAGCGAAGGATCTGGACGTCGGTGGGAGCGGCAACGCCGTAGGACACTCCACGATGGTAGAAGCAGGCGCTGTTGGTGCCGCCGTTGCTGCTGTTGTAGTAGATGACCAGCTCACCTATGACGCTCCCGCTACGGGAGACGGTCGCGTCGTAGGTGATGGTACCGGAGCACGAGGTGGCGGCCTGCGCCGGAGACGCGAGGAACAGACCGGCTCCGGCGAGCATGAGCAGACTGGAAAGGAAGACCATGGTGCGACGGATCATGCGCATGCAGATTCCTGTCCGAGTCGAATGCCGACGAGATGGATCTTGCAGCGAGCCGGGACCCCGTATCACCGCCCATAAGCTCAACTCTCGTTAATTAAGCGGCAGTTGGCACCAGCCCTCGACCATGACACACAACGAGAGAGGGCACCCGGTGATCACCGGGTGCCCTCTCTCGTTGTTGTTCGACTAGCTCGGGTTCGTCTTGATGACACCCACCCGGTTCGTCTTGCTCAGCAACGCCTGGCGCAGGGCGACGTAGACGTCCTGCGGGGTGACGGCCGTCTTCTCGCCGCTGGCGCGGGTGATCTTGACGCCGTCGAAGGTGCTGCCGTAGAGCTCCTTGAGCGCGTTCAGGTCGGGGCTGTCGACGAGCTTGCCGTTGACGGCCTTGACCCGGAGGAACTTCCACAGGGAGTTCTGCGGGCTCATCGGCAGCGGGACGCCGGTGTCCGTCTTGACCGTGACCAGCCCCGACATCGCCGGCTCCGCGAACGCCTTCATCTCGCGGTCGACCTCCGCCTTGGAGACCGTCGGCTGCACGGTGGTCGTCGGGACGGTCACCGTGGAGGAGGTGTTGGTCTCCACCATGGTCTGGTAGGCCTGCTCGACCGCCTTCATCGAGGCGGCCGCGTCGATGCCCTTGCCCGCCTTGCCGTAGACCGCGACGGCCTTGCCGGAGGTGAACTTGATCGTGCCCTCGGTGACCGAGCCGGAGCTGCCGCCGAGGTCCTTGAGGGCGGCCTGGAGCTTCTCCTCGTCGACCGGCATGACCGGGTCGACGACCCGCTTCTGGCCGAACAGGGAGCCGATCACGGAGACCGGGTTGTAGTCGCTCTTGGCGGCCGCCTCGACGGTGTTCTGCATGTCGAACTGGAGGCCCGCCTGGTCCGGCGGCAGCGAGACGGTCTTGCCGCCGACGGACAGCTTCAGCGGCTGGTTCACCCGCTTGCCGAACACGTCGTCGAGCTTCTTGACGGCGTCATCACGGGTGCCGCCGCCGATGTCGACGCCGAGCACGGTGGTGCCCTTGGGCACGTCGGAGTGGTTCATGAGCAGCCCGGCGCCGTAGACGCCGAGGCCGGCCACCACCACGACGCCGCCGAGCAGGGGCAGCTTGCCGCGCTTCTTCTTGGCCTTCGCCTTGCCCTTGCCCTTGGCCTCGGCCGGGGGCGGCGAGACCGGCTCGGGCAGCTTCGGGGGCGTGTGCGGCAGCGGCCCGGTGCCGGGGGCGCCCGGCGCGAAGGGGGAGTCGGCGCCCGGCGGCACGACCGGGATGCCGCTGGTGACGGTGTGTCCGGAGACGTTGCCCGCCGGGGCGCCGTAGCCGGGCGTGCCCGGTTCGGGGGCGGGCTTCTGCGGGGTGAGGATCGCGGTGTCGTCGCTCAGGCCGCCGCCGGGGACGGCGAGTCCGGGACCGGCGGGTGCGGTGCGCGCGCCGGGCCGGGCCTGGGCGCTGCGGGCGCGAGGCCCGCCGCCGGGGCCCGCGGGACCGCTCGGGCCGCCGAAGGGCTCGCCGCCGTTGACCGGCGGGACGAACGGGCCGTCGCCGGTGACCGGGCCGCCGGTGGGGCCCGCCGGGCCCTGCGGGCCGCCGAGACCGCCGGGACCGCCCGGGCCGCTGAAGCCGCTGGGGCCGCCGGGACCCGCCGGGCCGCCGCCGGGCACACCGGGGCCGCCCTGGGCGCCGTTCTGGCCGCCGTTGTCGGAGAAGTACGGCAGGTCGTCGCGGCGGGCGTCGCCGCCACCCGTCGCGCCGCCCCGGGAGCCGCCGAGCGGACCCGCGGCAAGCGCCTCGGTCACGTCGAAGGAACCGGTGCCGCCGCCGTGGCCGGGGGCCACCGGGCCGCCGGTCGCGCCCGCGGGCAGCCCCGCGCCGTTGGTCCCGCCGGGCCGGGACGCGCCCGGCACGCTCATGGAGCCGACGACACCGCCGGGGCGGCCGCCGTTCGCGGCGCCGGAGCGGGGGGCACCGCCGCCGTTCGGACGCGCCGCACCCGGAGCGTTCGGTGAAGCAGCGGGCGAACCGCCGGGTGTACCCGCCCCGTTGGCGGCGCCGGCGCGCTGTCCGCCCTTGGCGGGGCCGGACTTGCGTGGCGCGAACCAGTCGGTGGTGGGCGCCGGTTCGGCGGCGGGCGGCTCGGCGTTGCCGGTGGGCGTGGCGGCACCCGCCGGGCGCGCGTGCGTGCCCGTCTCCTCGCCCGTACCGCTCTTGCCGCCCCCGACGGCCGTGCCGCCCTCGACGTCCGCGACGGGGGTACGGACGACCACGGGCGGAATCGGCCGGGAGCCCGGGATGTTGATCCGGATCCGGGTCGTCAGCGTGGTCTCGGTCTTGCGTTCCTCCGGCTGCGCGGCCGAACGGGCCGCGTCCGTACCGTCGTCGGAAGCCATGGGGGTCCCGTACGGCGGCGTGCCCGAGGGGTATGCGGATCCACCGCGCCCGTCGGGCCCGGAGGACGGAGTGTCAGTTTCACGACTCAAGGCAGGTTCTCCCGGTTGGCTCCACCGCCCGTGACGACCTCGCTGGGACGGCTCGGCGGCGCGCACCACCATACTGGCCACTTCTGACGCTTATCCCATGACCGCTGGGGAAACCCACACCGGACTCGCACGGGCGCCCCACGGCGAAGTGGTACGTCACTTGCCAAGTCGGGCGCCGCCCGCTTCGGGTTGCCGCCCCAAACCTGTTGTGGCGCAGATCACAGCCAGCGCCATGCCGCCGAGCAGGAAGAGGTACGACCCGCCGCCCGCGCCGAACAGGAAGTCACCTTCCGGTCTGCTGGCGGTGAGGAAGATGACGGCGACGACCCAGCCGAACGCGGGTGCGACGGCTCCGGAGCGGCTCGCCACGGCCCGGGCCCCGCCGAGGAAGAGCCCGGCGGCGCCGGCCAGGGCGAGCAGCAGCCCGCCCGGGAACCAGCCGGCCTGGACGAGGGCGCCCGCGGCGCCGACCACGGCCCCGAGCAGGACCAGCCCGACGAGGGCCGCGGTCCGCCCGGCCGAGGGCGCCCGCAACGGTTGCGCGAGCATCGATCCGCGTTCGCCGGAACTCATGACGCCTCCCCGAGGCCCGCGAAGAGATCGGTCTCGCGCGCCGCGCCCGGCTCGCCGCCCGCCAACTCGTAGAACTCCGTGGTGAACAAGGGCTGGGCCAGCTCGTTGGAGAGCACGAAGTAGCGGGCGCCGTCCGGTGCCACCTCGACCTGGGTGGCGTGGGCGGCCATCGCGGCGGCCTTCGCGCCGGCGTACGAGGTGCCGTCGATCTCCGTGGTGACCCGGCGGTCGTCGACCACGCCCGGTACGTCGTCGACGGCGGCGGACTTGGCGAAGGGCAGCCCCGGCAGGTCGTCCTGGAGCCTGGCGAAGGCGGCCTCGGCGACCGTGCGCGGGACGCGGTTCCAGTAGACCTTGGGGATGCGGTGACCGGCCTCGGCGGCCAGTTCGACGGCTCTCATGGCGACGCGGTGCGCCTGGATGTGGTCCGGGTGGCCGTACCCGCCGTTGTCGTCGTACGTGACGACGACCTGCGGGCGGGTCTCCAGGATGACCTCGGCCAGGTGTCCGGCGGCCTCGTCGACGTCGGCCTGCCAGAAGCAGTCGGGCGCGTCGTTGTCGGGCGTGCCCATCATTCCGGAGTCGCGGTAGCGGCCGGGGCCGCCGAGCAGCCGGAAGTCGGCCACGCCGACCTCGCGCATGGCCGCGGCGAGCTCCCCCAGCCGGTACTCGCCCAGCGCGGGGCCGGTGAGATGCCGCAGCTCGGGCGGGATGACCTCGCCACCCTCGCCCAGGGTGCAGGTGACCAGCGTCACATGGGCACCCTGGGCCGCATAGCGGGCCATGGTGACGCCGTTGTTGATCGACTCGTCGTCCGGGTGCGCATGCACGAGCAACAGACGCCGGGAGGGCAGTTCCGTCATGTGCCCACCCTACGAAACGACACCGACAGTGCCGCGCAGCCCGGGTCGACCGGTGCGAAAAGTGACCGGGGTCAGAACTTGATGCTGCCGATCATGCTGGCGACGTTGGTCGTCAGATCGCTGATCGTCGGCGCGATGGTCGAGGAGGCGAGATAGAAACCGAGCAGCATGCAGACGACCGCATGACCGCCTTTCAGGCCTGACTTCTTGATCAACAAGAAGACGATGATCGCCAGCAGCACCACCGCCGAAATCGAGAGTGCCACGGCGGCTCACCTCCAAAGATCCCAGGGATGCGGGGGGTTCGGACTATGGGGGTTGTAGATCACGTTGTAGATCGGTACAGCAAATCCATGCGCACGCCAGCAGGTTCATACCCACTCAGCGGTAGTGATCATAACTATGCGTGCTCGCGCATCGCTCGGCGCACGGCCGCACAAGGGGGCGCATGGCCAATATGGTCGGGGGATGACGACCGAGGCTGTCTCATTCCCCCGCCGGCACGCCCGCACCCAGCGTTTCACGCTCGGCGCGCCGCGCGCGTTCACCGTGGCCCCCGACGGCTCCCGCGTGGCGTTTCTGCGCTCCGGTTCCGGCACCGACCGCGCCAACTCCCTCTGGGTCCTCGACGTACCGAGCGGCGAGGAGCACCTCGCTGCGGACCCGCGCACCCTGCTCGGCGGCGCCGAGGAGCATCTGTCGCCCCAGGAGCGGGCACGTCGCGAACGCAGCCGGGAGGGCGGTGCCGGCATCGTCGGCTACGCCACCGACGCGGCCCTGGAGTTGGCGTCTTTCGCCTTGTCAGGACGGCTTTTCACGGCCGAGCTCAGGGCCGGTACGACACGTGAACTCACCGTCCCCGGGCCGGTGATCGACCCGCGCCCGTCCCCCGACGGCCGTCATGTCGCGTACGTCGCGGCGGGCGCCCTGCGGGTAGTGGGCGCCGAGAACGAGGGCGACCGGGCGCTCGCGGAGCCGGAGTCGGAACAGGTCACCTACGGATTGGCCGAGTTCATCGCGGCCGAGGAGATGGGGCGTTCACGGGGCTTCTGGTGGTCGCCGGAGTCCGACCGGCTGCTCGTGGCGCGCGTGGACGACACGCCGGTACAGCGGTGGTGGATCGCCGACCCCGCCCACCCGGAGCGTGAGCCACATCATGTCGCCTACCCGGCGGCGGGCACCGGGAACGCGGACGTACGCCTGTTCGTCCACGGCCTCGACGGGGAGCACACGGAGGTCTCCTGGGACCGGGCACGCTATCCGTACGTGGCGCATGTGCACTGGTCAGAGGCAGGCGCCCCGCTCCTGCTCGTACAGGCGCGCGACCAGCGCAGCCAGCTGTTCCTGGCCGTGGACCCGAGGTCGGGGGCGACCCGGATGGTGCACGCCGACGAAGATCCAACATGGCTTGAACTGTTCGGCGGGGTGCCCTGCTGGAGCCCCTCTGGACAGCTGGTCCGGATCGCCGACGAGGGCGGCGCCCGGGTGCTCGCGGTGGGTGAACGGCCGCTCACGGGACCCCAGTTGCACATCCGTGCGGTTCTCGACGTGACCGCCGATGACGTGCTGGTTTCCGCGTCCGCCGGCGAGGGGGCCGAGTCCCCCGAGATCGGCGAGGTTCACGTCTACCGTGTGAACGAGCTCGGCGTGGAGCGCGTGTCGCAGGAGCCGGGCGTGCATACGGCGGTGCGCGCCGGGGGCGTGACCGTACTGGTCTCCGCCACCCTGGACCGCCCGGGCGCCCGCACCCAGGTCCTGCATGACGGAAAGCATCTGGCGACTGTCACGTCGTACGCCGAAGACCCCGGTTTGTCCCCGCGTGTGACGCTCACCGAGGGGGGCGCACGCCGAATTCCGTGCGCCGTGCTTATGCCACAGGACTACCACGGGGACACACCCCTTCCGGTTTTGCTCGACCCGTACGGGGGTCCGCACGGCCAGCGGGTGGTCGCCGCGCACAACGCCCACCTGACCTCCCAGTGGTTCGCCGACCAGGGCTTCGCGGTGATCGTCGCCGACGGCCGGGGCACCCCGGGCCGCTCCCCCGCCTGGGAGAAGGCCATCAAGGACGACGTCGCGGCGATCGTCCTCCAGGACCAGGTCGACGCCCTCCAGGCACTCGCCGCCGACTTCCCCCTCGACCTGACCAAGGTGGCGATCCGCGGCTGGTCCTTCGGCGGCTACCTCGCCGCCCTCGCGGCCCTGCGCCGCCCGGACGTCTTCCACGCTGCGGTGGTGGGCGCCCCGGTGACCGACCTGCGCCTGTACGACACCCACTACCAGGAGCGCTACCTCGGCCACCCCGGCGAGCAGCCGGAGGTCTACCGCCGGAACTCGGTGATCGACGACGCCGGCCTGGTCGACGCCGCCGAGCCGCACCGCCCGATGATGATCATCCACGGCCTGGCGGACGACAACGTGGTCGTGGCCCACTCCCTCCGCCTCTCCAGCGCCCTGCTGGCAGCGGGCCGCCCGCACGAGGTGCTCCCGCTGTCGGGCGTCACGCACATGACCCCACAGGAACAGGTGGCGGAGAACCTGCTGCTGCTCCAGCTGGACTTCCTGAGGAGGTCTCTGGGCCTGGCGGCCCGTTAGGGGCGCGGCGAACTGCGCGACCAGCCACACACAACCGGCACACGGCAACGGGCCGGAGCGACATGGCGCGCTCCGGCCCGTTTACGGCACCCGCACGGCCGTACGCTGAAAAGCGTGCCGCGTCCGTATATCGAGACCGGGTCGGCGAAGTTGCCTGCGTGTTAACGCGATTGATACACATTCACCCCGTTACGCACCCGGGTTACCAAGATCGTTCGGCGGCACGACCTGCTTCTCCTCCGCAAAGTGGCAGGCGGAGTCATGCGCGGCCGGCCCCGACGCGAGCCGAAAAG
The DNA here is from genome assembly GCF_042899865.1 of Streptomyces sp. NPDC013157. Taxonomy (NCBI): domain Bacteria; kingdom Bacillati; phylum Actinomycetota; class Actinomycetes; order Kitasatosporales; family Streptomycetaceae; genus Streptomyces; species Streptomyces sp. NPDC013157. The sequence continues at coordinate 205,413 of NZ_JBIBAK010000018.1, read as the reverse complement.
CGGCGGGCACCGCGAGCAACGGCACCTCCACCGCACACCGCTCCTCGGCCTTCCAGCACCTCGTGCGGAACCGGCACCCCGACGGAATGTTCGTCGGCGACGGCACGTCCCCGCTCAGGATGATCCGCTCCCGGTGCTCCCGCGCCTCCGGGTCCGGTACCGGCACCGCGGAGAGCAGGGCCTGCGTGTAGGGGTGGGTCGGATGGTCGTAGATCTCCTCGTCCTTGCCGATCTCCACGATCCGCCCGAGGTACATCACCCCGACCCGGTCCGAGATGTGCCGCACGATCGACAGGTCGTGGGCGATGAAGACGTACGACAGGTCGAAGTCGTTCTGCAGCCGGTCGAGCAGGTTGATCACCTGGGCCTGCACGGAGACGTCGAGCGCGGACACCGGTTCGTCGGCGACGATCACCTCGGGGCGCAGCGCCAGCCCCCGGGCGATGCCGATGCGCTGCCGCTGGCCGCCGGAGAACTGGTGCGGATAGCGGTTGATGTACTCCGGGTTGAGCCCCACGACGTCCAGCAGCTCCTGGACCCGTCTGCGCCGGTCGCCCTTGGGAGCCGCCTCGGGATGGATCTCGTACGGCTCCCCGATGATGTCGCCGACGGTCATGCGGGGGTTGAGTGAGGTGTACGGGTCCTGGAAGACCATCTGGATGTTGCGGCGGACGGCCTTGAGCGCCCGCCCGCTCAACCTGGTGATGTCCTCGCCCTTGTACTTGATCAACCCCGCCGTCGGCCGCTCGAGGTTGACGAGCATCTTGGCGACCGTCGACTTGCCGCAGCCGGACTCCCCGACGATGCCGAGCGTCTCTCCCTTGTTGAGCACGAAGTCGACACCGTCGACGGCCTTGACGGCCCCGATCTGCTTCTTGAACAGGATGCCCTGGGTCAAGGGGTAGTACTTGACCAGTCCACTCACTTCCAGGATCGGCTCAACCACCCTCTCAACCATTGAGGCACTCCCTCCAGAAGTGACAGGCACTGCCCCGGTGTTGATCCACGTCGTACAGCGGCGGCTCGTCGGTACGGCACACGTCCTGGGCCATCGGGCAGCGCGGGTTGAAGGCGCACCCCGGCGGGATGCTCATCAGGTTGGGCGGCAGGCCCTTGATGGCGTAGAGCTCCTGGCCCTTCTGGTCGAGGCGCGGGATCGAGTCCAGAAGTCCGCGGGTATAGGGGTGGGCCGGCGCCTTGTAGATGTCGTGCACGGGCGCGGACTCGACGATCCGCCCCGCGTACATCACGGCGATCCGGTCGGCGACGTCGGCGACCACCCCCAGGTCGTGGGTGATGAGGATCAGCCCCATGTGGTACTCGCGCTGCAACTCCGCGAGCAGGTCCATGACCTGGGCCTGCACGGTCACGTCCAGGGCGGTGGTCGGCTCGTCGGCGATGATGAGCGCCGGTTCCAGGGCCAGCGCCATGGCGATCATGATGCGCTGGCGCATGCCTCCGGAGAACTGGTGCGGATAGTCCCGCACCCGCTGGGCGGCGCCCGGGATCCGCACCCGGTCCATCAGCTCGACGGCCCTGGCCCGGGCGTCCTTCCTGGACATCCCCCGGTGCACGACGAACATCTCGCCGAGCTGGTCGCCCACGCTCAGCACCGGGTTGAGCGCCGACAGCGCGTCCTGGAAGATCATCGCCATCTCGGCGCCCCGGATCTTCCGCCGCTCCTCTTCCTTCAGCTTCAGCAGGTCGCGGCCCCGGAAGAGGATCTCGCCCCCGCCGATCCGCCCGGGCGGCACGTCCAGGATCCCCATCACGGCCTGGGCGGTCACCGACTTCCCCGACCCCGACTCGCCCAGCACGGCCAGCGTCTCCCCGGCGTCGACGGCGTACGAGACGCCGTTGACCGCCTTGGCGACCCCGTCTCGCGTCCGGAACTCCACGTGCAGATCGCGCACTTCGAGCAGCACGGCGGCGCTCACCTCAGCTTCGGGTCGAGGGCGTCGCGCACCGCGTCGCCGAGCATGATGAAGGCCAGGACGGTGAGCGCGAGGGCCCCGGAGGGCCACAGCAGGGCGTGCGGGGCGTTGCGGATGTAGGGGGAGGCGGCGGAGATGTCGATGCCCCAGGAGACGCTGGGCGGCTTCAGACCGACGCCGAGGTACGACAGGGTCGCCTCCAGGGCGATGTAGGTGCCGAGGGCGATGGTCGCGACGACGATCACGGGGGCCACCGCGTTGGGCGCGATGTGCCGCAGCAGGATCCGCGAGTTGGAGGCGCCGAGGGCGCGGGCGGCCTGGACGTAGTCGTTCTGCCTGGCGGTGATCACCGAGCCGCGGGCGATCCGGGAGATCTGCGGCCAGCCGAGCAGCACCATGAACCCGATGACCGGCCAGACCGTATTGCTCGTCACCACCGAGAGGAGGACGAGACCGCCGAGGACGACCGGGATCGCGAAGAAGACGTCGGTGATCCGGGACAGCACCGAGTCCCAGATGCCGCCGAAGAACCCGGCGAGCCCGCCGAGCACCGACCCGAGCAGCGCGACCCCGAGCGTGGCGCAGACGCCCACCGTGACGGACGTACGGGCGCCGTAGACGGTCCGCGTGTAGACGTTGCAGCCCTGCCCGTCGTAGCCGAAGGGAGCGCCCGGCTGGGAGCCCTCCTGGGCCTTGGCGAGGTCGCACTTGAGGGGGGAGCCGGAGGCGATCAGGGACGGCCACAGGGAGATGACGACGAGGAAGAGGATGACGAGGGCGGAGACGAGGAAGACGGGGTTGCGCCGCAGGTCCCGCCAGGCGTCCGACCAGAGCGAGCGGGGCTTGGCCGCGGGCCCGGTGCCGAGCGGTCCGCCCGGCGTCCGCTCCAGCGTCTCGGCCTCGCTCGCCGCCAGGTCCATCGCACCGCCCATGCCCGTCCCGGCGATGGCCCGGTCCTGCTCGAACGGCTGCTCAGGCATAGCGGATCCTCGGGTCGAGTACGGCGTAGAGCAGGTCCACCAGGAGATTGGCCACCAGGAACACCAGGACCAGCACGGTCACGAAACCCACCACCGTCTGGGTGTTCTGCCGCAGGATGCCCTGGTAGAGCTGGTAGCCGACACCGTGGATGTTGAAGATCCGCTCGGTGACGATCGCGCCGCCCATCAGCGCGCCGATGTCGGTGCCGATGAAGGTGACGACGGGGATGAGCGAGTTGCGCAGCAGGTGCCGTGCGACGACCCGGCGCCGGGGCAGCCCTTTGGCGACAGCCGTACGGACGTAGTCGCTCCGCCTGTTCTCGGCGATGGAGGTGCGGGTCAGCCGGGTGACATAGGCCAGCGACACGGAGGCGAGCACCAGCCCCGGCACGATCAGCTCGCCGAAGGTGGCCTCCGGGGAGACGGAGGGTTTGATCCATCCCCACTCCACCCCCAGCAGCAGCTGGAGCAGCAGACCGGTGACGAAGGTCGGCACGGAGATGACGACCAGGGTGGCCAGCAGCACTCCGGTGTCGACGGGCCGCCCGCGCCGCAGTCCGGTCAGCACGCCCAGCGTGATGCCGATGACGATCTCGAAGACGATGGCCACGATCGTCAGCCGGATGGTGACGGGGAACGCGGTGGACATCAGCTCGGTGACCGGCTGCCCGTTGAACGCCGTACCGAAGTCGCCGGTGAAGACGTTCCCCATATAGGTGAGGTATTGCTGCCACACCGGCTTGTCGAGTCCGAACTCCTTCTTCAGCTGGGCGGCGGTCGCCGGATCGCAGGCCCGCTCACCGCACAGCCCCGCGATCGGGTCGCCCATGACGTTGACCATGAGGAAGATCAGCAGCGTGGCCCCGACGAACACCGGGATCATCTGGAGCAGCCGCCGGACGACGTAGCGTCCCATGCCGGTTCAGCTGACCTTGATCTCGTTGTAGACGGGGACGCTGAACGGGTTGAGAGCCACGTTCGACAGCCGCTCGGAATAGCCGGCGCTGCCGTTCTGGTACCAGAGCGGAATGGCGGCCATGTTGTCGCGGACGACTTCCTCGGCCTGCTGGAAGGTGGACACGGCCTTGGCGGTGTCGGTCTGGGCGTTCGCCTGGTCGACGAGTCTGTCGAAGTCCTTGTTGGACCACTTGCCGTCGTTGGAGGAGGCGTTGGTGTAGTAGAGCGGCTGCAGGAAGTTCTGGATGAGCGGGTAGTCCATCTGCCAGCCCGCGCGGAACGGTCCGGTCATCTTGTGCTGACCGATCTGGTTCCGGAAGTCGGCGAACGTACCGACCGGGTTTCCCACACACGCCTTGTCGTTGCCCAGCGCGTTGTTGATCGAGTTGCACACGGCGTCCACCCACATCCTGTGCGAGCCGGTGTCGGCGTTGTACGTGATCTTGAGTTGACCGCCGGGCAGCCCCCCGCCCTCCTGGATGAGCCTCTTGGCCTGGGCGGGGTCGTAGTCGCAGGCGCTTCCGCACAGCCCTTCCTTGAAGCCGCCGTCCGCGCCGAGCACCGGCGAGGTCCAGTCGGTGGCGGGGGTCCGGGTGTTCTGGAAGATGGTGTCGGTGATCTGCTTGCGGTTGATCGCCATGGAGAGGCCGGTGCGGACCTTCTCCGCTCCGCTCTTGCTCCAGGCGCTGTCGTAGTAGGGGAAGGCGAGCGTCTGGATGATGCCGGCCGGAGTGTTGATGTAACGGCTGCCGAGATCGCTCTTGACGTTCTTCAGCTGCGACGCGGGAACGTCGTCGACGAGGTCGAGGTTGCCGGCGATGAGATCGGTGTAGGCGGTGTCGCTGTCCGTGTACACCTTGAGGGTCACTCCGCCGTTCTGCGCCTTGTCGGCGCCGGGGTAGCCGTCCCACTTCTTCAGGGACATCTGCGAGCCCTTGGTGTAGGACTCGATGCGGTACGGCCCGTCGCCGACCGGCTGCGCCAGCCAGCCGGCGTGGTCGGTGAAGAAGGACTGCGGCAGCGGGGCGAAGGCCGCGTAGCCGAGGGTGTCGGGGAAGCTGGAGAACTTCTGGTTGAGCGCGACGGTGAAGGTCTTGTCGTCGACGACCTTCAGACCGGAGAGCGTGTCGGCGCTCTGTGAGCCGGTGTCCGGGTGGATCTTGTCGTAGCCCTGGATGTAGCCGAAGAAGTAGGCGTTCTTCTGGTTGTTCTTGAGGCTCGCTCCGTAGTTCCAGGCGTCGACGAACGACTTGGCGGTCACCTTCTCGCCGTTGCTGAACGTCCAGCCGTCCTTGAGGGTGATCGTGAAGTTCTGCGAGTCGCTCGTGTCGATCTTCTGGGCGAGCATGTCCTCGGCCTTGCCGGTCTTCGGGTCGTACTTCTTCAGACCCCGGAAGATCATGTCCAGGACCTTGCCGCCCTGGACTTCGTTGGTGTTGGCCGGCTCCAGGGGGTTCTGCGGGTCGCCCCAGGAGGAGCTGAGCACGCCGCTCTCGCCCCCGCCGCCCCCGCTGCCGCCGCCGCCCCCGCAGGCCGTGGCGGCGAGCGCCACCACGACCGCGCAGGCCGCCCCTCGGGCGTGCGTGGCTGAACGCATGGCCTGCCTCCTCCGTGAAGGGTGATCGGTGGACCGGCGGATCCACAGATGACCCGCTATCGGTCAATATCGACCAAACAGGTCGATACCGCTCACTCACTGCCCCGAACGGAGGCCCCTCGGGGCCCCATGGCGACCTTTAGAGGGACACGTCACCCGATTGCAGGCACCCCTCCGGGACCCCTTTGAGGATCTTGTGGCGGCGACGCAACGGATCTCCGCGCAACGATGCCGAAACGTTGGATTACGACCCACCGATGTACGCATTTCGGCACCCTCGCGTCCGCATAACGAACTCATTGCCCGTTTCGCGCAGTTCGCCCGAACTAAAGCACGGTGCGATTACGACGCGCTACCCGCGTAGCTACGGAACGGTCAAGGCCAGGCAAAGAAAGTAAAGAGAAACCCAAGCCGCCCGAGAATTTATTGACCTTGAATGAATTGCGTTGAAAAAGTCCGGCGTAGCCCGTAGGGGAGTGTGCCCTGCGGAGTCATCAGACCCTCCCTTGGGCCAGGAGCACCATGACCCCCCCAACTCCATCCGCGGCTGCCCCGCTCGAGGTGACCGACGAGACCGCGAAGAAGTCGACCACTTCGGACGGTTCGAAGGGCAGCGAGAGCAGGTCGCCGGGCCGCCTGGCCTGGAAGCGCTTCAAGCGCGACCGGACGGGCGTTATATCCGCTTACGTCGTGATCTTCTTCTTCGTGATCGGCATCGCGGCACCGTTGATCGCGAAGCTGTACGGGAAGAACCCGTACACCACGTACACCACCCAGCACCCTGAGCTGCTCAACGCCTTCTCGTACCCCGCAGGGCCCAACGGAGGTATGAGCTCGGACTTCTGGTTCGGCATCGAACCCCAGCTCGGCCGGGACGTCTTCACGTTCCTGCTGTACGCGATCCGCAACTCGCTCGGCATCGCGACGGCCGCCGCCCTGCTCACCACGGTCCTCGGCGTCGTGATCGGTGTCACGGCGGGCTACCTGGGCGGCAAGACGGACTACCTCGTCGGCCGGATCATCGACATCCTGCTGTCGTTCCCGTCCACGCTGTTCTTCATCGCGTTCATGCCTGTCGTCTTCGGGTTCTTCGTCGCCCCCGACGACAACATCCCGACCTGGCTGCGCGCCACCGCTCTGATCCTGGTCCTTTCCGCCTTCGGCTGGGCCTCCATCGCCCGACTGCTGCGTGGCCAGGTGCTCGGTCTGCGCGAGCGGGAGTTCGTCGAGGCGGCGAAGGTCACGGGCGCGTCACCGATGCGTGTCGTGTTCAAGGAACTGCTGCCCAACCTCTGGACTCCGATCATCATCCAGTCCACGCTGCTCCTCCCCGCCTACGTGACTGCGGAAGCGGGTTTGGCCTTCCTCGGCGTAGGCATGATCGACCCGACCCCCGACTGGGGCGTGATGATCGGTCGTGGCGCGCAGTTCTACACCGAGGACATCACCTTCATGCTCTTCCCGGGCATCTCCATGGTGATCTTCGTCCTCGCCTTCAACCTGCTCGGCGACTCCGTGCGCGACGCGCTCGACCCGAAGTCCAAGCGGTAGCACTCCCTGCACCATCCGGCCCGGTTCGATGACGTCCGGCTGGTTCCGACCATCCGAATTGACCCCTATAGGCAGGCTCAGCATGTCCTTTTCTCGCAGAAACTTCCTGATCGCCACCGGTGTGGCGGCGGCTTCCACGACCGTGCTGAGCGCGTGCAGCAGCGGTGACGACAGCAAGGGCTCGTCCAAGGTCCCGTCCGTCTCCGACGCGAAGACCATGAACATCCCGGTCGGCACCAAGGCGGACTCCACGGGCCCGGCGCCCGAGGTCGCCGGTGCGGTCAAGGGCGGCACGATCTACTCGCTCGACCAGTTCGACATGGACCACCTGGACCCGGCGCAGATCTACGTCTCCACCGAGGGCGCCATCACCCGCCCGATCCTGCGTGGTCTGACCGGCTACAAGGTCGACGACAAGGGTGGCGCCACGCTCGTCGGCGACGTCGCGACCGACGCCGGCACCATGAAGGACGGCGGCAAGACCTGGTCGTTCACGATCAAGGACGGCATCAAGTGGGAGGACGGCACCGACCTCTCCATGGACGACGTCCGCCACACCTTCGAGCGCCTCTTCGCCTCGTTCGTCACCGAGGGTCCCCGCTACGTCCAGCAGTGGCTGGTCGGCGGCGACAAGTACAAGGGCCCCTACGACGGCAAGAGCCTGTCCTCGATCGAGATCTCCGGCAAGACGATCACGTTCACCCTCAACGAGGCCCGCACCGACTTCAACTACACGCTGGGCATGCCCGGCTACGGCCTGGTCAACAAGAAGAAGGACACCAAGGAGAAGTACGACAAGCGTCCGTACTCCCTTGGCCCCTACAAGATCGACAGCCGGAGCATCGGCAAGTCGATGACCTACGTGCGCAACGAGCACTGGGACGCCGCCACGGACTCGATCCGCAACGCGTACCCGGACAAGTACATCTTCCAGTTCGGCTTCCAGCCGGTCGCCTCCACCGACCGCTACATCGCGGACAAGGGCAACGACCAGTACGCGATGTCGATCTTCAACGAGGTGGCGGCCGAGCGCACCGCGCAGGTCCTCACCAACGCCACGCTGAAGAAGCGTGTGCTGACCCAGGTCGACACGGTCACCTACTACTGGCCGATCAACATGACCCGGATCAAGGACCTGAAGGTCCGCCAGGCGATCAACTGGGCGTGGCCGCACCAGCAGCTGCAGACCATCCGCGGCGGTGCGTCCACCAGCGAGCTGGCCAGCACCATCCTCAGCCCGGTGACCCCCGGCTACAAGAAGTTCGACCTGTACGGCGTGACCACGAAGCCCGGCGGCGACCCGGCCAAGGCCAAGGCGCTGCTGAAGGAGGCCGGCAAGGTCGGCCAGAAGCTGGTCATCGCCTACCAGCAGTCGGACAACGCGGTGAAGCAGGCCGTGGCCATCAAGAACGCCCTTGAGGCGGCCGGCTTCCAGGTCGTCAACCAGCAGGTCGACAAGACGACCTTCTACACCCAGATCGGCAAGATCGACAACGGCTACGACCTGTTCGCGGCCGGCTGGAGCCCCGACTGGCCGAACGGCTACTCGGTCTTCTTCCCCTGCTGGAGCGGCAAGAACATCGGCGACGGCCGCAGCAACTACGCCCAGCTGAACGACCCGAGCGTGAACAAGGCGATCGACGCGGCCGCCAAGATCGCCGACGTCGACGAGGCCAACAAGGCCTGGGGCGCCATCGACAAGCAGATCATGGAGCTGGCGGCGGTCGTCCCGGACTACCACTCCATCCGCAACTGGATGTACGGATCCAAGGTCGGCAACGTCGTCTACGACGCCGGCAACACCTGCGTCGCGCTCTGCAAGCTGTACGTCAAGAAGTAAGCGCGCAAGACCCTCCGGGGGCGGCCACGACCTGGCCGCCCCCTCCGGCCCACCCCCACCCCCCGGCGACGGCGCCCCGTCCGGAAAGTCACGCCCCATGTTCCGCTTCCTTGTCCGCCGAGTCTTCGGCGCGCTGGTCATCCTCTTGATCATCAGCGCCGTCACCTTCTGGCTCTTCTACGCCATCCCGCGTGACCCCGCCACGATGTCCTGCGGCAAGAACTGCACGCCCGACATGCTCAAGCAGGTCCGGCACAACCTGGGCATCGACCACCCCGTTCCGGTCCAGTACTGGTACTGGCTCAAGGGCATCTTCGTCGGGCGCAGCTACGGCGACTTCGGCAACTGCAACGCGCCGTGCCTCGGGTACTCGTTCGCCAACCGCGAGCCCGTCCTCGGCACGATCATGGACCGGCTCCCGCTGACCCTGTCGCTCGCCTTCGGCTCGGCCGTCGTCTTCCTCTTCTTCGGTATCGGCGCCGGCATGCTCGCCGCCGTGAAGCAGGGCAAGTGGCAGGACAAGGTCGCCAGCTCGGCGTCGCTGGTCGCCTCCTCGATGCAGATCTACTTCGTCGGCTACATCGCGATGTACTTCTTCGTCGCCAAGCTCGGCATCCTGGACAACCCGTCGTACACCCCCCTCACCCAGAACCCGGTCGAGTGGGCCTCCGGTCTCCTGCTGCCATGGCTGGTGCTGGCCCTGATCTGGACCGCCAACTACACCCGTATGACGCGCTCCCAGCTGGTCGAGACGCTGAGCGAGGACTACGTCCGCACGGCCCGTGCCAAGGGCCTCTCCCGTCGGAACGTCTTCTTCCGGTTCGCCTGGCGCGGCGCGATGGGTCCGATCGTCACGATCTTCGGCATCGACCTCGCCACGCTCATCGGCGGCGCGATCATCACCGAGACCGTCTTCAGCCTCCAGGGCGTGGGCCAGCTCGCCCTGAAGTCCGTGGACCAGAGCGACCTGCCCATGGTGCTCGGCGTGACCCTGCTGTCCGCCGGCGCGATCGTGATCTTCAACATCATCGTGGACGCCGTCTACGCCCTCATCGACCCGCGGATCCGGCTCGCCTGACCTCCGCCCCACCCCCAACCTCGCATCACCCCCCAGGAGCGTCCCCGTGACGAGCACCGATCAGCAGCCGTTCCTCTCCGTCAAGGACCTCAAAGTCCACTTCTCCACCGAGGACGGCATCGTCAAGGCCGTCGACGGGCTCAGCTTCGACATCGCCAAGGGCCAGACGCTCGGCATCGTCGGTGAGTCGGGCTCCGGCAAGTCCGTGACCAACCTGACGATCCTGGGTCTGCACGACCCGGCCCGCACTCAGATCGACGGCGAGATCCTGCTCGACGGCCAGGAACTCCTCACGTCGTCCGAGCGGGAGCTGGAGAAGCTCCGCGGCAACAAGATGTCGATGATCTTCCAGGACGCGCTGGCCTCGCTGTCGCCGTACCACACCATCGGGGCCCAGATCGCCGAGGTGTACCGCAAGCACACCGGCGCCTCCAAGAAGGAGGCCCGGGCGCGGGCGATCGAGATGCTGAGGCGGGTCGGGATCCCCCAGCCGGACGTCCGGGTCGACGACTACCCCCACCAGTTCTCCGGCGGTATGCGCCAGCGCGCGATGATCGCGATGGCTCTGGTCTGCGACCCCGAACTGCTGATCGCCGACGAGCCGACCACCGCGCTCGACGTGACGGTCCAGGCCCAGATCATGGACCTGCTCAAGGACCTCCAGCAGGAGTTCGGCACGGCGATCATCTTCATCACCCACGACCTCGGAGTCATCGCCGACATCGCGGACGACGTCCTGGTGATGTACGGCGGCCGGTGCGTGGAGCGGGGCACCAAGAAGCAGGTCCTGGGCTCGCCGCAGCACCCGTACACGCTGGGCCTGCTCAACTCCATGCCGAGCCTCGACGGACCGGTCGACATCCCGCTGTCGCCGATCCCCGGCTCGCCGCCCTCGCTGCTCAACCCGCCGTCCGGCTGCCGTTTCCACCCGCGATGCGCGTTTGCGGAAAAGGTCGCGGGCGGCAGGTGCTCCAGCGAGCAGCCGCCGCTCGAACTGGTCGAGGGCCGCGGCTCCGCCTGCCACCTGGAACTGAGCAAGCGCGACGAGCTCTTCGCCGACTACGCGGCCACCGCCGGCCACAACTGACGGACACGAGACGGGACTTCACGACCATGAGCAACACCAACCCCCTCCTGGACGTCTCCGGGCTGGCCAAGCACTTCCCGATCAAGGGCGGTTTCCCGATCCGGCGGACGGTCGGCGCGGTGCAGGCGGTGGACGGCCTCGACTTCCAGGTCGCCGAGGGCGAGAGCCTGGGCCTGGTCGGCGAGTCCGGCTGCGGCAAGTCGACCACCGGACGCCTGATCACCCGCCTGCTTGAGCCGACCGGCGGCAAGATCACTTACCGCGGCCAGGACATCACGCACGCCAACCGCCGGCAGCTGGCGCCGATCCGGTCCGAGATCCAGATGATCTTCCAGGACCCGTACGCCTCGCTGAACCCCCGCCAGACGGTCGGCAAGATCGTCGCGGGTCCGATGGAGATCAACGGCATCAACCCGGCGGGCGGGCGCGAGAACCGGGTCCGCGAGCTCCTGGAGATCGTCGGCCTGAACCCGGAGCACTTCAACCGCTTCCCGCACGAGTTCTCCGGCGGCCAGCGCCAGCGCATCGGCGTGGCCCGCGCCCTGGCCCTGGAACCGAAGCTGATCGTCGCCGACGAGCCGGTCTCCGCGCTCGACGTCTCCATCCAGGCGCAGGTGGTGAACCTTCTCCAGAAGGTCCAGAAGGAACTGGGCATCGCCTTCGTCTTCATCGCCCACGACCTCGCGATCGTGCGGCACTTCTCACAGCGCGTCGCGGTCATGTACCTCGGTAAGATCGTGGAGATCGCCGACCGCGAGGACCTGTACGACAACCCGCGCCACCCCTACACGCGGGCCCTGCTGTCCGCCGTGCCCGAGGCGACGGTGGACGTGGAGCCGCGCGAGCGGATCCGCCTGGTCGGCGACGTCCCGTCCCCGATCAACCCGCCGTCCGGCTGCCGTTTCCGCACCCGCTGCTGGAAGGCGACGGAGAAGTGCGCGACGGAGGCCCCGCCGCTGGTCCAGGCCGACGGCAACAAGCCCGGCCACCTCACCGCGTGCCACTACCCTGAGGTGCAGGACGTGATTCCCGCCCCGCGTCTCTCCAAGGACCCCGAGGCCGCGGCCTGACACACCCCTTTTCCGTCAGCCGCCGCCTGCGGAACGGACTTTCATTGGCCCATTGACCCGAGCCCTGAACGTCCGCTCCAGGGGAGCAAGGGCCCGCACCTCCCCAGGTGCGGGCCCTTCTCATTGCCGTACGTCAGGAAGCGGTGGTGGCTTCGAGGAGCTCGGGCCGGTCCGCACCCGGTGTGGCCCGCAGGGACCGCACCCCGGGCGACAGGAGCGCGGCCAGGGTGGCCGCGACGATCAGGGTCGCGCAGACGATCAGCATCCGGTCGGTGCCGAAGGCGTCGGCGGCGGGGCCTGCCAGCGCGAGGCCGAGGGGAGCGAGGGTGAGCGAGCCGAACAAGTCGTAGGAGCTGACCCGGGACAGAGCTTCCTCGGGGACTTCGCGCTGCAGGGTGGTGGCCCACAGCACGCCGAAGAAGTCCAGGCTGACGCCGGCGGTGAAGGCGCCCGCGGCGACGGCCCACAGCGGTGCTCCGGCCCCGAGGAGGGCCGGTGGCAGGGCGGACGGGAGGGTGAACAGGACCGCCGCCAGGATCGGCCGGGTGACGCGCGCCCGGGCCGCGATCCCGGCGCCCGCCACGGCCCCGAGCGCCTGCGCGGCCACCACCAGCGACCAGGCGCGGGCGCCGCCGAAGTGGGCCCGCGTGGCCAGCGGCCCCAGTACGCCGGCGTTGGCGTTCGTGGCGGCCACCACCAGCGAGAACTGGACGACGACCACCCACAGCCACTGCCGGGAGGCGAACTCCCGCCAGCCCTCGCGCAGATCGGCCCAGCCCGAGGCGGACTTCCGTCGCCGACGCGACAGCCGCAGGGAGGCGGTGAGCGCGGCGCTGACCACGAAGGAAAGTCCGTTGATGGCCAGCGCCCAGCCCGCGCCGACCCATGCCACCGTCACACCCGACAGGGCCAACCCCAGCAGGAGGGAGGTGTTGGTGCCGACCCGCAACAGACCGTTGGCTCGCTGGAGCGCCTCGGACGGCACCAGCCGCGGGATGACCCCCTCCATCGCCGGCGAGAAGAGAGCGGTCGCGGTGCCCGCCGTGACCGCGAGCGCGCACAGCGCGGCGACAGGGGCATGGCCGGTGAGCACCATGGCCGCGAGTCCGCCGTAGGACAGGGCACCCAGCACGTCCGCCACCGCCATCAGCGCGGAGCGAGAGACCCGGTCCGCGATCACCCCGCCGACCAGGACCAGCGCGAGCTGCGGGACCGCCTGGCAGGCGACGACGAGCGAGAGGTCACCCGGGGTGGTGCCCGGCAGCGAGAGCACCGCGAAGGCCAGCGCGATGCGGGCGAACCCGTTGCCGAGGACGGAGATGATCCGGGCGAACGCGAGGCGCACGAAACCGGGGTTGCGCAGCAGGGAAGGGGGATGCTCAGCGGCAGACATGGACGGGCACCTTACGCCCTGGCCGCCTCGGACGGGTCACCGTCACGCCCCCTTCCCGCCAAGTACGGATCACGGGTCGAGCCGCCCCGCTCTTCAGGCCTCGACGAACAACTCCGCAGCGTCCGTGACGTGCACCGCCCGCTGGGCCCAGACTTCGAGCTGGTCCAGATCGGTACAGGCGCCCACCCGCTCGCGGACCGCATCACTCACCGGGACACCACGCCACTCCAGGACACGCAGCACCATCTCGGCGCACTGCTGAACCCGCCCCTCCTCGCGCCCCTCCGCCCGCACCTGCTCCGCCAGCGGGTGCCGCCAGAAGTACTGCATCGCCGTCATCAGGTCCCTCCACATCTGCTTCGCCCGGGGATCGACCAGGCACGAATCGACGAACTGCACAAACACCGCGGCACTGTCGCGGTCGATGGTCTTCAGGGCGGCTGCCAGCGATTCCGGTATGGCCGCAGCATTCCGGCCCCGCCCGTGTGTCATGGCCGAAAGCACCGCAAGGGGTACGTCCCGTACCGCCTCCCGCTCATCCGCGATCACCGGCACGTTCTCCGGCCCCAGCACCAGCGGCCGCACCGTCAGCGACTCCCACCCCCGCAGGCCAAGCTGGATCGGCTGCGCCGCCCACTTCGCCGTCGCGGCGCTCTGCGTGATCACGATGAGCACCGGCTCACACCGATACTTCTCATACAGATACGACAAGTAGTACGGCCAGCTCCCCCGCTTACGGCCGTCCACCTCCCCCTGCGACTCGACCACCAGGAGATACGTCCCCTCGTCCGTCTCCGCCCGCAACAACGTGTCCACCCGACGCTCGACCGGCTCGATCTCCGTCAGGTCCACGTTCATCGCCGCGAACTCCCGCGTCTCGGGAAACGGCACCCCCAGCACCCGCTGCAACGCATGCGTCAGCAACCCCGGATCCTTCTGGAAGATCCGGTGCAACGCCTCGTGCGACGACCCCACCATCACGCCACCCCCAACTCACACCACACGAACTTGCCCCCGCTCCCCGAACCGGGACGACGGCTGCCAGCCCCAGCCGTCCGCACACGCCACCACCAGCCCCAACCCCCGCCCTGCCTCTTCGAGCTCCGTCACCACCCCCAACGACCCCGGCGGCTCCGGAGGCACGGGATCCGCATCCCACGCCCCGATCCACACGATGCCCTCCGGGGAGCGCCGGACCGTGAGGGCGGCCGGCCCCTTCGTGTGCCGCACGGCATTGGAGACCAGCTCGGCGGCAAGCAGTTCCGCGGTGTCCGTGAGGCCGATCAGACCGTGCATCGTCAGAATCAGACGCAGGGTGCGACGGCAGATGGTGACCGATCTGAGGTCGTTGGGGACGTAGAGCGTGTAGTCCCAGGTCTCGGGCATGCGTCATCAACTCCGGTCGAATGAAGGGGATTTCACGCACGGTGGCATCGCCGCACGACAGAGGCGCGGTGCACTTCCACAGCGTGTCCGTTACGTCACCGACAGTAGGGGTCAATTTTGGCACCGCGCAAGTCGTTGCCGTAATCTAGCGCTCGAACGAGTCACTGCCCCGGTGCGGTTGGGGGCGGAGGAGGAAGCCATGCCACGCCGACAGCAGGCGACCGCACGTCAACAGCGGCTGGGTGCTGAGCTGCGGAAACTGCGTGAGGCGGCGGGGCTCAAAGGACGTGACGCCGCTGACCTGTTGGGAACCGACTCTGCTCAGGTGAGCCAGTTCGAGGCCGGTCTCGCAGGCGTCAGCGAGGCGCGCGTACGCAGGATCGCGGCCCACTACGCCTGCACGGACCAGGAACTGGTGGACGCTCTCGCGGCGATGGCCGCCGATCGAACTCGCGGATGGTGGGAGGAATATCGAGGGCGTCTACCCTCGCCGTTCCTCGATCTGTCGGAGCTGGAGTACCACGCCACCTACCAGTGGAACGTTGAGTTCCTTTTCGTTCCCGGGCTCCTTCAGACCGAGGACTACGCAAGGGCGCTCTTCTCGTCACGCGTTCCCCAACTTCCGGAAGAAGAGAGGGAACTGCGCGTCCGGCACCGGATGCAGAGGCGCGCCGTTCTGGAGAAGGCACCGCTCGTACCGTACGAGGCCGTGATCCACGAAGCGGCGCTCCGGATAATGGTGGGCAGCCGCGCCGCCGCCCGGGTTCAGCTCACCCGGGTGCTGGAGCTCTCCGAAGCCGAGGGCACCTCGGTACGTGTGATCCCCTTCGCCCTGGAGCACTTCATCGATGTGGGCGCCGCCATGGTGTACGCCGGAGGCACCGTCCCCAAGCTGGACACCGTCGTACGCGACGGACCTCACGGAACGGGCTTCGTCGACTCCGAAGCACAGCTGGGCGTGTTCCGAACACACTTCCGTAGATTGGAGTCGGTGTCACTCGACCCTGGCCGGTCGCGTGACTTCATCCACAGTCTGGCGAAGGAGCTGTGAGGCGCTCATGACCGACCTCGACAACTGGCGCAAGTCGTCCTACTCCGGCGGCGGCGACGGCAACGCCTGCGTCGAAGTCGCCCACCGGGGGACCCACATATCCGTCCGCGACTCCAAAGCCCCGACCAGAGCCACCCTCACCTTCCGCCCCCACGCCTTCGCCGCCTTCCTCGGCGCCCTGGGGGCCGCTCATCCCCGAGCCACCAGCTCCACCTCGAAGCCGTCCTCGTTCTCGAGGTACGCCGCGTAGTGGTCCGGGCCCCCGGCGTACGGGTGGCGGTCCGGGAACAGCGGCGTCCACCCGTGTGCCGGTGCCGTCCGGGTCAGCGCGTCGACCGTCGCCCGGTCCGGTGCGTGGAACGCCAGGTGGTTCAGGCCCGGCCGCATACGGTCGTGCCCGGCGCCGCCGCCCCGCATCGCGGGTGAACGCTCGACCACGACGTACGTCTCCCCCAGCCGCCAGCTCCGCCCGTCCGGCCAGTTCTGGTACGGCGCCCAGTCCAGGCTTTCCAGCAGCCAGCCCCAGGACTCCGTCGCCCGGTCCAGGTCCGGCACCCACAGCTCTACGTGATGAAGCACCCACACCCCAAAGGAACTTGAGAGAAGTTCAAGAAGAGGGCCGTTCCTGACCCTGTGTTCAACATCATGTGGCACACTGCCGCGGTGGTCGATCATTCGTACGCGGATCTCTCGCTCGCCGCGCTCTACGACAGCCTCAACCCGTGGGGGCCGGGTGACGACTTCTACCTGGACCGGGTGATGTCCGCATCGTCCGTGCTCGATGTCGGCTGCGGTACCGGGCGGTTGCTGCGCGGGGCGCGGGCCGAAGGGCACGGTGGGCGGCTGATGGGGCTCGAGCCGGCCGCGGCGATGCTCGTGCAGGCGCGTCGGGCCGAACCCGGTGTGGAGTGGGTGCTCGGGGATCTGCGGGCCCGCCGCTGGGAGGGCCACGACTTCGAGCTCGTCGTGATGACCGGTCACGCCTTCCAGGAGCTGCTCGGCGACGATGACCTGCGGGCCGCGCTGACCGCCGTACGCGCCGCCCTCTCCCCCACCGGCCGGTTCGTCTTCGAGACCCGTAACCCCACGGCGCGCGCCTGGGAGACCTGGACACCGGACCGCGTGCACCACGCCACCGACCCGGACGGCCGTCAGGTCCGCGTCTGGCACGAGGTCGACGGTTCCCCGGTCGGGGACCGGGTGACCTTCACGGAGACGTACGAGGGTGGAGCCTTCGCGCACCCCCAGGTATGCCGCTCCACCCTCCGCTTCCTCGCTCCCGACGCCCTCGCCGGATTCCTGGGCGCCGCCGGTCTGGAGGTCGTCGAACAGTACGGCGACTGGGCGCGCGGGCCGGTCACCTCCGGGAGCCCGGAGATCATCACCGTCGCGCGGCACCGGTAGGACGGTCACGGCGGTCCCGCGGCCGCCGCGGTGAAGCGTGCCCCGAGTGCCGCGACCGCGGCGCGGAGCTCCTCCCCGCCCTCGACCCGGAAGGTGAACGGCACCCTCGCCAGCCACTCCTGTGCGTACATGTCGGGGTTGCGGGTGCTGCCGACCAGCACACACCGGTCCTCCCCGAGGGGCTCGACCCGTCCCATGGGCGGCCGGATCCACGGGGCCACCTCGGCCAGGGGGGCGTCGAAGACCACGCGGGTGGAGAGCTCCCAGCCCAGGCCGAGGTTCTCCTCCAGCACCGCGACCGGGTCGAGGCCCTCGGGTGGATCGAATCCGTGTGGGGTCGGCCGGACCTCGCGGACCCGGTCGACCCGGTAGGTGCGGACCGCGTTCGCGCGATGGGAGTGGCACAGCAGGTACCAGCGGCCGTGGCGGACGACGAGGGACCAGGGATCCACCTCCTCCTCCCACTCGTCGCCGGCCTCGCTGCGGTACCCGACCGAGATCCGGCGCCGGGCCGCGACGGCGTCGACGAGTTCGCTGGTGACGACCGGGTCCGGGCGCGTCGCAAACGGGTCGGGCGCGGCCGACGCGTGCTCCCGCAGCATGGCCGCCTGGCGGCCGACGCTCTCCGGCAGCGCCTTGACCACCTTGCCCAGGGCGGTGCCGACCAGGTCGTCGGCGTCGTCGCCGTCGGTCCCGGCCGGCCGGCGGCCGAGCACCGCCATCACCAGGCCGAGCGCCTCGGCCTGTGTGAAGTGCACCGGCGGCAGTCGTGTCCCGCGCCCCAGCCGGTACCCGCCGTGCGGCCCGCGGGCCGACTCCACGGGGATGCCGGCCTCCCTCAGGATCCCGACATACCTGCGCGCGGCCCGCTCCGTGACGCCCAGCCGCACGGCGAGTTCACCGGCCGTCGTACCGGGGCGAGCCTGGAGTATCTCCAGAGTGCGGATCGCCCGCGCGGTGGGGCTGAGATCGTTCGGCACGGAAGCAGGCTAAGCGCTCCGCCGGAAGTACCGCGATGTGCCACCGCAGTTCGCCGGCGGGTCCGTCGGGGCTGGTCGCGCAGTTCCTCCCCCAGCCTTCGGCCGGGGGTACCCCCAGCGCCCCTTCGGGGGCGCTGCCCAGACCGCGGCAGCCGGACAATCCGGCAGTGGATCGTCCGGATCTCCCTCTACGGTGGGGGCCTTGCAGCCGGAGAAGGGGAACTGACCATGGACATTCTGCTCGTCGGCGGCCTGTGGCTGGACGCATCCGTGTGGGGCGGCGTCGCGTCCGCGCTGGAGGCGCTGGGCCACCGTCCCGTGGCGCTCACCCTCCCGGGCCAGGGGGACGGCTCCCCGTCCGCCACGCTCGACGATCAGGTGGCGGCGGTGCTCGCCGCCGTGGACGCGGCGCCCGGAAGACCCGTGGTGGTGGGGCACTCCGCCGCCTGCACCCTGGCCTGGCTGGCCGCCGACCGGCGGCCGGAACAGCTGGCGAAGGTCGTCCTCATCGGTGGCTTCCCGTCCGCCGGCGGTCAGCCGTACGCCGACTTCTTCGAGGTACGCGACGGGGTCATGCCGTTCCCGGGCTGGGAGCCGTTCGAGGGGCCGGACGCCGCGGACCTCGACGCAGCCGCCCGTCGCGAGTTCGCGGCTGCCGCGATCCCGGTGCCCGTGGGCGTGTCCCGGGGCGTGGTGCGGCTGACCGACGAACGGCGGTTCGACGTCCCGGTGGTCGTCGTGTGCCCGGAGTTCACGCCCGCGCAGGCCCAGGAGTGGATCAAGGACGGCGACGTCCCGGAGCTCGCCCGGGCCAGACACGTCGACTTCGCGGACATCGACTCGGGTCACTGGCCCATGGTCACCCGGCCCGCCGAGCTGGCCCGGATCCTGGCCACGGCGGCGGGCACGGACTGACCGGCCCGCCGCCGTCCGGCAGGAGAGGGCTACTCCTCCTCCAGCGCCGCCAGCGCCGGATCCAGCACGATGTCCTCGTCCCGGGCCTCGGTCGTCGGGTCCTCCGGGAAGTGGCAGGCCGTGAGGTGGCCCTCGTGGTTGCCGGAGATCCGGACCAGCGGGGGTTCCTCCGTCGCGCACTTGTCCTGGGCCTTCCAGCAGCGCGTGCGGAAGCGGCAGCCGGAGGGCGGGGAGATCGGGGACGGGACGTCGCCGGCCAGGCGGATGCGTTCGCGGCCGACCGCGTCCGGCTCGTCCGTGAGGCTGACCTCCGGTACCGCCGAGAGCAGGGCGTGGGTGTAGGGGTGGCGGGGGCGGCTGTAGATCGCCTCCCGGTCGCCCACCTCGATGATCTTGCCTAGGTACATCACCGCGACGCGCTGCGAGAAGTGCCGCACGATCGCGAGGTCGTGGGCGATGAAGAGGAACGCGATGCCCAGTTCCTTCTGGACCTGCTGGAGGAGGTTGACCACCTGGGCCTGGATGGAGACGTCCAGGGCGGAGACCGGTTCGTCGGCGACGATCAGCTTCGGTTCCAGGGCCAGCGCGCGGGCCACGCCGATGCGCTGGCGCTGACCGCCGGAGAACTCGTGCGGGAAGCGGTTGAAGTGCTCCGGGTTGAGACCGACGATCTCCAGCAGCTCCCGTACCCGCTTCTCGCGGCCGCCCTCCGGTTCTATGCCGTTGATCTCCATCGGGCCCGAGATGATCTTGCCGACCGTCTGCCGGGGGTTCAGCGACGAGTACGGGTCCTGGAAGATCATCTGGATCTCGGAGCGGATCGGCGCCAGCTGCCGGCGGGAGGCGTGGCCGATCTCCTGGCCGCGGTACTTGATCGTGCCGTCCGTCGGCTCCAGCAGGCGGGTGATCAGGCGGCCCGTCGTGGACTTGCCGCAGCCCGACTCGCCGACCAGGCCGAAGCTCTCGCCCACCCGTACGGTCAGGTCGATGCCGTCCACGGCCTGGACGTGCCCGACCGTGCGCCGGATCGGGAAGCCGCCCTTGACCGGGAAGTACTTGGTCAGGCCGGAGACCTCCAACAGCGGTTCACCGGCAGTCGCCTCGCGCGGGGCGGGAAGGACCGTGTCCTGGGTCATGACGTGTCGTCTCCTAGCCCAGACGGGGCTTGATCTCTTCGATGAAGATGGTGCGTTTCTGGTCCGCCGTGAGGTGGCAGGCCGCGGAGCGGTCGGGGCCCAGCAGCGGGCGTTCGGTGACGCAGCGGGTGCCGCCGACCCGGTCCTGGAAGGTGCAGCGGGGGTGGAAGCGGCAGCCGGAGGGCGGGGTCAGCAGGGAGGGCGGGGTGCCGGGGATCGGGTTCAGCGGCGCGGCCAGGTCGGAGTCGAGGCGCGGCATCGAGTTCAGCAGGCCCCAGGTGTACGGGTGCTGGGGCGCGCGCAGGACCTCGTCCGTGGTGCCGCGCTCCACCGCGCTGCCCGCGTACATCACCATGATGTCGTCGGCCATGTCGGCGATCACCCCCAGGTCGTGGGTGATGAAGATGATGCCCGATCCGAACTCCTGTTGCAGGTCCTTGAGCAGGTCCAGGATCTGCGCCTGCACGGTCACGTCCAGGGCGGTGGTCGGCTCGTCGGCGATGAGCAGGTCGGGGTCGCAGACCAGGGCCATCGCGATCATCGCGCGCTGGCGCATACCGCCGGAGAACTGGTGCGGGTAGTCCTTCGCCCGCTCCTTCGGGTTGGGGATGCCGACCTTGGCGAGCATCTCGACCGCCCGGTCCCAGGCCGCCCGCTTGGAGGCGCCCCGGTGTTTCATGAACGGTTCGGCGATCTGCCGGCCCACCGTGTAGTACGGCGACAGCGCGGTGAGCGGGTCCTGGAAGATCATGGCGGCCTTGTTGCCGCGCACCTTCTCCAGTTCGGACTCGCGGGCGGTGATCAGCTCCTGGCCGTCCAGGAGGATCTCGCCCTCGACCGTGGTGAACTGGGGGTTGTGCAGCCCGAGGATGGTCAGGTTGGTGACCGACTTCCCGGAGCCCGACTCGCCGACGATCCCGAGGGTCTTGCCCCGCTCCACGTCGAACGACAGCCCGTCCACGGCCCGTACCACGCCGTCCTCGGTCTTGAAGCTGACGTGCAGGTCCCGCACCGAGAGGAAGGCACCCGCGTCGGCCGGTGCGGGGGTGCCGGCGCCCTTGGTCAGAGTGGTCACGACGGTTCTCCTCTTGCCCGGCCTAGGACAGCCGGACGCGCGGGTCGATGAACGCGTAGGCCGCGTCGACGATGATGTTGAACAGCAGGATCATGGAGGCGGAGAACAGCATGACGCCCAGCAGCAACGGCAGATCGCTGAACTGCACGGACTCCACTGCGAGTCGCCCGAGGCCGGGCAGTCCGAAGGTGTACTCCGTGATGATGGCACCGCCGAGCAGCGAGCCGAGGTCGATGCCGAAGATGGTGACGATCGGGATGAGCGAGCCGCGCCAGGCGTAGCGGAAGAAGACGTACTGGCGGGACATGCCCTTGGCGCGGGCGGTGCGCACGTGGTCCTCCTGGAGCTGCTCGATCATCGACGAGCGCGCCATACGGGTGTATTGGGAGGCGAAGATCGTGGACAGCACCACCCACGGGATGATCAGTCCGGTGAACCAGGTGATCGGGTTCGCGGTGAAGTTGTTGTAGGCGGGCTTGTCGAAGATGTGGGACTGGTAGACCAGCGCGGCGAGCGCCAGCGGGCCCAGGAAGTAGATCTGCATCGAACTGAGCACCATCGAGCCGGCCGTGACCGTCTTGTCGAGCAGGGTTCCCCGCTTCCAAGCCGCGATCATGCCGGTGCCCAGGCCGACGGTCAGGAAGACCACCGCGGCACCCAGGGTGAGCGAGACGGTGGTGGGCAGCCGGTCCATCATGGTCGACCAGACCGGGTCGTTGGTGTGGTACGAGTACCCGAAGCAGGGGGCGGGGCAGGGGCCCTGGGCGAACTTGTCGCTGCCCAGGATCAGGTTGTGCAGGAAGATCCAGTACTGCTCGGGGATGGACTTGTCGAGGCCGAGCACGTGGTGGATGTTGGCCAGGCTGGTCGGATTGCACGTCTTGCCGCACATCAGCAGGGCCGGGTCGCGCGGCATCCCGAAGAACAGCAGGAACGTCACGATGCTCAGCAAGAAGAGGATGACCACGGCACCGAGGATCCGGCGGACGAGGAAGCGCAGCATGCGAGGGGCTTTCTGACGTCGGCGGGCCGGGCGGTACCCGGTGCGGTGTCGCCCCGAGGGGCGCACGCACCGGGTACCGGCGGGCGGGCGGGGTTACTTGATGTAGAGGCGACGCGGGTCGATGCCGCCGATCACGTTGTCGTAGACGAGGCCCCCGACCTTGGAACCGGCGATCTGGACCTGCTTGTAGTCGATGGTGGGAACAGCGTTGATGACGTCCGTGACCAGGTACTGGTCGATCTTCTCCCAGGCGGCGGCCGACTTGACCGGGTCGCTGATCTTGTTCGCGGCGTCGATGTCGGCGTTGACCTTGGCGTCGTTGACGTGCGAGTAGTTCGGCGAGCCGTCGGCGATCGCGCGGCCGTCGAACAGCGGCGGGATCACGGTCGAGGCGGACGGCCAGTCGGCGCCCCAGGCGGAGGCGTAGATGTCGTAGTTGTTGTCGACCTTGCCGACCTGGTCGTAGTAGGTCTCGGCGGGGATGTCCTGCCGCTGCACGTTGAAGCCGGCCTTCTCCAGGGCCGCGGCGATGGCGGTGGAGTACTGCTGGCCCTCAGGCGTGTTCTGGTAGCCGTAGGTCAGCTTGAGACCGACCTTGCCGGCCTTCTTCAGCAGCGCCTTGGCCTTGGCCGCGTCACCGCCCGGGTTCTTCTTCTTGCCCCACGGGTCGAAGGAGGCGTCGTAGCCGCTGACGGTCGGGCTGATGTAGCCGCCGGCGACCTCTGCGGCCGAACTGCCGCCGAAGGCCCGGATGATCGGGGTGATCGGCAGGGCGTAGGCGATGGCCTGGCGGACCGTCTTGTCCTGCAGCGCCGAGTGCTTCATGTTGATGTTGATCTGGCCTACGTAGGGCTGGTAGCCGGCGACCGTACGGGCCTTGAGGGCCGCGTCGCCGCCGAGGACCTGGGAGATGTTGCCCGCGTCCACCGAGTTGTTGAAGCTGATGCCGGTCTGGTCGGCGCCGCTGTTCGCGAGCAGCGCCTTGGTGGAGTCCTCGTACTGGACGTTGAACTGGAAGTTCATCTGGTCCACGTACTGGTTGCGGATCGGGTCCGTCTTCGGGTCCCAGTTGGGGTTCTTGACCAGCACCATCGACTTGCCGGACTTGAACGACTGGATCTTGTACGGGCCGCTCGTCAGCGGGGCCTTGTCGTACTTCTCCTTCGTGTCGCCCTTCTTGGAGACGACCGCGTAGCCCGCCATGGCGAGCGCGTACGGCAGGTCCGGGTGGGCCGTCTTGAAGTGGAAGATGATCGTCTTGGAGTCGGGCGTCTCCAGGATGCTGTTGGGCAGGTGCTTGCCCTTGTAGGGGCCGTCCGGGAGCAGCTTGCGGTAGTCGGCACCGTTGGTGTCGGCCAGCCACTGCTGGAGGTACGTGGGGCCCTGGTTGATGAAGGACGCGAAGAGCCGCTCGTAGGTCTGGCGGAAGTCCGCGGACGTGATCGGCGTCCCGTCCGAGAACTTGATGCCGTCCTTGAGCGTGTACTTCCAGGTCTTGCCGCCGTCCGTGGTGGTACCGGAGTCGGTGGCCAGGTCGCCGACGACCTCGTGGCCGACGCCCTTGTTGTCGGTCGACTTGTAGCCGGTGAGGCCTCTGTGGATCAGCGTGGCGAGGGAGCCCTCGTCGGAGACGTAGATCTGCCCCGGGTCGAGGTGCGCGTACGAGTCGCGCTGCAGCACTTCCAGGGTGCCGCCGGTCTTCGCGCCCGGCACGGCGGCCGCGGGTCCGGTCGAGTCGGCCGCGTCGCCGAACTTGATCGAGGCCTGCTGCTGCTTGGCGTTCTGCTGGTCCTTCTTGTTGTTGTCGCTGGCGCTGCTGCCGCCTTTGCTGCAGCCGCTGAGCACGAGTGCCCCGGCCGCAAATATCGACAAAGTGGCGTATGCATGGCGTCCGCCCCTACTCATCACTGAAGTCTCCACCCATCTGTGTGTACGCCGGTGCGAAGGAAATGGCCGTGCGGTATCCGGGCGAGGACGCCCACAAGCTCCCGGTCAGCGCGCCGTCTTGGGATCGAAGGCGTCCCGGACCGAGTCCCCGAGCAGGTTGAAGGCGACGATGAAGACGACCATCGAGACGCCGGGGAAGAACATGTACGTGATGTCGTTCTGCAGCACGAGCTCGGTCGACGCCTTGGAGAACATCTGACCCCAGTCGGGCGTGGGCTCGACGATGCCGACACCGAGGAACGACAGGCCCGCCTCGCTCGTGACCAGGTACGGAAGCGTGTACGTGGTCTGCACCAGCAAGGGCGTCACCACGTTCGGCAGGACCTCCCTGCGGATGATCCGCCAGGGCGAGGCGCCGCTCACCTTGGCCGCCTCGATGAACTCCCGTTCCCGCAGGGCGAGTGTGGTGCCGCGCAGGATGCGCGCGAGGCTCATCCAGCCGAGCACCCACTGGACCGCGATCAGCGCGACGACGCGCACGTAGGTCGGCGTCTGGTCGCGCGGGCTCACGAACAGCGAGACCACGACCGGCATGCTGGCGATGAAGAACAACTGCGCGGGGAAGGCGAGCAGGAAGTCGATGATCCGGCCGATGAAGAAGTCGGTCTTGCCGCCGAGGTATCCCGCGGTGACACCGAGGAGGATTCCGGTGAGGACGACCGCGACGGTGACCGCCACGGAGATCGTCAGCGAGGTCCGGATGCCGTAGATCAGCTTGGTGAACACGTCGTAGCCGTTGCCCGGTTCGAGGCCGAACCAGAACTCGCTGCTGATGCCGCCGTTGGGCTGCACCGGCACACCCGCGCTGTCGAAGAGTTCCGGGCGTTCGTCGGCGTAGATGGTGTACGGGTTCTTGCCGTACAGCTTCGAGATCAGCGGGGCCGCCGCTGCGACGAGGAAGAAGAACGCCACGACGAACGCCGAGATGACGCCGGTGCGGTCGCGCTTGAAGCGGATCCACATCAGCTGGCCGGGCGAGCGGCCTTCGAGTTTCACCGTCCCGGTCTTCGTGTCGGGCTCCGGTCCGCCGTCCACGACGACCGACCGTCCGCCGCCCTCAATGTCCGTAGGACTTGTCACAGTTCGTCCAATTCACAGGTATGGGTGTGCCGCATCGGCGGCCGGGGCACGGGTGCGCGACCGCTGTGGCATGATCCGATGAGGCGTGATCCGTTGAAGCGTCAAGGCATCCCCGCATGGACGGGAACACCCCAGCCGGACGCGCGTAGGCGAGCGACGGCGCTACGCTGCCGGCAGTTGCCTCAGAACCAACCGCCGGACGAACAAGGACAGTCGGACGCGACGGCCGGCATGGCCGACGACGGAACCCACCTAGTGCCTGTGACACTGCACATGGGACTTCTCCTCATGACTTCACGTGTTCACCGACAGGAGGTTTCCGTCCATACCCTCCGACACCCCTGACGGAGGGCCAGACACCCCCTGGTGCTCGTGAGTCGGGCGCTGTCCCCACAGCGCGAGACCCATTGACCCGAGCGCTACGCGGCTAACTATCTGCCATGAGCCAGGTGCCGACCACTGTCTTTAAATCTCAATTCAGTCACAGCTGGCGCGTAGTTCTTCCGAAAAATGGACAAAGCGTTCGACGGGAGAAGGCCGCGAAACGGACTTGTTACATGGCTATCGGGCGAAGATCTCCGCATTTCGGACAGCGGCCTGAAGTTGGCCGAGTCCCGCCCACTCGAAAACGGGTTGCAAAAAACCCGGGCACCCCCATCATGGGGGCACCCGGGCTCAAGTGTCCTGCGATCAGCCGTGCTTGGCGCGGCTGGCGGCACGGGCCCGCTCGCGGGCGTCCAGGTTCACCTTGCGGATGCGAACGGCCTCCGGGGTCACCTCGACGCACTCGTCGTCACGGCAGAACTCCAGCGACTGCTCCAGCGACAGCTTGCGCGGCGGCACGATCGCCTCGAACGAGTCGGCCGAGGAAGACCGCATGTTCGTGAGCTTCTTCTCCTTGGTGATGTTGACGTCCATGTCGTCGGAGCGCGAGTTCTCACCGACGATCATGCCCTCGTACACCTCGGTGCCGGGCTCCACGAACAGCACACCGCGCTCCTGGAGGTTCGTCATCGCGAACGCGGTGACGGCACCGGAGCGGTCGGCGACCAGCGAGCCGTTGTTACGGGTCTGCAGGGTGCCGAACCAGGGCTCGTGGCCCTCGTGGATGGAGTGCCCGATACCCGTGCCGCGCGTCTGCGTCAGGAACTCGGTACGGAAGCCGATGAGACCGCGGGACGGCACCACGAACTCCATGCGGACCCAGCCGGAGCCGTGGTTGGACATGTTGTCCATCCGGCCCTTGCGGACACCCATGAGCTGCGTGACCGCACCCATGTGCTCCTCGGGCACGTCGATCGTCATACGCTCGACCGGCTCGTAGGTCTTGCCGTCGACCTGCTTCGTGACGACCTGCGGCTTGCCGATGGTCAGCTCGAAGCCCTCGCGGCGCATCTGCTCGACCAGGATGGCGAGCGCCAGCTCACCACGGCCCTGGACCTCCCAGGCGTCCGGGCGCTCGGTGTCGAGCACGCGGAGGGAGACGTTACCGATCAGCTCGCGGTCGAGACGGTCCTTGACCTGTCGGGCCGTGACCTTGCGGTCCTTGACCGCGGCCTTGTTGTCGGCGCCCTTGCCGGTACCGCCACGGCCGACCAGCGGCGAGGTGTTGGTGCCGATGGTCATCGAGATCGCCGGCTCGTCGACCGTGATCAGCGGCAGCGGGATCGGATTCTCGGTGTCGGCGAGGGTCTCGCCGATCATGATGTCCGCGATACCGGCGACGGCACAGATGTCACCCGGACCGGCCATCTCGGCGGGCTTGCGGGTGAGCGCCTCGGTCATCAGCAGCTCGGTGATGCGCACGTTGGACATCGTGCCGTCACGCTTGATCCACGTGACGGTCTGGCCCTTGCGCAGTTCGCCCTGCTCGACACGGAGCAGGGCGATACGGCCGAGGAAGTTGTCGGCGTCCAGGTTGGTGACGTGCGCCTGGAGGGGGGCCTCCGCGTCGAACTCCGGAGCCGGGACGTGGGCCAGGATCGTGGAGAAGAACGGCTCCAGGCTGTCGCTGTCGGCCGGGACGGTGCCGTCCTCCGGCTTGGTCAGCGAGGCCACACCGTCACGCGCACACGCGTAGACGATCGGGAACTCGATCTGGTCCTCGTCGGCGTCCAGGTCGAGGAAGAGGTCGTAGGTCTCGTTGACCACCTCGTCGATCCGGGAGTCCGGGCGGTCCGTCTTGTTGATGCACAGGATGACGGGCAGGCGCTGCTGGAGGGCCTTGCGCAGCACGAAGCGGGTCTGCGGCAGCGGGCCCTCGGAGGCGTCGACCAGCAGGACGACCGCGTCCACCATCGACAGACCGCGCTCGACCTCGCCTCCGAAGTCGGCGTGGCCCGGGGTGTCGATGATGTTGATGGTGATGACGTCGCCGCCATCCTTGGGGTGGTACTTCACGGCCGTGTTCTTGGCCAGGATCGTGATGCCCTTCTCACGTTCCAGGTCGTTCGAGTCCATCATTCGGTCGTCGAGCGACTCGGCGGCGTGCGCAGCGAAGGCACCGGCCTGCTTCAGCATGGCGTCGACGAGGGTCGTCTTGCCGTGGTCGACGTGGGCGACGATGGCGACGTTGCGGATGTCGTGGCGCGTGGCCATAGTGCGGCGTACTCCCGGAGTGTGAGGAAGGGGTCTGCGCGTACGTCTGTGTTACGCGGACCCTGCCGGGCTGAACACGCCACGGCCTCACCCCATGGTACGGGGCCGATCGACCGGCGGCTCGCGGGGATACGAATATGCAGCTCAGGGTGCTCATCAAGGAGCGATCGGCGGAGAACCCAGGGGCGCTGGGGGTACCCCCGGCCGAAGGCTGGGGGAGGAACTGCGCGACCAGCCCCCGCACACCCGGCACCCGACGACGGCCCCGAACGCCCTACCCCTTGCCGGGGCTGGGCGACGCCTTCGCCCCCTTCTTCAGGAACCCCATGTCCTGGTACACCGGCGTCTGGAAGCCGAAGGCGCCCACGTTCACCAGGTCCTTCCGGGCGCCCACGAGCTGCGGCCGCTGGTACAGCGGCAGCGACCCCGCCGACGCCCAGATCCTGGAGTCCGCCTTGCGCAGCAGCCCGTCCGCCTCGTCCTCGTCCAGCGTGCCCAGCGCCTGGTCGAAGAGCTGGTCCACCTGGTCGGTGCCGACCCGCGTGTAGTTCTGCTCGACGTTCAGCGACCCGTCGGCCGCCACCACCGGCTTCGCGTAGATCGGCCGCGCGTCCGTCGCCGGGAACGCGGACGACGGCCACGAGTAGAGCGCGAGGTCGTACTGCCCGGCCGCGATGTGGTCCTTGAAGTAGCTGTCGTCGGAGACCTTCTGGATCTCGGTCGCGATCCCCACCCTGTCCAGCATCTGCGAGATCTGGCCGGCGACCGTCTGGAGGGTCTCCGAGCCCGGTCCCGACGGCAGCACGAACCGCAGCGAGAGCGCCTTCCCGTCCTTGGCCAGCGGCCCGGCCGGCGCCCCCGCGCCCCTGGGCGCCGCCGTGCCCTTGGGCGCGTACGCCCCGGGCGCCCCGTGGGCGTGGTCCTTCTGGTGGTCGCGGGTGTCCCTGTCGTCCGTGCCCTTGTCGTCCGGGCCCTTGTCGTCCGTGCCCTTGTCGTCCTCGCCGACGATGTACTGCCCGTCGTGCCCGCCGTCCGACTCGTCGCCCTGCTCGCTGTCGTCCTTCTTCTTGTCGCCCTTCTTCTCGTCCTCCGCGCCGGCCGCCTTGCCCGGGTTCCTGACCGGGCCGCCGGCCACCCAGCCCGCGTCGGCGAGCAGGGCCTGCGCCTCGTGGGTGTCGAGACCGCCGATCGCCCCGCTGCCGTCGGTGTAGGCGGCCTGCCCGGAGAGGGCGACGTGGCTGCCGACCGGCACCGCGGGCAGCCCCAGCGGGGTGAGGACCAGCTTGGCGAGCGCCTGCCGGTCGAGGGCGCGGGCGACGGCCCGGCGCACCCGCTCGTCGGCGAGCGGGCCCTCGGAGCCGTTGAGGGCGAGCTGGGTGTAGGCGGGCTCCAGCGACTTGCGGACGGCGAAGTCACGCAGCTCGTGCTGCTGCTCCAGCCACTTGGCGATGCTCCTGCGGAGCTTCTTCGGCCCCTTCGGCAGCTTCTCCTCGTCCATGCCGAGGGTCAGCGCCCAGGACCGCAGCTTCTTGGCGGAGGTCTTCCCGGCGCCCTGCAAGGGCAGGCCGGTGCCCTTCTCCCGGCCGGCGACGGTGATCCGGTCGGCGTCGGCGGCGTCGATGTCGGCGACGTCGACGGTGCCGGCGGCGAGCGCGGCGGCCCGCTTCGCGCGGTCCACGGCGTGCAGGTCGATCTCGTCCAGCTTGGCCGGACGCCCCCACCAGCGCGGGTTGCGGGTGAGGATCACGTCCTTCTTGGCGGTGTCGACCTTGTCGACCCGGAAGGGGCCCGCGGTGACGGTGAGCTTGCGGCGGGCGCCGTCGTTGAAGGTGTCCGGGGTGCCCATGACGTCCTTCGGGTACAGCGGCGAGAACAGCGACCTCCAGTCGGCGTACGGCCGGTCGAAGGTGACCCGGACCTCCAGGTCGTTGGCGCCGCGCTCGATCTGGGCGATGCGGTCGTAGCCGGCGTTGCGGGCGGTCCAGTAGGCGGAGTCCTTGCCGGACAGGGCGCGCCACTGGGCGGCGAAGTCGGCGGCGCCGATCTCCCGGCCGTCGCTCCAGACGGCCTGCTGGTTGAGCTTGTAGAGGACGACCTGGCGGGGCTCGGTCTCGATGACCTTCGCGGACTCCAGGTAGTCCGGGTTGCGGACCGGCTTCCCGGTGGCGTCGATGGTGAACATCGACGGCAGGACGGCCTGGGCGACCCGGGTGGTGCCCGCGTCGGCGTCGGCCTGGAAGGTGTTGAGCGTCTCGGGTACGGCGTCCACGGCCATCTTCAGGGTGCCGCCCTCGGCGACCGCGTCCCGGGCGACCGGCACGATGTCCTGCCCGGCCAGCGGCTTGCTGCCCTCGTCGTCGGAGCCGCAGCCGGCGAGCAGGGGGAGGGCGAGGGCGCCGGCGGCGAGGAAGGCGAGGGCGCTTCGCTGGTGGTGCCGCGATGGGCCGTCCTTCGGCTGCGGCGCCGTTGTGGCTGGTCGCGCAGTTCCCCGCGCCCCTGAAGGGGCGCTGTGGCCGACGCCGTGGTGAGACATCTCTGCTTACCTCCGGGAGGCCCCGTGAACACGGGTGCGGTCTGTTCACATTTGGGGGTATTTTGGAGTTGATCACATGTACGTCAGAAGTACGGACCCCACTGAAATGGACGGGGTCCGTCGGCCCGGGACGACACGGCGGCGGAGGCCGCCAAACGCCACCCGTGCGGCGCAATGCCGTGCTCATCCCGGCGCACACAGAGCGCGTGCGGGCGTGCGACGGAGGCGCGCAATCCGCCAATCGCTGCACATGGCTTCACATCGGCAGGTGTGACGCGCAACACTCGCAGGCGCATGAACGTTGCCGCCTTGGACCACGAAGTCCGCGGAAGTGAGGTCACGTCATGTCCGTGCACGACGACCTGACGTCAGTCCAGCGTTGCCTAGAGGACCTGAACCGGTCCGTCGGCCGCCTGGAGCAGCAGCTCGGGAGCGGCGGACTGGAGATGCGCCGCGTCCGTTCCGACGCCGATCACCTGCGCGAGAGCGTGGCACTGCTGCGTGAGGCGGCCAACACCGGCGCCCCGGGCAAGCGGCCCGAACTCGTCACCATCTCCGACGACCCGTACGACATCAACCTGTGGACGGACACGGACGACGAGGGTCTCGGCGCCCGCGACCGGCACGCCCCCTAGGAGCGCCCGCCCGCAGGCCCCGACCCCCGACCCGACCGGAGTCATCCCCTTGGCCACTGGTACGGAACCACATCCGAACAGCGGCGGCGTACACACCGGTACGCGCGCCGCGATCTCCGCCCCGCACCTGCGGACCGACCGCTGGTGGCTGGCGCCCGCCGTCACCGCGGCCGGTCTGTTCGCGTTCGTCGTCTACTCGACGTGGCGGGCCTTCTCGAACGCGCACTACTACTCGGCGCCGTACGTCTCGCCGTTCTACTCGCCGTGTCTGGCCGAGAACTGCAAGACCATGCCGTCCGGCCCGAACGCCGACCTCTTCGGCAGCTGGTGGGCGATCTCCCCGGCGATCATCATCCTGATCTTCCCGCTGGGCTTCCGCCTGACCTGCTACTACTACCGCAAGGCGTACTACCGCAGCTTCTGGGCGTCCCCGCCCGCCTGCGCGGTGGCCGAGCCGCACGCGAAGTACACCGGTGAGACCCGCTTCCCGCTCATCCTGCAGAACGTCCACCGGTACTTCTTCTACTTCGCCCTGCTGGTCGCCTGCGTGCTGACCTACGACACGGTGCTCTCCTTCCGGGACACGCACGAGCACTGGGGCCACATGGGCCTCGGCACCCTGGTCTTCCTGGTCAACATCGTGCTGATCTGGGCGTACACGCTGTCCTGCCACTCCTGCCGGCACATCGTCGGCGGCAAGCTGAAGCACTTCTCCAAACACCCCGTGCGCTACAAGGCGTGGCAGTTCGTCGGCCGGCTCAACAACCGGCACATGCTGCTCGCCTGGGCGTCGTTGGTGAGCGTGGCGCTCGCCGACTTCTACGTCTATCTGCTCGCGTCCGGTGTCTTCGACGATCCGCGATTCTTTTAGGACAGGGGCTTCTGATGTCAGCGGTGGAGCGGCAGCAGTGGGACGTCGTGGTCGTCGGCGCCGGCGGGGCCGGACTGCGCGCCGCGATCGAGGCGCGCGAGCGGGGCGCCCGTACGGCGGTGATCTGCAAGTCGCTGTTCGGCAAGGCGCACACGGTGATGGCCGAGGGCGGCATCGCGGCGGCCATGGCCAACGTCAACGAGCACGACAACTGGCAGGTCCACTTCCGCGACACCCTGCGCGGCGGCAAGTTCCTCAACCAGTGGCGGATGGCCGAACTGCACGCCAAGGAGGCCCCGGACCGGGTCTGGGAGCTGGAGACCTGGGGCGCCCTCTTCGACCGCACGAAGGACGGGAAGATCTCCCAGCGCAACTTCGGCGGCCACGAGTACCCGCGCCTCGCCCACGTCGGCGACCGCACGGGCCTTGAGCTGATCCGGACCCTGCAGCAGAAGATCGTCTCGCTCCAGCAGGAGGACGAGAAGGAGACCGGTGACTACGAGTCCCGGCTCAAGGTCTTCCAGGAGTGCACGGTCACCCGGATCCTCAAAGACGGCACACGGGTCTCCGGGGTCTTCGCGTACGAGCGGGAGACCGGCCGTTTCTTCGTCCTCGAAGCGCCCTCCGTGGTGATCGCGACCGGGGGCATCGGCAAGTCCTTCAAGGTGACGTCGAACTCCTGGGAGTACACCGGGGACGGGCACGCGCTCGCCCTGCTGGCCGGGGCGCCGCTGCTCAACATGGAGTTCGTGCAGTTCCACCCGACCGGCATGGTCTGGCCGCCGTCGGTGAAGGGGATCCTGGTCACCGAGTCGGTGCGTGGCGACGGCGGGGTGCTGCGCAACTCCGAGGGCAAGCGGTTCATGTTCGACTACATCCCGGACGTCTTCAAGGAGAAGTACGCCGAGTCCGAGGAGGAGGGCGACCGCTGGTACGAGGACCCGGACCACAACCGGCGTCCCCCGGAACTGCTCCCCCGCGACGAGGTGGCCCGCGCCATCAACTCCGAGGTGAAGGCGGGCCGCGGCTCCCCGCACGGCGGCGTCTTCCTGGACGTGTCGACGCGGATGCCCGCCGAGGTCATCCGGCGCCGGCTGCCGTCCATGTACCACCAGTTCAAGGAGCTGGCGGACGTCGACATCACGGCGGAGGCGATGGAGGTCGGGCCGACCTGCCACTACGTGATGGGCGGGGTCGCGGTGGACTCCGACACCGCCGCCGCCCGCGGGGTACCGGGGCTGTTCGCGGCCGGCGAGGTGGCGGGCGGCATGCACGGCTCCAACCGGCTCGGCGGCAACTCGCTCTCCGACCTGCTGGTGTTCGGGCGCCGGGCGGGCTGGCACGCCGCCGACCACGCGGCGGACCTCGACGAGCGCCCGGCGGTGGACGACGAGCAGATCGACGCGGCGGCGGCCGAGGCGCTGCGGCCCTTCTCCGCCGAGGGCCAGGAACCCGGCTCCGGTCCGCCGGAGAACCCGTACACCCTCCACCAGGCGCTCCAGCAGTCCATGAACGACCTGGTCGGCATCATCCGCCGGGAGGGCGAGATGGAGCAGGCCCTGGAGAAGCTCGCCGAGCTGCGGGTGCGGGCGCGCCGGGCCGGGGTGGAGGGGCACCGCCAGTTCAACCCCGGCTGGCATCTCGCCCTGGACCTCAGGAACATGCTGCTGGTCAGCGAGTGCGTGGCCCGGGCGGCGCTGGAGCGCACCGAGTCGCGCGGCGGGCACACCCGCGAGGACCATCCGACGATGGACCGCCGCTGGCGCCCGGTCAACCTGCTCTGCCGGCTGGCCGAACCCACGGGCGGGTTGGCGGCCACCGACCCGGAGCGCGGCCAGATCGACCTCACCCGCGAGACCACCGACCCCATCCGAGCCGACCTGCTCGCCCTCTTCGAGAAGGAAGAGCTGGTCAAGTACCTCGCCGAAGAGGAGCTGTACGAATGAGCGGCTACACGGCCCACTTCCGGGTGTGGCGGGGCGACGTCGAGGGCGGCGGCCTGGAGGACTTCAAGGTCGAGGTGAACGACGGCGAGGTGGTCCTGGACATCATCCACCGCATCCAGGCCACCCAGGCCGCGGACCTGGCCGTCCGCTGGAACTGCAAGGCGGGCAAGTGCGGTTCGTGCTCGGCGGAGATCAACGGCCGCCCGCGCCTGATGTGCATGACCCGCATGTCCGTCTTCGAGCAGGACGAGACCGTCACGGTCACCCCGCTGCGCGCCTTCCCGGTCATCCGCGACCTGGTCACCGACGTCGGCTTCAACTACCAGAAGGCCAGGGAGGTCCCGGCCTTCGTGCCGCCCGCCGGGGTCGGCCCCGGCGAGTACCGGATGTTCCAGGAGGACGTGGACCGCTCCCAGGAGTTCCGCAAGTGCATCGAGTGCTTCCTGTGCCAGGACACCTGCCACGTCGTCCGCGACCACGAGGAGAACAAGACGGCCTTCGCCGGCCCGCGTTTCCTCATGCGCGTCGCCGAACTGGACATGCACCCGCTGGACGCGGCGGAAGCCACCGGCCTGGACCGCAAGCGCACGGCCCAGGACGAACACGGCCTCGGCTACTGCAACATCACCAAGTGCTGCACGGAGGTGTGCCCGGAGGGCATCCACATCACCGACAACGCGCTGATCCCCCTGAAGGAGCGGGCCGTCGACCGCAAGTACGACCCGCTGGTGTGGCTCGGCTCGAAGATCAGGAGGCGCCCCGCAGGAGGCTGAGCACCTGCCGCAGGTTGGACTCGGCGATGTCCCGCATCGTTTCGCGCTCCGGGAAGTCGCCGTCCAGCAGCCTGAGCGGCCCGGCGACGAGGTTGAGGTGCATCGCCAGCCGGTACAGGGCCATCCGGTCCTCGTCGAGGTCGGCGGTGCGCAGCACGTCGTAGGCGGGCCCGAAGCGGAGCTGCACGAAGACGTGCTCCCATTCGGCGTCGAAGTACATCAGGCCTTCGATGTCGATGAGTGCGGGATCGCCCTCCTCGGTCACCAGGACGTGGTCCGGGCCGAGTTCGCCGTGCACCAGGGAGGCGTGCTCGCGCGGTTCGACCGCGTCGTAGAGCTCGTGCACGCGCTCGGCCAGCGCCCACCGCGCCTCGCGCAGCCGGGGATCCCGCTCGGCCACCTCCGCGATGTCGCGCATCGCGCGGTCCGCGACGACCTGTTCGCAGGAGCTGCCGAGCGGCTTCCCGCCCTCCTCCACCAGGGCGGCCTTCCCGTACCCGGCGGAGACGTGCTCGCGGAGCACGCCGAGCGTCCCCGCCAGCCGGGCCAGCGGCACCCGTGCGGCGCCCGGGTCGCTGCGCAGCAGCACCTCCAGGCTGCCGCCGCGGACGTCCTCGACGACCGCGGCGAAGGCGGGCAGGTGCCGGGCGTCCTCGTCGGCGAACAGCAGGCGCGGGGTGCGCACGCCGAGTTCGGTCAGCAGGTCGTGGGCGGACAGGAACAGGCCGAGGCCGGAGGCGTGCGCGAAGGGGTCGCGGATGTCGGCGTCGACGGGCCCCCAGTAGTCCTCCTCCGGGGACCAGACGTACGCGATCGCGCTCCGGCCGTTGTCGAGGGCGAGCCGGTAGACGCCTTTCTTGCTCCCGCCGCGCAGCCGGGTGACGGCTGCGGGAGCACGGCCGAGGGCCTCGCGGGAGAGCGACGCGAGGTCGTCACGGGTGAGGTGGGCACGAGCGGTTGTCATGACGTACGGACCCAGTCCTTCCGATAGGAGGTCCAGTCATCCTCGGTGGCGGCGAAGTCGACGTACAGGGCGACGCCGAAGGTAGCGCGATCCGGGTCCGTCCGTGACAGTCCCAGCCGAACCCCGCGCACGGCCGCCGGCACGGTCTCCGCGTGCGCCCAGTGCCCGAACCGGTTCTCGTGGTAGAAGGGCAGCCCCATGAGGAGATCGGTGTCCGCCGGTGTGACCTCCAGCGCAAGGCTGGTCTGCTGCGCGACGTACCCGCCGTACAGGCTCTGCAGCGGCTGCATGGTGTCGTACGACATCACCGCGATCTGGTCCACCCGACGGGCGACTTGCCCGAAATACTCCCGCGACCACCATTTCGGATGACCGGTGACGGTACCCCAGAAGGAGTGAAAGGCCGGGAGCGGATCGATCTGGTGTGCGGCGACGGACAGCAGCGGGGTCGCCGGGCGCAGGGCGTCGAGGAGGGCGAGGTAGTTCCGGTCGCCGGAGTGCAGGGGCTCCAGGTCGAAGTGGACCCCGTCGAACCCGGCACCGACGACCTGCCGGGCCGACGCGACGACGGCGTCGCGCGTCGCCTTCTTCTCCAGATGCATCGCATCCGGCTTCTCGGGCGCGAGCTCGTCCCCGAGCCAGGCCTGCACCCGGACGCCGGGGAGTTTTCGATGCACGGCTGTTATCAGCCAACGGGCCTTGGGATAGGCCGATTTGGGCAGCGTGCCGTTGTGCTCCAGTGGTCCGGCATGGACGTAGAGGTCGCGAATGCCGGTGCCCGCGAGCCGGGCGGCGAGGGCGGTGACGTCGGCGTCGGTCCTACGGCCGTCGACCCACGCGTGACCGAGCCAGAGGGCGTCCCGGTTCCGGCTGTACGTACCGGCCTTCGGGTCGCCGGCGTAGTTGATGCGGAGGGCGGTCTCGGCGATGAGGAGGGGGAGCAGGAGGACGAAGAGGACGAGGAGGACGCGTAGCGTCCATCTGCCGGCTTTCGCTTTACCACCCGGCCGACCCGTGCGGCTCTCGTCGTCGGGTGCGGGTGGCCCCTGCGGGGGTGCGGGCGCGTCGGCGGGTGCGGGTGGTGCCGGCGTGGGGGGCGGGTTGTCGGAGGGAGCGGCCGGGACCGGCGCGGAGGCCGGATCGCCGGAGGGGGCGGGTGATGCCGACGGGGAGTCCGGTTCGCCGGTGGGCCGGGCCGGGTCCGGGGCGGTGGTGGGTTTCGGGTTGTTCTCCTGGTTCGGGCTCCGTTTCATGTTCCGCTCCCCATTTCTCCTCGTCCCCCGGCTGTCTCCGCCCCGGTCGCGAAGCCGACTGGCTGCCCATACGCTCCGAAATGTGACGTCATCCTTGATCCGGGGTCGGCCGAGGCATGCCACGGGGCACATAGCCGTGCGGGTGGGGCATGCGGTGCTGGGCGGGGTGGCCGGGGCGGTCTGGCTGGTGTTGCCGGTGATGACGAGCGTCACTCAAGATCCGGTTCCCGTGGCGGGCGGCGGAACGGTGGCCGCGGCCCAGGCGGCGGACGGGGCGTCGGCGACCGACTACGTCCTGCCGCTCGTCGCCGTGGCGGCGGCCGGCGCACTGGGCGGCTACGGATACGTGCGCCGGATACGGCGGGCCCGCTCGCGCACCACGCCGGGCGTCCTCTCCCCCGCCCCGCCGGCTCCGACGCCCGCCGACGTCGAGCGGCAGGCCCGGACCTCCCTGGTCCTCGCCGACGACTGCGTCCGCACCAGCCGGGAGGCTCTCGGGTACGTCCACGGGGCCACGTCCGCCGAACGGGCCCTGCGGGCCGCCGAGACGGAGTTGACGGCCGCGTTCGCGATATGGCGGCGGTACGAGGAGGGGGTGCCGGGGGACGACGCCGGCCGGCGCCAGGCACTGGTGGGCGTGGTCGGGCGGTGCGCGGAGGCGGATCGGCAACTGGACGCGGAGGCGGCGGGGTTCGACGCCGTGTGGGACGCGGGGGATGCGCTGGCCGAGGCCGAGAGGCGGTTCCGGCAGCTGGCGGGGCGGACCGGCGGGGTGGCGGCGGCGCTGGCCGGGGCGGGTGAGCGGTACGGTGCGGCCGCGGTCGGCCCCGTCGTCGGACACGTCGAACAGGCCAAGGACCGGCTGGTGTTCGCCACCTCACGGCTCAACCAGGCCCGCCAGGCCGCCGATTCGGGCGACGACGACGGGTTCCGGCGGGGGGTGCGGGCCGCCGAGGGGGCCGTGGCGCAGGCCGGGGTGCTGCTGGGCGGGGTGGAGCGGCTGGCGGAAGAGCTGCGGACGGCGGCGGCGCTGGTGCCGGCCGCCCTCACCGGCGCCGAGGCGGAGCTGGCGGGTCTGCGGGGGACGGCGTTGCCGCCGCGGCTGGCGCATGCCGACGCCGTGCTGGCCGGTGTGCGGGGGCAGGTGGCCGGCGGGCCGTACGACCCGTTGGACGCGCTGCGCCGGGTCGTGCGGGCGGTGGAGGGGATGGGGGGCGGGCGGGCCGGGGTGATCGCGGCGGGGGCTGGGTTGGTGGCGCGCAGTGCGCTGGGGGTGGCGGACGACTTCGTGGGAACGCATCGGGCGGCGGTGGGGGCGGAGGCGCGGGCGCTGCTGGCCGCTGCGGGGCGGGCTGCGCCCGCGGACGCCGACCGGCTGGCGCGGCGGGCGTGGGAGTTGGCGGAGCGGGATGTGCGGGCGCACGGGAACCCGTTCACCGGGGAGGGCGGCCACGGGAGTGGGGTGGCGGGGGCGGTGCTCGGGGGCGTGCTGCTGGGTGAGGAGGGGGACGGGGGGCCGGTGGTGGCCTTCGGGGGGCCCGAGAGCAGGGGGCGGTTGGGGTAGCGCGTCAAGGGGTGCCGCGGAGGGTCGTCGGGCGGCCGCGGGTCCGCGGGGGCTTGTCGCGCAGTTCCCCGCGCCCCTAAAAGCAGGGGGTTGCGCGAGCGCCCTTCCGAAGCGCGGGGCCGTATCGGTATGCGCTCACCAGAGCGCCCCAAAGGGGCGCGGGGAACTGCGCGACCAGCCCCCGCGGCGTCGCGCCATGACCACGGCCTCCTCAGAACAGACTGAGCAGCGCCTCCGCAGGGTCGGTCAGGCCCGTCTCGCCGTCCGGGAGCGGGAGTTCGAACCACACCGTCTTGCCCCGCGGCGTCCGGCGTGAGCCCCACGCCGCGCTCAGGAGGCCGACCAGCTGGAGGCCGCGGCCACCCTCGTCGGTGTCCCGGGCGCGTCGGCGCCTCGGCTGGACCAGGCCGGAGTCCCAGACCTCGCAGACCAGGGTCCGG
Source organism: Streptomyces sp. NPDC013157 (assembly GCF_042899865.1). Lineage (NCBI taxonomy): Bacteria > Bacillati > Actinomycetota > Actinomycetes > Kitasatosporales > Streptomycetaceae > Streptomyces > Streptomyces sp. NPDC013157. The sequence goes on along the minus strand of NZ_JBIBAK010000018.1, from coordinate 166,372 downwards.
TCGAGGAGGAGGCGGAGTCTTATGTCGCCCTCGCCGTACCGCAGCGCGTTGGTGACGAGTTCGCTGACCAGGAGTTCCGTCGTGTCGACCAGCGGCTCCAGGTCCCAGGTGAGCAGCTGGCCGCGGGCGTACTCGCGGGCGCGGCCGACGCTGCGGGGCTCGCGTGGGAGCGTCCAGTCGCCGACGGAGTCGGCCGGCAGCCCCTGTACCCGTGCCATCAGCAGCGCGATGTCGTCCTCGCCGTGGTGCGTGTCGAGGGTGTTGAGGACGTGGTCGCAGACGTCCTCCAGGGGCTGGGCGGGGTCCGTGAGGGCCCCTACGAACGCCTGGAGGCCCTCGTCGAGGGGGTGGTCGCGGGATTCGACCAGGCCGTCGGTGTAGAGCGCGAGCAGGGCACCCTCGGGGAGTTCGACCTCGACCTCCTCGAAGGGCTCGCCGCCGACGCCGAGCGGCATGCCGGGCGGCACGTCGAGCATCAGGGCGGCCTCGCCCGGTTCCACGAGGACGGGTGGCAGGTGGCCGGCGTTGGCGAACGTACAGCGTCTCGTGACGGAGTCGTAGACGGCGTACACACACGTGGCGAGGTAGACCTCGGAGAGGTCGGCGTCGCGGGGCTGGCGGGCCGTGCGGGTGGCCTGCTGGACCCCGCCGGGGGTGCCGAGACCGCGGGCGATCTCGTCCAGCGCGGAGAGCACCTCGGCCGGTTCGAGGTCGAGCAGGGCCAGCGTGCGGACCGCGGTGCGCAGTTCGCCCATCGCGACAGCCGCGCGCAGCCCCCGGCCCATCACGTCTCCCACCACCAGCGCCGTGCGGTGGCCGGGGAGTTCTATGACGTCGAACCAGTCGCCGCCGACCTCGGTGGCCGCGTTGCCGGGCAGGTAGCGGCAGGCGATGTCCAGACCGGAGGCCTCCGGGTCGCCGGGCGGGAGCAGGGACCGTTGCAGTATCAGCGCGCGTTCGTGCTCGCGCCGGTAGAGCCGGGCGTTGTCGATGCAGACGGCGGCGCGGGCGGCCAGCTCCACCGCGAGCTCCCGGTCGCGGTCGCCGAACGGCTCGCTGCCCTTGGTGCGGGCGAACTGGGCGAGGCCGACGACCGTGTCGTGGGCGACCATCGGCACGGCCAGCGTGGACTGGACGAGGCCGCCCTCCGCCGCCGGCACGTGCTGCGGGCGGGCCGTGCGCAGGGCGTCCGCGCACGGGGAGTTGAAGGGGTAGTGGTGGACGGCGCCGACGGCGACCGGGGCGCCGCCGCCTACGAAGGGGGCGTCGGAGACCGCGCTGGCGAAGGCGACCCGGCGCAGTTCGGCGCTGCCGTCGGCGAGTCCGGGCGGGGTCTCGTCGCCGGCCAGCAGACCCTGGTAGAGGTCGACGGTGGCGAGGTCGCAGAAGCCGGGGACGACCACGTCGAGGAGTTCGCGGGCGGTGGTCTCCAGGTCCAGGGAGTTGCCGATGCGGGCGCCGGCCTCGTTGAGGAGGGCGAGGTTGCGCCGGGCGGCGGCGGCCTCGCGGGCGGCGGCGCGGCGGGCGGTGATGTCGAGACCGAGCCAGGCGATGCCGATGGGGCGGCCGGTGCCGCTGTGCACCCGGTAGAGGTTGATGGACCAGTGCCGGCGCTCCTCGGAGCCCGGCACGAAGCCCGTGACGTGCATGTCCGTGATGGAGTTGCCGGTCTCCAGGACCCGGCGCAGGGTGGCCGCGACCCGCTCGGCCTCGGAGCGCGGGAGGTAGTCGTGGACGCCCTTGCCGCGGTGGTCCTCGGGGGTGCCGCCGAAGATGGAGGAGAACCGTACGTTGGCGCGGCGGATCCGCAGGTCGGTGTCGATCAGCAGGAAGCCGAAAGGAGATTGACCGAATATCGACTGCGAGGCCGCGAGGTCGGTCTCGATGCTGCGCAGGGTGCGGACGTCGACCACGATGCACACGGCCGCGTTCTCGCCCTCGGCGGTGCGGGTGGGCATGACGTAGACCTCGGCGATGCCCTCCTCGCCGCGCTCGCCGTCCGCCGTGTCGGGCATCCGGAACGGGACCACGCCGGTCCACTCCCGCCCGTCGAGGATCTCGGCCATCTTCCGCTGGCCGCGCTCGCGCAGGTCCGGGGCGACGAACGCCTCGATGGGGTCCATGCCGACGGCGCGCTCGGCGGGGATGCCGAAGATCTGCTCGGCGCGCAGACTCCACTGGTCGACCAGGCCGCCGGCGCCGATGGAGAACGAGGCGACCTTGATGTAGTCGTAGATCGAGCCGGGCGGGCTGCTCTGCCACACGGCGTCGCCAGGGGCCGCGGCTGTCTCCGCGGTCCCCGCCCTCGCGCCGTCCGACGGGTCCTCGGACTCCGTGGCCTTAGCTGGTATCTCGCTCACGCGAACCGTCCCCTCCAGCTCACCGCGTCCGGCACCGGTCACCGGGTGCGGCTGCCCGCAGTATCCAGCACTACGGTGCCGCCTGACACGGTGTTCACGATCACAGCACGGTCCCGACGATTTCCGGACCGGACCGTGACAACACTTCCAGTCTTCTAACCAGGGAACACGCCGTCGAACCACGCACTCCGGCACGCGTTGACCGGCCACTCTCGCGGGTGGACGACGTAGCACTGCGTGTACATCCCGTTCACCCCGTTCACCCCGGTACGGCCAGCTCGAACCAGACCGTCTTGCCGTTGTCTCCCCGACGGGTACCCCAGCTGCGCGAGGAGCCCGCCACGAGCTGGAGGCCGCGGCCGCTCTCGTCGTCGGGGCCGGCGGCGCGCTCGCGCGGCGGGTCCGGGAGGGGGTCGGAGACCTCCACGCGCAGGGTGTCGCCGAGCTCCGGGGGGCGGACGAGGCGTACGCCGATGGGGCCGGTGGCGTGTCGCAGCGAGTTGGTGACCAGCTCGCTGACCAGCAGGGCGGCGAGGTCGGCGAGGCCGTCCAGGCCCCAGCCCCGCAGCTGGTCTCGGACCGCGGTCCGGGCGGTGCGCACGGCGCCCGGTTCCGCGGGAAAGGTCCACTCGGCGGTGTCACCTTCGGTGTCGATCACACCGATCACTTCCCAGTCGCTTCCCCCGGCTGCGAGCCCGGCACTGTCCGGTTTCGTGGGGTTAATGGGCACATACCCGATTACCGGAGGGCAGTACCGCGAGAGAGGGCGCACTGTGGTGCGAACGGCTTACGCCGGGAGGGCCGAGCGCCTAGGAGCTCGGGGGGGCGCGGGTGTCGGGCGGGTGCGGCACGGCGGGGGCTTGTCGCGCAGTTCCTCCCCCAGCCTTCGGCCGGGGGTGCCCCCAGCGCCCCTGTTCGTCGGGGCTGCGCCCCGGACTCGATCCGCCTGTCGCGCCCACGCGGCGGGAGCCGCAAGTCCAATGCGGCCCGCGCCCCTGTTCGTCGGGGCTACGCCCCGCGTCCCAGCATGGCGGTGACCGCGCGTACCGCCGGCACGTCCTGGTCCAGCCAGTTCACGTCCCAGATCTCCTCCGGGGTCAGCCAGCGCAGCTCGTCGTGGTCCTGGAGGGGCTTGGGGTCCGGGGAGCCGGGGTGGAGGCGGGCGGTCCACACCTGGAGGACGTACGGGGGCCGCAGGGGCCACTCTCCCGGTACGCGCGTCAGCGTCTGCGCCTCGATGCCCAACTCCTCGCGCAGCTCGCGCACGAGGGCGTGCTCGGGGGTCTCGCCGGGCTCGACCTTGCCGCCGGGAAGCTCCCAGCGGCCGGCCAGCTCGGGGGGTGCGCTGCGGCGGGCCGCGAGGAGGCGGCCGGTGTCGAGCAGGGCGGCTCCGACCACCACGATCCGTTCGCTCATGGGCCGGAGCCTACGGGAGGGTCAGTTCCGGCTGGCCCCGTCCCCGTTGGCGTGACCGATGCGCTCGACCCAGTAGAGCTGCTTGTGTCCGCGGTCGTCGAGACTGTCGGCGATCTTCTGCGCCTCGGCCCGGGTCGCGTACCGGCCGACGCGGTAGCGATTGCCGTTGTCGTCCTGCCGTATGACGAGCCAGGGGAGAGAGACCGTGCCTTCCGTCATCGCGCCCCTCCGCATCTCCCGGCTCCCGTCCATCCCCACCCCACTAAGGAAACCGCACTCCGCATATGCCCGAGCGTACGCCTAACCTTTACGCAGCGAATACGCCTTTTCACAAAGAGGTACGCAACCAGCCAGAACGGTGGGGGCGCACGACAACGAATGCGCCGCTCGCGCGCCCCGTACTTCGGGTCGCGAGCATGGCGAGGACAGCCGGTTCACCTGGGAGAACGGCCGGATTCCAGCGGCGGGCACAGGTTCGTGCCCGAGTCGTGAAGGCGTCAACCATCGCAAGGGTGTGCGCTACTTCACGGTGAGGTGGTAGGTCCGACTACCTCACCGGCAGATGGTAGGAGGCCCGGTAGCGGTCCGCGGGGATGACGACGTCCGCGGTCTCCACCGGGCGGCCGGAGGCGTAGTACGTCCGCTGGATCACCAGGACGACATGGCCGGGGACCCCGCCCAGGGTGAGCAGTTCCTCGGCGAGGCCGGGGCGGGCGCCGACCTCCTCCGTGACGTTGTCCACGACGACGTCGATGGCGCGCATCCGCTCGACCACGCCCATCCCGCCGAGCGGGCCCTCCTCGGGCAGCATCACGGGGGTGCGGCCGGTGACGGCGAGGGGCTCCCAGGAGGTGGAGAGCATCATCGGCTCCCCGGCGTCCCGGAACAGGTACCGGGTGCACATCACGCGGTCGCCGACGTGGATGCCGAGCCGGTCGGCGATCGCGGCGCCCGCCCCGGTCTGCTCGCTGCTGGACTCCCAGGTGCCGCGCGCCGCCGCGTCGGACTGCTCCTGGCGGAACGGGGTGGCGCCGCCGGCCGGACGGTACCCGGAGCGGGCCACCCGCCGGGGCACGGGCCGCTCGCGCACATAGGTCCCGGAGCCGGACCGGCCCTCGACCAGCCCCTCGGCCATCAGCACCTTGCGGGCCTCCAGGGCGACCGTGTCCGAGACGCCGTACTCCTCGCGGATGCGGGCCTGGGAGGGCAGCCGGGTGTGGGGCGGCAGCGAACCGTCGACGATCTTCTTGCGGAGATCACCCGCGACACGCAGATACGCCGGCTGCTCACCGAAAGTCACTGGCCGCTCCCATCAGGTTGTACAGACAGCAACAGCGTGGCAACCGTGGGTTGAGCCATGCAAGCAAAGGCCAGAGAATCACTCGATGTGATGACATGTGGCCCGGGGAGGCTTTGCGCAGGCACTTTCTCCCCGTTATAGCCGCGATCACACCTCCATGCCGGAGCCACTTCCTCCGCTGCCGGAGCCGCCGCCCCCGTCGTCGTACGAGGGCGGGGTCGTGGCGAGGCCCAGAGCCTTGCGGGCGGTGACGGTCCGCTTCGGGTCGAGGAGCGCCGAGCCCTTGTCGTAATGGGCGTAGTACGTGTCCGCGTCCGTGGCCTTCGCGGCCTTCGCCCACTCCGTCCGCGCCTTGTCGAGGTCCGCGATCAGGTCGTCCACCGGCTTCTTTCCGTCCGGGCCCCAGTCGTGCGCGCGCAGCATCGCGGTCTGCTTGCCGAGGGCCGTGGTCACCCGGTCCGCCCACTGCCGGTAGCCGGGCAGGTCGTCCTCGACGTACTCGGCCTCGGGGACGCCGGCGAGGGCGGTGTTGAGGACGTGCGCGGCGTCGAGGTAGGCGACCTGGTCGTTGTCCAGCACGCTCTCGTCGTTGCGCAGCGAGCCGGACAGGGTGCGGCCCTCGGTCGTGTTGCCGAAGACGCAGGCGACCTCCCGGTCGCCGTACTCCCAACTGTCCGCGCTGGGCGTGAAGTAGTACACGTCGACGTCGCCGGGGATCGCCCAGCCGTCCATCGCGTAGCCGTCCTCCAGGCCGTAGCAGCGCCGGTCGGCGGAGTCGCCGACGCTGTCGTCGCCCGGGTAGTCCGAGCCCTTGAGCCGGTAGGTGGCGAAGACCTCGCCGTCGTGCGCCTTCTCGCAGTCCACGACGGTGACGTCGGAGACCAGGTCGCCGGTGAGCGTGCCGTCGGGGGTGTCGAAGCAGTCGCCGGTGGACAGGGAGAGGCTGGAGCTGTCGTTCGCGCCCTCCTTGACGCCCTCCCAGAACTCCGCCGCCCCGCCGGTGGCCAGCACCAGCACCCACAGGGCCAGCCCGAGTGCGGAGAGCACCGACCCGATGACCGCCATCGCCCTGCCGCGCTCACCCCGCCTGCGGATCTGCCCCAGCCCGACCAGCCCCAGCACCAGCCCCACCCCCGGCAGACAGCACAGCAGCCCGAGCACGAGGGAGGCGATGGCGAGCCCGTTGACGGGCGGCTGCGGCGCGTAGGGGCCGTAGCCCTGGCCCCAGGGCTGGTACGGCCCCGGGTACGGCGGCTGCTGCCCGTACGGCGCCTGCGGGTACTGCGGGTACTGCGGCTGGCCCGACTGGGGCGGTGGGTAGGGCCCTTGTGGCTGGTGGGGGCCGGGGGGCGGAGGTATGGACACCGGTACCGTGCTCCTGAGGGGGCGTCGGGCCGCGCGGAAACGGACGGCTGAACTGACGTACGACTGCGCGCATCGTAAGCGCGCCGTGAACGGGGGCGGAATGAGGGTGGGGACGGCGGCCGCGCGCGGTGAACGGGCCGACCGCACCCCGGCTTCCCGGTGGACCACCGCCCCTTCGGCTTCCTCGCCCCGCACCGGGACTCCCGGCTCGCCCTCGCGGCGGGCCGGGTCACGGACCCCCTGCCCTTCCCCGAGTACCCCTGGGAGGACGACGAATGAACGAGACCGTCAGCGCCGTCAACGCGCTCACCGCACGCTGGGCGCGGCAGACCAGACAGGGCACGGTCTTCTCGGCCGCCGGTGTCTGGCCGCTGCTGGCCTTCCTCGCCGACGGCGCCGCCGGCCCGGCCCGGGACGAGCTGACCCGGGCCGTGGGCAGGCAAGCCGATCAAGCTGCCGCCGGTGCCCGGGAGTTACTCACGGGGCTGGACTCGATGCCGGGCGTCGGGTCCGCTCTGGGGCTGTGGACCGACCGGGCGCTGGAACTGCGTGAGCCGTGGGCGGCGGGGCTGCCGGCCGACGCGCACGGGGTGCTCGGCGCCGATCTCGCGGCCTCCCGTCAGGCGCTGGACGCGTGGGCGGCGAAGCGCACGCAGGGGCTGGTCGAGCGGCTGCCGGTGCGGCTCGCCGAGGGCGCCCGGCTGGTGCTGGCGACCGCGCTGGCGCTGCGCACGGACTGGCAGCACCCGTTCCGGGAGACGGTGCTGCGGCCCGGCTCCGGGCCCTGGCAGGGGCGGGTCCTGGCCGGTCTGCATCGCAGCAGCGTCCGGCCCGACCGGATCGGGGTGACCGCGGGTCCGGACGGCCACGTCACCACGCTGAGGATCCCCGGCGACAACGGTCTCGACGTGCATCTGGTGCTCGGCGCCGAGGGGATGGCCCCGGGGCAGGTGCTGCACACGGGCATCGGCGTAGTGGAGCGGGCCCTGCCGGTGACCACCGGCGGACAGCTCCCCTACGGGCCCGCGGGGCCGGGTGTGGTCGTGGAGCGGCAGCCGTCCGTCGCCCCGGACCCCATCCGGCTCGACGTGACCACCCCGGGCTTCACGGTCCGCGCCGACCACGACCTGCTCCAGCTGCACGGGCTGTTCGGGCTCTCCACGGCCGCCGACGCCCGCGGGGGGCACTTCCCCGGGATCAGTGCCGCGCCGCTCGCCGTCGGGGCGGCCGGGCAGTCCGCGGTCGCGGAGTTCGGGCCGCTGGGCTTCCGGGCCGCCGCGGTCACGGCGGTGGTGGCGGCGCCGGGCGGCGGCCCGCCGCAGTACCGGTACGAGTCGACGGTGGTCCGGGTCACCGTCGACCGGCCGTTCGGCTTCCTCGCCGTGCACCGGGAGAGCCGGCTGGTGCTGGTGGCGGGGTGGGTGACGGAGCCGGCGGAGGCCGGCTAGCCCGAGGGCCGCGATGCGTTGTCGTTCGTGCGCGGCGCCGTCGTGGCCGGTCGCGCCCGGATTTCACGTCCCATGGGTTTCCGGGGCGGGGTCGCCTCACCGGCGTGCGCCGGGCACAGCGGCAGCCGTACGGTGAACACCGTGCGGCCCGGTTCGCTGCTGACCTCGGCGGATCCCCCGTGCGCGGCGGACACGGCGGCGACGATGGCGAGGCCGAGGCCGCTGCTGCCGGTGGCCCGGGAGCGGGAGGCGTCGCCGCGGGCGAAGCGTTCGAAGACGCGGGGCAGCAGGTCGGGCGGGATGCCGGGGCCGTCGTCGGCGACCCGGACCGCCGCCTGGCCGCCGGCGGTCCGGACGGTCACGGTGACCTTGGTGCCGGGCGGGATGTGGGTACGGGCGTTGGCGAGGAGGTTGGCGACGACCTGGTGGAGGCGGTCCGGGTCGCCCTCGACCAGTACCAGGTCGCCGGGCATGAGGAACTCCCAGCGGTGGTCGGGGCCGGCCGCGCGGGCGTCGGCCACCGCCTCGGCGAGCAGCGGGCCGAGACCCACCTCCTCGCGGGCCGGCGGGCGCCCGGTGTCCAGGCGGGCGAGGAGCAGCAGGTCCTCGACGAGGGTGCGCATCCGTGCCGGTCGGCCTCCTCCGCCCAGACGTTGTCGAGGAGTTCCGCCCGGCCGCGGACCCGGCCGGTGTGCCGCATCAGGTAGCGCAGCAGCTCGAACTCCCGGGCGGTGAGCCGGACCCGGGTGCCGGCCCGGTGGACCTGCCGGGTCTCCTCGTCGAGGGTCAGGTCGTCGACGACGAGCAGCGAGCCGCCCGGCCCGGCGGCGTCGCAGCGGCGCAGGAGGGCGCGCAGCCGGACCACCGGCTCGTCGAGGTCGAACGGCTTGGGCACGTAGTCGTCGGCGCCCGCGCACAGGCCGGCGACCCGGTCCTCGACGCTCTCCCGGGCGGTGAGGAACAGGACGGGGAGGTCCGGCCGCCAGGCCCGGAGGCGCCGCAGCACCTCCAGGCCCTCCAGGTCGGGCAGCCCGCGGTCCAGGACCACCGCGTCCGGCCGGAAGCCGCGGGCCGCCCGCAGCGCCGTGGTGCCGTCCGGCGCCGGCTCGGTCCGCCAGCCCTCGGCCCGCAGCACCGTCACCAGCAGGTCGGTCAGGTCCTTCTCGTCGTCCACGACCAGGATCCGTGGGGTACCGGTGGATAACTTCATGGCCGGTGACCGTCCACCGCCCGGCCGTGGACCGCGTGGGCGCGGACCGTGAAAGAGCTGTCGGGTCCTGCTGTTCAGGCTCCTGCCGTGATCCGCAGCCTGATCGTGCGGGCCTCGGGGCGCAGCGCGAACTCCGGCCACACGTCCGGTCCGCAGGCGCGGGAGCCGAGGCCGTGCTGGGCCGCGTCGATGATGAGGTGGCTGGTGGCGGACTCCGGGAGTTCGCAGGGGTGGGCGGCCCGGGCGATCTGCTGCGGTGTGTGGCGGGCGAGGGTGAAGCCGGGGCGCCGTCCACGGGTGTCGGGGAGGGCGTCGATGCGCAGCACCTCGGCGTCGCCGCTGGTCAGCGTGAGCCGGCGCAACCGGGAGCGGTGGCCGGTCTCCTGGGGGCGCGCGTAGTCCACCGAGAGGTCCCGGACGGTGGCCGAGAACCGGCCGGTGCGGGCCGCGCGGAGGCTGTCGGGGTAGGACTCCAGCGGGCCCAGGCCGAACCACTCGGCGCCGTCCACGGGGGCCGTGCCGTCGGGCAGTTCGAAGCGGACCCCGATCCGCGGCCACACCGTCGTCCAGCCGCGCCCGGGCTCGATCTCCACCCGCAGTTCCAGTTCACCGTCCTCGACCGACCAGACCGACTCCACCGTCACCGAGAGCGTCGAGTCCGCGGCGGAGACCCGGTCGACGGTGCGCAGGGCGTCCCTGGCGTGCTCCACGCCGATCCGGCGTGCGGTCAGGCGGTCGAGGCCGTCGCGGCGCCACAGGTCGGCGCTGGACACGTCGGCCGTGCTGTTGTCGCTGCCCTCCAGCCGGTCGGCGGTGCCCTCGTCGTTGTCGGTCGGGGCGCGGAACAGCTCCAGCCGCGGCCCGGTCACGGCCCGCCCGGCGAGCCGGGTGAGGGATCCGCCGGTGAACTCGGCGATGCCGAGCGTGCGCGTTCCCTCGCCGGGCCGCCAGCCGGTCCGGCGCCGGACGGCGGGCACCGGCCGCGGCAGCGAGCGGTCCAGCTGGGCGGTGGCGACCTCGTGCCCGGCCGGGGCCCAGGCCGTCTCCGTCGCCAGCACCGCCTCGACCGTCAGCCAGGTCTCGGCGTCCGCGGCCACCTCGACCGGCGGCAGCGGCACCCGCTCCGACGCGCCCGCCGCCACCGCGGGGACCTCCAGCTCCCCCGCTGCCGCGGGCGTTCCGTCGTGTTCGACGCGCCAGCGGAACCGCAGGTCGGAGGTGTCGGCCGAGTGCCGCAGGTTGGTGACGGCGAGCTGGTCGCCGTCGAGGGCGAACCGGATCGGCTGGACGACCGCCTTGAACTCGTGGAGGCCGGGCGTCGGCACGTCGTCGCTGAGCACCATCCCGTCCATCACGAAGTTGCCGTCGTGCACGACCTCCCCGAAGTCGCCGCCGTAGGCGTAGTACGGCGTCCCGTCGGGGGCGGTGGCCAGGATGCCGTGGTCGCGCCACTCCCAGACGAAGCCGCCGTGCAGCCGCGGGTGGCGGTGGACCAGTTCCTCGTACTGGTCGAGGGCGCCCGGCCCGTTGCCCATCGCGTGGGCGTACTCGCAGAGCAGGAACGGCTTGGTGCGCTGCCGGGCACCCTGGGCCGGGGTGCAGCCGAGCAGCGGCGCCTGCGAGCCGTCGGTGCCGATCTGCTCGGTCTCCGGCACGGTCGAGTACATCCGGGAGTAGACGTCGGTGTAGTCCCCGGTGTAGTCGCCCTCGTAGTGCACGGGGCGCTCGGGGTCGCGGGCGTGCACCCAGGCGGACATGGCGGCGAGGTTGGCTCCGGTGCCGGCCTCGTTGCCGAGCGACCACATCACGACGCCGGGGTGGTTCTTGTCCCGCTCGACGGTGCGCTCGATACGGTCCAGGCAGGCCGCGCGCCAGGCCGGGTCGTCGGTCGGGTTGCCGGTCCAGCCGGCCTTTTCGAAGCCGTGGGTCTCCAGGTCGCACTCCAGGACGACCCAGAAGCCGAGTTCGTCGGCGAGGTCGAGCAGCCGGGGGTGCGGCGGGTAGTGGCTGGTGCGGATGGCGTTCACGTTGAACCGCTTCATCCGCGCCAGGTCGGCGCGGGCGTGCGCCTCGTCGAAGACCCGGCCGCGCTCGGGGTGGGCCTCGTGCCGGTTCATGCCGTGGAAGACGACCTTGCGGCCGTTGACCAGGAACCGGTCGCCGCGGATCTCGACCGTGCGGAAGCCGGCCCGCAGGGCGATGCTCTCGGCGGCCGAGGACACGGTCACGTCGTACAGCCGGGGCAGTTCGGCCGACCAGGGCTCCACCTCCGGGACGTCGACGGGCGCCACGTCGGCCGCCGTCTCCCAGACCTGTTCCACGCCCAGTTCGGGGATGCGCAGGGTGACCGGGAACGCGGCCGCGTCGGCGGTGACCTCCGTCTCGACGCGCCCGCGCCCGTCGTCGTACCCGGTGCGCAGCCAGACGTCCTCGATGCCCCCGGCCGGGCGGGCGAGCAGGGTGACGTCCCGGAAGATGCCCGGCAGCCACCACTGGTCCTGGTCCTCCAGGTAACTGGCGGCCGACCACTGGTGCACGCGGACGGCGACGACGTTGTCGCCGGGGCGCACGGCGGAGGTGACGTCGAACTCGTGGGCCAGCCGGCTGCCGCTCGCGCCGCCGATCTCGACGCCGTTCACCCACACCTTGAACAGCGACTCGACCCCGTCGAACCGCAGGACGACCCGCTCGGCGTCCGGCCAGCCGGCGGGGAGGTCGAAGTGGCGGCGGTAGTCGCCGGTGGGGTTCTCGTCCGGGACGTGCGGCGGGTCGATCGGGAACGGGAACTGGATGTTCGTGTACGACGGCCGGCCATGGGCGCCGTCGCCTTCCAGCACCCAGTGCGCGGGCACCGGGATGCTGTCCCAGCCCCGGTCGTCGAACTCCTCGGCGGAGAAGTCCGACGCCACGGCCGCCGTGGGCGACAGCCGGAAGCGCCAGGGGCCGTTCAGGGAGAGGGCCGGTGCGTCGGAGTGCAGCCAGGAACGGGCCGGGCGCAGGGCGCCGTGCCAGGGGGCGGGGTCCGAAAGATACGCGGTGAGCTCGGAGGGCAAGACGTCACAACTTTCCTGAGGATGGGGCGCCCCGAGGGGGCGCTGGGGTACCCCCGGCCGAAGGCTGGGGGAGGAACTGCGCGACCAGCCACAACGGACCCGCAGACGACATACGACACATCGCGGCCCTGCCGGCGGAGCGCTCAGCGGAGGACGACCGTGCGGATCTCCCAGGGGCCGAGGTCGAGTTCGAGCCCGTCCCGGACCGGTTCGGGGGCGAGCGGGCGGCCGAGCAGATCGACGGTGGTCGCCTCGGTGAAGGCGCCGGTCACGCGGACGGCCGTCGGGGTGTCCCGCATCGCGGCCAGCCGGAGCTCGGTGCCGGGTCCGTGTTCGGGGTCGGTGATCCGGCGGATGCCGGACACGTGCACGTCCCGGCCGTCGACCCGGACGCCGGCCGCGTCCGGGGGCAGCGGGGCGCCACCGGGCCCGGTGCCGCGGGTGACCAGGGCGTCGTTGCGGAACTCCTCGGCGAGGGCGACCGCGTTCGCGCCCTGCCAGCCGGCCGCCCAGGGCAGTACGGCGAACCGGTTCTCGATGCGCATGCCCAGGTCCTGGGCGCCCGGGGCGGGGATCTCGCTCGCCGCGGGTTCGTCGCGCAGGGGGTGGATGTTGACGCTGATGGAGCCGATGGCGCGCAGCAGGGTGAGGGCGAGGGCGGAGCCGTCGTCGACGAGTTCGTACTCGGCGGAGTGGTCGAGCAGGACGGTGGCCGGGCCCGCCGACACGAAGGTGCTCGCCGGGAAGGTCGGCAGGGGGTACTCGCCCCAGCCGCCCTCGGCGGTCAGGCCGCGCTCGGTGACGGCGAACTGCCCGGCCGACGCGGAGGTGGTGACGGGCAGCGGCAGCGGGACGTGCAGGCGCAGCCGGTGGTCGGCGGACCGGTTCAGGAACGACGTGGAGATCCGGACGAAGGGCTCGCCCGCGCGGACCTCCACCAGCATGTCCACGGGGGTCGGGACGGTACGCCCGCCGCGCCGGTCGCGGTCGCCGTCGGCGAGCGCCTCCGGCCACTCGTAGACGCGGGTGACGCGCAACCGGGCCCGCAGCGGGCCGCTTTCGAGGAGTTCGACGCCGATCCGGACCGGCTCGGAGACGAGCACGTCGTGGGCCGGAGGGGCGTAGTTGTAGCTGTCGCCGCGGTCGCCGCCGTCCACCAGGCGGCCGACACCGGACAGGACCGTGCCGTCGACGCCGGTCACGTCCAGGGTGCCGTCGGCGGCCACGGCGACCTCGACCAGGCCGTTGGAGAGGGTGTCCGCCGTCGCCGTCGCCGTCGCGGGCCGCGGCGCCGGGGCGGCGGGCCGGTCGTCGGCCGCCCCGACCCGGAAGGCGGCGAGCCCGGCGGCGGGCACGGGGACGGCGACCAGCGCGGTGGCCCGGGCCTGGGCGAGGGTCCGCACCCGCCACTCCCCCGGGTTCGCGGCGGCCGCGGCGGCGACCTCGGCGCGCAGGGTCATCAGGTCGAAGGGGCCGTCCGGGACCTCGGCGAGGTGGAAGACCAGGGAGTTCGGGGTGAGTTCGCAGCCGTTGATCAGGAGGCCGAACAGCTCGCGGCGGTGGATCCGGCGCAGCACGCGTTCGAGCCGGGAGGCGTCGAGCCGCTCGTCGCTGAGGACGGTGGGGGCGTGGGAGACCAGCTGTACGGGGTGGGCCGCGCCGTCGGCGGTGGTCGCGACCAGCGTGCTCCCCTCCGGCGCGGCCACCACGTCGACCTCGACCAGTGCGGTACGGGGCGACGGCAGCGGGTTGGCGACCAGGTGGGCGTCGCCGGGCACCCCGGCGGCGGGCTCGGCGAGGGCCGCGTCCCGGACGGCGCGGGCGGTCTGCGCGGCCTCGGCGAGACGGGCCGCGACCTGGTCGCAGGTCTCGTCGGTGCCGGAGCCGACCACGGAGTCGTGCGCGGTGGACTCGATGATCTTGTGCCAGGCGAGGGCGAGGAAGGCGGAGTCGTCGCGGCCGGACCACAGGGCGTTCATCCGCTCGGCGTGGTCGACCGTCCGCTCGGCGGCGGCCATCCGCTGCTTGAGCCCGAGCCGGACCGACAGCACGCCTGGGAGGATGTTGCCCCGTACGTGACTGCGCAGCTCACCGGTGACGACGGCGGTCACCTCGTCCCGTACATGCCCCCGGATGTACTCGTCGAGGGTGGCGACGGTGAGGGGCCGCTCCTCGCCGGAGGCCTTGCGCAGCCACTCCGCCAGCCGCGGGTCGGGCGCGTTGTGGTCGGTGCCGGCCATGGCGAGCACCGGGTCGCCGCCCCACCGCCCGGCCGTCATCCCGGCGTACTCGGCGAGCGCGCTGCGGATCCGGTCCGGTACCAGCAGGACGTCGAGGCCGTTGTCGTACCCGTCGAAGAGGAACTCGGTGCGCACCTCGGAGCCGTCGGGCGCGCGCCAGCGGAAGGCGTGCCCGTCGACCGTGCCGGGCACCCCGCGCCACAGCGCCGCGTGCTCGATGCCGGCGCGGGCCAGGATCTGCGGCATCTGCGCGATGTGGCCGAACATGTCCGGCAGGTAGCCGACCGGCATCGCGCCGCCGAGCCGTTCGGCGGCCGCCCAGCCCATCTGGAGGTTGCGGACGACGGTCTCGCCGGAGCAGAGGAACTCGTCGAGCAGGATCAGCCACGGCCCGACGGCCAGCCGGCCCTCGCGGACCAGGGCGGCGACCCGGTCGCGGTTCTCTGGCCGCATCTCCAGGTAGTCCTCGACGGCGGCCATCTGCCCGTCGACGGTGAACCGGAAGTCCGGGTCGGCCTCGGCCGTCTCCAGCACGGTGTCGAGGGCGGTGACGAGCCGGTGCCGGAACACCTGGAACGGCTCGTACCACTCGCGGTCCCAGTGGAAGTGGGGCACGAAGACTGCCGGGTTGGGCATCGCGGGGAACACCTTCTGTGCGTGGGAGGTCACTTGAGCGAGCCGGCGGCGAGGCCGGTGCGCCAGAACCGCTGGAGGAGGATGAAGACGACGATCACCGGCAGGATCGACACCAGCGAGCCGGTGATGATGGACTCCTGGAGCAGGGGGGAGCGGGCGGTCTGGCCGTTCCACTCGTACAGGCCGAGGGTGATCGGGAAGAGGGACTCCTTCTGGAGCATCACCATCGGCAGGAAGAAGTTGTTCCAGATGGCCACGAACTGGAACAGGAAGATGGTCACCAGGGCCGGGGTCATCAGCCGGAACGCCACCGAGAAGAAGGTGCGGAACTCGCCGGCGCCGTCCAGCCGCGCCGACTCGATCAGCTCCTGCGGCACCGAGGCGTTGGCGAAGATCCGGGCGAGGTAGACGCCGAACGGGCTGACGATGCTGGGCAGGAACACCGCCAGGTAGGTGTTGACGAGCCCGGTCGCCGAGAACAGCAGGAACAGCGGCAGGGCGAGCGCGGTGGTGGGCACCAGGACCCCGCCGAGGATGACGGAGAACAGGAACTCCCGGCCGCGGAAGGTGAACTTGGCGAGGGCGTAGCCGCACAGCGCGGAGATCAGGGTCCCCACGGCCGCGCCCAGCACCGCGTAGAGGACGGTGTTGAGGGCCCAGCGGCCGAAGATGCCGTCGCTGCGGGTGAACAGGGTGTGCAGGTTGTCGAACAGGTTGAAGTGCGAGAACGCCAGCCCGTTGGTGGCGGCCAGGTCGCCCTGCGGCTTGGTCGCCGCGACGACCAGGAAGTACACCGGCAGCAGGAAGTAGACGGCCAGCAGCAGCATCAGCCCCATGGCGGCCGTACGGCTGACCCGGCTCTCGCGGTCGATGGTCGAGTTGCTCACAGTCCGGCCTTCTTCGAGGTCAGTCGCATGAACCCGAAGCTCAAGACGAAGGTGATGACGGCGATGACCACGGAGATGGCCGCGGCCTGCTGGTAGTTGTTCCCGGAGGCCACCGTGTAGGCGAGCATGTTCGGCGTGAACGTGCTGGAGATGTTCGAGGAGATCTGCCGCAGCACGGCCGGCTCGGCGTACAGCTGGAGGGTGCCGATGATCGAGAAGACGGTGGTCAGCACGATCGACGGCGCGATGATCGGCACCTTGACCCGCCAGGCGATCGTCCAGTTGGAGGCGCCGTCGAGCTTCGCGGCCTCGTAGAGCTCCTGCGGGATCGACTGCAGCGCCGAGAACATGATCAGCATGTTGTAGCCGGTCCACAGCCAGGTGGAGACGTTCGCGGCCGACCAGAGCACGGCGCCCGGGCCGAGGAAGTCGGGGTGCAGCCCGATGCCGTTCAGCAGGTCGACGACCGGGCTGAGCTGGGGCGAGTACAGGTACGACCACATGATGGCGGCGATCACGCCGGGCACCGCGTACGGCATGAACGCGACGATGCGGAAGAACCCCTTGGCCCGCAGCAGGGGCGTGTCGAGCAGCAGCGCGATGATCAGGGCCACGAACAGCATGACCGGCACCTGCACGACGCCGAACAGCCCGATGCGGCCGATGCTGGACCAGAACTCGTGGTT
Organism: Streptomyces sp. NPDC013157; assembly: GCF_042899865.1. Classification (NCBI taxonomy): domain Bacteria; kingdom Bacillati; phylum Actinomycetota; class Actinomycetes; order Kitasatosporales; family Streptomycetaceae; genus Streptomyces; species Streptomyces sp. NPDC013157. Next base: position 149,771 of record NZ_JBIBAK010000018.1, on the reverse strand, counting down.
CTGGAGCACCTGCCCGTACTGCTCGAAGCCGCCGAAGGTCGTGTACGAGGTCCCGTACTGGCCGCCGGAGCGGCGCACGACGCGGAAGCTCTGCCAGAGGGCGTAGCCGACCGGCACCAGGTAGAACAGCAGGAACGGCAGGAAGAACGGGGTCACGAAGGCGGCGACGGTGCCCGCCCGGGGGCCGCCGCCGTTCGGGCGACGGCGGCTCCCGGACGTGGTCCGCCCCGCGGCCGGACGGGTTGCGAGGTCGGTCATACCGCGGTCACTTGCCCGCCGTCGCCGGGATCGCCTGGTCCTTCATCGACTTCAGAGCGGCCGCCTGGGCGGTCGCGAGCGCGTCGTCGAGGGTGCCGCTGCCGGCCGCGGCCTTGGCCATCGCGTCCTGGAGGGCCAGGTTCACGGTCTTCTGCGTGGGGCCCCAGGCGAAGCTGGTGTCGATCTTCTTGGAGGCGTCGGCGAAGACGTCGAAGATCTTCTCGTTGTTGTAGTACGGCACGCCCTGCTTCAGCGCGGGCAGGTCCAGGCCCGCGGTGGCCGCCGGGTAGAGGCCGCCCAGCTTGTTCTCCATCGCCAGGGCGTCCGGGTCGGTGTTCAGCCAGGTGTTGAACTCCACCGATTCGTAGAGGTGCTTGCTGCCCTTCATGAACGCGACGGTCGAGCCGCCCCAGTCACCGGAGGAGCCGTTCGCGCCCCACGTCGGCATCGGGACGATGGTCCACTTCCCGGCCTGCTTGGGCAGGTTGTCGCGGAACATGCTGTAGCCCCAGGCGGCGCCCACGTAGGTGGCGAGCTGGTCCTTCTGGTACGCCGCGTACATCTGGGTGGAGCCGTGGGCGAGGTCGGTGCGCACGACCTTCTCGGAGATCAGCTTCTGCCAGTAGTCCGCGACCTGCCTGCTCTGCGCCGAGTCGACGGAGACCTGCCACTTGTCGCCGGAGTAGCCGTACATCCTGGCGTCGTTCTGCCAGAGGAGCCCGTTGAACCACTCGGCGTTGTTCGGGTCGAAGAACGTCATGTCGAGGTTCGGGTCCGCCTTGTGCAGCTTCTCGGCGGCCGTGGCGTACTCGTCCCAGGTCGTGGGGATGGCAACGTTGTACTTCTTGAAGAGGTCGCTGCGGACGTAGAGCGCCATCGGTCCGGTGTCCTGCGGGATCGCGAAGACGCCGGTGTCACCGAAGCTGGTCTGCGACCAGGTCCACGGCACGAACTTCGACTTGGCCGCGGTGGCCGCCTTGCAGGCCGAGGCGTCCACGAAGGCGCTCTGGGTGCGCAGGTTGGGCAGTTCGTCGTAGCCGACCTGGGCGAGGTCCGGGGCCTTGTCCGCCTTGAGGGCGTTGCCGAGGGTGCCGTACTGGTCGTTGGAGATGTTCTTCGTCTCGACCTGGATGTCCGGGTGCTGCTTGTTCCACAGGTCGACGACCTTGTCCATGCCCGGAACGGTGTTCCAGTACTGGAGGGTGACCTTGCCCTTCGCGGGGTCGCAGGAGGACGCGGACGCCTTGTCCGACGAACCGGACGAGGAACACCCGGCGAGTACGACGATGCCTGCGGTCGCGGCTGCTGCGGCGAGGCGGGTGCGCGTGGCTGTGCTTCTCATGTCTTCCGTTCCAGAGAACGCCTGGCCACGGGGCACAGGCGGGTCGACGTTGACACCTGGAGGCGGATGCCTTCTGGTTGGAATTGGGTTCCGGGAGCGGTAACGTGAGCGCTCACGGGAGCGGTAACGGGAAGTGATTGGGAGTGTGGGCTTACGGACGCCGGAGTGTCAAGGTTTCTACCCACCGGGGCATACTCGGTGTCCCTGCGACGCTGGCGCGTCGGCAATTACGCGGAGGTGAGTGATGGCGTCGTCGGGGACCGGACCCCGTAGGGTCACGATCGACGATGTGGCCCAGGCCGCGGGCGTGTCCCGGCAGACCGTGTCACGGGCGCTCAACGACAAGGGCGAGATCGGTGTCTCCACCAAGCAGCGTGTTCTCGACACCGCCCTGGCGCTCGGCTACCGCCCGAGCCGGTTCGCCCGGGGGCTCGTCCGGCAGGACACCATAAGTGTCGGCCTCGTCATCCCCGACCTGCTCAACCCGTTCTTCACCGAGGTCGCCGCGGCCGCGCTGGAGGCGGCCCGGGACCGTGGCTGGCACGTCGTCGTGTACGACACCGGCGACCGGCCCGAGGAGGAGCGGGGCACGCTGGAGGTGATCGCCTCCCAGGTCGACGCCGTCGTGGGCTATCTCAGCCTGCCCGAGGACGAGATCGACAAGCTGACCCGCGGACTCCCCGTGGTGCTCATCGACCGCGAGCACCGCACCCAGCGGTTCAGCTCGATCCGGATCGACGGCGAGAGCGGCGTGCACGCGGCGATCAGGCATCTGACCGCCGCGGGACACCGGCGCATCGGCATGCTCGAACACGCCGAACGGTCCGAACCGAGCATCCGGCACCAGTGGTTCGACGCCGCGATGTCCGCGTGCGGGCTGGACCCGGGCTCCGTGGCCCGCGCCGACCAGAGCGTCGAGGGCGGGGAGAGCGCGCTCCAGGAACTCCTCGCCGGGCACCCGGACCTGACCGCCGTGTTCACGTTCAACGACATCATCGCCATCGGCGCGCTGCGCGCAGCGCGCCGGCTCGGCCGGCAGGTCCCCCGGGACCTCGCCCTGGTCGGCTTCGACGGCCTGCGGCTCGGCACGCTGGTCGAGCCGCAGCTGACCACGGTGGCCCTGGACACCCGCCGCCTCGGCGCCCTCGCGGTCGAACAGGCGGCCCGGCTGCTGACCGGCGGCGACCCCCTGCCCGCCGAACAGCTGACGGTGGGGGCGGAGTTGCGGGTGCGCGAGTCGGCGTAGGGGCGACCGGGCGGACCGGGCTCAGGGCCGGGGGGGGGTGACGGAGCCGTCGGATCTCCGGACGTGGTTCCCGTCCGTCATACGCGGACGGCCTGTTCCTCCTCCACGATCCGCCGCCGAAGGTGAACCACGGATGACTGTGGGCGGTACGGGAGTTGTCCGCATGCGCATCGCGAGAGGCTGCGCGAGAGAGAAGGTGCGACCAGGTCACATGGGGTGGATTGTGTGGTTTGATGCGCGGGCCGCGACCGCGCGCCGCGTCCTTCCGCAGTGAGGAGGCCGCCTGAGGCGCCGGGCGGCTCGGGGGAAGGCGGTCGCGCGGGGAGCGCGGTCGCGGGGGCTGCATGGACCGGGCATCGGAGGGGGTTCTCGTCGTGGGTGCTGACAGACGCGGCGGCATACGGAAGAGACGTACCGGTTGGCGCGGGCTGGTGCTCGCGGTGACGGGCGCGCTGACGGCGGGGCTGATCGGCGTGGGAGTCCCGCAGGCGCGGGCCAGCGAGACCACCGGGTCGGTGGACTCGCTGCGGACCGGCTGGGACCAGGGTGAGGGAGGCCTGAGCGCGGCGGACGTGCGGTCGTCCTCGTTCGGGCAGTTGTGGAAGGCCCCGGCCCAGCTGGACGGGCAGATCTACGCGCAGCCGATCGTGGTCGGCGCCACGGTGGTGGCGGTCACCGAGAACAACATGGCCTACGGCCTGGACCGGACCACCGGCGCCGTGCTGTGGCACCGGAGCTTCGGGCCCGCGTGGCCGGCCGCGACGCTCAGCTGTGGCGACCTGGCGCCGAACGTCGGCAGCACCGGCACGCCGGTGTACGACCCGGCGTCCGGCGCGGTCTACCTGACGACCAAGGTCGACGACGGCCCGAACGCGCTCAACCCGCACTGGTACATGCACGCGCTCGACCCGGTCACCGGCGCGGAGAAGCAGGGCTTCCCCGTGACGATCCAGGGCTCGGCGTCCAACGACCCGAGCCAGTCGTTCCTGCCCGCGTACGAGATGCAGCGGCCGGGGCTGCTGCTGCTCGACGGGATCGTGTACGCGGGCTTCGGCGGGCACTGCGACGCCAAGCCGTACCGCGGCTACGTGGTCGGCGTCAGCACCACGTCGCCCTCGGTGACGTCGATGTGGGCGACGGAGACCGGCGCCAGCAACAGCGGCGCCGGCATCTGGCAGTCCGGCGGCGGGCTGGTCTCCGACGGTCCCGGCCGGATCTTCGTGGCCACCGGCAACGGCGTCAGCCCGGCGCCCGGCCCGGGCACCTCGCCGCCCGGCACGCTCGCGGAGTCCGTGGTCCGGCTCCAGGTGCAGCCCGACCGGAGCCTGAAGGCCGCGGACTTCTTCAGCCCGTCCAACGCGCCGACGCTCGACCAGCAGGACACCGACCTGGCCTCCGGCGGCCCGGTGGGCCTGCCGGACAGCTTCGGCACCGCCTCCCACCCGCATCTGCTGGTGCAGCAGGGCAAGGACGGCCGGGTGTTCCTGCTGGACCGCGACCACCTCGGCGGGCGCTCGCAGGGCCCCGGCGGCACGGACGCGGTCGTCGGCGTCACCGGGCCGCTGAAGGGCCAGTGGGGCCACCCCGCGGTCTGGGGCGGTGACGGCGGCTACGTGTACGTCGTCGGCAACGGCGGCTCGCTGACGGCGCTGCACCGCGGCGTGACCGCCAAGGGCGACCCGGCGCTGAGCGTCGCGGGCGCGAGCCAGGACTCCTTCCCCTACACCAGCGGCTCGGCGGTGGTCACCTCCGACGGGACGCGCTCGGGCAGCGCCCTGGTGTGGGTCGTGTGGTCGGGCGGCCCGACGGGCGTGGGCGCCCAGCTGCGCGCGTACAACCCGGTGCCGGACGCGAACGGCGTCCTGAAACTGGTGTGGTCCGCGCCGATCGGCACCGCGCCGAAGTTCGCCGTCCCGGCGACCGACGGCAACCAGGTCTTCGTCGGGACGCGGGACGGCAAGGTCTACGCGTACGGCAACCCGGTGGGCAGCCCGCTCAAGGGCGGCCCCGTCGACTTCGGGACGGCGCAGGTCGGCGACACGGCGAGCACCGACGTCGTCCTGACGGAGAACCAGAACCCGTCCAAGGCGCTGGCGATCAGGTCGGTCGGCGTCGACGGCCCGTTCACCGCGGACACCTCGTCGCTGCCGGCCTCGATCCCGGCCGGCGGCCAGCTCACCGTGCCGGTCACGTTCCGGCCGACCGCGGTCCTGGGCGCGAGCGGCACGCTCACCGTCGTCACGGACGCGGGCACCTTCGCGCTGAGCCTGCACGGCGTCGGGACCAGGCCCGGGCTGGCCGCGTTCCCGGGCACGGTGTCCTTCGACAACCAGCCGACGGGGACCGCGGCCACCGCGAACGTCCAGGTGACCAACACCGGTACCGAGCCGGAGACCATCACCTCCGTCACCTCGCCCACCGGGCCCTTCAGCGCGGACAATCTGCCGAGCGCCGACCCGGCGGACCCGACGGTCGTCCCGGCCCAGGGCTCGGTCGTGCTCCGCGTCGGCTACGCGCCCACGGCCACCGGCCGGGACTCCTCGTCGATCACGCTGACGAGCACCAGCGGCACGCTGACCATCCCGGTCGAGGGCAGCGCGATCAGCGGCCAGGGGCACCTGCTGCTCACTCCCCCGTCGCTGGCGTTCGGCGGGGTCACCCGCGGCACGTCGGTCACCAAGTCGTTCACCGTCACCAACTCCGGGAACGTCCCGGTCACGATCACCAAGGCGAAGGCGCCGGCCGGCGTGTTCACCAGCGCGGACCCGCTGCCCGAGGGCCTGGTCATCGGTCCCGAGCAGAGCGTGCGGCAGACCGTGACCTTCTCGCCGACCACCGTCGGCGCCCGGTCGGCGTCGTACGAGATCACCGGCGACGCCGGGCAGGGCGCGATGCTGGAGGCGCTCAGCGGCACGGGCACCCCACCGCCGGCGCAGCTGGGCACGCTGCTGGCGCGGGACGCCTCCGGCGTGCTGTGGCAGTACCACGGCACGGGCGTGCCGGCGGCGCCCCTCGCACGGCGCCTCGGCGTCGGCCCCGGCTGGAACACGTACAACCTGATCACCAGCGTCTCGCGGGTGATGTCGGACGGCAGCGGCTCGGTCGTGGCCCGCGACGGCACGGGCACGCTGTGGCTGTACCAGGGGACCGGCAACGCGGCGGCTCCGCTCGCGGCCCGCAGGAAGGTCGGGCCGGGCTGGGGCGGTTACACCTCGCTGACCGGCACGGGCGACGTGACGGGTGACGGCCGGGCCGACCTGGTCGCCCGCGACGCCAGGGGCGGCCTGTGGCTGTACCGCGGCACCGGCAGCGCCACCGCCCCCTTCGCCGCCCGCACCAGGATCGGCACGGGCTGGAACATCTACAACGCGCTGACCGGCACGGGCGACGTGACGGGTGACGGCCGGGCCGACCTGGTCGCCCGCGACGCCGGGGGCAGCCTGTGGCTGTACCGCGGCACCGGCAAGGCCGCCGCCCCCTTCGCCGCCCGCACCAGGATCGGCACGGGCTGGAACATCTACAACGCGTTCGCCGGACCGCGCGACGTCACCGGCGACGGCAAGGCCGACCTCCTGGCACGCGACACCACGGGCACGCTCTGGCTCTACCGGGGCACCGGCAACGCCGCGGCACCGTACGCGGCGCGCGTCAGCGTCGGGCCCGGCTGGAAGATCTACAACTCCCTCGTCTGAGCCCACGGCGGCCCCGGCGAACGACGGGCGGCGCGACACCCGGGAAGGGTGCCGCGCCGCCCGCGTGGCCGGAGCGGTGCCTCAGGCCTCGCTGCCCGCGAGCAGGGTGAACAGGGGCGCCAGGCCGGAGGCGCGGACCGAACTCGCCAGCGGGGCGAGTTCCGCGCAGATCTTGTCCACGCCCTCCTCGCCCAGCACGGACAGGCCCCCCGACCAGGACAGGTCGTCGGTCTGCCGCTCCACCTTGTCGCGCAGTTCCCGGCCCGCTGTGGTGAGGGCACCGGAATCGGCGTCCAGCAGGCCGCGGGCGACCAGCGCCTCGGCCGCCCCGGACCACTCCTCCGGTGTCCAGCCCCGCAGTTCGCGCATCATCTCGTGCTGACCGAGGTCGGCGACGAGCAGGTGATGGGACTGGAGTCCGGTGACGCCGGCGGCGACCCAGGCGGCCAGATGCCCGTCGCCGCGGTGTTCCCGTACCGTGCTGGCGAGCTGCCACAGTGCCGCGACCGGGTCGTCCGGGAGCGGGAGAGCGGCGTTGGCGGCGCCGAGCGGGCGTCCGGTCGTCTCGAGCGCCGACGGCAGTCCGGCCAGCCGCGCGACCAGTGGCCCGGCGATCTCGTCGGTGACGCCGGCCTCCCGGAGCAGCTCGCCCGCAAGGGCGTTCCGGCGCTCGAGGCACGTCGCCGGCGGCACCAGCGCCCACGCGGCGGGGATGGCCTTGCCCACCATCTCCGGCGCGAAGCCGCCGAACGTGGCGACCACCGTCGCGGTGTCCACCGCGCCGAGCGGAGCCGAGCGGAAGGCGAGCAGGGTCATCCAGAATCCCCGGAGGCCGAGCTCCTTCCCGGCGTCCCGGGTGTGCGCCACGGACAGCGCCGGCTGGTAGAGCGTCTCCAGGCTGTGCCAGAGCCGCCGTGCCGGGTGCGCGCTCATGCGTCCACCGCTTCCGGGACGCGGACGATCAGACCGGAGCCCTGGCCGCCGCCACCGCACAGCCCCGCGGCACCGACGCCGCCACCGCGCCGCCTGAGTTCCAGCGCGAGCGTGAGCACGAGGCGGGCACCGGACATGCCGAGCGGGTGCCCCAGCGCGATCGCGCCGCCGTTGACGTTGACCTTCGCCTCGATGTCCTCGCCACTGAGCCCGAGTTCGCGCGCGGAGTGCAGGCCGACCGCCGCGAACGCCTCGTTGATCTCGATGAGGTCCAGGTCGTCGACCGACAGGTTCTCCTTGCCCAGCGCATGCTTGATCGCGTTGGACGGCTGCGCCAGCAGGGAGTTGTCCGGACCGGCCACGTTGCCGTGGGCGCCGATCTCGGCCAGCCATTCGAGACCCAGCTCCTCGGCCCTGGCCTTGCTCATCACGACCACCGCGCATGCGCCGTCGGAGATCTGCGAGGCCGAAGCGGCGGTGATGGTGCCGTCCGCGCCGAACGCGGGGCGGAGCTTCGCCAGTCCCTCGGCCGTGGTGTCCGGCCGCACGCCCTCGTCGGTGCCGACCACGACCGGATCGCCCTTGCGCTGCGGGACCTCGACCGGCACGACCTCCTCGGCGAAGCGGCCGCTGCTGATCGCGGCGGCGGCGCGCCGGTGCGAGCGCGCGGAGAACGCGTCCTGGTCCTCGCGGGAGATGCCGGCCTTCGCGCTGTGCAGGTCGGTCAGGGCACCCATGAGGACCTGGTCGAAGGGATCGGTGAGACCGTCGTGCGCCGTGACGTCGAGCATCTCGACCGGCCCGTACTTGGTGCCGGAGCGGGAACCGGGCAGCACGTGCGGGGCATTGGTCATCGACTCCATGCCACCCGCGACCACGATGTCGAACTCGCCCAGGCGGATCTGCTGGTCGGCCAGGGCGATCGCGTCCAGACCCGACAGACACACCTTGTTGACGGTCAGGGACGGCACACTCATCGGGATGCCGGCCTGGACCGCGGCCTGACGCGACGGGATCTGCCCCTGACCGGCCTGCAGCGCCTGCCCCATGATCACGTACTGCACGGCCTCCGGCGCGAGGCCCACGCGCTCGAGCGCCCCCCTGATCGCCAGGCCGCCGAGGTCAACCCCGGATAAGTCCTTCAGCGAGCCCAGCAGCCGGCCCATCGGCGTGCGCACCCCACCGACGATGACAGAGCCTGACATGTTTCTCCCACTCGACGACGACTGATGTCCTCTGATTCTCGGACCCGGCGATCAGCTGGTCGACCCCCCGGGAGTGTTGTTCGCGTGGGGCAGGCCCAGCGCGATCACGGCTCCGAGCACGCCTGTGGCGGCCATCAGGAGCGCGGTGACAAAGCCGGCGTGCGGTGCGTCGGAGGGAGCGTGCATGAGGTTCAGGAGCACCGAGCCGAAGACCGCGACGCCGATGACCTGGCCGAGCTGCATCACCGTGGTCAGCACGCCGCTGGCGTCCGCCGCGTTGGCCGGTGGCACCTTCCGGAGCGAGATGGCGAACAGCGGGCTGAACGCCGACCCCATGCCGAGGCCGAAGAGCAGGATGCAGATCTCCATCCAGACGGAGAGGTGACCGGCGTCCATGGCGAGAGCGAGACCGACCAGCGCCGGCATGGTGAGCAGCAGACCTGCCGAGGGCAGCAGACGATGCCATCTCGCGGGCAGCTTGCCCCAGTTCAGGCTGGCGAAGCCAAAGGCGCACGCACTGGGCAGGAACACCAGCCCCGCGGCCAGCGCGCCGTGGCCCAGGCCACGCTGCACGAAGAACGCGATCAGGAAGAGGATGCCGCCGTAGTTCGCGGTGGCGGCGAGCAGAGCCAGCGCGCCCGCGGCCAGGCCGGGCGCGCGCAGCAGCTTGCCAGGGACCAGCGGTGAACCGCCGGCCCGGCCCGACCGGCCTTCGACCAGGGCGAAGGCCAGCGTGAAGAGCACGCTCAGCACCAGGCTCACCCACGTCCACGCGGGCCAGCCCAGCTCGTGCCCGAGGACCAGCGGCAGCACCAGCGCGATCACGGCGAGGGACAGCGTGGCCAGGCCCGGCAGGTCGAGCTTGCGGGACGGATTGCCGGGGTCCTTCGGCAGCGTGCGCGCTCCGGCGATCAGCAGCACCAGACCGATGGGCACGTTGACCAGGAACACCGGCCGCCATTCGCTGCCGAAGATGTCGGCACTGACCAGAACACCACCGGCGATCTGGCCGACGATCGCGCCGCCGGCGATCACCGTGGCGTAGGCGCTGAGCGCCTTGGCCCGAGCGGTGCCCGCGAAGTTCAGCTGGATGAGGCTGAGCACCTGCGGCACCATCAACGCGGCACCGGCACCCTGCACGAACCGGAAGACGATCAGTGCCACAGCCGTCCATGCCACGCCGCAGGCGAGCGACGCCGCCGTGAAGACGGCGGCGCCGGTGAGAAACATCCTCCTGCGGCCGGCGAGGTCGCCGAGCCGCGCTCCGGTGATCAGCAGCACGGCGTAGGTGATGATGTAGCCGGCGACGACGAGCTGCAGCTCGGCGCCGCTGGCGTGCAGGTCGGTGCCGATGCTGGGTGCCGCCACGTTGGCGATGGCGACGTCGAGGATCGCGATGAACACCCCGGTCAGCAGAACGGCGAGCAGTCCGCGCGACGACGTCTCGGCGTCGCGTGCGACCACCGTGTTGTCCGACATGCTGCGTCCCCCTACTGGGCGAGCGCCTGGAGGCGCTGCTTCGCTCGGTCGGGCAGGACGTACTCGCCGTCTCGTTCGATCTTGTCGTACAGCTGCTCCACACGCTCGTAGTGAGCGTCGAGGTTCTGGTCCAGCAGGTGGTACTCGGACTTGTTGTACACACCGAACTGAAGGTCGGTCATCAGCCCGAACGGGTTGATGTGTTCGGTGTTCCGGGTGCCGAACACGAGGTACAGGAACTCGTCGATGCCCTCGTACCCCAGCGTGGTCAGCAGGAAGTCGATGGAGTCCCGTTTGCGGGTGATCTGGTAGTCGCGTTCGTCCGGGTCGACGATGAAGTCGAGGCCGCTGGACATGCCCGGCGGGTAGTGCACCTTGTTGAAGCAGCGGAAGTCGATCGTCAGCCGGTCCTTCGGCGAACCGGGCAGCGTGCCGTCGCCGTGGGCCCGGTAGTTGTCGAAGACCAGCGCGTCGCCGACCCGCGAGTCGCAGTAGTAGCCGGGAGACGGCGTGTCGGCGTACCGCTTCTCCCAGTACTTGGCCATCAGGAAGTCGCGCACGGTCGGCAGGTCGATCTCGGAGAGCTTGCCCTCCAGGAACAGGTAGAGGGCCTTGTCGACGGCGGCCTTCTCCTCCTTGTCCACGCCGTGTTCCATGATCTTCTCGTACGCGAACTGCAGGTTCGGCGCCTCGACCTCGGCCTCTTCGAAGATCACGAAGGGCTGCCGGTCGAGCGGGGTCGGTGTCACCGCGGTGTGGAAGCTGCGGTACTCGGTGGGGAAACCGAGCCGCTTCTTCACCAGCGACGGGATCTGCAGCGCGATGCCGCTGGCCGAGTGGGTGCCGTAGGAGCGCTTGTTCGCGGTGACCACGAAGGCGTTGACCACCGCGGTCTCGACCTCGGGGAAGTGCTTGTGGACGATCTCCTGGTTCAGGTCGTAGAAGCGTTTGGCCGACGGTATGAACAGCACGCAGTTCTCGAACATCGTCGACAGCGGGAAGTAGTTGCCGATCGAGGCCTCGGCGAAGCTCTCCTGGATGACGGCCTGGCACCGCAGCTGCCGGGCCAGGTTGTCGGCGAGGCCGTCGTCGAGGTTCATCTGCTCGACGACGGTGGGGGTCGTGTCCGGATAGAAGCAGCTGGGGTTGAGCACGCGCTTCGGCGGCAGCCGCGACTCCACCTCCCCGGCGTCGACCGGGTACTTGTCCAGAACCGGCATCAACTTCTCGGCGTGCGCGCCGGCGGACGTGTGCAGGAACGTCCCGCTGGGCTGGTAGGTGCCCGTCACGGTGGGTTCCTGCTCGGATTCTGCACTCATAGCCGTTCCACTCTCCTGTCGATCCGGGTGTCGGTCCCAGGGCACGGGTGGAACCGCCCGCGCCGGGGCGGTCCCACCCGTGACCGGTGTCGTCACGCCCCGACGGGGCCGTGTGTCCTGGCGGCCGCCTCGTCGGAGGCGATGATGCGGTGGACGTACCTCTCGACGAACTGTTCGTCGAACGGCGCCGCGGGGTGGTCGTCGCCGCCCAGCACGTGCTCGCCGGCGAGGCCGGCCCCGAACGTGAGCGTCAGGTTGTCCGGCGTCAGTCCGTCCACGAGTGCGGCGATCCGGGCCAGCGCACTCGTGGTGTCCGCGGCCGCGAAGGCCAGGGCCCGCTGCTTCCACTCGTCGAACGGCACCAGTTCACCGGTGCCCGTCACCGCGCCGACCATCTCGAAGAAGCGGTCGAAGCTCGGCGCCCCGGCGTTGACGAAGTCGTAGTCCCGGCCGATGCGGTCCCGCTCCTCGAGCATGATCGCGGTGATGGTCCGGGACAGATGGTCGACCGGCAGGACAGCCGTGAGACTGGCGCCCGTGCTCGGGAAGCACCCCAGGGCCATGCTGCCGGCGACCAGGTTGTGCAGGAAGTCGCCCCGGTCGAGCCGGAAGTGGCCGGTCGCGGCGGACGGCCCCACGAACGGCAGCCGGTACACCGAGGCCTTGGCGCCGCGCCAGCGTGCCGCGGTCACCATCTGCTCCGCCATCCACTTGGAGGTGACGTAGCCGTACTCCATCTCGTCCGGCGTGACCTCGTACCCGAGGTAGCGCGGCAGGGTCCCGAAGGTCGACATGACGTGCACCGCCTTGCCGCGGCCCGTCGACGCCAGCCGCAGGGACTCGTGCACACCGACCACGTTCGGGCCGATGTACTCGCTCAGGGGCCGCACCCAGTCCACGAGGGCGCCGGAGTGGCACACCGCGTCGACCTCGTCGGCGAGCCGGCCGAACGCCTCGCCCGTCAGCCCGAACAGCGGCTGGGACAGGTCGCCCACCACCGGATGCAGCAGCGACGCGAAGCCGTCCTGCCACATGCCGTAGCTCGACAGCACACCGGTCAGCCGCCGCGTGGCGGTCTCCTGGTCGTCGGCCCGCACCAGGCAGTGCGTGGCGACGCCGGCGGCCAGCAGTTCGCGCAGGAGGAAGGCGCCGACGAAGCCCGTGGCGCCGGTGAGGAACACGGACTCCGGACGTCCCAGCTCGCCTCGGCAGTTGTCGAACCGCAGCGTCGGGTCCAGGTAACCCTTGCGTACCGGCGCCATGTCGAGACCGGACGCGTTGTCCGTGTCCGCCGCACCGGCCGGTCCGGCGGTGTCCTCACCGGTGGAGACGGCCGCCTCCGTCGGCGCGTCCAGGCCACGCTCCAGCAGTTTCTCCAGCAGGAACTGGGCCAGCGACTTCAGGTTCGGACGATCGAGCGCGATCTTCGCCGGCAACGCGAGGCCGGTCATGTCCGCGAGCTGGTTGCGCATCAGGACGGCGGTCAGCGAGTCGATGCCGAGGTCCTGCAGCGGCAGGCCGGGGTCCACGTCGTTCATCGAGGCGAAGCCCAGCGTCCTGGCCACGCCCTCGCGGACCATGTCCAGCACGACCGACTCCTGCTCGGCCGGGGCGGTCTGGCCGAGCAGCCTGCGCAGACCCGCACCGCCGTCGCCCTTGGTGCGGGCGCCGCCGCCACCGTGGCTGCTCAGCAGCGAGCGCAGCAGCGGGGGTACGCCGCCCTGGTCCTCGTAGTAGCTCTGGATCCCGGTGAGGTCCAGTGCGGCCGCCACGGTCAGCGGGCGGCCGCTGCGCACCGTCTCCTCCAGCAGTTCCAGGCCGTCCTGGGGCGAGAGCGCGTCCATGCCGGTGCGGCTGATCCGGGCCCGGTCCCGTTCGCTGAGCGTCGCGGCCATGCCCTCGCCCTCCCACGGCCCCCACGCCACCGAGGTGGCCGGCAGGCCCTGGGCCCGGCGCAGGTACGCGAGCGAGTCCAGGAAGGCGTTGGCCGCCGCGTAGTTGCCCTGGCCCGGCGCCCCCAGGATGTCGGAGATCGAGGAGAAGAGCAGGAAGAAGTCCAGGTCGAGATCGCGCGTCAGCCCGTGCAGGTGCCAGGCCCCGTCCACCTTCGGTGAGAAGACGGTGTCCAGCCGTTCGGGCGTCAGCGCCGACAGAGCACCGTCGTCGAGCACACCGGCCGCGTGGACCACACCGCGCAGCGGACGGTCGGCGTCGAACAGGGCCAGCACCGAGGCCATGCCGTCCGCGTCGGCGGAGTCGGCGGCCACCACCGTGGCGGTCGCGCCGAGCTCCTCCAGGCCGGCCACCAGCGCGTCCGCGCCAGGGGTGTCCGGGCCGCGCCGCGAGGTGAGCACGAAGTCGCGCACCCCGTGGGCCTGCGCCAGCCAGGTGGCGACCTGCCGGCCCAGGCCCCCGACGCCACCGGTGACCAGCACCGATCCGCCCGGCCGGATGAACTCCTTCTGCTCGGTGGGTATCAGCACCACCTTGCCCACGTGCCGTGCCTGGGCCATGAAGCGGAGCGCGTCGGACGTGGCCGTGATCGGGAAGGTGCGCACCGGAAGTGGCGTGAGCTTGCCCGCCGCGAACAGTTCGGCCAGCGACACCAGCATCGCGTGCATCCGGTCCGGACTCGCCTCGAGCAGGTGGTAGACGCGGTACGTCACGCCGGGGTGGTTCTCGTCCACCCATGACTGCTCCCGCAGGTCGATCTTGCCGAGTTCCAGGAAGCGTCCGCCCTCGCCCAGCATGCCGAGACTCGCGTCGATGAACTCGTCGGCGAGCGAGTTCAGTACGACGTCGAAGCCGCGTCCGGGCGCGGTGCGGCCGAACGACTCGACGAAGCCCAGATCGCGGGAGGACGCGATGTGGTCGTCGTCCAGCCCCATCTCGCGCAGCGCCGCCCACTTCGGCTCGCTGGCAGTGCCGTACACCTCGGCGCCGTGCAGTCGCGCCAGCTGGACGGCTGCCATGCCGACGCCGCCCGCCGCGGCGTGGACCAGCACCCGCTCGCCCGGCTTCAGCGCGCCCAGGTCGTGCAGGCCGAACCACGCCGACAGGAACGTCATCGGGATGGTCGCGGCCTCCTCGAACGTGAGGTTCTCCGGGACGCGGACCACCCAGCGCGCGTCGGTGACGACCTCCGCGGCGAACGAGCCCTGGCCGAGGCCCAGTACCCGGTCGCCCACCCGGACGTCCTTGACACCGGCCCCGACCTCGGTGACCACACCGGAGAACTCCATCCCGAACACCGGGAGTTCGACCATGCCGAGCGCGTTGAGCACGTCCAGGAAGTTCACCCCGGCGGCCTTCACGTCGGCCCTGATCATGCCCGCCGCCAGCGGCTTCGGGGTCACCCGGCGCACCGACAGCGGCTGGTCCAGACGGCCCTTGGCGGCGATCTCCAGCTGCCAGCGGCCCTCCGGGGGCAGGGTCAGCTCGCCCGAGGCGCCGACCCGCTCGAGATGCGGGACGAGTACCTCGCCGTGCCGCAGCACGCACTCCGGTTCGTCGGAGATCATCAGCGCCGGGGCGAGAGCGGCCAGATCGGCGTCCTCGTCGCCGAGGTCGACCAGGCGCAGCGCGAGGTCGGGGTGCTCGCTGCGGGCGGTGCGCATCAGGCCCCACAGCGGACCCGCGCCGAGCCCGGAGGCCATGTCGTCGGCGTTGACACCCACCGCGCGGCGGGTCAGCCACACCAACGGCGGCGCGAACCCGGTCTCGGCCGCGGTGTGGAGCTGGCCGAGTGCCGCGGCGGACAGCGTGTGCGCCCCGGCCAGGGGGTCCTTGCCGGCGTCCCACAGGCAGATGACGCCGTCGAGCTCCTCGGCGTCCTCCAGGTCGCGCACCTTGAACGCCTGGACACCGGCCCGGCTCAGCGCCCTCTTCACCTCTGCCGCCCAGGGCACGTCACCGCCCGGCGACAGCAGGCCCCAGGAGCCGCCGATCTCCACCTTCTCGGTGTCGGCCGGCCGCCAGTTCACCTCGAACCGGAGCCGGTCCACGCCTTCCGCGGCCAGCCTTCGCAGCACCGCGCGGTCGACCCGCCGGGCGTGCATCCGCTCCAGCCGGCCGACGTTCTCGCCCGCGGAGTCGAAGAGGTCCAGGGACGCGTGGAACTCGCCGTCGCCCATCTCGAACTCGGCGACCCGGACCCATACTTCGGCCAGGCCCTTCTCCCGTATCGACAGGCGTTCCGCCTCGAACGGCACGAGGACGTCCTCGGGGTTCGTGTTCTGCATCCGCATGCTGAAGAGCTGCGACTGCATCGCCGAGTCCAGCAGAGCCGGGTGCAGGACGTAGCTGCGGGCGGTGTGCGCGGCGTCCTCGGGAAGGGCCGCCCGGGCCCACACCACCCCGTCGGCCTGCCACGCCTCCCGTATGCCCCGGAACACCGGGCCGAACTCGTAGCCGACGGCGTCCAGTTCGGCGTAGAGCGCGGAGATGTCGAGCCGCTCGGCGCCGGGCGGCGGCAGCACCACGGCGTCCGCCGTGACGGGCTTCGCGGGCACGATCCGGCCCTCGGCATGCAGCAGCCACTCGCCGTCCCTGCGGTCCGGTGCGCTGTACACCTGGACCGGCCGGGCGCCCTCGGACTCCTCCCCCACGACGACCTGCAGGCGGGCGGGCGCGCCGCCGGCGAACACCATCGGATACAGGAAGTCGACGTCGGCCACGTCCCATTCGCCGGGTGCGGTGGCATCGGCGGCCGAGCGCATCGCCTCGATGTACGCGGTGCCCGGCATCAGGACGGTGCCCATGATCTGGTGGTCCTGCACCCACGCCGGCTCCTCGGGCGCCACCACGGTCGTGAACACCGCCGTCCCGGTGCCGGCGATCCGCACGGCGCCGCCCAGCAGCGGGTGGTCGGTGTCGTCCAGACCGGCGCCGACCGTGCGGGGCGTCGACGGCTCGAACCAGAAGCGCTCACGCTGGAAGGCGTAGGTGGGCAGGGCGACCCGCTCACCGCCGAAGGGCCCGAACCAGCCGCGCCAGTCGACCGGCACGCCCCTCACGTGCAGGTCGGCGAGGCTGCGCCGGACGACGGCGGAGCCGTCCTTGCCCGCGGCCAGCGACGGCAGCCACGCGACGTCGGTCTCGTCGGCCAGGCACGCCACGCCCATGCCGGAGAGCACCGGCTGCGGACCGAGCTCCAGGAAGGTGGTGACGCCCTCGCGGTGCAGGGTCGCGATGCCGTCGCTGAAGCGCACCGCGTGGCGCACCTGGCGCACCCAGTAGGCGGCCTGCTCGAGCTCGCCCGGCGCGGCCAGGGCTCCGGTGAGACTGCTGACCAGCGGGATCGCCGGGGGACGGTACGTCACGGTCTCGGCGACCGCCTGGAAGCCGGACAGCATGGCGTCCATGTGGTGCGAGTGGAACGCGTGCGACACCGTCAGTTCCTTGACCCGGTGTCCCCGGTCGGCGAAGTGCGCCGCCAGGGCCCGCACGGCGTCGGCGTCGCCGGAGACGACGGTCTGTGTCGGGGTGTTGAGGCCGGCCAGATCGATGCTGCCGGTCAGGTCCAGCTCCCGCACCGCGGCCTCGGCCTCGGCGGCACCGGCCTCGATCGAAGCCATCGCGCCGCGGCTGGGCAGCGCCTGCATCAGGCGGCCCCGGGCGGCCACCAGACGGGACGCGTCGGCCAGGTCGAAGACGCCGGCGACGTGCGCGGCGGCGAGTTCACCGATGCTGTGGCCCAGGAGCAGCTGCGGCCGCACGCCCCAGCTCTCCCACAGCCGCCACAGCGCCACCTCCAGCGCGAAGAGGGCCGGCTGGGTGAAGTCGGTCCGGTCGAGCAGCGCGGCGTCGGCGGTCCCCTCCTCGGCCCACATGACATCGAGCAGCGGACGGTCCAGTTCGGTGAAGTGGGCGACGATCTCGTCGAGCGCGGCGCGGAACACCGGATGGGTCTCGTACAGATCCCTGCCCATGCCGACCCGTTGACTGCCCTGCCCGGTGAACAGCAGGGCCAGGCGCTGCTCCTCGGCGCTGTCACCGGTGCGCGCGGCGCCCGGCGGGGTCTCCCCGCTGCGGGCGAAGGAACCGAGTTTGTCCAGCAGCTCGGACCTGTCCTTCGCCATCACCACGAGCCGCTTGCGGAAGTGGCTGCGGGTGGTGGCCAGCGAATGCGCCAGGTCGAGGAGCCGGTCCTGGATGTTCATGCCCACGTACTGGTGCAGCGCCTCGGCCTGCGCGCGCAGGGCGGCGTCGGTGGACCCGGACACCACGAACGGCAGCGTGGACGGCGGCTGCGCCGCGGGCCTGTCCGACGGGAGGGGCGCCGGCGGTTCCTCCACGACGACGTGTGCGTTGGTGCCGCCGATGCCGAACGAGCTCACGCCGGCGCGGCGCGGCCGGTCCTTCGGCAGCCACGGCTGCGGCTCCAGGGCGAGGGCCATGTTCGCGCCTGCCCAGTCCACGTCCGGGGTGGCTTCGGAGACGTGCAGGGTGCGCGGAATCACGTTGTGCCGCATGGACAGGACGACCTTCATCACACCCGCCAGGCCGGCGGCCGCCTGGGTGTGGCTGAGGTTCGACTTGACCGAGCCGACCCACAGCGGTTCATCGGGGTGACTGCCGCCGAAGACCTCGCCGAGGGCGGTGCCCTCGATGGGGTCGCCGAGGCGGGTGCCGGTGCCGTGGGCCTCCAGGTAGTCGATGTCCTTCGGCTGCAGCCCGGACGCGCCGAGAGCGGCGCGGATGACCTTCTGCTGAGCGGGTCCGCTGGGTGTGGTCAGGCTCGCCGCGTGGCCGTCGTGGTTGACGGCGGTGCCGCGCAGGACGGCATGGACGGTGTCGCCGTCGCGTTGCGCGTCGGAGAGCCGCTTCAGGATGACGACGGCGACGCCCTCGCTCCATCCGGTCCCGTCGTTGTCGGCGGAGAACGACCGGCACAGCCCGTCGGGCGACATCCCGCGCAGCCTGCTGAACTCGACGTTCATGTTGGACGTGAGCAGGATGGTCGCGCCGCCGGAAACCGCCAGGTCGCACTCGCCGTCACGCAGCGCGTTGGCCGCGAGGTGAGTGGTCACCAGGGACGACGAACAGGCCGTGTCGATCGTGATGGTGGGGCCTTCGAGGCCGAACACATGGGAGATCCGGCCGGACGCGGTCGCGAGCGCGGAGCCCGTACCCACGTACCCGTCCAGGTCGGCTATGGAACCGCCGGTGGTGATGCCGTACTCCTGGTACGAGGAGTTCTTGCCGACGCCGATGTACGTGGCGGTCTGGCTTCCGCGCAGCTGGTCGAGCGTGTAGCCCGCGCGTTCGAACGCCTCCCACGTCGTCTCCAGCATCAGCCGCTGGAGCGGATCCATCGCGTGCGCCTCCCGCGGTGCGATGCCGTAGAACGACGCGTCGAACATGTCGATCGGCGTGGCGAGGAAGCCCCCGCGGCGGGTCACCGACTTGCCGCGCACGTCCGGGTCGGGATCGTAGATCGCGTCGGCGTCCCATCGGTCGGCGGGCACCTCGGTGATGCCGTCGGCCCCGCGCTCCAGCAGGTCCCACAGCTCCTCCGGGCTGCTCACGTCGCCGGGAAGCCGGCAGGCCATGCCGATGATGGCGATGGGCTCGTCCTCCGCCCGGCGGCTCGACGGGATCTGCGTCGGGCCGGTCCGGGCGCCGGCGAGGTGCGCCGCCAGGGCCTTGACGGTGAAGTGCTCGAAGAGCTTGGCCGAGGAGACCGGCCGGCCCAGCACCTTCTCCAGGCGGGTCTGGACGCGGACCACGCGCAGGGAGTCACCGCCGATCTCGAAGAAGTTCTGGTTGACGCCGATGCGGTCGTGGCCCAGTACGTCCGACCAGATCGCGAGGATGTCCCGCTCCAGCTCGTTGGCGGGCTTGGCCATGGCTCCGGCGTCGGTGACCGGGCTCGGCAGGGCGTTGCGGTCGATCTTGCCGTTGGGGGTGAGCGGGAACTCGTCGAGCTCGACGAAGAACGCCGGCACCATGTACGCGGGCAGCCGCTCGGCCAGCCAGGGGCGAAGGAGGCGGCCCATCGGCTCCTTCGCCGGCTCGCCCGCCGCGGGCACGTTCGCGTACCGGGCCAGGGTGGCGCGGTCGGTGGCGGCGGCCGGGCGCAGGCTCAGGTCCGGCGTCATGCCCGGGCGCCAGAACACCGCGTCGAAGGTCCACTTGTCACCGGAGCGGCTGGGGAGCAGCGCGCACTCCAGTCCGGCCTCCTGGGCGATCTCGGTGAGGTCACGGGGATCCACCGGGAGGCCGTACGGTTCCGTCGCCTCGCCGAGGGCCCCGACGGGATCGGGCACCTCGGCGAGCCGGCCGTTGGACACGTCGGTCAGGCGCAGCGGCCCGCCGTCGAGGCCGGCGAGCAGTTCGGGCAGGGCGGCGATCTCGAGCGACTCGGTCCGCCAGTCGTGCTCGGTGCCGACGGCCTGCGCCTGCGGGCCGCCGCCGATGTGGAGCGTCACGTCGTAGCGGTAGCGAGTCATCTCGTTGACGTACCGGCCGTTGCGCAGCATGACGTCGACGCGGGTGATCTGCGGGAAGAGGGCGGGAAGGTCGGCGAAGTAGTCCTGCGCGACGACCAGTTCGCGCTCGGCCCGCACCGCGCGTTCGACGCGGCGGGCCACCTCCTCGAGCGCGAGGTCGTCGTGGCGGAACTGGATCACGTCGGCATGGAACATGCGCAGCAGCGACAGGTCGCGGATGTCACCGAGGAACACCCGCCCCTCCGTCACCGCGGTGGTCGCCCACTCCAGCACCGAGGTCAGGTAGTCGACGCTCGGGAAGTACTGGGCCACCGAGTTGACGATCACGGTGTCGAAGGAGCCGGCGGCCACAGCCGGCAGGTCGTGCGCCGGGCGGTGCTCGCACGTGACGTTCGGCAGCGACTGCAGGTGGTGCCGGGTGACCTCGACGGCCTGGGCCGAGGCGTCCACCGCGTGGTACGCGGCGCAGTGCGGCGCGACGGCGAACATCATCAGGCCGGTGCCGAAGCCGACCTCGAACACGCGCTGGGGCGCGTAGGACAGGATGCGGTCGACCGAACCGCGCTGCCAGTCACGCATCTCGGCCGCGGAGAACGGCAGGCCGTCGTAGCTGTTGCGCCAGCCGGCCAGGTTGAAGGTGGCGTCGTCGGCGTCGGACTCGTAGGCGCGGTCCCAGGCGCCGGCCCACTCGGCCAGCGCGGCGCGCTGCACCTCCTCGTCGTGGGCGGACCCGGTCGGCGCGGCGGCCTCGCGGACGCAGTAGGCGACCAGCTGGTCGTCGCGGCCGACGACGACTGCGCGGGCGATGTCGTCGTGGGCGGTCAGCGTCGCCTCGATGTCGCCCAGTTCGATGCGGTGGCCGCGGAGCTTCAGCTGGCTGTCGTTGCGGCCGAGCACGCGCAGCGCACCGGGTGCGACGAACCGGGCCAGGTCGCCGGTGCGGTACAGCGTGTTGCCGGCGCGGAACGGGTCGGGGACGAAGCGGGCCCGGGTCTGCTCGGGGGCGGCGTGGTAGCCGTGTGCCACGCCGGCACCGCCGATGCACAGTTCCCCGGGGAAGCCGGGCGGCACCGGCGCGAGGTTCTCGTCCAGGACGTGGAGCTGGGTGTTGGCCACCGGCCGGCCGATGACGACATCGCCCTCCGGCTCCACCCGCCAGATGCTGGACCAGACGGTGGTCTCGGTGGGCCCGTACAGGTTCCAGACGGCGTCGCCGCAGCCGAGCAGACGGTCGGCCAGTGCGCGCGGCAGGGCCTCGCCCCCGCACAGGATCTTGCCCAGGCGCGGGTCGCCCTGCCAGCCCGCGTCCAGCAGCAGCTGCCAGGTCGCCGGCGTGCCCTGCATCATCGTGACCCCGTGCCGCTCCATCAGGCCGATCAGCGCGTTCGCGTCGACCGTCTCGTGGGCCTGGGCGATGACCGTGGCGGCCCCGCTGAGCAGCGGCAGGAACAGTTCCAGCACCGCGATGTCGAAGGAGATGGTGGTGACCGCCAGCAGCCGGTCGGTCTCGGCGCAGCCAGGCTCCCGGCGCATGGACTCCAGCAGGTTGCACAGCGCGCCGTGGCTGATCTCCACGCCCTTGGGCGTGCCGGACGTGCCGGACGTGTAGATGACGTAGGCGAGGTCGTCGGCCCCGACCTCGACGCCCGGGTCGGCGGCGTGGCCGTCGGCACGCCCGTCGGCGGCGCCCGTGATGCTCAGGCAGCGCGTCGACCACTCGGCGAGGTTGGCGGGTGCAGCGGCCGGGGTGAGGACGATCCGGGGGTCGGCGTCGTCGATCATCTGGCGGATGCGTTCCGCCGGGAACGCCGGGTCGACCGGCACATAGGCGGCACCCGTCTTCAGCGCGGCCAGCACGGCCACGACGACGTCGGGCGAGCGGTCCAGCGCTATGCCGACCAGGTCGCCGCGGCCGATGCCGCGCTCGATCAGCGTGTGCGCGACACGGTTCGCCCGGCTGTTGAGGTCACCGTAGGTCAGCCGCGTGTCGGCGCAGATCACTGCGACGTTGTCGGCGTGGCGCTCGGCGGCCCGCTCGAAGAGCGTGTGCAGGCGGTGGCCGAGGACGGTGTTGTCGTCGGTGGCGTTGAAGGCGTCGGTCGACGACGCGCGCTCCGCCGCGGAGAGGATGTCGACGGACGCCAGGGTCTCGTCGGCCAGCCCGGGTACGCGGTCGCACCAGGCGCCGATCTGCGCGGCGAGGCGGGCGACGTCGCCGCGGGCCAGACGCCGGGCGTCGAAGTGGAACTCGACCGTCTCGCCGTCGGGTCGGACGACCAGGTTCAGCGCCGGGCGCCGGCCGTCCGCGGGCTCCGCATCGCCCCACGAGATCATCACGTCGGGCGTCAGGTCGCCGGCGTCCCACAGCCGGCGCAGCGTCTCGTCCCGTCCGATCTGGTCACGGCGCAGCCATCCCTTCTCCTGCCCGAGACGGAACTCCTCGGCGACCGACCGGAGGTTGTCGGCGACCGTCCGGCCGGGGTCGACCGTGGCGCGCAGCGGCAGCCAGGCGGCGAACAGGTCCCGGTAGCCGGGGTCGATCCCGTCGCGGGGCGCGGCGACGGCGAGAGTGACGTCGTTCGCCCTGGCCGCCCGGCTCAGGTACGTGCTCACCAGGCCGACCAGGGCGGACACCCCGCCGGGAGCGGCGCAGCGCGCGACGACGGGAGCGGCGTCCTGCTCGGTGCCGGAGGCCTGTGGCGTGAAGGGCAGGCGGAACGGGTGGGCGTCGGCGCCAAGGCGCTTGCGCCAGTGGGCGGCGGCCTTCGACGCCCGGGTGCCGGTCTCGGTGATGCCGTCCCGGAGCGCGGCGCCGGGAGCCAGGAGGATCAGGCCGGCCCGGACCGCGTTCTCCGTCCGGAGGCTGTCCGTGTCGACCGGCTCGCCCTCCAGCGTGCTCAGCCGGATCAGGCGAACGGCGCCGGTGGCCGTGGCCACGTTCAGGCCGTCCGCGTCGCAGGTCAGCACCTCGCCGGGGGCGGCACCGGGGGACGCCTCGCCGACGCGGGCCTCGCGGACGGCGAGAATGCGCCCGTTGACGTTCGCCTTGGGCCACACGAGCGGGCAGCCGAACAGCCCGTGGTCGGTCGCCCGGACCATGGCGACGATGTCCTCGGCCTCGCGGGCCCAGTCGATCAGGCCCTCGGCGGAGAACTGCGTGTGCCGGGAGAAGTAGCGGCGCGCGGCCAGGTCCTGGGGGACGGCGGTCTCACGGCCTTCGGCGATGTCGCCGATCAGTTCGGCCACGCTCGCGACAGCCGCGTCGTCGCACTTCACGCCCAGCGACAGCGCGGTCTCGTCGGGGTCGACCGGCACCGGTATTCGCTTGAGGATGTCGCCGCCGTCGACCAGCTCGCCGATCCGGTGCCACGTGATGGCGTAGTCGCTCTCACGGTTGGCGACGGCCCAGGAGGGTGCGTTCAGTCCGGCGTACTCGGGCAGCGGCCCGTAGTGGTAGTTGACGCTCGTCCGATGCGCGCATGCCAGCAGCGCCTCGGGGATCAGGGCGTCGTTCCCGATGCTGAGAAGCACGTCGCACGACAGCCGGGCCGGGTCGAGAAGCGCGTCGGCGAGGTCGTGGTGGCCGATTCCCGATTTGACGGCCCAGGCGCGGACCACGGCGTCGCCGGTCACCACCGCCCGGATCCGATGTCCTGCCGACAGCAGCGCCTCACCGCAGCGTGCGAGGACACCACCCTTACCGATCAGAACCACGTTCAGAGTCCGCATCACTGTTCCCCCTTCAGGTCCCCCGTGGCGGAGCTTCAAAGCGATGTTCCCCCGCGGCGGAGTCGCAGAGCGATCAACATCGATGACACGCGGTCATGATGTGTCGCTACTTGATGCCCAGTCAAGAAGATTACGCACCGGGCGAGTTGGGACTTTTGACACCTGACGTAACATCAGTTGACCGGATTCTCGGCAGCCTCACGGCCCCCGGAAACCCCTCGTGCCACGACCGCACCATCGGCAACGGACGATGTCGGTCTTCTCGGCGACCGGGTCGATTTCCCCTCGGGCGTGGACGGCCATGGGGCGCTCCGGTTCGGCAGTTCGGCCGACACATGGGGCTCGGCGGCCGTGAGTGCGATGGTCCGCGGCACCGACGAGATGGCCGCCGTCCGAGCAGCCTTCTGGTTCGATCAGTTCGGATCGGCGACCTGCCCCTCTCCTGAGTTCACGCCGGCAGGTCCTGGCTCTCGGAGGTCTGACACTGGGGGTCGCCGCCGTCACCGTCACCGGCCTCGGAGGCCCGGCGTGGGCCGATTCCGCCGCCGATGTGGTGCTGGTGCCGGTCGGCGCGAGCCCGGTCGCGGTCCTTCCGGGCGTCGGTGTCCAACCGGCGGCGTTCCCGGGACAGTTGGCCGTGCAGGTCCAGCACACGGGCGCGGGTCTTCCGGCCGGGACCGAAGTGGCCGTCACCTACGACCCCCGGCTCTACTCCCCGCTGCCACGCCGCGGTGGCCACCGTCGACGACCGTAGGCCGCGCACGACGAGCACGATCACCACCGCCCCCGAGACGCTCGCGACCTGCACGGTCACCCTGTCCGAAACCGTCGCCGCGGGCAGTGATCCGGTGGTCGTCGCGGGAACCGCGTACCCCGTGTTCTGTCCGCGCGACCTGGTCGTCGGGCCCGCGGACGCGACCGCCGCCATGAGCCGGAAGAACGCGAAGGCGAGCGATTCGAGATCAGCCTGGATCTCGACAAGCTCACCCCGCCGCGCGGCAACTGGAAGTCAGCACCGAATCAGCTCGGGAACACCGAAAGGGCCGGGCCCCCAGAGCCCGGCCTCTTCTGGTCTGCCCACTTGGCGATGCACCTAGCGCGCAGTAACGAACCGATCACACATTGAAGCGGAACTCCACCACGTCCCCGTCCTGCATGACGTAGTCCTTGCCCTCCATGCGGGCCTTGCCCTTGGCGCGGGCCTCGGCCACCGAGCCGGTTTCGACCAGGTCGGCGAAGGAGATGACCTCGGCCTTGATGAAGCCCTTCTGGAAGTCGGTGTGGATCACGCCGGCCGCCTCGGGGGCCGTGGCGCCCTTCTTGATGGTCCAGGCGCGGGATTCCTTGGGGCCGGCCGTGAGGTAGGTCTGGAGGCCGAGGGTGTCGAAGCCGACGCGGGCGAGGGTGGCCAGGCCGGGTTCCTCGGCGCCCACCGACTCCAGGAGCTCCAGGGCGTCCTCCTCGTCGAGCTCGGCGAGGTCCTGCTCCAGCTTGGCGTTGAGGAAGATCGCCTCGGCGGGGGCGACCAGGGCGCGCTGCTCGGTCTTGAAGTCCTCGTCGAGCAGTTCGTCCTCGTCGACGTTGAAGACGTAGAGGAACGGCTTGGTGGTGAGGAGGTGCAGGTCGTGCAGGAGCTCGGCGCGCTCCGAGCCCTGGACGATGCCATGGGCGAAGAGCGTGTCGCCCTTCTCCAGGATCTCCTTGGCCTCCTCCACCGCCTTGACCTTGGGAGCCACGTCCTTCTTGATGCGCGACTCCTTCTGGAGACGCGGCAGGACCTTCTCGATGGTCTGGAGGTCGGCGAGGATCAGCTCGGTGTTGATCGTCTCGATGTCGTCCTTCGGCGAGACCTTGCCGTCGACGTGCACGACGTTCTCGTCCTTGAAGGCCCGGATGACCTGGCAGATCGCGTCGGACTCACGGATGTTCGCGAGGAACTTGTTGCCCAGGCCCTCGCCCTCGGAGGCGCCGCGCACGATGCCCGCGATGTCGACGAAGTCGACCGTGGCCGGAAGGATGCGCTCGGACTTGAAGATCGACGCCAGCTTGGCCAGGCGGGCGTCGGGCACGCCGACGACACCCACGTTGGGCTCGATCGTGGCGAACGGGTAGTTGGCCGCGAGCACGTCGTTCTTGGTCAGGGCGTTGAACAGGGTCGACTTGCCGACATTCGGCAGGCCGACGATTCCGATCGTGAGCGACACGTTGCGACTTCCCGTAGTGAGTGGGTGAGTGAGCCGGGGGGGCTGCCAGTGCCGGCGGGCCGGCCGATCCACCAGTTTACGGGGTTCGGGGCACCCTGCCGGCGGCCGCGTCGAACACCTGGCCACGGGCCGCTCTTCGGCTTGGTTTCGGCGTGTCTGGGCTGCGACTGGGCACATAAACCGACCTAGGTTGGTCCGGTGGAGCATCACAGGACCCGACCCCGACAGCCCGGACCGCGTCGAGGCGGCCCCCGTCCGCCGCTGCCTCCGCAGGGGAGACCGCGGCCGGGGACGGCCGGGCGCAGGCCCGCTCCCGGAAGGCCGCGTCCGGCACCGGTGGCGGGGCCCCCGCGGCTGCCGAATCCACGGCTCACGGGGCTCGGCTGCGGCCTCTTCTGCATGGCCGCGATGATCCTGCTCGGCTTCCTGGACGACCTGCTCTTCGGGGCGTCCCTGACCGTGTACGGCGTACTGTCCCTGCCGGCGTCCGCGCTGACCGCGCTCTGGGTGCGCGGGGGCGATCTGCTGACCGCCCCCGTCGTCATCCCGATCGCCTTCGCCGTCGGTCTGCCGACCGTCGCCGACGACGGTGGCGGCGGTTTCCTGGGCAGCGTGATGGGCCTGGTGACGGCCCTGTCCACGCAGGCCGGCTGGCTCTACGGCGGGACCCTGATCGCCGGGGTGATCGTCCTCGTCCGCCGGATCCGGATGATCCGGACGAACCGAACCGTCCGGCGCCGCAGCCGAGCCTGACCCCGGCCAACATGCCCGGGCCCGGCCGGCGGGCCGGGGTCACGGGGTGCCTGGGTCACAGGGCGCCGGGGAGCCGCCTACTTGGCGTGGTGCGCCGCGCGCATCGCCGCGCCCACGATCCCCGCGTTGTTCTGCAGCTGGGCCGGGACGATCTCGGCCTTGA
This sequence comes from Streptomyces sp. NPDC013157, assembly GCF_042899865.1. Classification (NCBI taxonomy): domain Bacteria; kingdom Bacillati; phylum Actinomycetota; class Actinomycetes; order Kitasatosporales; family Streptomycetaceae; genus Streptomyces; species Streptomyces sp. NPDC013157. Next base: position 122,995 of record NZ_JBIBAK010000018.1, on the reverse strand, counting down.
CGCCCTCGATGTACGGCAGGAACTTGTCGGCCTTGCGGCTCACCCCGCCGCCGATGATGAACAGGCTCGGGGAGAAGAGCATCTCGACGTGCGCCAGATACTTGTTGACCCGGCGGGCCCAGTGCTCCCAGCTCAGGTCGCCGTCTTCCTTGGCCTTGCTGGAGGCCTTCTTCTCGGCGTCGTGCCCGTCCAGCTCCAGGTGGCCCAGCTCGGTGTTGGGGACCAGCTCGCCGTCGGTGAACAGCGCGCTGCCGATGCCGGTGCCGAAGGTGAGCAGCATGACGACACCCTTGCGGTCCCGGCCGGCGCCGAACTCCATCTCGGCCACACCCGCCGCGTCCGCGTCGTTGACCACCGTCACCGGGAGTCCGCCGAGCCGCTCGCTGAAGAGCGTGCGCGCGTCGGTGTCGATCCAGCTCTTGTCGACGTTCGCCGCCGTACGGATGTGGGTGCCGTCGGTGATCACCCCGGGGAAGGTGAGCCCGACCGGGCCGCTCCACCCGAAGTGGTCGACGACCTGCTTGACCCCGTCGGCGACGCCGTCCGGGGTCGCCGGGTGCGGGGTGAGTACCTTGCACCGCTCCTGGGCCAGGTCGCCCTTGTCCAGGTCCACGGGAGCGCCCTTGATCCCGGAACCACCGATGTCCACGCCGAAGATCTGCATGGCTATACGTTACGTCGTACGACTGACGGTCACGACGTCGGACGAGCCCGTGGTCACACAGCTGTACGGAGGCCGCTCAGGCGCCGGCGCCGGTGCCGCCGCGCTCGGCGACCAGGGTGGCCGCCTCTTCGCGCAGGTCACGGCGGAGTTCCTTGGGGAGCGAGAAGGTGATGGACTCCTCGGCCGCCTTGACGATCTCGACGTCGCCGTAGCCGCGCTCGGCGAGCCACTCCAGGACCTGCTCGACCAGCACCTCGGGTACGGAGGCGCCGGACGTGACGCCGACGGTGGTCACGCCCTCCAGCCACGCCTCGTCGATCTCGGCGGCGAAGTCGACCAGGTACGCGTCGCGGGAGCCGGCCAGCTTGGCGACCTCGACCAGCCTCTTGGAGTTGGAGGAGTTGCGGGAGCCGACCACGATGACCAGCTCGGCCTCGGCGCCCATCTGCTTCACGGCGAGCTGACGGTTCTGCGTGGCGTAGCAGATGTCGTCGCTGGGCGGCGAGATGAGCTGCGGGAACTTCTCCTTGAGTGCGTCGACGGTCTCCATCGTCTCGTCGACGGAGAGGGTGGTCTGGGAGAGCCAGACGACCTTGGACTCGTCGCGGACCTCGACCTTCGCCACGTCCGCCGGGCCGTCGACCAGCTGGATGTGGTCGGGGGCCTCGCCGGAGGTGCCGATGACCTCCTCGTGGCCCTCGTGGCCGATCAGGAGGATGTCGTAGTCCTCGTTGGCGAAGCGGACGGCTTCCTTGTGGACCTTGGTGACCAGCGGGCAGGTGGCGTCGATGGTGGCGAGGCGGCCGCGCTCGGCCTCCTCGTGGACGACGGGGGCGACGCCGTGCGCGGAGAACATCACGATGTTCCCCGGCGGGACCTCCTCGGTCCGCTCGACGAAGATCGCGCCCTTCTTCTCCAGGGTCTGCACGACGTACTTGTTGTGCACGATCTCGTGCCGGACATAGATCGGGGCCCCGTACTGCTCCAGGGCCTTCTCGACGGCGATCACGGCGCGGTCCACACCCGCGCAGTAGCCACGGGGGGCGGCGAGCAGGACACGGCGGCCAGGCGAAGCAGTCATGGCACCCATCGTAAGGCCGCGTTGGGTTCGCCCCCGCCGCCCTTACCCGTCCCGTCCCTCCAGGGGGTGGGCCCCCTTCGACCGCCCGTTTCGGGGGCTGCCGCCCCCGGACCCCCGCTTCGGCCTGAACGGCCTCGTCCTCAAACGCCGGACGGGCTGGAGGGGGCGCGGACCGGCTCTCCTCCTCAGCCGGACGGACTGGAGGGGGCGCGGACCGGCTCTCCTCCTCAGCCGGACGGACTGGTGGAGGCGCGGACCGGCTCTCCTCCTCAGCCGGACGGACTGGAGGGGGCGCGGACCGGCTCTCCTCCTCAGCCGGACGGACGGGTGGAGGCGCGGACCGGCTCTCCTCCTCGGACGGCGGACGGACTGAGAGGTGGTGGCGACCGGTCTTCGTCCAGGGCTGTCGGTGTGCGCCGTTACGCTCGGCGCATGGCTTTGAACACGTCCGCTGAAGCTCCTGTGCCCGTCGGTGAGGTCTCCCGGCTGATCGGGGGGTGGATCGACCGGCTCGGGGCCGTCTGGGTCGAGGGGCAGATCACGCAGCTGTCGCGGCGGCCGGGGGCCGGGGTCGTGTTTCTGACGTTGCGGGATCCGTCGTACGACATCTCGATCGGCGTGACCTGTTTCCGGCAGGTGTTCGACGCCGTGGCCGACGTGGTCGGTGAGGGGGCCCGGGTCGTCGTGCACGCGAAGCCCGAGTGGTACGCGCCGCGGGGGCAGCTGTCCCTGCGGGCCGTCGAGATAAAGCCGGTCGGGGTCGGGGAGTTGTTGGCGCGGCTGGAGATGCTGAAGAAGGGGCTGGCGGCGGAGGGGCTGTTCGCGGCGGAGCGGAAGAAGCCGTTGCCGTTCCTTCCGCAGTTGATCGGGCTGGTGTGCGGGCGGGCCTCGGCCGCCGAGCGGGACGTGCTGGAGAACGCCCGGCACCGGTGGCCCGCGGTGCGGTTCGAGGTGCGGAACGTGCCGGTGCAGGGCGTGCACGCCGTGCCGCAGGTCGTGCAGGCCGTGAAGGAGCTCGACGCGATGGAGGAGGTGGATGTGATCATCGTCGCGCGTGGGGGCGGCAGCGTGGAGGACCTGCTGCCGTTCTCCGACGAGCAGCTGGTGCGGGCGGTCGCCGGGTGCCGTACGCCGGTCGTCTCCGCCATCGGGCACGAGCCCGACAACCCGCTGCTCGACTACGTCGCCGACCTGCGTGCCTCCACCCCCACCGACGCCGCCAAGAAGGTCGTCCCGGACGTGGGGGAAGAGGTGGAGCGGGTGCGGATGCTGCGGGACCGGGGACGGCGGTGTGTCGAGGCGCTGGTGGCGCGGGAGGAGCGGGGGCTGGCGCACGCGCTCGCGCGGCCGGCCATGGAGGATCCGCACCGGATGGTCGACGAACGGGCCGATCACGTCGCCTCGCTGGTGGACCGTTCGCGGCGCTGCCTCGGGCATCTGCTCGACCGCGCCGACTCGGAGCTGACGCACACGCACGCGCGCGTGGTGGCACTCTCCCCGGCCGCCACGCTGCAGCGGGGGTACGCCGTGCTGCAGAAGGGCGATGGTCACGTGGTGCGGGCCCCCGGGGAGATCGAGCCGGGTGAGGCGTTGCGGGCGCGGGTCGCCGAGGGTGAGTTCACGGTGCGGGTGGACGGCTAGTCCACGTCGTACGGGCATGTCGTACGGACGTATGAGAGAGGTATGTGCATGAGCAGCAAGGCGGAGGAGACGCTCTCCTACGAGCAGGCGCGGGACGAGCTGATCGAGACCGTGCGGCGGCTGGAGGCCGGCGGGACGAGCCTTGAGGAGTCCCTGGCGCTCTGGGAGCGGGGTGAGGAGCTGGCCCAGGTGTGCCGGCGGTGGCTGGAGGGGGCCCGGGCCCGGCTGGACGCGGCGCTGGCCGAGGAAGAGGTGGAGGGGGAAGGGGAAGGGGCCGAAGAGGAGGGCTGAGCGGGGTGCCCTTCGTGTGAGGCGGATCACCGCGGCCCGGTCTTTGTTGAACCTTGAACCTTCCCTCGCGTATGGTCGTGCCTGTCAGGCTATCCGGACCGTGGTCCGGATTTGAACGCGATGCGACCCCCAGGAAGTTCAACCATGTCTCTCGTTCTCGACCCCGCCGCTCAGGACCTGCTGTTCCGTGAGGCCCGCACCGCCAACACCTTCACCGACGAGCCGGTGACCGACGAGCAGGTCCAGGCGATCTACGACCTGGTCAAGTACGGCCCGACCTCCATGAACCAGTCGCCGCTGCGCGTCACGCTGGTCCGCTCCCCCGAGGCCCGCGAGCGCCTGGTGCGGCACCTGTCCGAGGGCAACCAGAAGAAGACCGCGGCCGCCCCGCTGGTCGCGATCCTCTCGGCGGACAACGAGTTCCACGAGGAGCTGCCGCAGCTCTTCCCGCACTTCGAGGGCGCCAAGGCCATGTTCGAGGGCGCCGGCCGCGACGCCCGTGAGAAGAACGCCGCCCTGAACGCCGCCCTCCAGGCCGCCTACTTCATCATCGGCGTCCGTGCCGCCGGCCTCGCCGCCGGCCCGATGACGGGTGTCGACTTCGCGGGCATCCAGAAGGAGTTCCTGGACGACGACCACACCCCGTTCGTGGTCGTCAACATCGGCAAGCCGGGCCCCGACGCCTGGTTCCCGCGCTCCCCGCGTCTGGCGTACGACGACGTCGTCACGACCGTCTGAGCCACCCCGCAGACGTGACAGAGGCCCCCGGCAACGGCGCCGGGGGCCTCTCGCTTTCGTGTCGCGACGCCCGCGTCAGGACAGCTTCAGGGCCGCCGCCATCGTGGTCAGCTGGGCGAAGGAGGCGGTGCCGGCCACCACCGTGGTGGAGCCGGTGGTGCCGTCCAGCACCAGCGCGTCGTAGCGGCCGCCGGTGTAGTGCGTCCAGGTGCGGTCGCCGATCTTCTCGGTCGTCTTCGTGGCCGACGCGCCCTGGCTGGCGTCGTCGATGAAGTCCGTGCGCTTCTGAGTCGACTGCTCGATCTGGACGTACTGACCGTCGGGGGTCTGGTAGCCGAGATGCCAGCGGTCCCCGGCCTCGCCCTGGAAGCGGACCGAGGTCGCCTTCCAGGTGCTGGGCAGGCCCTCCGGCGCGGCCACCGGGTAGGTCGCCGCGCGCCGTGCCGTCAGCAGCTCGACCCGGTAGTCGACCCGCTGGATGTCGGGAGCGTGATCGTCATGCGGGACGAGCAGGTAGATGAAGCCCGCCGCGAGGCCGATCAGGGCCAGGGAGAGAATCATGTCCCGGACCGTCTTCTGCTTGCCGTTCGTGCCTGCCACGCCCCCTATCGTCGCAGGTGCCCGCTGCGCTCATCCGTGGGGTCCCCTGCTCATTTTGTCGGCCTGGCGATAGAGTCGACGGGAAACCCTCATCCGGCCGTCGTCGTATCAGAAAGGTGCGCTCCGATGACCGAGAATCATCATCATCTGCCGTCCGAACTCGATGTTCCCTCCGAGGCCCCCGACCGCAACCTCGCCCTGGAGCTCGTCCGGGTGACCGAGGCCGCGGCGATGGCCGCGGGACGCTGGGTCGGCCGCGGCGACAAGAACGGCGCCGACGGCGCCGCGGTGCGCGCGATGCGGACCCTCGTCTCCACCGTGTCGATGAACGGCGTGGTCGTCATCGGCGAGGGCGAGAAGGACGAGGCCCCGATGCTCTTCAACGGGGAGCGCATCGGTGACGGCACCGGGCCCGAGGTCGACATCGCCGTCGACCCGATCGACGGGACCACGCTGACCGCCAAGGGCATGCCCAACGCGATCGCCGTGCTCGCCGCGGCCGAGCGCGGGGCCATGTTCGACCCGTCCGCCGTGTTCTACATGGACAAGCTGGTCACGGGCCCGGAGGCGGCGGACTTCGTCGACATCGACGCGCCCGTCGCCGTCAACATCCGGCGGGTCGCCAAGGCGAAGCGGGCCACCCCGGAGGACGTGACCGTCGTCATCCTCGACCGGCCGCGGCACGAAGGGATCATCAAGGAGATCCGGGAGGCCGGCGCGCGCATCAAGCTGATCTCCGACGGTGACGTCGCCGGGTCGATCTACGCGCTGCGCGAGGGCACCGGCGTCGACATGCTGCTCGGGGTCGGCGGCACGCCCGAGGGCATCATCTCGGCGTGCGCGGTGAAGTGCCTGGGCGGGACCATCCAGGGCAAACTGTGGCCCAAGGACGACGAGGAGCGGCAGCGGGCGGTCGACGCCGGGCACGACCTGGACCGGGTGCTGACCACCGAGGACCTGGTGACCGGGGAGAACGTGTTCTTCGTCGCGACCGGGATCACCGACGGCGAGCTGCTGCGTGGTGTGCGGTACCGGTCGGAGACCGCGCTGACCGAGTCCATCGTGATGCGGTCGAAGTCGGGGACGGTGCGGCGGATCGACTCCGAGCACCGGCTGCGCAAGCTGCGGGCGTACAGCACGGTGGATTTCGACCGGCCGAAGTGACGCGGTCGGGACAGGGGACTGCGGTGCGCCGGCGACTGCGGGCGCGTCGTGGCTGGTCGCGCCCGCGCGGCGGTAGCCGCACATCAGACACAGCCCCGCGCCCCTGAAAGAAAGGGGCGCTGGCCCCTCGGCAAGTCGAAAGGCGCCCTCTGTGCGGAGAGGGCGCCTTTTTGTCAGCCCGCTTGCGCTATGCGGTTCGCTGCCGTCGCTCGTGCCGCCTTTTTCAGTTCCATGTCGCGGCGCCTGCGGCGGGCCAGGACCACGCGGCGTTCCGCTGCCGTGAGGCCGCCCCAGACGCCGTAGGGCTCGGGCTGGAGCAGCGCGTGTTCGCGGCACTCGACCATCACCGGGCAGCGGGCGCAGACCCGCTTGGCCGCCTCCTCCCGGGACAGCCGGGCCGCGGTGGGCTCCTTGGAGGGTGCGAAGAACAGGCCTGCCTCGTCGCGCCGGCACACCGCCTCGGTGTGCCAGGGGGCGTCTTGGTCCCTGTCCCGCACTGGCACCCGCTGGGCCGGAACGGCAGCTACCTGCAGGGACGAATGCGGCGGTTGCAGCACGGGTCTACTCCTGACGACGGCTTCGCGAGCGAGAGACGATGCAGCAAGGCCTACCCGCTGTGCGCGGGCCTATGCACAGCGTTCTCAACAGCCGTACTACGGCGGCTTGTTCACGACCCCTGAGGCCGGTGGGCAGGGAGTGATTCGCGACCGTCAACGGTCCAGGTGTTTGCGCAACTTCCTGTCGACCTTGTCCTGAACCCGGTCCAGGATGTCCGCGATGAGCTTTCCGCGCTTCGGCCGCGCCTCCACGTTGCCGAGGACGGCCCAGCCGTCGACGTAGACGACCGGCGCGTCGGAGTCGACCGAATCCAGCGTGTCCGCCTCGAAGTTGCCGAGCACACCGCCGCCGGTGCCGCGCAGCGACACGTTCTCCGGGACGCGGATCTGGATGTCTCCGAAGACCGAGATCGCCTTGACGACGACCTGCTGGTACTCGAAGATCGCCTCGGTGAGGTCCAGCTCGATGGAGCCGAAGACCGCGTAGGCGTGCAGCCGGCGGCCGGCCCGCCAGCGGCCTCGGCGGCGGGCGCTGCTGAAGACGGCCACCACGTTGCCGTCCGCCTCGACGGGGATCGCGCCGGGCGTCGGGCGGGGCGGCACCGGCGTGTAGGCCGGGGCGGAGGGGCGGGCGTGGGCCGCCGGCAGGTCCCGTATGAAGACCTCCAGCTCGCCCACCGTCTTGGCGTTCAGCACCCCCTCCACACGCTCGGCGTGCTCGTCGGCGGTCAGGCGCCCCTCGGCGAGGGCCTCCCGCAGGATGTCGGCGATGCGGTCGCGGTCGGCGTCCGAGGCGCGCAGCTCGGCCACCGGCGCTCCGGCGCGCTCCTGAGGGGTCTGCTTCTGAAGGTCCACGGCAGCAGCGTACCGAAACGCGATAGATCGCGACTACCCCTCGTCGCGACCTGTGGAGAACCCGTACGGTTCCCGAACTGAGCCTTACCTCACAGGCTCCCCGTCAGTGGCAGGTTCTACGCTGGACAGCGCCCGCCAGCGTCGGCGGGCGGCCGTCCGTCAGAGTGAGGAATGGGCTGAGATGCCTGAGTTCGCGTATACCGATCTGCTTCCCCAGGGCGAGGACACCACCCCGTACCGGCTGGTGACCTCGGAGGGTGTGTCCACCGTCGAGGGACCGGACGGGCGGACGTTCCTCAAGGTGGAGCCGGAGGCGCTGCGCAAGCTCGCCGAGGAGGCGATCCACGACATCCAGCACTACCTGCGCCCGGCCCACCTCGCCCAGCTCCGCCGGATCATCGACGACCCGGAGGCGTCGAGCAACGACAAGTTCGTGGCGCTGGACCTGCTGAAGAACGCGAACATCGCGGCCGCCGGCGTGCTGCCGATGTGCCAGGACACCGGCACCGCGATCGTCATGGGCAAGCGCGGCCAGAACGTGCTGACCGAGGGCGGCGACGAGGCGGCGCTGAGCCGCGGCATCTACGACGCGTACCTGAACCTCAACCTGCGCTACTCGCAGATGGCTCCGCTCACCATGTGGGAGGAGAAGAACACGGGGTCGAACCTGCCGGCCCAGATCGAGCTCTACGCCACCGACGGCGGCGCCTACAAGTTCCTCTTCATGGCGAAGGGCGGCGGCTCGGCCAACAAGTCGTTCCTCTACCAGGAGACGAAGGCCGTCCTCAACGAGGCCTCCATGATGAAGTTCCTGGAGGAGAAGATCCGTTCGCTCGGCACCGCCGCGTGCCCGCCGTACCACCTGGCGATCGTGGTGGGCGGTACGAGCGCCGAGTACGCGCTGAAGACCGCCAAGTACGCCTCCGCGCACTACCTGGACGAGATCCCGGCCGAGGGCTCGGCGCTCGGGCACGGCTTCCGGGACAAGGACCTGGAGCAGAAGGTCTTCGAGCTGACCCAGAAGATCGGCATCGGCGCGCAGTTCGGCGGCAAGTACTTCTGCCACGACGTGCGCGTGGTCCGGCTGCCGCGGCACGGCGCGTCCTGCCCGGTCGCCATCGCCGTGTCCTGCTCCGCGGACCGCCAGGCCGTCGCGAAGATCACCGCCGAGGGCGTCTTCCTGGAGCAGCTGGAGACGGACCCGGCGCGGTTCCTGCCGGAGACCACCGACGAGCACCTGGACGAGTCCTCGGACGTCGTGAAGATCGACCTCAACCAGCCGATGGACACGATCCTCGCCGAGCTGACCAGGTACCCGGTCAAGACGCGGCTCTCGCTCACCGGGCCGCTGGTCGTGGCGCGCGACATCGCGCACGCCAAGATCAAGGAGCGGCTCGACGCGGGCGAGGAGATGCCGCAGTACCTGAAGGACCATCCGGTGTACTACGCGGGCCCCGCGAAGACCCCCGAGGGCTACGCCTCCGGATCCTTCGGGCCGACGACCGCCGGCCGCATGGACTCCTACGTCGAGCAGTTCCAGGCCGCGGGCGGCTCCAAGGTGATGCTCGCCAAGGGCAACCGCAGCAAGCAGGTCACCGACGCGTGCGAGGCGCACGGCGGCTTCTACCTCGGCTCCATCGGCGGGCCGGCCGCGCGGCTCGCCCAGGACTGCATCAAGAAGGTCGAGGTCGTCGAGTACGAGGAGCTCGGCATGGAGGCCGTCTGGAAGATCGAGGTCGAGGACTTCCCGGCGTTCGTCGTCGTGGACGACAAGGGCAACGACTTCTTCCAGGACCCCGCCCCGGCTCCGACGTTCACCTCGATCCCGGTGCGGGGGCCCGGGCTGGCGTAGTGCGTCCGGTTGCGGCGGGGGCGGATGTCGCCCCCGCCGCCCCTACCCGTCCCGTCCTTCCAGGGGGTGGGCCCCCTTCGACCGCCCCGGTTGCGGCCGTCCGTTTCGGGGGCTGCCGCCCCCGGACCCCCGCTTCGGCCTGAACGGCCTCGTCCTCAAACGCCGGACGGGCTGGTGGGGGTGCGGACCGGCCCCCGTCCTCAAACGCCGGACGGGCTGGAGGGGGCGCGGGCCGGCCCCCGTCCTCAAACGCCGGACGGGCTGGTGGGAGTGCGGACCGGCCCCCGTCCTCAAACGCCGGACGGGCTGGAGGGGGTGCGGACCGGCCCCCGTCCTCAAACGCCGGACGGGCTGGAGGGGGCGCCCGTCCTCGAACGGCGGACGGGCTGGAGGGGGGGCGGACCCGCTCTCGTCACAGGTATCAGTCGGGGATGCAGCCGAACCAGTTCACCGTGTCGCCGTCCTTGGTGTAGCCCATGCACCTGACGGTTTCGTCGTGCAGCTTCTCGGTGTGGTCGACCGGGCCGTTCGCGTAGTCCGTCGTGTGGTGGGGCTGTGCCAGGTTGTCGATCGCGACGCGGTACCAGGGGCGCTCGCTGGACGGCAGGGCGCAGCCGTGGCTGGTCATGTTGCGGCTGGGGTCGCCGCTCCAGACGGGTCGTTCGGCTCGGTCGCAGTGGGCCCGGTGGGCGCCGCCGGCGGCACCGGCGCTGCCGGCTGCCGCGCCCAGCAGGGTCGCCGCGCCTATGGACACCGCCGCGAGGGCGCCGAGCAGACCCTTGGGAGTGAAGTTCATCGAGTGGTCCTCCTGCCAGCCGTGGTGACGGCGGGGAGTCGCCCTGTCACCTTGGGGTGATCGTCACATTTGTTCGTGATGTCCCGCCCGGTGGGCGGAGAAGCAGTCCCCCGACCCGGTGACGTCGGTGGTGCCAATGCAGCAGGCGGCCGGAACAACCGCCGTGTCCCGATCGCTGACAAGGGCATGAGCGACTACCGCATCGAACACGACTCCATGGGCGAGGTCCGGGTCCCCGCACACGCCAAGTGGCGGGCCCAGACGCAACGGGCCGTCGAGAACTTCCCCGTCTCCGGGCAGCGGATCGAGCGCGCGCACATCGAGGCGCTGGCCAGGATCAAGGGCGCGGCGGCCAAGGTGAACGCCGAGCTGGGGGTGGTCGACAAGGACATCGCGCGGGCGATCCAGGAGGCGGCCGAGGAGGTCGCCGAGGGGACGTGGGACGAGCACTTTCCCGTGGACGTGTTCCAGACCGGGTCCGGCACCTCCTCGAACATGAACACCAACGAGGTCCTCGCGACGCTGGCGACCGAGCGGCTCGGGCGGGACGTTCATCCCAACGACCACGTGAACGCCTCGCAGTCCTCCAACGACGTGTTCCCGTCGTCCCTCCACATCGCCGCCACCGCCGCCGTCACCCGGGACCTGATTCCGGCGCTCGATCATCTCGCCGACTCGCTCGCCAGGAAGTCCGAGGAGTTCGCCGACGTGGTGAAGTCCGGGCGGACCCATTTGATGGATGCGACGCCGGTGACGCTGGGGCAGGAGTTCGGGGGGTACGCGGCGCAGGTGCGGTACGGCGTCGAGCGGCTGCGGGCCTCGCTGCCCCGGCTCGCGGAGCTGCCGCTCGGCGGGACGGCCGTGGGCACCGGGATCAATACGCCGCCCGGGTTCTCCGCCGCGGTGATCGAGGAGGTCGCGCGGGTCACCGGGCTGCCGTTCACCGAGGCCCGGAACCACTTCGAGGCGCAGGGCGCCCGGGACGGGATCGTGGAGACCAGCGGGCAGCTGCGGACCGTCGCGGTCGGGCTGACGAAGATCGCCAACGACCTGCGGTGGATGTCCTCGGGGCCGCGGACCGGACTCGCCGAGATCTCGCTGCCGGATCTGCAGCCGGGGTCCTCGATCATGCCGGGGAAGGTCAACCCGGTCATTCCCGAGGCCGTGTTGATGGTGGCCGCGCAGGTCATCGGGAACGACCAGACCATCGCCGTGGCCGGCGCGGCCGGGAACTTCGAGCTCAACGTGATGCTGCCGGTCATCGGCAGGAACGTGCTGGAGTCCGTCCGGCTGCTCGCCAACGTCTCGCGGCTGCTCGCCGACCGGACCGTGGACGGGATCACCGCGCACCGCGAGCGGGCCCGGGAGTACGCCGAGTCGTCGCCCTCCGTGGTCACGCCGCTCAACAAGTACATCGGGTACGAGGAGGCCGCCAAGGTGGCCAAGAGGGCGCTGGCCGAGCGGAAGACGATCCGTCAGGTGGTCATCGAGGGCGGGTACGTCGAACGGGGTGACCTGACGGTCGAGCAGCTGGACGAGGCGCTGGATGTCCTGCGGATGACGCGGCCGTAACCGCGTGCGAACGTTTCGCGCCGCCCGGCCAGAACCGTGACGTCCGCCGCAGCGTCGTATGCCTACGGCACCTAATATCTGTGCATGGCAGACGGTGGAGCGGTGAGACGCGTGATGCGCGGGGAAACGGGCGGTGCGACCGGCGACGGGGCCGGTTTCTGGACTCCTGGGAGCCAGATCCTGTGGCGGTACCGGGAGAACGCCGGACACGGCTTCCACATCGCGCGCCCCGTCACCGTCGTCCGGGACGACGAGGAGTTGCTCGCCGTCTGGCTGGCCCCCGGCACCGAGTGCGTCAGGCCCGTCCTCGCCGACGGCTCGTCGCTCGGTGAAGAACCGCTTGAGTCCCGCTACACCAAACCCCGGTCCGTCACGCACGGCCACTGGCGCGGTACCGGTGTGCTGAAGCTGGCCCGGCCCGGTCAGCCCTGGTCGGTGTGGCTGTTCTGGGAGCCGGGCTGGCAGTTCAAGAACTGGTACGTCAACCTTGAGCAGCCGCTGGTCCGCTGGGGCGGCGGAGTGGACTCGGAGGACTACTTTCTGGACATCTCCGTGCACCCGGACCGCAGTTGGCAGTGGCTCGACGAGGACGAGTTCGCGCAGGCCCAGCAGGACGGGCTGATGGACGCGGAGACGGCCGCGGCGGTGCGGACGGCGGGCCTGGCCGCGGTGGCCGACGTCGAGGCCTGGGAGGCGCCCTTCTCGTCCGGCTGGCAGCACTGGCGCCCGGACCCGTCCTGGGCGGTACCGTCACTCCCGGAGGACTGGGACCGTACGCCCGCGCACGTGTCCTCATGAGACCCTTGATGCGCCCCCGGTCCACAACCGTAGGATCGTCCTCCGCAAGGAAACGTGAGCACAACTCCCGGATCATGCGCCGGGCTTGACCGAACGTCACCGAGGGGCGGCAGGACGTGAGCGAGGGGTACGAGGGCAACACCGGCGAGCGGTGCGCGGGCCGCAGATCGTTCGCCGGTGGCACAGGAACAGCCTCCAGCCACGCCGAAATTCCGTTCCTGGGACACGTAATCCGGGTATCGGCACTTCGGCGGGACCATCTGCGCGCCCGGCGCGCAGCCCCGGACGGACGGATTCGACACGCGTGACGGAGCACCCCACCTCCTACGAGCGCCCACAGCCGGGCGCCGACCCCGCGGAGGCCCGCGGGGGGCTCCTGCACACCCCGCAGCCGCAACTGCAGACGCAGGGACAACCCCAGCCCTGTCCGCGCGGCGGCACCGCCTTACCGGCACAGGCCCGTGCGGGCGAGACGCCCTGCGGCCCCGGTACCAGCACGTCCGAGGAGCACTCCGTCAACGGCCCCGAGCACGCCCAGCCCACCAGCGCTGAGCCCGATCCGCACCGGCCGCGCCCCGCCCCGGAGGGCATCCCGCCACAGCCCGGCGCCGAGCCGGAGCGGGTGGCGAGCGCGCAGGAGCGGCGTACCGGACGCGGGCTGCCGCCGGGCCGGCCGATGCCGATGCGGCGGGACGGCGACCGGCTGCGCTTCGTGGGCGCCGCAACCCGGCGGATCGCCCGGGGCATCGACCTGGACGAGATCGTGATGGGGCTGTGCCGGGCGACCGTGCCGACCTTCTCGGACACGATCCTGGTCTATCTGCGCGACCCGCTGCCGGTCGGCGACGAGCGGCCCGTCGGCCCGGTGGTGCTGCGGCTGCGCCGCACCGACCGGATCCCTGAGGAACGTGACTCCGACGGTTTTCCGCCGTTGCCCGTCCCGGAGCCGGATCCGGCCGACATCGGCCTGGCCGCGCTCACCGCGGAGCTGTGCGAGGTACGGCCGGGCGGTGCGCTGAACGAGGTGCTGCGGGGCGTACGGCCGGTCTTCGCCGACTCCCCCGCGGCGCGCGCGGCGTTGCCCGAACTCCTCGGCGAGGGCAACGAGTCGCTGGTCCCCGGTGCCCAGCACGCGATCCTCGCCCCGCTGCGCGGCCGGCGCCGGGTGATCGGCGCGGCCCTGTTCCTGCGCCGCCCGGAGCGGCTCGCGTTCGAGGCCGACGACCTGCTGGTCGCCGCCCAGCTGGCCACCCACAGCGCGCTCGGCATCGACAAGGCGGTGCTGTACGGCCGGGAGGCCTACATCGCCGACGAGCTGCAGCGGACCATGCTGCCGGAGAACCTGCCGAGCGCGACAGGCGTGCGGCTGGCCTCCCGCTACCTGCCGGCCGCCGAGACGGCCCGGGTGGGCGGCGACTGGTACGACGCGATCCCGCTGCCCGGCAGCCGGGTGGCGCTGGTGGTGGGTGACGTCATGGGCCACTCGATGACGTCGGCGGCCATCATGGGGCAGCTGCGGACCACCGCGCAGACCCTCGCCGGGCTCGACCTGCCGCCGCAGGAGGTCCTGCACCACCTCGACGAGCAGGCCCAGCGGCTCGGCTCCGACCGGATGGCGACCTGCCTGTACGCGGTCTACGACCCGGTGTCGCACCGCATCACCATCGCCAACGCCGGTCATCCGCCGCCGGTGCTGCTGCACCTGGGCGGCCGCGCCGAGGTGCTGCGGGTGCCGGCCGGGGCGCCGATCGGCGTCGGCGGGGTCGACTTCGAGGCGGTGGAGCTGGACGCGCCGGCCGGGGCGACGCTGCTCCTGTACACCGACGGGCTGGTGGAGTCCCGGCTGCGGGACGTGTGGACCGGTATAGAGCAGCTGCGCGAGAAGCTCGCCGCGACCGCGCAGCTGACGGGGCCGGACCATCCGCCGCCGCTGGAGGCCCTGTGCGACGAGGTGCTCGACATGCTCGGGCCGGGTGACCGCGACGACGACATCGCGCTGCTCGCGGCCCGGTTCGACGGGATCGCGCCGAGCGATGTGGCGTACTGGTTCCTGGAGCCGGAGGACGCGGCGCCGGGGCGGGCCCGGCGGCTGGCACGCCGTGCGCTGGCCCGCTGGGGCCTGGAGGAACTCACCGACTCCGTCGAACTGCTGGTCAGCGAGGTCGTGACGAACGCGGTGCGGTACGCGTCGCGACCGGTGACGTTGCGGTTGCTGCGGACGGATGTGCTGCGGTGCGAGGTCGGCGACGACGTCCCGCAGCTGCCGCGGCTGCGGCAGGCCCGGGCGACGGACGAGGGCGGCCGGGGGCTGTATCTGGTGAACCGGCTGGCGCGGCGGTGGGGGGCGACCCGGTTGAGCACCGGGAAGGTCGTCTGGTTCGAGCTGAACAGATAGCGCCGCGGGGGCTCGAGGCCGCTGGGGAGCTGCGCGAGCAACCACGACGCTGCCGCACCCGGCGAAGCACCGGATGCGGCAGCGACTCTGCTACTGGCCGTCGGCCGGGTCCAGCGGGTTGTCGGTGATCCCGCCCGTCGGGGTCTCCTCCGGTGTCGACGGTGCGCTGGTCGTCGGCGTCGGGGACTTCGTCGGGGTGGAGCTCGGGGTCTGGGACGGGGTCTGCGACGGGGTCGCGGACTTCGTCGGGGTCGAGCTCGGGGTCTGCGACGGCGTCTCGGACGGAGACTCGCTGTAGCTCGGCGTGTCCGTCGGCTTGACGGCCGCGCCCAGCTCGGTGTTCAGGTCGAACTTGGCCTTCTTCGTGACGCCGAAGGTGTACGCCGCCCAGATCTGCGCGGGGTAGCCGCCACCGTTGATGCGGCCGGTGCCGGGGATCAGTCCGGTGGCGCCGGTGAGGGGGACCTGGTTGTGGGTCTTGGCGTCCTCGCCGAACAGGCCGACCGAGGTGACCAGGTCCGGCGTGTAGCCGGTGAACCAGGCCGACTTGTTGCTGTCGGAGGTACCCGTCTTGCCGGCCACCTGCTGCCCCTTGCGCAGCGGGTTCTGGGCCACCGACACCTTGGCCGTACCGTCGTCGACCACGCCCGTCAGCACCGAGGTCACCTGGTCGGCCGCCTCGCGGCTGACCACCTGTTCGCCGATCGGGTCCGGCAGGTCGACCTTGCGGCCGGTCTTCTCCGCCGACGCGAGGATCGTCGGGGTGACCTTCTGGCCGTGGTTGTCGAGGGTCGCGTACACCGAGGCCATCTCCAGCGGGCTCGCGCCCATACTGCCCAGGGTCATCGCGGGGACCGCCTGGAGGTTCTCGGTGTCCAGACCGAGGTCGTCGGCGGTCTTCAGCACGTTCTTCATGCCGACGTCCACGCCCATCTGCGCGAACACCGAGTTGACGGACTTGTTCATCGCCGTCTGCACGGTGATGTTGCCGTAGTCCGCGTCGTCCTCGTTCGGCGGCGAGAAGGCGATGTCGCTGCCCTTCACCGCACGGCCGCTGGTGCCGTCGTAGATGGTGTTGGCGTTGATGTCCTTGCCGTCCTGGGTCTTGGCGTCCCGGTCCAGCGCGGAGGCGAGGATGATCGGCTTGAAGGTGGACGCCGGCTGGTAGTCGGCGCGGGTGGCGTTGTCCGTGTAGTGCTTGTAGTAGTCCACGCCTCCGTACAGGGCGAGGATCTTGCCGGTCTTGGGGTCGACGGAGACGGCGCCGGCCTGGACGTTCTTGTCGACCTTGCGCTTCTTGCCGTCGAGCTTGCTGGTGAGCTGGCTCTTGACGGCCGCCTCCAGCTTGGCCTGCTTCTTCGGGTCGATGTTCAGGGTGATCGTCCAGCCCTGGTCGACGACCTGGGCCTCGGCCTCGGACCGGGTGATGCCCTGCGACTTCATCAGCTGGTTCTCCAGCTGGGTGTTGGCCAGTTCGACCAGGTAGCCCTTCTGGCCCTCCAGGCCGGACGCGGCCTTCGGCTCCTTGGGGATCGGGAACTTCATGGCGTCCCGCTTGGTCTTGTCCAGCCAGCCCTGGCCGACCATGTTGTCCAGGACGTAGTTCCACCGTGCCTTCACCAGCTTCTTGCCGACGGGGCCCGCCACCGCCCAGTCGTACTGGCTCGGTGCCTGGAGCAGCGCGGCCAGGTAGGCGCCCTGCTGGACCGTGAGCTTGTCGGCGTCGACGCGGTAGTAGGCCTGGGCGGCGGCCTGGATGCCGTAGGCGCCGCGGCCGTAGTAGCTGGTGTTGATGTAGCCGGCGAGGATGTAGTCCTTGGACTTCTCGCGGTCCACCTTCAGCGAGATGACCAGTTCCTTCAGCTTGCGCGTGACGGTCTGGTCCTGGTCGAGGTAGTAGTTCTTGACGTACTGCTGAGTGATCGTCGAACCGCCCTGGGTGCCGCGGCCCCGCGCCGTGTTGTAGAGGCCGCGGGCCATGCCCCTCAGGTCGATGCCGTTGTCGTTGTAGAAGGACTTGTTCTCCGCCGCGACGAAGGTGTGCTGGACCTCCTTCGGGACCTTGGAGAGGTCCACGATCTCGCGGTTGACGGTGCCCTTGCGGGCCAGGACCGAGCCGTCGCTGTACTTGTAGACGTTGCTCTGCGTCTGCGCGAGGGCGTTGCCCTCGGGGACGCTCACCATCATGTACAGCGCGATGAAGGTGCCGATGCCCAGCAGGCAGACGGTGAAGAACGCGCCGAGCATCTTCTTCCAGGTGAACAACCTGCGTATGCGGCCCTTGGCGGGCTTGCCGTCCTTGGTCGGCCGCCCCTTCCCCTTCCCCGCGGCGGCCTTGCGGCGTTCGGCGCGGGTGGCGCCCTCCGCGGCCGGGGCGGCCGGCGACTCGACCGCCATCGTGGTCCCGCCCTCCGCCGTCGTCGGCGTCTCGGGCCCGGACTGCTGGGGCGTGCGGTTCCGGGGCGCGGCGCGGCGGCCGCCACGCTGTCGCGCTCTTCTCTCGTCCGCTCGTCCCATGAGTCCGTCTGCTCCGCTTCGTCTCGGCTGTCACACGTGTGTACGGGTGTCACACAGGTACGTGGCTCAGGTCAGTCCAGAAAGCTAACACCGCTCTCTATGACAAAGGGCGCACGATCTGTCCTTTTTCGGACGTGACAATCAGCACCCCTACCCAACGGAACCGACGAGCGGAGACGACGGAGGGTTGCCCGGTGGGGGCAAGTGATACCACCGAGATGGAAAAGCGCAGGCCGGACCGGACCGTCCGGAGGGGCCCGTGCCCCTGCCCGACGCCGGAGGCGCGGGCGGCGACGACCGGTCTCAGGCGAGCTCCTCCTTGAACCCCTGCCGCCAGGAGCGGTACCGCGGCTCCCAGTCCAGCTCCCGCCTGGCCTTGGCGTTGGAGAAGCCGCGGCCCTGGGTCATGATGACGACCGCCTGTTCGCCGGCCAGGAGGCGGGCCAGCCACACCGGCACCCGCAGCGGCCGCTTCGCCCCGGCGCACTCGGCCAGGTACGGCAGCCACTCGGCGGCCGGCGCCGGTTCGTCGTCGACGATGTTGAACACGCCCCGCGCCCCCCGCTCCACCGCGAGGACGGTCGCGCTCGCCGCGTCGTCGAGGTGGATCCAGCTGCTGTGGCCGGCGGCGCGGCCGACCAGGGGGTACTGGCGTTTGCGGACCAGCTCCACCTGGTCGTCGATGGCGCCGGGGCCGTAGAAGGCGCCGTAGCGCAGGGCCGCGCCGCCGGCCCGCAGGACCGCGTCCTCCAGGTGGCGCAGGGCGAGCATCCCGCCGTGCGCGGGAGTCCCCTCCATCAGGTCCAGCGGGTCCTCCTCCGTCTTCACCCAGCCGCCCTCGCGGATGCCGTTCCAGCTGGCGTGGCTCTGCGCGACGACGTGCCGTACGCCGGTCGCCTCGGCGGCGGCGAGCAGGTGGTCCGTGCCCTCGGTGCGCAGCCGGTTGGTGAGGGCGAACCAGCGGTCGGGATGCTTGATGTCGGGCTTGCCGGCGTGCGCCATGGAGATCGCGGTGAGCTGATGGACGATCACGTCCGGGCGGGCCGCGGCCACCGCCCGGCCGACCGACAGCGCGTCCAGGCCGTCCATCACGACCCCCTCCGCGCCCAGTTCCTTCAGCAGCCCGAGCCCGGCCGTGCCGGTCGTGGTGGCCGTCACCTGATGCCCCCGCGCCACCAGCTGCGGCACCAGCCGCCGCCCCAGAACCCCGCTGCCCCCTGCCACGAACACCCGCACGGCCATCACCTTCCTGATCCGAACCGATCCGACCCGACGCGGGAGACCCGCTGCCGGATCAGAGACGAGACAGGCCCCCGCCGCCGTGACACCGCCCTGTCGCAGAACCGTGACAATCGGCCCCCACCTGCGGGTCCGCACAGCGGGCCATGATCTACGCACGGCGCGTATACACGCGGCGTATACACCGTGTGTAGAGTCCTCTCCATGTCCATCGGTCACACCCTCCTGGGGCTCCTGGAGTCCGGCCCGCGCCACGGTTACGACCTGAAGCGGGCCTTCGACGAGAAGTTCGGTCACGACCGGCCGCTCCACTACGGCCAGGTCTATTCGACGATGTCCCGGCTGCTGAAGAACGGGCTCGTGGAAGTCGACGGCATCGAGGCCGGCGGCGGACCCGAGCGGAAGCGGTACGCCATCACCGACGCCGGGGTCACCGACGTCGAGCAGTGGCTGGCGACACCCGAGAAGCCGGCGGAGTACCTCCAGTCGACCCTGTACACCAAGGTCGTGCTCGCGCTGCTGACGCACCGGAACGCCGGCGACATCCTCGACAGCCAGCGCTCCGAGCACCTGCGCAGCATGCGCATCCTCACCGACCGCAAGCGCCACGGCGACCTCGCGGACCAGCTCGTCTGCGACCACGCCCTGTTCCACCTGGAGGCAGACCTGCGCTGGCTGGAACTGACCGCGGCCCGGCTCGACAAGCTCCGCGCGGAGGTGGCCAAGTGAACGCTCCCGCCGGTTCGCTGCTCACGGCCGACAAGCTCCGCAAGGCGTACGGCCCGACCGTCGCCCTCGACGGGGCCGAGTTCTCCATACACCCGGGCGAGGTCGTCGCCGTGATGGGGCCGTCCGGCTCCGGCAAGTCGACGCTGCTCCACTGCCTCGCCGGGATCGTGCCGCCCGACTCCGGGTCGATCATGTACGCCGGCCGGGAGCTGGCCACCATGAACGACGCCGAGCGCAGCGCGCTGCGGCGCAGCGAGTTCGGGTTCGTCTTCCAGTTCGGGCAGCTGGTGCCCGAACTGACCTGCGTGGAGAACGTCGCCCTGCCGCTGCGGCTGAACGGCACCTCCCGCAAGGAGGCCGAACGGGCCGCGCTCGGCTGGATGGAGAAGCTGGAGGTCGACGATCTCGCGAAGAAGCGTCCGGGCGAGGTCTCCGGCGGCCAGGGGCAGCGGGTCGCGGTGGCCCGCTCGCTGGTGACCGGTCCCCGGGTGCTGTTCGCGGACGAGCCGACCGGCGCGCTCGACTCGCTCAACGGCGAGCGGGTGATGGAGCTGCTGACGGACGCCGCCCGCTCCACCAACGCGGCCGTCGTCCTCGTCACGCACGAGGCAAGGGTGGCCGCCTACTCCGACCGCGAGATCGTCGTACGGGACGGGAAGTCCCGGGACATGGAGCGGGCGGTATGAACGCCGGAAGGGGGCGCCGCCCGCGCGAGCGAAGCCGAGCGTGGGGGAGGTCGAGGGATCTGGCCATGGGGGTCCGGTTCGCCTTCGCGGGCGGCCGCGAGGGCTGGTTCCGGGCCACCATGACGGCGGTCGGCGTGGGACTGGGGGTGGCGCTGCTGCTGCTCACCACGGCCATCCCGAACGCGCTGGCCGTACGCCACCAGCGCGACGTGGCGCGGGCGGACTACACCTACGTCTTCGGCCACCCCATGAAGGCCGGCGAGAAGACGTTCGTCATCGCGGACATCGACACCCCTTACCACGGCAGCGACATACGCGGCCGGATGGTCCAGCGGGAGGGCGCGAAGGCACCGGTGCCGCCCGGGCTCACCGAGTACCCGGCACCCGGCGAGATGGCCGTCTCGCCCGCGCTGAAGCGGCTGCTCGACTCCCCCGACGGAGCGCTGCTGCGCGACCGGCTGCCGTACCGGATCACCGCCACCATCGCGGAGAGCGGACTGACCGGCTCCCAGGAACTCGCCTACTACGCGGGCTCCGCCGACCTCGCCGCCCACATCCACCCGCCGGACGTGGCCCGGATCGACCACTTCGGCAGCCCCCGCTCCCCGGACGCCGAGAGCGACCCGGTCCTCACGCTGCTCGTCCTCGTGGTGTTCGTGATCCTGCTGATGCCCGTCGCCGTGTTCGTCGCGGCCGCCGTCCGCTTCGGCGGCGAGCGCCGCGACCGGCGGCTGGCCGCGCTGCGGCTGGTCGGCTCCGACGGCCGGATGGTACGGCGGATCGCGGCCGGCGAGGCGATGGCGGGCGCGCTGCTCGGACTCGTCCTCGGCGCCGGCTTCTTCCTCATCGGCCGCCAGCTCGCGGGGAACGTCGAGGTGTTCGGCACCAGCGTGTTCCCGAGCTACCTCAACCCCTCCCCCGTACTGGCCGCGCTGGTGGCGGTCCTGGTCCCGGCGGCCGCCGTGCTGGTGACCCTGTTCACGCTGCGCGGGGTGGTCATCGAGCCGCTGGGCGTGGTGCGGACGGCGAAGCCCGCCCGTCGCCGGCTGTGGTGGCGGCTGCTGCTCCCGGTGGCCGGTCTGGCGGCGCTCTACCCGATGATCGGGCAGGGCCGCGGCGACGGCGACTTCAACCAGTACCTGGTGACCGGCGGCGTCCTGCTCCTCCTGGTCGGCATCACGGCGCTGCTGCCGTGGGTCGTGGAGACGGTCGTCGGCCGGCTCGGCCGGGGCGCGGTGGCCTGGCAGCTGGCGGTCCGGCGGCTGCAGTTGAGCAGCGGTACGGCAGCCCGCATGGTCAACGGCATCGCGGTGGCGGTGGCCGGGGCGATCGCGCTCCAGATGGTCTTCGCCGGTGTCGAGGCCGACTACACCAAGGCGACCACCAACGACCTGAACCGCGCGCAGATGTCGGTCCAGGTGCCGACCGGTGTCCCGGTGCCCGAGGTGGCCCGGGCCATGACCGGGACCAAGGGCGTACGGAAGGTGGTCTCGATCGCCGACGGCGAGGTCGGCGACCGGAAGAAGGACCCGAACCGGACGGGCCAGGTGAGCGTGGGCAGTTGCGCCTCGCTGCGGGAGGTCGCGGCCCTGCCGTCCTGCCACGACGGCGACGCGTTCGTGGTGAAGGGGTCCGACAGCGACTCCGAGACGGCGAAGCTGCTGGCGGCCGGTGAGAAGCACGGCCGGACGCTGTACCTCGACCCCTCCTACTCCGGCGACGACGAAGGCTCCCCGAGCCGCTGGACGGTGCCGGCGGCGCTGAAGCAGGCCGAGACCCGCGAGGATCCCACCGGCTACAAGCGCGGCGGTTTCCTGCTCACCCCGGGCGCACTGCCGGAGGGCGCCAGTACGGCGGTGCAGGGCGTGGTCTACCTGTCCATCGACTCCGGGGTGCGCGACGCCCACGAGTACGTGATCGACACGGCGGTCCGGATCGATCCGCTGATGCACGCGGAGACGCTGACCTCGTTCGAGCGGAACGGCCAGTTCGAGTCCATCCGCACCGGCCTGTTCGTCGGCGCCGCCGCCGTACTGGCGCTGATCGGCGCGAGCCTGCTGGTCGGCCAGCTGGAGCAGCTGCGCGAGCGCAAGAAGCTGCTGTCGGCCCTGGTCGCCTTCGGCACCCGGCGCCGCACGCTGAGCCTGTCGGTGCTGTGGCAGACGGCGATCCCGGTCGGGCTCGGCCTGCTGCTGGCCGGCGTGGTGGGGCTGACGCTCGGCACGGTACTGCTGAAGATGGTCGGCTCCACGGTCCGCGTGGACTGGCCGGGCGTGCTGGCGATGACCGGCTTCGGCGCGGCGGTCGTCCTCGCGGTGACCCTGCTCAGCCTGCCGCCCCTGCTGCGGCTGATGCGCCCGGACGGCCTGCGCACCGAATAGCCGCGGTCAGGAACCGGCGCCGAGGACCCGGACGGGCAGCGGCCGCAGCGCCTCGCGCAACGCGGCCGCCAGCTCCCGGTACTCGGCGCCGCGGGCCGCCCCGGCGCGCATCGCGAGGGCGATCCGGCGGCTCGGCGCGGGCTCTGCGAAGGAGCCGGTGAGGAGCTGGTCGCTGCGGCTGGTCTCGACCTTGACGGCGGTGTGCGGCAGCAGGGTGCAGCCGAGCCCGCCGGCGACCAGCTGGACGAGGGTGGCGAGCCCGGCGGCCGTGGTGGTCACCGCGACGTCCTCGCGGCCCGCTTCCCGGCAGATGTCCAGGGCCTGGTCGCGCAGGCAGTGCCCCTCGTCCAGGAGGAGCAGGTTCAGCTCCTTGAGCGCCTCGCGGGCGATGCCGTCGCGGCCGCCGAGCGGATGCCCGAGCGGCGTGACGAGCACGAAGTCCTCGTCGAACAGCGGGAGTTCCACGACCCCCTGGATGCCCAGCGGGACCGCGAGCAGCAGCAGGTCGAGGCGGCCGGCGGCGAGCCCGTCCAGGAGGCTGGCGGTCTGCTCCTCGTGGACCTGGAGGTCGAGGTCCGGATAGCGGTCGTGAACCAGTCCGAGGACCGTGGGCAGCAGATACGGCGCGACGGTGGGGATCACCCCGAGCCGCAGCGCGCCGGTGAACGGCGCCCGCACCGCCTCAGCCTCCGCCAGCAGGGCCTGCACCTCGTCCAGCACCGCCTTCGCCCGTACGGCGAGCCGTGCGCCGGCGGGCGACAGCAGCACCTTGCGGGTAGTCCGTTCGAGCAGCGTGACGCCGAGCGTCTCCTCGAGGGCCGCGACGGCCCCCGACAGCGCGGGCTGGCTCATGCCTATCGCGGCCGCCGCGTCCCGGAAGTGCAGATGCTCGGCGACCGCGCAGAAGGCGCGCAGCTGCGCGAGACTGGGCTGGCGCCGCTTGCCGCCGGCCCCGGCGCCGCCCCCGGTACCGTTCCCCAGGGGATTACCCACAGCCACTGATAGCCACCTCCGATCAACTCGACCGAGTGTAGCTATTTCAGGAATCAATGCACCTTGTGCCACGATCGGCGGCGTCCAACCCATCGGAGTGGACCCCGCGATCCGGGGTGGCTCCGCGCTGCAAGGAGAGCGTGTGCTCACTGTCGGTGACAAGTTCCCCGAGTTCGAACTGACCGCCTGCGTCTCGCTGGAGAAGGGCAGGGAGTTCGAGACGATCACCCACAAGACCTACCAGGGTTGGAAGGTGGTCTTCGCGTGGCCCAAGGACTTCACCTTCGTGTGCCCCACCGAGATCGCCGCCTTCGGCAAGCTGAACGAGGAGTTCGCCGACCGCGACGCACAGGTCCTCGGCTTCTCCGGTGACTCCGAGTTCGTCCACCACGCCTGGCGCAAGGACCACGACGACCTGCGCGAGCTGCCGTTCCCGATGATGGCCGACTCGAAGCACGAGCTGATGCGCGACCTCGGCATCGAGGGCGAGGACGGCTTCGCCAAGCGCGCGGTGTTCGTCGTCGACCAGAACAA
Organism: Streptomyces sp. NPDC013157; assembly: GCF_042899865.1. Taxonomy (NCBI): domain Bacteria; kingdom Bacillati; phylum Actinomycetota; class Actinomycetes; order Kitasatosporales; family Streptomycetaceae; genus Streptomyces; species Streptomyces sp. NPDC013157. The sequence goes on along the minus strand of NZ_JBIBAK010000018.1, from coordinate 98,912 downwards.
CGAGATCCAGTTCTCCATGGTGACCGCGGGCTCGGTGGGCCGTAACCCCAAGGAGGTCCTGCGGGTCCTCGACGCGCTCCAGACCGACGAGCTCTGCCCGTGCAACTGGACCAAGGGCGACGACACCCTCGACCCGGTCGCGCTCCTGGCGGGTGAGTGACTCCGTGTCCCTCGACGCCCTCAAGTCCGCCGTACCGGACTACGCCAAGGACCTGAAGCTCAATCTGGGTTCGGTCATCGGCAACTCGGAGCTGCCGGCGCAGCAGCTGTGGGGCACGGTCCTGGCGACCGCCATCGCCGCCCGCTCCCCGATCGTGCTGCGCGAGCTGGCACCGGAGGCGAAGGCGAACCTCACGCCCGAGGCGTACACGGCGGCGAAGGCCGCGGCCGCGGTGATGGCGATGAACAACGTCTTCTACCGCACCCGGCACCTGCTGTCCGACCACGAGTACGGCACCCTGCGCGCGGGTCTGCGGATGAACGTCATCGCCAACCCCGGCGTCGACAAGGTCGACTTCGAGCTGTGGTCGTTCGCGGTGTCCGCGGTCAACGGCTGCGGGATGTGCCTGGACTCCCACGAGCAGGTGCTGCGCAAGGCCGGGGTCGGCCGCGAGGTGATCCAGGAGGCGTTCAAGATCGCCTCGGTGGTCCAGGCGGTTGGCTCCGCCCTGGAGGCCGAGGCTGTGCTGGCCGAGTTCGAGTAGACGCCGGCGTTGTGCGGACCCCGCTCACCTCCGGTGGGCGGGGTCTTCCGCGTCTTCGGGGGCTGCGCCCCCGGACCCCCCTTCGGCCTGAACGGCCTCGTCCTCAAACGCCGGACGGGCTGATGTGAGTGGCTGATCACCGTCGTCGAGTACCGGACGGGCTGATGTGAGTGGCTGATCACCGTTGTCGGGTACCGGACGGGCTGGATTGTGTGGCTGATCGCCGTCGTCGAGTGCCGGACGGGCTGGATTGTGTGGCTGGTCGGCGTCGTCGAGTACCGGACGGGCTGGATTGTGTGGCTGGTCGGCGTCGTCGAGTACCGGACGGGCTGGATTGTGTGGCTGGTCGGCGTCGTCGGGCCCGGTGGAGCCGTAGCGTTCGTGCGAGTAGTGGTGCAGGTAGCTGACCACTGTGTTCGTCACCGCCACCAGCGGTACCGCCACCACCGCACCGCCGATGCCCGCGACCATGCCGCCGGCGGCGACCGTGAGGACCACCGCGAGGGGGTGGACCCGGACCGCGCGGCCGAGGATGAACGGCTGGAGGATGTGGCCCTCGATCTGCTGGACCGCGAGGACGACGGCCAGGGTCATGACCGCGGTGAAGACGCCCTGGGTGACCAGCGCCACGATCACCGCCAGCGCGCCGGAGGCGACGGCGCCGACGAGCGGGATGAACGAGAACAGGAAGATGAAGACGGCCAGCGGCACGGCCATCGGGACGTCCAGGAAGTAGATGCCGATGCCGATGAAGATGGCGTCGATGAGGGCGACCAGGACCGTGCCCCGGACGTAGGCCGTGAGCGTGCGCCAGGCCCGCGGGCCGGCCCCGGCGACCCCCTCGCGGGCGGCGGAGGGCACGAGCTTCAGGAACCACTGCCAGATGCGCGCGCCGTCGTACAGCAGGAAGAGCGTCGAGAAGAAGACCAGCAGAATGCCGGTCAGGGCCTCCACGATCACCTGGACGCCCTCCAGGCCGAACGAGGTGATCTGGTCGGTGTTGGCGCCGATCGCCTCGCGGAGGTTCTTGGCGATCTGGTTGATCTGTTTGTCGGTGACGTGGAAGGGGCTCTTCAGCAGCCAGTTGCGCAGGTCGTCGATACCGTTCTGGACCTGGTCGGAGAGCGTGTCGATGTTCTCCATGACCTGCCAGGTCACGAACCAGCCCATCAGGCCGATCACCACGAAGCCGGAGATGGCGGTGAGCGCGGTGGCCGGGCCGCGGGGCATGCCGTAGCGGCACAGCCGGGCGACCGTCGGCTGGAGCAGGGCGGTGATCAGCAGCGCGATGACGAAGGCGAAGACGACGAGTTGGACGGCGCTGATGACCCGCATCAGGATCCAGACCGTGCCTGCCAGCACCAGCAGCCGCCAGCCGGCCTCGGCGGCGACCCGCACGCCCCACGGGATGGCCGTCACCGGGTCGGGACGCGGCACCGGTTTCCGGACGGGCGCGGGGGCCGGCGGGTCCGGGGCCGGGGCGGGTGCCGGAACGGGCACGGCCGGAGCGGGCGGCTCCGGCTCGGCGTGCTCCCGCTCCACCTCGGCCCGGCGCTCGTCCAACCGCTCGCCCATCTCGGTCAGTCCGGCCCCGATACGGCCGAGCCACTCAGGCACGCGCGACATGATCCGCCCTCTCCCCACCACTCCCCCCTGGAGTCGTCCGCAACGACCGTACAGGGCAACAGCCCCTCCCCTTAGGACGGGGAGGGGCTGTTGAAGGTTGAGAAAGAGGCCCACCACAAGCTTTTAGGGGCGCGGGGAACTGCGCGACCGGCCACGAACGACCCGCAGACGACCACGGACCGCACCGCTGTCTGTCGGCCGAACCCCGGCGGAGCGCCTAGTACCAGTGGTTCGCCTGCCAGAACGACCACGCCTCACACGGGCTGCCGTACCGGGAGTTCATGTAGTTCAGGCCCCACTTGATCTGTGTGGCCGGGTTGGTCTGCCAGTCGGCGCCCGCGGAGGACATCTTGGAGCCGGGCAGTGCCTGGAAGAGACCGAAGGCGCCGGAGGAGGCGTTGACCGCCTGGTAGTTCCAGCTGGACTCGTGGTCCACGATGTTGCTGAAGCACTGGTACTGGCCGCTGGCCACCATCTGCTGCGCCATCGCCTGGATCTGCGCCACGGTGTACGAGCTCTGGACCGGGAAGCTGGAGGAGGAACGGCTGGCCGCGGTCTTCGCCTCGGCGCGCTCCTTGGCCTCCTTGGCCGCCTTCTCGGCCTCGGCCTTCTTGGCCTCTGCGGTCTTGGCCGCGGCCACCCGGGCGGCCTGCTCGGCGTCCTTCTTGGCGGACGCGTCCGCCTGGATCGCCACGGCGTCGGCCTGCTGCGTCAGGGACGCGGTCTGCACCTGGGCCTGCTGACCCGCGGGCAGGTCGGCGAGGAGCGTGGTGTCGGCTGCCGTAGCCTCGGCGTCGTTGTTCGGCTGGGCAACACTGCCCGAGGCCACACCCACGACGCTTCCGACGGCGGTGACCGCGGTGGCCGAAGCCACTGCGAATCCCCGGACCGAGATCCGGCTCACACGGTTTCCTTCCAGCATCGCCCGCTTCGGTGACCCTGGCGGACGCAATCTTGCCCCCTGACACTGGTCTCCTCACTACTGGGTCACGGGAGACACGGGCCCGGCGGGCAGCTCCGGAAGGGAGCGCCGCGTGGTGCTCGGGCGGCATACGACGTCGCTATGGAATTAGCAGTGATGCTTCTGTTGTTCCGTACCGCTGGGGGTACGGGTGTGTCGTATGCGGGGCCTGACAGGAGTGAGACTCTGCCGTAACCCGACGCCGGGTGGCAATTCAGAGTTGCGTGTGAAAGCTCACATCCGGTTTCTCCCAGGGGATTTCAGGAAACCGCCACACGCGAAGGCGCCGCCCGGCTAGGCTCGGGGCCTTTGCCGGACGGCGCCAGCGGGTGGGCAGTCAGCCCAGGTTGGACACAGGGGTCAGACGGTTCAGATGTGGCCGTCCTCCAGCATTTCGGTCACAAGGGCGGCGATCTGGGACCTCTCGGACCGGGTGAGGGTGACATGCGCGAAAAGCGGATGCCCCTTCAGCTTCTCCACGACGGCGACCACACCGTCGTATCGCCCGACTCGCAGATTGTCCCTTTGCGCCACATCATGGGTCAGAACGACCCGTGAATTCGCGCCGATCCGGGACAGAACGGTCAGCAGGACGTTCCGTTCCAGCGACTGGGCCTCGTCCACGATCACGAACGCGTCGTGCAGGGAGCGGCCGCGGATATGGGTGAGCGGCAGCACCTCCAGCATCCCGCGGGCGGTGACCTCCTCGATGACCTCGCGGCTGGTGACCGCCGAGAGGGTGTCGAAGACCGCCTGCGCCCAGGGGCTCATCTTCTCCGCCTCGGAGCCCGGCAGATAGCCCAGCTCCTGCCCGCCGACCGCGTACAGCGGACGGAAGACCATCACCTTCTGGTGCTGGCGGCGCTCCAGGACCGCCTCCAGGCCCGCGCACAGCGCCAGCGCGCTCTTGCCGGTGCCGGCCCGGCCGCCCATCGACACGATCCCGACGTCCGGGTCGAGCAGCAGGTCCAGCGCGATGCGCTGCTCGGCGCTGCGGCCCTTGATGCCGAACGCCTCGCGGTCGCCGCGCACCAGACGGATGTTGCCCTCCGAGGTCACCCGGCCGAGCGCCTTGCCGCGCTCCGACTGGATGGTCAGGCCGGTGTGCACGGGGAGGTCGGAGGCCTCCGGGACGTACACGTGCCCTTCCTCGAAGAGGATGTCCACCTGTTCGCCGGGCAGGGTCAGTTCGGACATCCCGGTCCAGCCGGAGGCGTCCGTGATGGCGAGTTCGGCGCGGTACTCCTCGGCGAGGAGACCGACCGACGACGCCTTGATCCTGAGCGGCAGGTCCTTCGAGACGACGGTGACGTCGTACCCCTCGGCCTGCAGGTTGCGGGCCACCGCGAGGATGCGGGAGTCGTTGTCCCCCAGGCGGTAGCCGCTCGGCAGCACGCTGGGGTCCGAGTGGTTGAGCTCGACACGGATGGTGCCGCCGAGGTCGCCGATCGGGATGGGGGCATCGAGGCGGCCGTGCCGGACCCGGTAGTCGTCGAGCAGGCGCAGCGCCTGCCGGGCGAAGTAACCGAGTTCGGGATGGTGCCGCTTGGCCTCCAGTTCCGTGACCACGACGATCGGGAGCACTACCTCGTGCTCCTCGAAGCGGGCCATGGCGTTCGGGTCGGCCAGCAGGACGCTGGTGTCGAGAACATAGGTGCGCCGGTCGGACTTGCGGCGCGTTGTGCTGGTCACCACGGAAGGACGTACCCCCTCGGATGAGGTCGGGGAGCGACGATGGCGAGCTGGACCGGTTGACGGCCGCCCTGCACGGGCCGAAAACCGGCCCCCCGCTGCTTCTTCCGTGCCGTGACCGCACGGTCGGGCTGGTGCAAAGGGCCTCCCGGGCGGACGGCCCCGAGCCGCCCGCTGAGATCCGATGCCCGGGGTTCGGGCGTCGACCTGTCTGGCTTATGCCCTCGAACATGCGCCGCCATGCCACGGTCCGCAACGACGCGCAGGTGAACTCCGTGTTACTCGCGCCCCAATATGGGTGATTTACGCCTCATGGGTGGCGTGGGGTCATCCACCGTGACGAGGTGGTCATCCAGCGTGGCGGTGGTGGCGGGGGCCGTATGCCGTGTCGACGTCCGCCGTCAGGATGACGTCACCCGCCGTAGCGGCGGTGCCGGGCCGCATAGTCGCGCAGAGCGCGCAGGAAGTCGACCTTGCGGAACGCGGGCCAGAAGACCTCGCAGAAGTAGTACTCGGAGTGGGCGGTCTGCCAGAGCATGAATCCGGACAGCCGCTGCTCGCCGCTGGTGCGGATCACCAGGTCGGGGTCGGGCTGGGCACCGGTGTAGAGGTGACGGCCGATCATGTCGACGTCGACGGAGTCGGCGAGGTCCTCCATCGCGACGCCCTTGTCGTGGGCGTCGAGGATCATCGAGCGGACGGCGTCGGCGATCTCCTGGCGGCCGCCGTAGCCGATGGCGACGTTCACCAGTATTCCGTCGACGTGCGCGGTGGCCTCCTCGGCCTCCTTGAGCGCGGTCTGCATCGGGGCCGGCAGCAGGTCGGGGGTGCCGACGTGGTGGACGCGCCAGCGGCCGTCGGCGGCGAGGGTGCGGACGACGTCCTCGATGATGCCGAGGAGGGGGACCAGTTCCTCCGGCGGCCGGTTGAAGTTGTCCGTCGACAGCAGCCAGAGGGTGACGACCTCGACGTCCGTCTCGGTGCACCAGCCGAGGAACTCCTCGATCTTCTCGGCACCGGCGCGGTGACCGTCGACAGGGGTGGAGCCGGCGGCCTTCGCCCAACGGCGGCTGCCGTCCACGATGACACCGATGTGCTTGGGCACCTGGGCGTGGTCCAGGTGGCCTTCCACCCGGCGCGCGTAGAGCCTGACGAGCAGGCCGCGCAGCTTGTCGCGCAGGTTCACTTGAAGTCCGCCCCTCGTGATTCGGATGCGGGAGTCCGCGTGCTTGGGGATGCGGGAGTCCGCCCGCCGAAGCCTACCCCTCCGGGGGTTGAGCCGGTTGACGCCCCAGGGGTGGGGGGTGAGGCCAAGTGCGCGACTACGGGCGGGTCGTGGCTGGTCGCGCAGTTCCCCGCGCCCCTGGGTCGGTGGCGCCCAGGTCGCCTGAAAAGCGGGTGAGAACCGCGGACAGAAAAACGGGCCGGTCCGTGGGGGGGAGACGGACCGGCCCGAGGGGGGGCTTCCACCATAACCCTTCGTAAGTGATGCTGCGCGCATCAGCGCGCATCAACTACTCTCCGGAGTCGTCCGGCGACGCCCCGGTGGGCCGGAAACGCTGGAATCGAGAGTCCCGCATGGCCGATTCACAGCGGAATCCCAGGAAAAGTAGCCGCATACGGGGAGATCAAGAGGGTTTGAGCCGTCTTGTGGATGCCTCGGCGAGTTGTTCACGCGTCCCCCCGACGGGCTACCCCGGGTGCGAACGGTGCCTTGACGGGAGCGAGCGGGGCGTTGCGGCACCGCGCAGCCCCCTCCTCTGCGCGGTACCGCCCGCGCAGCTTTGCTCACGCGAATTGCCTTGGCCTGAACTTACGTGAGCCGATCGGGTGATACGAAGCAAAAGAGGTAACGATGTGGGAACGCTGTGAAAATGAGAGATGAACAGAGGGGGTCACCCTTCACTTATGCGTAGATTCACGAACTAGTGCGCGACTTGACCGTATTGATCGATTACATCCCCTGATGCCCCGCCTTGATCGTTTCACCTTCCGCTCGGCCGGGCGGGTGTCCGCAAACCCGGACGGCGGTTCTTGGCCATTCTTCGCCGCCTGGCATTCCAAGGCCGGTGGATCACGGCCGGCGCGCCGGTCTGCGGGCGTCGAAAAGATGCCGGGAGCTGTGCGCTACGAAGGGCCCCTCCGTCTCGATCCGCCGGTGCAGGGTGCGGAGTTGCGGCTCGTACGCCTCGACCGTGAAGCCCGGGACCATCCACACGACCTTCCGCAGGAAGTACACGACGGCCGCGATGTCGTGGAACTCCATCCGCAGCCGCTCCGCCCGCAGACCGGACACCTCCAGCCCGGCCGCCTCCGCCGCGGCGCGCTCGGCGTCGGGGTGACGGCCGCCACGGACGGACTCCGGCTGCGGACCGAGGAAGAACTCGACGAGCTCGAAGACGCTGGCGGGCCCGACGTGCTGCGCGAAGTACGTGCCGCCCGGCCGCAGCACGCGCGCGATCTCGGCCCAATCGGCCCGCACCGGATGCCTGCTGAGCACCAGGTCGAAGGTCTCGTCGGCGAACGGCAGCGGGGCGTCCTCGGGCGAGGCGACGACCACCACACCGCGCGCGCCCAGCAGCGCGCCCGCCTTCGGCACGTTCGGCGGCCAGCCCTCGGTGGCCGCGAGCAGCCGCGGCCGGTCCGGGGCCGCCGTGCCGAGGGCGAAGTCGAACACCTCTCCGCCGCCGGTCTGGATGTCGAGCGCCGCGGTGGCACGGGCCAGCCGCCCGCCGGCCGCACGGGCGTACCCCCACGAGGGGCGCGCCTCGGTGGCCCGTCCCTCGAACCAGGAGAAGTCCCACCCCTCGGTCGGCACGGCGGCGCCCTCGGCGACGAGGTCCTCGAAGGTGCGGTGTGTCCGCTGCTCTGCCATGGCCGCAGCATCGCAGCGGACTGTCGGTCCCCGCTGCTAATTTCACCCGCCATGACGACCGACGACACGTACACGGCCGGTGAGAAGGAAATCCTGCACGCGAGCCTGGACCGGCACCGGGACGCGGTCCTGTGGAAACTGCAGGGCCTGGACGACGAACAGCTGCGGCGCCCGATGACGCCGTCGGGCACGAACCTGCTGGGGCTGGTGAAGCATCTGGCGTCGGTGGAGTACGGCTGGTTCGCCTCGGCCTTCGGCGGCGAGGTGGAGCCGCTGTGGTTCGACCCCTACACCGACGACGACCTGTCCATCGGCCCCGGTGAGACGACGCAGCAGATCATCGACTTCTACGGCCGTGCGCGCGCCGCGTCCGACGCGGTGATCACCGGACGCCCGCTGGACTCGCTGGGCCACCCGGACTGGCGGGACCACGAGGTCTCGCTGCGCTGGGTCCTCGTCCACATGATCGAGGAGACGGCACGTCACGCCGGGCACATGGACATCGTGCGGGAGCTGGTCGACGGGGCGACGGGGGACCATCCGCGCGCCACGGGAACGGCGTGACGGGTTCGTGGGCGGCGACCGCGCCGCGGGGGCATCACGGTGCCCCCGCGGCGTGGTCGCGCAGCACGAGCAGCAGGTACCCCTCGTCCACGGGGTGCTCCGTGTCCTCGCACGGCACGAAGCCGCTCTTCTCCAGCAGACGTACGGAGGCGGTGTTCTCGGCGGACGTGTCGGCGAACAGGGGCCGTACGGTCTCCTCCTGGAGGAAGCGCGCGAGGGCGCGGCTGCCGACGCCTCTCCCCCAGTAGGCCCGCCCGAGCCAGTACCCGGTGAACCGGCGCTCGCCCTCCCACCAGGCGACGATGTTCCCCGCGACCTCGCCGTCCGCCACGACGGTCCGCACCAGGCCGCTCGGATCCCCGAGCACCCGCTCTCGCCAGTGCCGGAGGAAGGCCTCCCGCGGCCGCGGCGTGAACCTCGACCGCCGGACGGCCTCCGGGTCGTGCTCGTAGGCGAGGAAGATCTCGAGGTCGTCGTCCTGCACGGGCCGCAGCCGAACGTCATCGGTCGTCATACCGGCGAGTGTGGCACCCGCCACTGACAACGCCGGGCGGCTGACGGCTGACGGCTGACGGCCGACGCTACGGCACCAGCGGCCGGACCTCCTCCGCGGTGAACCGCACGAAGCCCACGGGGTCGGGTTCGTCCGCCGTCGGCTGGAGGATGACGGTGTCGGCGCCGGCCTCCACGAGCCGCTGCACGGCCTTGGCGACGGCGCCCGCGTCACCGGCGGCACCTAGGTCGGGGACGGACTCCAGCCCCTCCGCGACGAGTTCGGCACGGAGCCGGGCGGGGGCGTCGGGCCCGGTGGCGGTCAACAGGTACACGACGACCCTGTGCGGCTCGTCCGCGCCGCGCCCCGCGGCCAGCCGCCCCTCCTCGATGAGCCGCAGGGCCCGGCGGACGCCGTCGGGTGAGGTGGCCGCGGTGAGAACGGTCCCGTCCGCGGCGGCACCGGACAGGCGGAGGGTACGGGGGCCTTCGGCGCCGGCGAGGACCTCGGCGGGGCCGGCGGGCGGCCAGTCGAGGGCGACGTCGTCGAGCCGGACGTACCGCCCGTCCACCGTGACCCGCTCCCCGCGCAACAGCGCGCGCAGGGCGTCGAGATGCTCGCGCAGCAGGGTCAGCGGGGACTCCGCGCGGGCGCCGACCTGGCCCATCCAGTCCTGCACACCGTGTCCGACGCCGACGACCGCGCGCCCCGGGAACATCCGGTGCAGCGCGGCGACCTCCATCGCGGTGACGGCGACGTTCCGCAACGGCACCGGCAACAGCCCGACCCCGACCCGCACCCGCTCCGACCACGCGAGCGCGGCCGCCGCCGCGGAGATCCCACCCTCCCTGAAGCAGTCCTCCCACAACCACAACTCCTCCAGCCCCACCCCCTCAGCAACGCGAACCACGTCCCGCAGCCGCTCGGGGGGTAGCTGGGGACGGAAGACTGCGCCGAGTGATGTCATGGGGGAGGTATTACCCGGGGCCAGGGCCGCGGCAACTCCATCAGTCACCCGGTCGTTCCCTCGGTGACCGAGTCCGCGTCCGGCAGCCGTACCCCGGCACGGCGAGCGCGTTCGAGGGCGGCCGGACCTGCGCCACGGGGGTCGGCGACGCCCCGCCTGTTCATCGGGCGCTGCTGGACCAGATGGAAGCGACGGGGGCCGGGGGCAGCGATGACGGCGGCGAAGCGGGGGTCTCCGGCGAACCACACCTCCCTGATCTGCTGGGTCTTCGAAGTGGCGTAGCCACGCCCGAGACGCCGTCTCCACCACAGGGACCGAATGTGCACCCTCAGGATCATCGGCAGTTTCTCGTCCGGGTGTTCCGGGTCGGGGAAGCTCAGCCAGACATCCCCGGCGGTGGCTCCTGGGACCTTTCCGATCCCGTTTTCCGGTTCCTCGAACACCTGCCAGGGGTAGGCGCGCAGCAACCGCCGCGTGTGGATGGCCCAGGAGATGTAGGACGGCTGGAGAAACGCTCGGTAGAACGAGTAGAGCAGGGGGACGAAGAAGAACCACAGCGTCCAGGTCATCGACATGATGACGTACCAGGCGAGCAGCCCCAGCCACGCGGCGGGCCACAGGATCTGGCCCAAGAGCGCGCAGGTGACCAGCTTTGCCCAGGCGCGGCGGGTCGCCGGATCGTCCCAGGCCGTGGGGTGGTGCGTGGGTGCCATGTCAGTCCTTGCCTGATACGCCATCGGACATGTCCGGAAGTGGGTTTTCGAAACTGACCGTGGCGGCGACGTCCCTGAGCAGATCGCGGTAGTGCTGGGCGTGATCGACCGCCGTTGTGGCCAGTGAGAGGATCGCGATGCGCCGGCCGTCGAGGCTCGGAACGTATGCCGTGACCTGGAGCAGTCCGCGCGGAGCGCCGAGTCCCAGCTCCGGCGGCTCCTTGAGACGTGTCTGGACGAGCGAGGCCGGACCGCACGGCAGGTCCAGCGTTTCGATGTGCTCGGCTCCCTCCGCACCAGCGGCCGCCCGGCCGGCGAGGACACTGCGCGGAGCCCAGTCGGTATCCCGCCGGGCAAGTGTGAAGAGGGACAGCAACTGTCCGCCGTCTCCCTCGTCGTCCGCGTGAAGCCCGAGGCAACAGTGCACCGCACCGGCTTCCAAGAGCAGTCGGGCCAGCCGGAGGACCGGACCGAGACCGGTCAGCGGACCTTCCGCCTGCGCCGCATCACACGGTGACGCCGCCAACTCGTCGAGCGGAAAGGGTACGAATCCCGGGGGCAACGCGAACCAGACATCGGCGTCCTCGCGCCGGGCCGAGTCGTCGATCATGTAGGCGGCCGTACTCATGACGCTTCTCCCGCGCCACGCAGCAGGAAGTGAAGCGCACCGGCTGTCGCCGGAACATCGACGCCCAGGGTTCTCGGTCCGTCGAGGAGGTTGGTGACCGTCTTGGCCATGCCGTTGTCCAGGGCATCGGCAAGGCTGCTCGCGACGCCGTACACGGCCGTGCCGGCTCCCAGGATCGTCGCCGGTCCGTCGACCTTTTCGACGACCGGAGCCAGCCGTCCGCCGAACACACGGGGATGAGACAGAAGGTTCACAGCTCCTTCGGCCGCCGCGGCCTCCGTCCGGATCGAGACGCCCACTGTCTTCATCGAGGTCCCCGCCCTGACCCCGGCCTTGGCGATCTTCTGCCCGAGAGTCAACACCTCCTCGGCCTCACCGACCGGTCCTGCCGTCGCTGCCAACAGCTCGGGGGCTTTCATGGCCCCCTTGGCCACCGCCCCCAGCCCCGGCAGCATCCCCAGGAAGTCCCCCGCCACGCCCAGCAGGTTGCCCCAGAAGTCGACGTCCAGTTCGCCCTTGGTGAGGCCGTCCTCCAGTGAGGACAGGACTTCGGGGTCGCTGATCCGCAGGCCGAAGGCCATTCCGCTGAGCAGGCCCGCCGCCAGGAACAGCATCCAGGGTGCGACGGCCGTGAGGCCCAGCAGGGCGATCACGCCGAGCACGGCGGCGCACGCACTGAGGATGTCGGGAAGGTTGTCGCCCAGCCAGTCGGTGAACCTGTCCCAGGCGTTCGGCTCGTGCGGCACCAGCCTGTGCGTGGCGTCGCCGATGTGCCGGGCCCGCCTGCGCGCGGTCTCCTCGTGCTCGCCGGCGAGGGATCGGGCACGCTTCAGCACGTCGTCCAGGTCCCCCTGCGCCGCCGTGACCTTCTTGCGGTCCTCGTCCGCGTGCCCCCGGGCGCGCTGCAACGCCTCGCGGGCGTCCCTCGCCTCGCCGTCGAGCTTCTTCGCGCGCCGCTGGAACTCCTCCAGCTCCGCGCCCCAGAGGTCCAGTTGCCTCGCCGCCTTGTCGACGGAGTGGGCGCCGTTCCTGAGGTTGAGCGGCAGCGGGCCGGTCTCCAGTTGCGCACGGAAGGCGACGGCAGCGTCGCCTTCCCAGTAGCTGCCGTTCATCAGCTTCGTGACCTTGGAGTGTGCCTTCTCCATCTCCTTGGCGCAGTCGGACAGCTTGCGGTGGATGTCCCGCACCAGGTCGGTGCTGCCGGGCGCCGGGTCGAAGCCGAGATGGGGGTAGGGGTTCGCGGCGGTCACTTGCCCCCGCCCCTGCTCCGTGCCTTCTCCAACGCCTTCTCCAGGGCGACGTCCACCTCGTGGAAGTCGTCCTTCGCCTTCTTCGTGACGGCCGTGAGCTGCCCGATCTGCTCGGCGATCTCCTTCGCACCGTAGTGCCAGTCCTCCTGGAACCGGTCGCACGCCCTGTCCAGCTCGTCGGTACCGAGGCCGTCGACCCCCGGGTCGTGCAACACCTTCTGCAACGCAGTGAAGGACTGTTGCGCCTTCTTCAAGTCCTTGAAGAAGGCGTCCAGTTCGGTGCCGTCGACCTTCAGACGGTCAGCCATGTGCGTCCCTCGCCGACGAGAAGCCGCAGTCGGCCGGAAGCAGTGCGCCAGGGAGCCAGGAGGGGCTGTTCACCAGGGGACTCCAGGGGGGCTAGACGTCTCTTGACCCTCCCAACGATCTCCACGCGCTCGGGTGACACTTGTCCGGTCCCCGGGGAGGGACCCGCTGCCGCGTTGTGGATACGGTCGGTGCGAGCACCTGAGGCGCAACCGTGAAAGGGGTGGGGTGTGGGGCGCTGGCGGGACGGCCGGGGAACCTTGGTCGTGCACGGGGACGGGGGGCGGGTGGCCACCGTCCCGCTGGAGATCGCCACGTCGTATCGCGCCCGCACCAGAGGGTTGCTGGGGCGTGACGGGCTTGACGGCGCGATCCTGCTCTCGCCCGCCAACGGGATCCACACGTTCCGGATGCGGATGGCGATCGACGTCGCCTATCTGGACCGCCGGCTGAACGTCATCGCCGTGCGGACGATGCCGCCGGGCCGCCTCGGCCGGCCTCGCCTTCGTTCCCGGCACGTACTGGAGGCGGAGGCGGGGGCCATGGCCGACTGGGGAGTGCGGAAGGGCGCGCGGGTCACGGTCGAGGTGGCGTAGGGCTCGTTGGCCCTGGGGCGGATGTCTGCGCTCAGCTCTCCGTCCGCGGGAACGTGACCTCCACCCGGCGGTTCTTCTTCCTTCCCTCCTCCGTCGAGTTGTCCGCGATCGGGTACTGCTCGCCGTAGCCGCGGACGTCGAAGGTGATGTTCGGGTCGTTCAGGTCCTGGTCGAGGACGGCCTGTACGGCGTTGGCGCGCTGGCGGGAGAGGACGTCTCCGTGGGCCGAGGTGCCCAGGTTGTCGGTGAAGCCGAAGACGCGGACCTGGGTCGGGTTCTGCTTCCTGATCTCGTCGGCGATCGCCCCGATCCGCGCCTTCGCCGCCGCGCCGAGCTTCGCGCTGTCCTTGCTGAACAGCACTTCGGCCTGGAGGGCGAACGTCACGTCCGCGTTGGTGTCCTCACGCCGTTCGTCACCGCTCTGGTCCTCCACGACCGACTTGATGTCCAGGACCTTGGGCTCGGCGAGGGTGGCGCCCTCGGGGAGCTTCAGGTCGGGGTCGGTGGGGTCGATCTTCACGGGGGCACCGGCGGAGGGTTCCGTGCCCGGGGGGACGCTCGGGTCGCCGCCGTCGGCACGGGCGGTCGTCGCGCCGTAGAGGTTCGCGGCTAGGAGGAGCGTCGCGGCGCCCAGGGTCAGGGGGAGGCGTGGAGTGGTCATTTCGGCCTCACCCGGAGATCTTGATGGTGCCGCTGGAGAAGGTGGGGAGTTGGAGGGTCACTTCGGTGGTGTCGGCCGGTGGGGCGGGGAACTGCATGAAGACGGGGATGGTCTGGCCGGAGTCCACGTTCGTGATGCCGGTGCTGGTGAGCGGCCGGCCGTCCGTGTCACGGAGGACGTAGTAGCGCTTCTTGCCCTTGGAGTCCACCAAGGTGGCCCCGCCTAGGGAGAAGCCGTGTTGGGTGATCTCCGTTTCGTCACCGCTGACCTGAGCGGGGATGACAACCGAGTTGGCACCGTCGTTCTTGATGACCCCGTTGACGGTGACGAAGCCACCCGAGTCCCGTTGAGCAGAGGTGATCCGCAGGAGCAGGCCGTCTGTTCCTTTGAGTTCGGCCAACGGCGTCTCGGACTGGCCTTCCTGAGCACTCGGGTTCGATCCGCTGCTCTTCGGGGCGGAGGCCGACGCCTGGGGCTTGTCCGCCTTGTCGTCGCCCCCGCCACCGCAGCCGGTCGCCACGGCCAGACCGGCCGCGACCAGCAACGCGACCGTCCCCCTGCGAGCCATCGCAGTGAACCGAATGCTCATCGCACCGCTTCCTTCTTCACTCGTCGATTCGCTTGTCAGTCGGCCAGATGGACGTCGAAGAGGTCCTCGGGGCCCGGAAGATTCGTGAGGTCGTCCGGGTCCAGAGTCCAGTTCCGGTCCTTGCAGGTGAGTTCGGGCAGTGCGCCGCCCGCACCGGACAGCGTGAACGTGCAGAGCGGTTCGATCACGGCGGTGGCGTGTGCCGTCGACCTGATGTTCTCGGTGCCGGGAACGACGGAGTCGCCCACGGTCTTGTTCGTCTTGGCATCGACCTCGTAGCTCAGCGGCGGCTCGGATGTGCACTGAGCCGTCGCATCGTTCTGTGAAGCCAGTTGGGCGGCACGCCAGCAGGAGTCGGCGACGTCCACCTTGCCGTCGAAGATGTCCTGCCACTTGGTCGGGTCGAGTACGTCCTGCACCCACTGGTCCGCAAGCTCGTCACGCGTGTTCATGGCCGCGGCGAGCGCCGCCGCGTCGGCGGCCGTCTGGGCACCGTTCCGGTTCACCGCGGCCTGGCCGACCGCGAGGTACGCCAGCGCAAGAAAGAGCAGGCCTCCCACTACCGTGATGTAGATAGGGAAGGCCTGCCCCGAGTCGCCGAAACGACGAGCACGCATCACGTGATCTTGTTGATCTCCGCAGTGATCTTGGTGAGGATCGTCTGGCCGATGCTGGTACCCGTGACCGCCAGCACGATCGCCACCACCACCGCGATGATCCCGAGATACTCGACCGCGGTCTGGCCCCGGTCGTCGGCACGGCGCTGCATTGCGACAAGCATCCTCAGCATCAGGTTGCTCATGGTGCTCCCCTCCGGGTTCGGTTCCGATCCTGGCAGCGTATGGCGGAACATACCCTTCGGCGGAGGGCCCCGGGGCCCAAATCCGGACCCAGTTCACCCGGTTCATCTCAGGCCACCCCCAGCCATTTGGCCGTCGCCTGGGCGCGGGTGGTGGTGTGGAGTTTGGCGAAGATGCGGTTGATGTGGTTCTTGACCGTCTTCTCGCTGATGAAGCAGACGGCGGCGATCTGCCGGTTGTTCATGCCGGACGCGATGAGGTCCATGATCTCCGCCTCCCTGCCGCTGAGTTGAAACCGGGACGGGGACGACTGTCCCATAGATGGTTGCAGTTGCGAAAGCCTCTGGGTGGTAAATTCCTTAGGCAGAGGCCTTAGTTCCGGTTTTGCGTGTGCAGTTGCGTTGCCCCTGACGTGCGCCAGCAACGCGTTCGTCGCCGTCGGCGTGAAGTGCGGGCGGCCCCGGCCCACGTCCCGTACCGCCTGGGTCAGCTGCTGGGTCGTGAACTCGCCGTGCACCAGGTAGCCCCCGGCGCCCAGCCGGACCGCCTCCTGCACGAGCTCCGTCCCGTCGCTGTACGTCAGCATCATGACCGGGGCGACGCGGACCAGGTGGGGCAGGGCCGCGATGCCGTCCACACCGGGCATGCGGACGTCCAGGAGGATGACGTCGGGGCGGTGGTGCAGGGCCGCCTCGTAGGCCGCGCGGCCGTCCTCGGCCTCCGCCACCACCGTGAGGTCGTCCGCCGCGGAGAGGACGGCCGTCAGGCCCGCGCGGATCACCGGGTTGTCGTCGGCCACCAGGACGCGCAGTGCCGTTGGCCCGTCGGCCGTGTCGGTCGGGTCGGTCGGGTCGGTCGGGTCGGTCGGGTCGGTCGGGTCGGTCGGGTCGGTCGGGTCGGTCGGGTCGGTCGGGTCGGTCGGGTCGGTCATCTCAGTGGCACCTCCACTCGGACCTCCGTGCCCTTGTCGGTGGTCAGTTGGATGCGGGCGCCCACCGCCGCCGCCCGTTCCGTCATGCCGAGCAGGCCGAAGTGGCCGGTGCGGCGCAGGTCTTCGAGGGACGTGTCCGGAGGCAGGCCCCGGCCGTCGTCATGGATCGTCACCACCAGGTGGGTGGGGGTGGTGGCCGCCCGTACGTCGACTCTCGTCGCGTGTGCGTGGCGGTGCGCGTTCTCCAGGGCTTCCGCCGCGATGCCGAGCAGCTGGCGGGCGGTGGGGGGCGGGAGCGGAACGGGGGCGGCGGGGCCGTCGTACTTCGCGGGGAGGGCCGTGCGCGCGGTGAAGCCGGTGGTCAGGGACTCCAGTTGGGTCAGTACGTCGGCCTCCGGGCCGCCGCGCAGGTCCGTCAGGAGTTCGCGGGACTCCGCCGCGGCGCGGCGCGCCGCCCGTGCCAGCAGTTCCGCCTGCTGTCTGATCAGAGCCGGGTCCAGGCGGTCCGGGGGCACGGACGCGGACGCCGCGAGGCCGTCGGCGACCAGCGCCACGCCGTACAGCGTCTTGGTCACCGAGTCGTGCATCTCGCGGGCGAGCCGGGCGCGTTCCGCGCTCGCCGCCTCGGTGGCGGCCAGGCGGGCCCGGGTCTCGGTCAGGGCCTCGGTGGCGGTGCCGAAGCGGAGCATCAGGTTGCGCAGGGTCGAGCCCATGGCGCCGGTGATGACACAGAGGCCGGGGAGGAGGAGGGACTCGGCCGGTGCGGAGTGGTGCTTCAGCGTTTCCTGCACCACGAGGAGGATCAGCGACTGGAGGGACGCGAAGACCGCGGCTCCGCGCCAGCTGTAGAGGAGGCCTGCGAGGAGGGGGGTGCAGACGCTGACGTACGCGAGGGTGGTGTCGGGGCCCGCCGAGATCAGGAGGAAGGAGCCGAAGAGGGTGTCGACGGCCAGGAGGGTGGGGTGGCGCAGGAGGAGGGGGCCGAAGCGCTGCCAGTCCCGGAAGAGGACGTACGAGATCATGAACGTGACGACCACGGCCGAGCCGACCAGGCGGGCGCCCAGGCCGGGGCTGGCGTTGAGGAGGGCGGCGGGGGTCGCCACGGCGATCATCGCCAGGCGGAGGCCGAAGACCTGCCGGCACATCGCCTGGAGGGCGCGGACCTCGACCTTCCCGCCGTCCGCAACGGTGGCGCCGGCCCCGCCCATGGCGCCGTCCGCTCCCGACGCGCCGGCCACGCCGTCGGCTCCGACGGCGCCGTCCGCTCCAACGGCGCGGGCTGCGGTCTTCTCGTCGTCCTCGCCGGTCGCCACGGTCGTCACCTCCGCCTACTTCCCCGTGACCGACCCGAAGTCGACCCCGGAGCCGAGCAGCAGGCCCGCGGCCAGCAGCAGCATCGTCGCCGGGACCATGAAGGTCGTGATCATCAGCGTGGCCCTCGGTACCGCCCGGGCCGCTTTGCGGCGGGCGTTCTGGGCGTCGGTGCGGCGCATGTCCTTGGCCAGTGCGACCAGCGTGTCGACGATCGGCGCGCCCAGTTCCTCGCCCTGCTGGAGTGCCGTCACGAACATCGCCACCTGCTCGGAGTCGTTGCGGCGGCGGAGTTCCGCGAAGGCCTGCCGGCGGCTCATGCCGAGGTCCATCTGGCGGAGGGTGATGCGGAGTTCGTCGGCCCAGGGGCCCTCGTAGTGCGTGGCCACCCGGTCCAGGGCCTGGCGGAAGCCGAGGCCGGCGCCGACCACCACCGCGAGGACGTCGAGGAAGTCCGGGAGGGTGCGTTCGATGACGTCCTTGCGGATGCGGATCGCCGACCAGATGCCGACCTCGGTCCAGAACGCGCCGAAGAGGAGGAGCAGGACGGCGACCAGCCACTGGCCGCGCAGCAGGAAGACCAGGAAGCCGGTGCCGCCCAGGGCGCCGTAGACGGCGCGGCGGGCCGCGTAGCGGTCGATGGTCAGGCCGCCGGGGTTGCCGGCCAGGTCGATCTTGCGGCGGTACCTGGCCACCTGGCGCGGGCCCATCAGGCGCAGCACGGCGGGCGCGTACCGCATGCCCATGCGGTCGATGAGGGAGTTGGCGGCGCCGGTGCGGGTGGCGCCCACCTCCAGCGCGACGGCCAGGTCGGAGGGGAGTTTCGCGTCCGCGCGGTACAGGCGGACGCCCGCGAAGACGCCGTAGACGGCGAGTGCCATGAGGAGGGCCAGGAGGAGTGCCATGTCACATACCACCTACACGTCGATCCGGCTCAGCCGCCGGATCAGGACGAAGCCGACGACGTACAGGCCGAAGGCGATGAGCACCGCCGCCTGGCCGAGTGTGGAGCCGGTCATGCGGTCGAGCGTGCCGCTCTTGACCCCGTTCATCAGGAACA
Organism: Streptomyces sp. NPDC013157; assembly: GCF_042899865.1. Lineage (NCBI taxonomy): Bacteria > Bacillati > Actinomycetota > Actinomycetes > Kitasatosporales > Streptomycetaceae > Streptomyces > Streptomyces sp. NPDC013157. The sequence goes on along the minus strand of NZ_JBIBAK010000018.1, from coordinate 80,185 downwards.
GGGCGCCGACGCCGAGGACCGGCACCGCGTACGACGTCATCGTCACCTGGGAGAGCTGGGTGCGGATCTCCCGGCGGGTCTCCTTGCGCTCCTCCAGGGTCTCGGTGAGGTTGCGCAGGGCGGAGACGACCTGGCCGCCGGCCCGGTTGGCGAGGACGAGCGTGGTGACGAGGACGACCAGTTCGCGGGACGGGAGCCGGGCGGCCAGCTCGCCGAGCGCGTCGTCCATGGAGTGGCCGATCGCCAACTGGTCGGCGACCTTGGCCAGTTCCTCGCCCGCCGGGGCTTCCAGCTCCTCCGCCGCCATGCCGATCGCGGTGCGCAGGGCGAGGCCGGCGTGGGTGGCGTTGGCCAGGATGCGGGCCAGTTCGGGGAGTTGGCCGATGAACCGCTCGATGCGTTTCTGCCGTTGCCAGTTGAGGAACTGGACGGCGGCGAAGACGCCGAGCAGGCCGGCGATGGGGCCGAAGAAGGGGGCGAGGGCGGCCTGGCCGATGAGCCAGAGGGCCACGACGGCGGCGAGCATGTAGACGAGGAACTCGCCGGGCGTCACGTCCAGGCCCGTGGCCGCCAGCCGGAGTTCCAGGCGGCGGCCGACCGAGGTGCCGCGCAGGCGGCGGTCCAGGTTGCGGAACCGGCGCCGGCGCCCGCTGAGCGGGGCCTGGCCGGTGTAGGAGAGACGGTCCACCAGGGCGGCGCGCTGGGCCCGGCCGGAGGCGTAGGTGTGCAGGCCCACCACGGCCAGGAGACAGGCCAGCAGGGTGACGCCGGTGGTGAGGGAGACGAGGTCGTGGAGGGACATGGGCCGCCTACCGGGCTTCTCGGGTGGTGAGCTGGTCGAAGTGCTGGGCCACGCCGAAGGCCTGCGGGATCGGCTGGCTCGCCATGTAGAGGCGGTCGGCGGTGCGGCGCGGCAGCGGGAAGTACTGGAAGGCGCCGTGGACATGGCCGTCGTGGGTCATCGGCCGGGCGTCGAAGCGGGCGACCGTCGCCAGCCGGTACGGCTCGCTGCCGTGGCTGTCCAGCATCGCGATCTCGGTGATCCGGCGGGCGCCGTCCGCGAACCGGGTCAGCTGGACGATGACCTCGACCGCGCTGTTGATCTGGTCGTGCAGGGCGACGAAGGGGACCTCGACGTCCGACATGGAGGCCAGGGTCTGGAGCCGGGTCAGCGCGTCCTCCGCGCTGTTGGCGTGGACGGTGGCCAGCGAGCCGTCGTGGCCCGTGGACATCGCCTGGAGCATGTCCAGGGACTCGCCGCCGCGGACCTCACCGACCACGATCCGGTCGGGGCGCATCCGCAGGGAGTTGCGGACCAGGTCGCGGATGGTGACCTCGCCCTTGCCCTCGACGTTCGCCGGGCGGGACTCCAGGCGGACCACGTGGGTCTGCTGGAGCTGGAGTTCGGCGGAGTCCTCGATGGTGATGATGCGCTCGTGGGCGGGGATGAGGCCGGAGAGCGCGTTCAGGAGGGTGGTCTTGCCGGTGCCGGTGGCGCCGGAGACGATGATGTTGAACTTCGCCTGCACCAGGCCCGCCAGCAGGAACACCATGTGCTCGTCGAGCGAGCCGAAGCCGATCAGCTCCTGGAGGGTGAAGGAGCGGGGGAAGCGGCGGATGGTGAGGGTGGGGCCGGTCAGGGAGAGCGGCGGGATGATGACGTTGACGCGTTCGCCGGAGGGGAGGCGGGCGTCGACCATCGGGTTCGACTCGTCGACGCGGCGGTTGACCGTGGAGACGATGCGTTCGATGGTCTGCATCAGCTGGTCGGCCGAGACGAAGCGGAGCGGCAACTGCTCCACGCGGCCGCCGCGTTCGACGAAGATCGCGTCGGGGCCGTTCACCATGATCTCCGTGATCGACGCGTCCTCGAGGAGCGGTTCCAGGATGCCGAGGCCGAGGGCCTCGTCGACGACGCGGCGGATCAGCTGGGAGCGTTCGACGGTCGACAGGACCGGGCCCTCGCGGCTGATGATGTGGCCGAGGACGCGTTCGAGGCGGGCCCGGCGCTCGGCGGCGGCCAGCGCGCTCATCTCCGCGAGGTCGATCTCCTCCAGGAGCTTGGCCCGGTACGAGGAGACCAGGTGGCCGTCCTCGCCCCGGCTGCCGTGCTCCTCGGGGGAGTTGATGCGTGCCCGCAAGCTCATGGTTGCCGTGCTCCTCGTTCAGTGGTCGACGGGCATCGTGGCGGACTTGGTGGCGTTGCCCAGGTCCCAGACGATCTTCGGGATGTGGACCGTGGCGGTGACGGTGACCGAGTCGCCGCCGCCGGAGGTCGCGCAGCTCACGTCGATCCCGCTGCTGACCGCGGACGAGCAGGCGGCGCCGACGTCCTGCCGCAGCGAGGCGGCGCGTGCCCCCGCCCGCGCCGCCGTCCCGGCCTGCTCGGCGGCGTAGGCGACGGCGCCGAGCTGGATGCCGGCCAGGCCGACGATCAGGAGGATCGGGAGGAAGCCGAGGTACTCGACGGCGACCTGGCCGCGGTCGCGGTGCCGGCGACGGGGAAGACGGGGGCGCATCTCAGTTCTTCACCTCCTCCACGGTGCCGGCGTGGCCGTGGACGGTGACGGGGAAGTCGATCGAGCCGGGGAAGAGGACCGGGACGCGCAGGGAGACGTCCGCGGTCACCGTGCCGGTGCCGCCGCACTTCACCGTGGCCCCCTCCCGCCAGGCGTCGGAGAGGTCCTCCAGCGCGGCGCGCTCGCAGACGCCGGAGCGTTCCCCCCGGGGGACGGCCGTGCCCGCCCGTACGCCCTCGTCGGCAGCGTTCCCCGCGAGCGTGAAGGCGTATCCCACGAGGACGGCCTGCCACATGAGCACCAGGGTGAGGATGATGACCGGGGTCATGCCGAGGAGCTCTATGGAGACCTGGCCGTGGTCGCCAGGTCGTCGGTCGGGTGCGACCCGGTGGGGGTCGTTCGCGCAGCTCCCCGCGCCCCTAAAAGCAGGGCGCCACCGTGAACGCCCCTTCAGGGGCGCGGGGAACTGCGCGGCCCGCCCCCACGCACCCGCACCCGACCGACGGCCCGCCACCCCCGCCCCCGACCGGCGGCCCCTCATGGAAGTTCCCTCCGGCGCCGGAACCCCACCGCCGCCCGCTCCCCGCCCCGCGCGCGTCCCCCGGACCGGCGTGGCGGCGGCGCCCCCTCCCCCGTCCGCACCAGGCCCAGCTCCCCGGCCAGCCCCCACAGCGCCTGCTTCACCGTGCTCCGTGAGTCCAGCTCGTGCATCCGCCCCGCGTCCACCGCGCCCTGCAGCTCCTTGAAATTGGCGGGAATCGGCGTCCCCGCCATGGCCGTCCCGGTGATGCGGCCGATCAGCGCCGGCTGGATCTCCGTACCGCGCGTGTACCGGTTGACCACCACCGTCGTCTCCTCGGCCTTGCGGATCTGCAGCCGGTCCCACATCCGTACCGTCCGCTTGGCCGCCCGGACGGCGACCACGTCCGGCGTGGTCACCAGGAGCGCCAGGTCGGCGGTCTCCACGGCCGCCGCACCCGCCCCGCCGAGCTGCGCGCCGCAGTCGACGATCACCACCTCGTAGCGGGAGCGCAGGGCGCTGAGGATCTGGCGGGCGGCGCGGTCGGTGACCTCCTCGCCGCGTTCGCCCTCGGCCGGAGCCAGCAGCAGGGCCAGCCCGGAGTCGTGGCGGAAGACGGCCTCGGCCATGACCCGCGGGGAGATGTCGTCGACCGCGGCGAGGTCGGCGACCGAGCGGCGGAACTGGACGTCCAGGTAGGAGGCGACGTCGCCGGTCTGGAGGTCGAGGTCGACGAGGGCGGTGGAGTGGCCGGAGGCCTGCGCGGCGAGGGCGATCTGGACCGCGACGAGGGTCGCGCCGGTGCCGCCCTTCGCGCCGCTGACGGTGACGACGGTGCCGCCGACGCCGGCGAAGACGTCGGCGCCGTGGCCGAGATGGCGTCGTACGCCCGTGGACCACTGGGCGACGGCCTGGACGCGGCCGGCCAGCTCCTCGTAGCTCAGCGGGAGGCCGACCAGGCCGCGGGCGCCGGAGTCCATGGCGGCGGCGAACAGGCCGGGGCTGGTGTCGGTGGTGACCAGGACGACGCCCACGGCGGGGAAGCGCAGGGCGACCTCGCGGATCAGTTCGAGGGCCGGGACGGGGCCGATGCGTTCGTGGACGACGACGACCTCGGGAAGTTCGTCGACGGACTCCGCGGCGGACCGGGCGAGGGTGTCGACCAGCCCGGTGGAGTCGACGACAGGGGGCAGCGGTTCGGCGTCCGGGAGCTGGCTGAGCAGGGATACCAGGGAGCGGACGGCGTCCGCGTCACCGACGGCGGGGAGGATCCTGATGGGCATGGAGGGCGCCTCTCACTTGTCCGTCGCGAGTTCGTAGGTGCGGTCCTTGTCCGGCACGGTGGTCGTCGTACCGGGCGCGACCAGGGCGAGCCGGACCCGCTGGGCGAAGGACTCCGCGTAGGTGAGGCGCTGGGCGTCGAGCGTGGACAGCGCGAAGGTGATGGGGACGGCGTCGGTGGGCTGCTGGTTCCTGTTGTCCGGGTCCACGTAGCTGAGCTGGGCTCCGACGTCCAGGACCCGGGCGTCGGTCACGATGATCTTCGACTCGTCGGGGTCGCTCTGCTGCTTGCCCTCGAAGGTGGCGTAGACGTTGACCCGGGAGCCCGGGGTGATCTTGCCGGCCACCCCGGTGGCCGCGTCGATCATGATGGCGACCTCCTGCTCGCCCGGCTTCAGCTCGGGCTGGTCGACGATCATGTCGGTCTGGAGCAGCGAGCCCTTCTTCAGCGTGGTGACCGCGATCTTGTTCTGGATCTGGCTGAGGCTGGTGACCGCGTTGGCGGACAGCCACCGCTTGGGCAGCGAGATCTTCTTGAACTGGTTCGGGCTCAGCGTGGTGTACGGCGTGACGTCGGACCGGAGTTCGTACGCGGTGACCTTGGGGCCGACCTCGGACTTCGCGTTGTCGATGACCGAGAGCACGCCGGCGAACGCGGCGAGCGCGCAGATCACCGACAGGATCAGGAGTATCACGCCGCGGCGCTGACGGGAGTTCATGGACCGTGCGACCTCATCGGGGAAGCGGGGGAAGTGGGGGAAGCGAGGGAGCCGAGCGGTGGGTGGTGCGGGCCGGCCCGCGGTGTCAGGCGGGCGTGCGCTGTTCCAGCGCGCGGGGCGCCGGCGGGTCGTAGTCGGGCGGGGTGGCGGAGCAGAAGACGCAGCGGTCGCCGATGACGTCGATGCCGCACCAGTGGCAGCTGGTCTGCCGTACCGAGGTGACCAGTTGGTAGAGGACCGACAGGTCGGCGAGGTAGCTGGTGAACTCGATCATCCGGCCGGTGCCCCACCACACGGACGACTCGGCGGGCAGCGGGGTCTCGCGCAGGCCGTGCGCGCCCCAGGCCTTGGCGAGGCCGCCGATCCAGTCGGACTGCAGCTGCCCCTTGGCGACCAGCATCCAGGTGCTGAACTCGGGGCCGTTCAGCACGGCATCCGGGGCGATCCGGACCAGTTGCGGCTCGGGGTGGGCGACGACCCCGAACTGGGCGCCGGGCATCCAGGACTTGGCGTGCGCCCTGAGCCCGACCGGGACGCGGTCCAGCTTGGCGACGGAGCCGAGGACGGCGCCGGAGTGGATGTAGTGGGTGAGCAGCCGGCCGGCCGACGCGAGCACGCCGGGGCTGAGGTCGCAGGAGGCCAGCTGCCGCAACTGCCGGGCCAGGACGGCGATGCCGAGCGGCGGCAGGTCGGGGCGGAACAGCGCGATCCGGTCGCTCTCCAGGAGGGAGCGGAGGGTGTGCAGGCGCCGGACCACGGCCTCCGGCACGGCGTCCGAGTAGACGACGACCACGTGTCCGTACTGCTCGATGAGGGCCACGAACTCGGCGAGGGTGTGGTCGAGGGGCCGCTGGTCGAGGTCCCGGAGGACGACCGCGGGCATGGTCCGCTCGTCCTGGACGGGCAGCGCCATGTCGGCACTGGTCACGGCAATGGCAGTTGGCACGCGCAGCTCCCCGCTCTTCACACCCGGCGGCCCACCGGTGTTACTCCAATGAGCCGGGACGACTTCATTGCGTGACTTCCTCAGCACTGTAACCACGCGCCTGTGACCGGAGAACAGCGTTTGTGCAGCTGTCTGGGATCCGTGACCACACAAGTGACGCCAAAACGGGACAGGTTGTGCATATGACCGGGGCTCGTTCAGCCCTGCGGGGCTTCCGCGGACCTTTGAATTTGGTCTGGACCTATTGACACGTGAATTGGTCTGGACCACCTTGTTTGTCATGCCCAGACTCATCCCCCGGCTCGTGTCCCGGCATGCCGGACAGCGACGCATCCGCACCTGGTCGGCCGTGGCCACCCTCGCCACGGCACTCGCGATGGCGGGCCTGGCCTCCGCGCCGGCCTCCGCCGCCGACGTCAACAACGCGAAGAACCCCGGCTTCGAGTCGGGCCTCGCCAACTGGACCTGCTCCGCGGGCAGCGGGACGACGGTCTCCTCCCCCGTGCACTCCGGCGCCGCCGCGCTGAAGGCGACCCCGGCCGGGCAGGACTACGCCCAGTGCAGCCAGACGGTGGCGGTGAAGGCCAACTCGACCTACACACTGAGCGCCTGGGTGCAGGGCTCCTACACCTACCTCGGTGTGACCGGCACCGGCACCACGGACGTGTCGACCTGGACCCCGAACACGTCCTGGACGCAGCTGTCGACGACCTTCACCACCGGCGCCTCGACCACCTCGGTGACGGTCTGGACGCACGGCTGGTACGGCCAGCCCGCCTACTACGCCGACGACGTCTCGGTCTACGGCCCCGACGGCGGGGGCGGCTCCGACCCGGCCCCGACCGTCCCGGCGACCCCGGCCGGCCTCGCGGTCTCCGGTACGACGTCGTCCTCCGCGTCGCTGTCCTGGGGCGCGGTGTCGGGCGCGACCGGCTACAACGTCTACCAGAACGGCACCAAGGTCTCGGCGGTCACCGGCGCGTCGGCGACGATCACCGGGCTCGCGGCCTCGACGTCGTACTCCTTCCAGGTCACCGCGACCAACTCGGCCGGTGAGTCGGCGAAGTCGTCGGCGGTGACGGCGACGACCACCGCGACCGGCACGGGGGGCGGCGGTTCGCTGCCCAAGCACGCGGTGACGGGCTACTGGCAGAACTTCAACAACGGCGCCACCGTCCAGAAGATCTCGGACGTGCCGTCCTCGTACGACATCATCGCCGTCGCCTTCGCGGACGCGACCAGCACACCGGGCGCGGTGAGCTTCACCCTCGACTCCGCCGGGCTCGGCGGGTACACGGTCGACCAGTTCAAGGCCGACATCAAGGCCAAGCAGGCGGCCGGCAAGAAGGTCATCATCTCGATCGGCGGCCAGAACGGCACGATCTCGGTGAGCGACTCGGCGTCCGCGACGAACTTCGCCAACTCCGTCTATTCGCTGATGCAGACGTACGGCTTCGACGGCGTCGACATCGACCTGGAGAACGGCATCAACGCCACCTACATGAGCCAGGCGCTGCGCTCGCTGTCGTCGAAGGCGGGCTCCTCCCTGATCATCACGATGGCCCCGCAGACGATCGACATGCAGTCGACGTCCAACGGGTACTTCCAGACGGCCCTGAACGTCAAGGACATCCTCACGGTCGTCAACATGCAGTACTACAACAGCGGTTCGATGCTGGGCTGCGACGGCAAGGTGTACAGCCAGGGCTCGGTGGACTTCCTGACCGCGCTCGCCTGCATCCAGCTCCAGGGCGGTCTGTCGCCGTCCCAGGTGGGCCTCGGCCTGCCGGCGTCGACCAGCGCGGCGGGCAGCGGCTACGTGTCGCCCACCGTCGTCAACAACGCTCTCGACTGCCTGACCAAGCTCACCAACTGCGGCTCCTTCAAACCGTCGACGGCCTACCCCGACCTGCGGGGTGCGATGACCTGGTCGACGAACTGGGACGCGGCCGCCGGGAACGCGTGGTCGTCCTCGGTGGGCGCCCACGTGCACGCACTGCCGTAACACCGGGTGGGTCGACTCCGGCGGCTGGGCAGGCCGCCGGAGTCCGGGCTGTGGGGCGCTACGGCTGTCGCCGACCGCAGCCGTCGCACCCGCAGGTACCGAGCTCGAACCACACGGTCTTGCCCGGCCCGTCCTGGTGGCAGCCCCAGCGCCGGGCAAGCGCATCCACCAGGTACATCCCTCTGCCGCCCTCCGCGAGGCCGGCCTCCAGCACCCGTGGCGGGCGGCGGTCCTCGTCGGCGACCTCGCAGCGCAGCACCCCGTGCGAGGCCGCCAGGGTGAGCCGGAACCGCGTCGCCGCATGACACAAGGCGTTCGCGGCCAGCTCCCCGACCAGCAGCTCGCACACGTAGGCCACCTCGTCCTGCTCCGCGAGTCCCCATTCCTCCAGCTGCCGCCGCACCGCCGCGCGCGCCTCGCCGGCCGCCGTGGGCCGGGGTTCGTACTCGACGCTCAGGTGACCGGCCCGGGTCGGCGGCTGCGGGTACGCGGCGTACAGAGGGTCGGGATCCGGGAACCGGCTCCCGGCAGGCAGCAGCATGCCTCCCAGCCTGCCCGGGCCCGTCTCCCCGCACACGGGGAGGAATACCTGATCCCCTACCCGCGTACGGGCCGCCGCGGGGGTACGCGCGTACGGCATCCCGCTCACGCGTACTGGACGCGGATCTTCGCCCCGTCCCCCGGCTCCCCGTCCCGGACATCGACGTACGCGCACACCTGGCGCGTGAACCACAGCCCCTGCCCCGGCTCCGGTTCCGGGCCGGGCGGCGGCACGAAGCCGGCCAGCGGGTCCGCCACCGCCCGGCACAGCCGCAGCTCGCAGACGCAGGCCGGGGACTCGCCCCAGGCGAGGATCTCGACCACCGGCCCGTGCGCGGCCGCCGCCGCCCCGACGGCCCGGCCGAACAGACCGGCGTCCACGGCCGGGAGCCCGCGCCCGGCCGCCCAGGACCGGACCGCCTCCGGCGCGGGCAGCCGGGCCGCGGACTGCGGCGGCGGGGGCAGCGGTACGGCGTCCAGCTCGCGCACCAGGACCGGCGGCTGCTCGTACACCCCCGTACCCGGGTGGGCCCGGCGGGCCGCGTCGACGACGGCCGGGCCCGCCGTGCGGGTGTCGTACGCGCACAGGACGGTGGTGGCGAAGGGGGCGAACAGGAGGTTGGCGAGGGACTCGTAGCGGATCCACTCGGTGCTCTCCCGCGCCGAACGGCCCGCGCGCCCCGCCCAGTCGGGCTCCATGAGGAGGTGGACCCGGCCGCCGGGCCCGGCGTTCGCCGCGAGGTAACCGGCGCCCTGGGCCACGGCGTTGGCGGCCGTGCCGGTGTACCAGTCGGTGTGGTCGATGAAGCCGACGCCCCGGGCGTCGCCGCCGAGCGCGTCGCGCAGGGCGGCCAGCAGACCGGGGGCGGCGATGGCGACGGGCGGGGGCTCGTCGGGGGCGGCGAGGCCCTCGGCCAGGAAGGACAGGGCGGCGGCGACGAAGCCGTCGTCCGAGCCGAACACGGCCATCCGGTGGTCGAACTGCCCGTGGGCGGCGGCGGGGCGCGCACCCGTACTGGTACTCATCGGGTCTCCTGTGCGTCAGCGCCGGGCGGTCACCCAGGCGGCGATCTGGCTGCGGTTGCTGAAGCCGAGCTTGCCGAGGATGCGTTCCACATGGCCCTCGGCGGTGCGGCGGGCGATGACCAGCCGGTCGGCGATCTGCTGGTTGTCGACGACGAGGAGCAGGCGGCGGTCGCGGAGCCGCTCCACCAGCGTGTCCAGGGGCGGCCGTTCGGAGTGGTCGTGCAGGCCGAGGGCGTCGGCGGCGGCCAACGGGACGAGTGCCGGGTCGCGCAGGCCGGCGAGGGCGACGTAGCGGACGCCGTCGGGGAAGGCGCGTTCGACGCGGGCCGCGACATGGGCGGCGAGCCGGGTCTTGCCGACCCCGCCGGGGCCGGTGAACGTGACGAGGCGGGCCTCTGCCAACAGCTCACGGCCCGCGGCCTGTTCGTCTCTCCGGTCGACGAAGCCGGTCGTCTCGACCGGCAGCTGGCAGCCCCCGCGCGGCGCCGATCCGCCCATGATCAGCCAGCCCTCCTCCAGACCGTCCGACCACGTTCTCCCGGCGGACCGGGAGAACGCACACGGCCGTCACGCGGGCGGGTGCACTTCGGCGGGGGCCGCTTGCGGCGGCGGGTACGCGCGTACACTGCGCGGCCGGTTCGCGCGGCCGATTTTACCGTCTTGACCTGTCCATGCCATTACCTGGACGATGAGCGGCACCCGCACAGCCATTGCACAGATACGTAGGTACGTCGCACTGAACCACCCCCACCTCCCCCAGGAGACTTCATGCGACTTCGCATACGCGCCTCCGGTGCCCGCGGCGGCAGACGGACCGCCACGCTGGGCGCCCTGCTGGCCCTCGCCCTCGCGGCCCCCGTGTCGGCGACGGTGACCCACGCGACCGCCGACAGCGCCCGCCCGGCCGCCCCCTCGGCCGACGGCGTCCGGCAGTACGAGATCCGCCAGAGCACCACCCCCGTGACCCGCGCGGCGATCCAGCGGACCGGCGTCACCGTGGACGAGGCGGACGAGGAGACGGTGGTCGTCTCCGGACGGGCCGCGCAGATCGCCGCACTGAAGCGCCTCGGCTACGACGTCACGCCCCTCGGCGCGGCCCCGGACCGGTCCTCGGCCGCCGACCGGCTGCGCCTGTTCGACTTCCCGACGGCCGACGCGAAGTACCACAACTACGCCGAGGCGAACGCCGAGATCGACCAGCGGCTCGCCGCCTACCCCTCGATCATGAGCAAGCAGGTGATCGGCAAGTCGTACCAGGGCCGGGACATCGTCGCGATCAAGGTCAGCGACAACGTGGCGACGGACGAGAACGAACCCGAGGTCCTGCTCACCTTCCACCAGCACGCGCGCGAGCACCTCACGGTGGAGATGGCGCTGTACCTGCTGCGGGAGCTGGGCGCCGGATACGGATCGGACTCCCGGGTCACGAACATCGTCAACAGCCGGGAGATCTGGATCGTCCCCGACCTCAACCCCGACGGCGGCGAGTACGACATCGCCACCGGCTCGTACCGGTCGTGGCGCAAGAACCGGCAGCCCAACTCCGGTTCCTCGTACGTCGGTACGGACCTGAACCGGAACTGGAACTACAAGTGGGGGTGCTGCGGCGGTTCGTCGGGCTCGACGTCGTCCGAGACGTACCGCGGTGCGTCCGCGGAGTCGGCACCCGAGGTCAAGGTGGTCGCCGACTTCGTGCGCAGCCGGGTGGTCGGCGGCAAGCAGCAGATCAAGGCGGGGATCGACTTCCACACGTACAGCGAGCTGGTGCTGTGGCCGTTCGGCTACACGACGGCCGACACCGCCACCGGGATGACCGCGGACGACGCGGCCGCGTTCAAGGCGGTCGGGCAGAAGATGGCGGCGAGCAACGGCTACACGCCGGAACAGTCGAGCGACCTGTACATCACCGACGGCTCGATCGACGACTATCTGTGGGGCACCCAGAAGATCTTCGACTACACCTTCGAGATGTACCCGACGTCCAGCTCCGGGGGCGGCTTCTACCCGCCCGACGAGGTGATCGAGCGGGAGACCTCCCGGAACCGGGACGCGGTGTTCCAACTGCTGGAGAACGCGGACTGTATGTACCGGTCGATCGGGAAGGAATCGCAGTACTGCACCTAGCCGGCCGGAGCCGCTCCGGCCGTGGGGCAGCCGCCGGGGCCGGAGCGGTTCGATCGGGTACGAAGGGGACTACTCCTGGCCGAGTGCCTTGTCCTCGGCCTCGGCCTTGTCCTCGGTCTCGCTCACGGTCTCGTCGGCGGCCTTGTCCTCGGCCTCCGTCTCGGCCTCCGCCCCCGCTTCCGCCTCGGGGGCGTCTTCGTCTTCCGTACCGTCGTCGAAGTACGCGTCGAGGACCGCGTCCAGCTGCTCCTCCCACTCCTTGAAGCGGGAGCGGGACGTCGCCTCGATCTCGATGGGGTACCAGCGGCGCTCCGGCGTGTGGACGGTGATCGTGAACCGCTTGCCGAAGCGCGGCGCCTCGGTCTCGATCGCACCGATCTCGTCCCAGCGGAACTCGCAGTTCTCCTCGTCGAGGCTGAGGCGCACGCCCTGGTGGTCGGCCACTATCCGGGCACGCCGGTCGGCGGCCTCGAAGGAGGGGCCCTCGGAGGTCTCCGCGTCGTCCGCGTCCGCGGCGGCGTCCGCGGCGGACTCGTCCGCCGTCACCTCGGCATCGGCCGCGGCCGCGGCCGCGGGTTCCGCCGCCTCCGCCTCCGCGGGTTCCTCCGGCCGGGCATCCTCGGCCTTCGCGTCCGCGGGCTTCGCGTCCGCGGGCTCGACGGACGCGGGTGAGGTGAGCCCGGGGATGAAGGCCGGGTCGAATCCGGCGCCCTCCAGGGGCTGGCTGTTGGCTCCTATGCGCTGCTCCACAGCGGGCAGTATGGTCCAAGAACCTGTGCCGGACACAGCCAGCCCCGGACTTCGTTATCAGACGCCTACACGAAGACGCTGAGCACGCCCGCCACCGCGAACCCCACCACCGACAGCACCGTCTCCAGCACGGTCCAGGTCTTCAGGGTGTCCCGCTCACTGATGCCGAAATACTTGGCGACCATCCAGAATCCGCCGTCGTTGACGTGCGAGGCGAAGATGGAGCCGGCCGAGATGGCCATGATCACGAGGGCGACGAAGGCCTGGGAATGGTGGCCCTCGGTGAGGAGCGGGGCGACGATGCCGGCTGTCGTCACGATCGCCACCGTCGCCGAACCCTGGGCGACCCGCAGGACCACCGAGATCAGGTACGACAGAACGATCACCGGGAGGCCGACGCCGTTGAAGGTGTCGGAGAGGGCCTGGGCGACGCCGCTCGCCTTCAGTACGGCGCCGAAGATCCCGCCCGCGCCGACCACCAGCAGGATGTTGCCGACCGGCTTGAGGGACGCGGTCGACACGGTCTCCAGGGACTTGCGGGACCAGCCGCGCCGGATGCCGAGCAGGTAGTAGGCGAGGACCAGGGCGATGGTGAGGGCGACCATCGGCGTGCCGAAGAACTCCAGCACCGAGCGGCCGGTGGAGGGGTCCAGGGCGATGGAGGAGAAGGTCGCGGCGAGGATGAGGACGAGCGGCGTACCGATGATGGCGAGAACCGTGCCCAGCGGAACCGGCTTCTCCTGGGGCTCCACTCCGGCCGCCCGCTGCTCCGCCACCACCGCCTGCCTGGCCTCCTCGGCCGCCTCGACCATGTCCTGCGGTACGGCGACGAAGATCCGCCTGCCGATCCACGCCGAGTACGCCCATGCGGCCAGCACCGCCGGGATGCCGCAGACCACGCCCATGAGGATGACCCAGCCGAGCTGGACGTGCAGCAGCGCGGCGGCGGCCACCGGGCCGGGGTGCGGCGGCAGGAAGGCGTGGGTCATGGAGAGGCCGGCGAGGAGGGGGAGGCAGTACAGGAGGATCGACTTGCCGCCGCGCTTGGCCGCCGCGTAGACGAGGGGGGCCAGGACGAAGATGCCGACGTCGAAGAAGACGGGGATGCCGAAGATCAGGCCGGTGAGGCCCATGGCGAGCGGGGCCCGCTGCTCCCCGAAGAGGTTGAGGAGCCGCGTCGCCAATACCTCGGCACCGCCGCTGACTTCGAGGATCGCGCCGAGCATGGTGCCGAGGCCGATGATGATCGCGACATGGCCGAGGATGCCGCCCATGCCGGACTCGACGGTGGAGACGGCGTCCGAGCGCTGGACGGTGCCGAAGAGTTCGGTGACCGAGAGACCGGCGAGCAGGCCGACGGCTATGGAGACGGCGAGGAGGGCCACGAAGGGCTGGAGCCGCGCCTTGATGATGAGGAAGAGGAGCAGGGCGATGCCGACGGCGGCGACGGTGAGGAGGCCGGCGGTGCCGTCGAGGAGGAGGAGCAGGCCTCCGGTGTGGGGCGGGGCGGTGGGGGTGGACGCAGCTAGGGGGAAGGGCATGTGGGGGTCCTCTGGGTAGGTGCATCGTGCTTTCGGGCAGGGGGGAGCGCGGCACGGCACCCGGTGCGGGTGCCATGCCGTGCAGGACGTGCGGGAGTTGACGGAACCCGTCAGCCGAGGACGGCGAGGGCGTCGATCTCGATGAGGAGGCCGGCGGGCAGACCGACGTACACGGTCGTGCGGGCGGCGGGCGGGGCGGTGAGGCCCTGCTCCTCGAAGTAGGTGTTGTAGATGCCGTTCATCTCGGCGAAGTGGTCCACGTCCGTCAGATAGACGCGGATCATCATGACGTCGTCCCAGGAGGCGCCGCCCTCCTCCAGGATCGCCTTGACGTTGGCGAGGGTCTGGAGGGTCTGCTCGCGCAGCGTGGGGCCGGCCGGGGTCGGAGGCTTGCCCTCCTCGGCCGGCAGGAAGCCGACCTGGCCGGCGACCTGGAGGATGTTGCCCTTGCGGACGCCGTGCGAGAACTTCGCGGGCGGGGTGGTGTGGGTCGTGGGGGTGAGCGCGATCTTCTCGGTCATCTGGTGCCGGCTTCCGTGATCGGTGTTCTGCCTGAGTACTCGCCGCTGATCGCGTCCGCCGTACGGCGCACCTGCGGGAGCAGGGTGAGGAGTTCGTCGGCGGTGACGACGACGTTGGGCGCGGAGACCGACATCGCGGCGACGACGCGCCCGTCGGCGCCGCGGACGGGGGCCGCGACGCAGTTGATGGACTCCTCGTGGCCGCCGAGGTCGGTGGCCCAGCCCTGTTCGCGCACCTTGGCCAGTTCCCTGAGGAACGCCTCCGCGTTCGGCGTCGAACGGGCCGTGTACATGGGGTAGTCGAGCTTGTCGGCGAGGGCCCGCCGCTCGGGCTCGGGCAGGTCGGCGAGGAGCAGTTTGGCGACGGCGGCGACGGTGATGGCGACGGGCTTGCCGATCCGCGAGTACATGCGCACCGGGTAGCGGCTCTCGACCTTGTCGATGTAGAGGACCTCGCCCTCCTCGAACACGGCGAGGTGCACGGTGTGTCCGCAGGCCGTGTTGAGGCGGGCCAGGTGGGGGTGGGCGATCTCGCGGACGTCGAGGTTCTCCATCGCCTCCTGGGCGAGGGCGAAGAGGCGGGCGCCGAGGCGGTAGCGCTGGTCGGACTGGCGGTAGACGAGCCCGTGTTCGTGGAGGGTGCGCAGCAGCCGCAGTGCGGTGGACTTGTGCACACCGAGGCGGTCGGCGACCTGGCCGAGGTCGGCGGGGCCCTCGGCGAGCAGCGGCAGGATGCTGAGCGCTCGGTCGACGGTCTGGCTCATGGGGTGCGTACCTCCTCTTCGGCCGCGTCGGCTTCGGTCCAGCCGGGGCCGAGTCGAAGTCTCTCCCACGCACCGGCGTCCAGGGCGGTCAGCCGGTCGGTGGTGTCGCGGGCGGGGGGCGGGGCGAGGTCGGCGGGGGTGGTGAGGGCGGCGGCGGCGAACAGGTGGCCGAGCCTGAGCGTCTGCCCGACCGGCAGGCCGCGCAGGATGCCGGAGAGGAAACCGGCGGCGAAGGCGTCACCGGCGCCGACGGTTGCCACGACGTCGACGGCGGGGGCGGGTTCGAAGGTGCCGGGGGTGGGGGTGGGGACGCTTACCGGCGCCGGCAGGGTGCCGCCCGCGCCCACCCTCCCCCACTCTCGGCTTCGCTCGAGCGGGGGGACCCCCATCGCCCCGGCGGCACGACTGCCCGCGGCTGGAGAGGAGCGCTGGCTGCAGCGCCCCTTCAGGGGCGCCGGGAACTGCGCGACCAGCCCGCACCGGGCCGCGGCCGACACGAAAGCCGTCGCCCCCTTCGCCCCTTGCTTCACCACCAGCGCCTCCGGCTCGGGCAGCAACTCCCGGACAGCCGACGGCCCTCCCGTCACCCCCCACGCCTGCTCCGCCTCGTCCTCGCCCACGAACACCAGGTCCGCGCGCCGGGCGAGGTCGAGCAGCACCCCCGCGTCCGCGGACTCGGTCCACAGCCCCGGCCGGTAGTTCACGTCGAACGACACCAGCGTCGGCCGTTCCCCGGCGGGAGCCGTCAGCTCGCGCAGCAGCCCCAGGCAGCCCTCCGACAACGCGGCCGTGATCCCCGACAGGTGCAGGATCCGCCCGGCGCGCACCGCCGCCGGGTCCACCGTCGCCGCCGACATCGCCGACGCCGCCGACCCCGCCCGGTAGTACGCGACCTCGTGCGCGTCCGTCGCCCGGTCCCCCGCCGTGCGGAAGTACACCCCCGTCGGCCGCGCCGGATCCCGGCCCACGCAGGAGACGTCCACGCCGTACGAGGCGACGGTCTCCAGCAGGTGGTCGCCGAACCCGTCCGCGCCGACCCGGCTGACCCAGCGCACGGCGTGCCCGGCGGCGGCCAGCGCACAGGCCACGTTGGACTCCGCGCCGCCGATCGCGCGGTCGAAGGAGGGCGCGTCCGCGAGGCGCCCCGGCCGGGTGGGCAGAAACGTGACCATGGACTCGCCGAGCGCGACGACGTCCACGGCGTCAACGGCGCCGGTGGCCTTCACGATGGTCGTGGCTCCTCGTCGTCGGGGAAGGGTCGCTACGGGCTCATTGACCCGGCGTTGGCGTGGATGTTAGACAGCGGTAAGCGATATACGCAATGGACGTTGCACATGATGCAACACATCTGATCAGGGAGGCTCCGTGTCCCTCGACACCGGCACCGAAGCGCTCGCCCGGCTCGCGGAGGAACGCGTCGACCACCGTTTCAAGGGCCTCCCGCCGGACGCCGAGGGCCTCACCGTCGGCGAACTGGCCGCCCAGCGCCGCAACCTGTTCTCGGACGGCTTCGCGACCCCGGTGCTGGCCCTGTCCGCCGAGCGCCTGGAGCACAACCTCGCGCTGATGGAGTCGTACACCGAACGGCACGGTCTCGCCTTCGCGCCGCACGGCAAGACCTCCATGGCCCCGCAGCTGTTCAGGCGGCAGACCGAGCGCGGGGCGTGGGGCATCACCCTCGCCGTGCCGCACCAGGTGCGGGTGGCGCGGGCGTTCGGCACCCGCCGGGTCTTCCTCGCGAACGAGCTCGTGGACGCCCCGGCGCTCCGCTGGATCGCCGCCGAACTGGAGCGCGACGCCGACTTCCGTTTCGTCTGTTACGTCGACTCCGTGCGCGGGGTCGAGCTGATGGACGCTGCGCTGCGCGGGACCGGCCGCCCCGTGGACGTCGTGGTCGAACTCGCGGCCGGGGAGGGCGCCCGTACCGGCGTCCGTACCGAGGCGGAGTGCGCGGCGGTCGCGGACGCGGTGGCCGGGACGCGGACGCTGCGGCTGGTCGGGGTGGCCGGGTACGAGGGCGAGGTCCCGCAGGCCGACCCGGACCGGGTGCACGCCTATCTGAGCCGGCTGGTCGCCCTCGCCGTCGACTTCGACAAGGCGGGCCGGTTCGCGGGTCTGACGGAGATCGTGGTGAGCGCGGGCGGCAGCGCCTGGTTCGACGCGGTCGCGGACGTCTTCGCCGGCGTTCCCGAACTGTCGGCGCCCGTACTGAAGTTGCTGCGCTCGGGTGCGTACGTCTCGCACGACGACGGCCGCTATCGGGACGTCACCCCCTTCAACCGGGTCCCCGAGGAGGGCGCCCTGGAGCCCGCCTTCCGGCTCTGGGCGCAGGTCGTCTCCCGCCCCTCCCCGGAGCAGGCCTTCGCCAACGCGGGCAAGCGGGACGCGGCCTACGACCTCGACCTCCCCGTCGCCCAGGTGATCCGCCGGGCGGGCACCGAGCGCCCGGCGACCGGCGTCTCGGTCACCGGCCTGTCCGACCAGCACGCCTGGCTGAGCACCGGTCCCGAGGCGGACCTGGAGGTCGGGGACTGGGTGGGCCTCGGTCTCTCCCACCCGTGCACGTCGTTCGACAAGTGGCAGCTGATCCCGGTGGCCGAGGCGGACGGGACGGTCGTCGACTACATCCGTACGTTCTTCTAGGAGGGGCCGTGGAGCAGCTCGTCATCCGGGACGCGGACGTCGTCGACGGGAGCGGGGAACCCTCCTACCGCGCCGACGTGGTGATCGACGGCGGCCGGATCGTGTCGATCGTCAAGGAGGCAGCGGCGGCGGGCTGCCAGCGCCCGCGTGCGATGCGCGAGCTGGACGCGGAGGGCCTGGTCCTCTCCCCCGGCTTCGTCGACATGCACGCCCACAGCGACCTGGCCCTGCTGCGCGACCCCGACCACAGTGCGAAGGCCGCGCAGGGGGTGACCCTGGAAGTGCTGGGCCAGGACGGCCTGTCGTACGCCCCGGTCGACGACCGCACGCTGGCGGAGGTCCGCAGCGCGATCGCCGGCTGGAACGGCTCCGGCGAGGACATCGACGTCGACTGGCGGTCGGTGGGCGAGTACCTGGACCGCCTCGACCGCGGCATCGCCGTCAACGCGGCCTATCTCATCCCCCAGGGCACGGTCCGTGCGCTCGCGGTCGGCTGGGAGGACCGCGCGGCGACCCCGGCCGAGCTGGACCACATGCGCCGGCTGGTGGCCGAGGGCATGGCCCAGGGCGCGGTCGGCCTGTCCTCCGGGCTCACCTACACCCCGGGCATGTACGCGCCGTACGCCGAACTGACCGAGCTGTGCCGGGTGGTGGCGGAGTACGGCGGCTACTACTGCCCGCACCACCGCTCGTACGGCGCGGGCGCGCTGGAGGCGTACGCGGAGATGGTGGGCCTCGCCCGGGCGGCGGACTGCCCGCTCCATCTGGCCCACGCAACCATGAACTTCGGCGTGAACAAGGGCCGGGCGCCCGAACTGCTGGCCCTCCTCGACGAGGCCCTCGCCGCCGGCGCCGACATCACCCTCGACACCTACCCCTACACCCCGGGCAGCACGACCCTCGCGGCGATGCTGCCGAGCTGGGCCAACGAGGGCGGCCCGGCGGCGGCCCTCGCCCGCCTCTCCGACGACGAGACGGCCGACCGCATCCGCCACCACCTGGAGGCCGTCGGCTCCGACGGCTGCCACGGCGTGCCCATCGAGTGGGACACGATCGAGATCTCGGGCGTGGGCGACCCCGCACTGGCGGACCACGTCGGCCGGACGGTCCAGGAGTCGGCGGACGCCCGCGGGGAGTCCCCCTGGACGACGGCCCGCCGCCTCCTCCTCACCGACCGCCTGGGCACCACGATCCTCCAGCACGTCGGCCACGAGGAGAACGTCCGCACGATCATGCGCCACCCGGTCCACACCGGCGGCTCGGACGGCATCCTCCAGGGGACGAAACCCCACCCCCGCGCCTACGGCACGTTTCCGCACTACCTCGGCCACTACGTACGGGAGCTGGGCGTGCTCTCCCTGGAGGAGTGCGTCGCCCACCTCACCGCCCGCCCCGCGGCCCGGCTCCGCCTGCCGGACCGCGGCCTCGTACGCGAGGGCTACCGTGCCGACCTCGTCCTCTTCGACCCGCGGACGGTGGCGGCGGGCTCGACGTTCGAGAACCCCCGCCAACTGCCCACGGGCATCCCGCACGTCCTGATCGACGGCCAGTTCGTGATCGAGGACGGCCGCCGCACGGACGCACTGGCGGGCCGAGCAATCCGACGCACCCCGCTGTAGCGCCCCTTCAGGGGCGCTGGGGGTACCCCCGGCCGGAGGCTGGGGGAGGAACTGCGCGACCAGCCCCCACGACGCCGCACCCGACAACGGCGGTCCCCAGCGGAGCGCTACGGCTTGGGCAGGGTGCACCCACTCGCACTCAGGTTCAGCACGTTCCCCGTCGTGAAGCACGCCGGAATGATGTACGTCTCCTCGGCGTAGTTGATCCCCTGCCGAACCGTCACGTTCCCGCTCTCGTCCACCTCGCACGGGTTGTCGACGGTGCACCGCTCCCCGTCCTCGTTGCCCGTGTTGTTGACGGCGACGACCTGGCCCGTGCTGGTGTCGATCACCGGCGATCCCGACGTCCCCCCGATCGTGTTGCACGCGGAGGTGTAGCGGACCGAGTCCTTCCAGGTCCAGTCGCCCTCCTTGAGCCGGTACACGAACCCGTCGATGTTGCAGCTGTAGATCGTCTTCCAGTAGCCGGAGACGACCTTGATGGCGGTGCCGGCGACCGGGTGGCTCGCGTTGACGGTGAGCGGGCTGATGCCGTAGGAGCTCTTGATCGCCGCGTACGTCGTGGTGGTGCGGTAGATCGTGATGTCGGTGTCGGTCATCGTCGAGTAGACGACCTGGTTGGCGCGGAGCGTGGCGACCTTGGTGCCGGAGGAGTTCAGCAGGCCGAAGGTGCGGCTGGAGGACTGGCCGGTGATGACCTCGCCGGGCTCCGGGAAGCCGGTCTCCAGGCAGTGGCCGTTGGTGAGGACCAGCGCCGGGTCGCTGTCCGCGGAGTTCGGGAAGCGGATGACGGAGCCGGAGCAGTTGCTGAGCGAGACGGTGCCCGCGAAGTTGACGGTCACCGCCGCGGCCTTTGCCGTCTGCGGCGCGGCGACCGCCGGAGCCGTGCCGATCCCGGTGATGGCCAGGGAGGCGAGCGCGGCGACGAGAGGCTTGTTCATGTGGGGGTCCCCTCTATACGACGAGGGTGACCGGAGATCTTCCGGCCACCCGCTGTTTGTCATGCACATTCTCAACGCAAGCGGCCGTGCGGGCAAGGAGCTGTTTCAAGAACGGTGTTGGCGGATTTCCGCGCAGGCGGCGTCGATGTGCTCGAAGAGAACCGAGGAGCCGGACGTGATGCGCGCGCCGAGTTCGCGGCTGCGCTGCTCGCGGGCGGGGGTGACGCGGCCGACGAAGAACACGACGGGGCCGTCGAAGAGGCCCCTGCCCCGCCAGGCCGCCAGGTCGGCGAACCCCGCGTCCCGTTCCGTGCCGCGCGTGACATCGGATATCACCAGGTCGACGGGGTGGGTGGAGAGGATCCGGTCGGCTGTCGGACCGCTCCGGGCCACCAGGACGTCCGCCCCGTGCGCCCGGAGATGGCGCACGTAGGTCGCGTTCTGTTCCGGGTAGTCGTCCACCCACAGGACGCTGACGCCCCGGTACTCGTCCGGCCCGTCCTCCGGGCCGGGCCGCGGATCCTCGTCCCTGCGCCCGGCGACCGGTGCCGCGGCGCCCTCCTGCAGATGCCTCACCAGTTCGTCCGCCTGCGGCAGCCGCATCCACTCCTCGACGAGGTGCACGAAGCCCCGGTCCTGCGCCAGCTCCGGAAACGCCGTGGGCAGCTCCTCCTCCAGCCGGGCCAGCACGGCCTCCCAGGTGTCCGGGGCCCCGGTCTCCGGCGCCGCGAGCCCGTGCCCGGTCACCGACGCCACCGTCGTGTGCCACGCCTCCTCGTCCGCGGGGGCCCACCGGCTCAGCACCCTCCGGGCCGTGCGGTACTCCAGGAACTCCCGGGCCGCGTGCGCGTACGTGCCGTCACCGGAGACGAGCAGGCGGTAGAAGTCCGCGTACAGGTGCTGCAGCAGAAGCGTCCGGACGACGGCCTCCGGCGCGAACCTCGCCCACACCGGGTTGAGCGCGCACTCGAGGCCGAAGCCGTTGATGAGCCTCTTGATCCGGCGCGGATTGCGGGCCGAACGGGCTGCGATCAGCCGCACCAGGCCGTCGTCCAGCAGCTCACGCAGCCCCGAACGCTCGGCACAGTGCCGGACATACGCCTCCAGGTGCCCGCCGGCCGCCACCGGCAGCCGGTAGCTCGTCTGGAAGATCTTCTCCATGAACGCCGAACCGGCCGGCCCGAGATCGCGCAGCAGCCCCGACGGTCCGAGCGCCGACCGGTCGCAGCCGATGACGAAGGCGAGGCCCGGCACGTCCAGATAGACCTTCACCGCCTCGCACACCGCGAGGACCGTCTCCTCCGAGCAGCGGTCGAGATCGTCGACGAAGACGACGAGCATGCGCCGGGGCCGGTGCGGAGCCGCGTCCGCCCACTCGATGGCGAGGGTGCGCAGCGCCTCCCGCATGGCGTTGCGGGTGTTCGCGTCGACGGACAGCTCCTGCCAGAACCGGTCGACCAGCCCCGCCATCCCGAACGGGGCACCCGCCACGGCCAGCCCCGCCCGCAGGGCTGTGAGGAGCGTCTTCCGCTCGGTGAGCCTGGACACCGCGCGCCGCATCACCCGCTTGTCCAGGCCCATCAGGACGGTCTTGATGAGCCCTTCGAGGGCGTCGGCGCCGGTGGAGGTCCAGGCGTTGTACCAGACGGTCTCGACGCCCTTCTGCCGCAGTTCCGCCTCGACCAGCCGCATCAGACTGCTCTTGCCCATGCCCCAGCCGGCGTCCACGGCGAGTGTCAGCGGGGTGGCCGACCGGGAGTCGTGCAGCAGCTTCGCCAGCTGGCGGGCAGCCCGTCCGGCGCCGAGCAGATCCCCGTCCGATCCGCTGACGGGTTCGTCGTTGAGCAGCGAGAATTCCATACGGCCCCTTCCGCCGGAGGGGCCAACCTACCCATGTGGGCGGCGACTTGGGCACAGGCAGCGTCCAGCCCCGGGGCCCGCCCCCTAATGGGATCTGCCGCCGCCCCTCCCGTGTCCCCAACCGTGCCCACCACCCGTCGTAGTCGGCGCGGGGGTGCCGGTCGTGGCGGTCGGCGACGGTGTCGTGCCCGTCCCACCGGCCGCGGTGGCGCTCGGGGAGGCGCCGGGGGCGTCGCTCGCGGACGCGGTGGACCCGGCCGACGGGGACGTCGTGGTGGATGTGGCGGCCGGTGCGGCCGATGCCGGCGAGGTGACGGACGCGGTGCGCGAGCTCTGCTCGGGTGCCGCCGCGGCCGACGAGTCGCCCGTCGTGTGCTTCGTACGGTTCTGCCCGCCCGGTGTGCCGTCGGCGGGCGACGAGGAGGAAGAGGAGAAGGGGAGGCCGACGATCAGTGCGAGCACGGACGCGGCGCCCGCCGCTCCCACCGCGGCCACCACGTACGTGCCGCGCCGGCCGCCCGCCCCGCGCGCCCGGCCCGCCCCGCGCGCCTCCCGCCGCCGCTCCGCCCGGCCCGGACCCGGCGCGGCCGACGCGGCCGACGCGGCCGGCGCGATCTTCGGCAGCTCGCGCGTCTCGTCGTACGCGTTGAGCCAGCCGTGCGCGGCCGCCGGGTCCCGGTACCCCTCGTAGGCGGGGGCAGGTTCGCCCTGGGGTCGGTAGACGCTGGGCGCCCCGGTCTCGTCCTCGGCAGGTCTCGGCATGGACGCGGATTGTAGGGAGGGGATGGGCCTTTGAGACAGCTACCGGCGATAACAGGCCAAAACGCCGGGTCCCGCCCCGGCTCCGACGGCCCCCCGGACGCCCCCCACCTGCATCTCAAGTGGTGGAAAACACGGGTCGGCGGGCGTTACCTCCCCGTAAGCTCACCGGCATGCAGGTGATCCAGTCGACCAAGCTCGCCAATGTCTGTTACGAGATCCGGGGTCCGGTCCTCGAGGAGGCGATGCGGCTCGAGGCGGCGGGACACCGCATCCTCAAGCTCAACACCGGCAACCCGGCCGCCTTCGGCTTCGAGTGCCCGCCGGAGATCCTGGAGGACATCCTCCGGAACGTCTCCTCGGCACACGGCTACGGCGACGCGAAGGGCCTGCTGGCGGCCCGGCGGGCGGTCGTCATGCACAACCAGACCATCGGCATCGAGACCGACGTCGAGCACGTCTTCATCGGCAACGGCGTCTCCGAGCTGATCGTGATGGCGATGCAGGGCCTCCTGGACGACGGGGACGAGGTCCTCGTCCCCGCCCCCGACTACCCCCTGTGGACCGCGGCCGTCTCCCTCTCCGGCGGCACGGCCGTGCACTACCGCTGCGACGAGCAGTCGGACTGGATGCCCGACCTCGCCGACGTCGAGCGCAAGGTCACCGACCGCACCAAGGCGATCGTCATCATCAACCCGAACAACCCGACGGGCGCGGTGTACGACGAGGCGATGCTGCGCGGACTGACCGACATCGCCCGGCGCCACAACCTGCTCGTCTGCTCGGACGAGATCTACGACAAGATCCTCTACGACGACACCACGCACACCCCGACCGCCGCCGTCGCGCCGGATCTCCTCACGCTCACCTTCAACGGCATGTCCAAGGCGTACCGGGTGGCCGGCTACCGGGTCGGCTGGATGTCCGTCTCCGGGCCCCGGGCGCATGCCGAGTCCTACATCGAGGGCCTCACGATCCTCGCGAACATGCGGCTGTGCGCGAACATGCCCGGTCAGCACGGGGTCGTCGCCGCGCTCAGCGGACGCCAGACGATCAACGACCTCGTGCTGCCGGGCGGGCGGCTGAAGGAGCAGGTGGACCTCGCGTACGACCTGCTCACCCAGATCCCGGGCGTGAGCTGCGTCCGCCCCAAGGGCGCGCTGTACCTCTTCCCGCGCCTCGACCCCCAGGTCTTCAAGATCAAGGACGACCGGCAGATGGTCCTCGACCTGCTGCGGCAGGAGAAGATCATGGTCGTCCAGGGCACCGGCTTCAACTGGCCGGAGCCGGACCACTTCCGGGTGGTGACCCTGCCGACGGTCGGCGACCTGCGGGACGCGATCACCCGGATCGGCCGGTTCCTGGACGGGTACGGCCAGCCGTAGGCAGCCGCCGGACCACCGTCCGTGACCCGGGTCAACTTTAGACGAAATCTAAGCTAGGATGGCTTCCTGTCAGAGCACAGGAGGCCATCTCCCATGTACGAGCCGATCCGCACCAAGTCGGTCCACAGCACGATGGCCGGCCCCTCTACCGACTTCCCCCACCGGACGCGCGAGGAGGAGCTGGACATCCAGCTCGCAGGACACCTCGCCGCGCTGCTCGCCGTCACCGACGAGCTGCGCGCACTCGCGCCGTCCACCGACCTCGACGCCGCCGCGACCCGGCTGGCCGAGCAGGTGGCCCGGCTGCGGGGCGGGCGTACGCCGGTCCGCGCGTCGCCGACGGCGGCCCAGGATCCGGCCGCGCTCCACGAGCGCGCGCATGCCGTCGCCGGCCGCGCCCTGCTGGTCGCGGCGTCCCGCGCGGACACCGCGGCGGCGATCCTCGCGGCGGAACGCATGGACGCCCACGCGGCGGCCACAGAACTCACCACGGCCGGCTGACCCACCCCCGAACGGCCCCGGTCCGCGCGCTCCCGCAGCGACGCGCGGACCGGGTTGCCATATCTCAGTACGCTGAGGTCATGGGCATGGATTACGTGAAGATGCGCGCAATCGCCGAGGAGCTCGGGGCCTACGCGGAGCAGCTCGAAGGGGCCTGGAGCGTCGAGATCGGACCGTCCGGCCCGATACTGGCCATGATGTGTCCGTCGAAATCATGAGGGCACGGTCAGCCGTATCCGCAATCAGCTGAACACCCAGCTCCAGGTCACCCACCCCGGCTACATGTGCGAGAACGGCCCGGAGATCGAGCACCCCGCCCTCGGTCGCATGCGCCGCCCGACGCCGTCGTCATCCCCGAGGACGTGCTCGACGAGGAGGGTCCGGCCGTCGACGCCTCACAGGTGCTCGCGGTCATCGAGATCGTGTCACCGTCCAGCCCGGACAACGACTACGTCGAAGAGATCAGCGAATACCCGGCCATGGGCATCGCCCACTACATGATCGTCGACCCCCGCAAGGGCACGATCGAGGTCCACTCCGAGCCGTGCGGGAACCGCCACCAGCGCATGGACCCGTACATCTACGGCGACCTGGTGCCCTTCGGCCCCTGGCACGTGGAGACCTCCACCTTCCGCCGTTACGGCAAGGCCGGGAACGACCCCCTCTGACGGCGCCCGGCGGACTTCGGCGCTCCGGTTTCGTTCCGGGGCACCCCCTTCACCCCTCGTTCACCCGTTCCACCCAGGACTGAGGGATTCCGGGAGCACTCTCCCCCTCGTGAGACGTATCGCGGGAATCGTCCTCGCGGTGCTGCTGATCGGTGGCGTGGTGGCTGCCGTCGTCGCAGGCCGGCATGGGGATGACAAGGGCACGGCAACGAAGACCGTGCGCGGTGTGATCGGTTCGGAGAAGTCGGACTTCTTCGCCGATCCCGATGTGGTGAAGGCCCTCGCCGCCAAGGGCTACACCGTGAAGACGGAGGCGTCCGGATCCTGGGCCATGGAGGATCTGGACCTGAAGGGCTACGACTTCGCCTTCCCGTCCAGCTCGGCGCCCGCCGACACGCTGGCCGCGAAGTACCACGCCCGCCAGCCCCTCCCCCGCCCCTTCTACTCGCCCCTCGTCGTGGTCGCCCACCGCAGCGCGGCCGAGGTGCTGGCCGCCAACGGGCTCGCCGTGCTCGACGGCAAGGGCAAGGGGACCCTGAAGATGGCCGCGTACCTGGACGCCGCCCGGCACGACCGGACCTGGCAGCAGCTCAAGGGGGCGAAGGCCCACGGGGAGCTGACCGGGACGCTGTACATCACCAGTACGGACCCGGAGACCTCCAACTCCGGCGCGCTGTACCTCGCCGCCGCCTCCTATGCAGCCAACGGGGGGAGGGTGGTGGCGAGCGACGCCGACGTCGCGAGGACCGCGCCGCTGCTGCACAAGCTGGTCAGCGTGCAGGGGGCGCAACAGCCCAGCAGTGACTCGGTGTTCAGGGACTTCATCAGCGGCGCCGGCAACCCGCTGGTGTGCCTGTACGAGTCGCAGGTGGTGTCGCTGCTCGCGGAGCGGCACGGCGCCGACGACCTCGTCGTCCTCTACCCGGACACCACGGTCAACAGCGACCACACCATCGTGCCGCTCGACGACGCCGGCCGGCAGCTCGGCGAACTCCTCAGCACCGACCCGACGCTGCGCAGGCTCGCCGTCAAGCACGGCTTCCGGCCCCAGGGCGACTCCGCCGAGTTCGTCAAGGACACCGCAGACCGCGCCGCCTACCTCAACCAGACACTGACCGGCGTCCGGCAGGCGCCCGTGCCCACCTCCGCGGTGCTGCACGAGATGGCCCGCCGGGCGCGCGGCTGACGGGGGGACCCTGTGAGCAACTTCGACAAGATGAGGCCGAGCGGCGGCGAGCACCCGCCCACGCTGAGCGGTGAGGACGTCTTCACGCTGACCCCGCCCGAGGCGGTCGCGCCCGTGCCGCGGGAGAAGGCCGGCGGGCTGGTGCCCGTCGACGACGGCGTCCGTACGGACATGGCGTGCAAGGCCTCCGACTACGTCCGGGACCTCGCCGCCCTGGACGCCCGCTCACCGGAGTTCGCGAGCAAGGTCGGCGAGATCACCGGCCTCGGCGCCGGCGAGATGCGCTCCGCCGCCTCGCAGTCCAACCGCATGCTGGAGCGTGCCGTCCGCAGCCTGCCCGACAAGGGCGGTGACGCCCAGGCCAAGGTGGCCGGCTCACTGGTCGAACTCCGCCGGGTCGTCGAGGACCTGGACCCGCGCGACCTGCCCGCGAGCAAGGGCCGCAAGTTCCTCTCCCGGCTGCCCGGCGGCAACAAGCTCCGCGATCACGTCGCCAAGTACGCCTCCGCGCAGGGGACGCTGAACAAGATCGTGGGGTCGCTGCGCGGCGGCCAGGACGAACTGCGGCGGGACAACGCGGCGTTGCAGACGGAGCGGGTGCGGCTCTGGGAGACCATGGGCAAGCTCCAGGAGTACGTGGTCCTCACCCAGGCCCTGGACACCGCCGTCGAGCAGCACGTCGCCCGGATCCCGGACCCCCAGGAGGCCGACGCGGTAAGGGCGGACGTGCTCTTCCCGGTCCGGCAGAAGCACCAGGACCTGCTCACCCAGCTCGCGGTGTCCGCGCAGGGCTACCTCGCGATGGACGTCGTACGGCGCAACAACGACGAGCTGATCAAGGGCGTCGAGCGCGCCGCCACCACCACCGTCTCCGCGCTGCGGATCTCGGTGATGCTGGCCTCCGCGCTCGACAACCAGAAGAAGGTGATCGAGCAGGTCAACGCGTTGCGCGGGACGACCGAGGAGCTGATCCGGGGCAACGCCGAGATGCTCGCGACCCAGAGCGGGGAGATCCAGCGCATCGCCGCCGACCCGGCCGTGGGCGCCGAGACGCTGCGCGCCGCGTTCCAGCAGATCTACCGGACCCTCGACGCCATCGACACCTACAAGGTGCAGGCGACCGAGGCGATGGCGACCACCGTGCAGTCCCTCACGGACGAACTCCACCAGGCGAGCGCCTACCTGGAGCGCAGCCGGTCGAAGAGCGCGCTGGAGGGCGGCCTCGCATGAGCAGACGCCCGCTCCTCGCCCTCCTCGCGACGGCGGCCGTCGTCCTGGCCGGCTGCACCTCCGAGGACCACGGCGACGACTCCACGGCCCCGAAGCCCGGCACTCTGCGGGTCCTCGCCTCCTCCGAACTCAGCGACATGACCGCCGTCTTCGACCGCGTCCGCAAGGACACCGGGGTCACCGTCCGTCCCACCTACATGGGCACCCTGGACGCCATCGACCTGCTGGCCAGGGGGAAGACGGACGGCAGGTACGACGCGCTCTGGCTGTCCTCCGACGACTACCTGCGGCTGCGCCCGGAGGCGGCGAAGAAGGTCGTCTCCGAGACGTCGATCATGTCCAGCCCGGTCGCGATCGGCGTGAAGACGGCCACCGTGCGGTCGCTGGGCTGGAAACCGGCCGACGTCACCTGGTCCCAGGTCGAGCAGGCCGTGGAAGCCGGCAGGCTGACGTACGGCATGACGGACCCCGCCCGCTCCAACTCCGGCTTCGCCACGCTGGTCTCGGTGGCCTCCGCGCTCTCGGGCGCCCAGTCGGCGCTCACGGACGACGACGTCACCAAGGCGACTCCCCGGCTGAAGAGGTTCTTCCAGGGCCAGACCCTGACCTCGGGCTCCTCCGGCTGGCTGGCCTCGGCCTACCGGCGGCGCGGCAACGTGGACGCCCTGCTCAACTACGAGTCCGTGCTCCAGGGCATCTCCGGTCTCACCGTGATCCGCCCGAAGGACGGCGTGGTCACCGCCGACTACCCGTTCTCCTCCCTGGCCTCGACCTCCTCCGCCACCCGCGAGGACGTCCGCAGGGTGACCGAGGACCTGCGCACCACGGCCGTACAGAAGCTCATCACGGACACCACCCACCGCCGCCCGGTCGTGGCCTCCGTCGCCCCGGCCGCCGGCCTGGGCACCGGCCGCCGCCGCGAACTCCCCTTCCCCGGCACCAAGTCGGTGGCCGACGGACTCATCTCGGCGTACGAGAACGACCTGCGCCGGCCCTCCCGCACGGTCTACGTCCTGGACACCTCGGGCTCGATGGAGGGCGACCGCCTCTCCCGCCTGAAGGCGGCCCTGACCGGCCTGACCGGCGACTTCCGCAACCGCGAGGAGGTCACCCTGATGCCGTTCGGCTCGGACGTGAAGAGCGTCAGCACCCACGTGGTCGACGACAAGGCCGACCTCGCCGCGATCCGCAAGGACACCGACGCCCTGCACGCCGACGGCAACACGGCGATCTACACCTCCCTGGAGAAGGCGTACGCGCAGCTGAACCCCTCCCAGGAGACCTTCACGTCGATCGTGCTGATGACCGACGGCGAGAACACCACGGGCGCCAAGGCCGGTGATTTCGACGACTTCTACAACAAGCTCTCCGCCGACCGGCAGCAGATCCCCGTCTTCCCCATCCTCTTCGGCGACTCCTCCCGTGCCGAACTCCAGCACATCGCCGCTCTGACCGGCGGCCGTCTCTTCGACGGCCGGCAGGGCTCCCTGGACGGCGCCTTCGAGGAGATCCGTGGCTACCAATAAGGCCCTCGCCTACCTGGAGTCCCGCAAGAACCTCACCGGTTCGGCGGGCGGTCTGCTCGGCCTGGTCCTGACGTTCACGGGCGTGGCCGGCCCGTACTGGCCGGTGGTGGTGGCGGGCCTGTACGGCGCGGGCGCGCTGATCGCCCCGCCGGAGCGCCCCGCGCTGCCGGACTTCCCGACGCCCTCCGCCCAGCTGGAGGAGGTACGGGCCGACTTCCGCAAACTGGAGACCTACCTGGCGGAGGTCGGCCTGCCGGCCACGACGGAGACCCGTCTCGCCGAACTGACCGGCCTGCTGACGGCGTTGCTGGACCCCGGCTGGGCCGCCGAACTCCTGGCCCAGGACCCGGAGGGCGTCCACGTCCTCTCGCGAACGGTCCGGCAGGACATCCCGGAGGCGGTCGACAGCTTCGTACGCACACGGTGGTGGACGCGTCTGACACCCGGGCAGGAGCCGCCGGAACGGCATCTGGAGCGCCAGCTCGGCCTTCTCAAGGAGGAGGCCGTGCAGTTGGCGGCCGGGCTGCGGGACACGGAGGCCAGGCGCCAGGAGACGCACACCCGGTACCTGGAGGACCGGAGCAACTGAGCGCCCCCTTCGGGGTGCTGGGGGAGGAACTGCGCGACCACCACGACGGCGCAGCAGATGAACGACGACCCATCCCGGCCCCCGCGGTGCGCGGGGGCCGGAGCGGGTGCTCAGGGACAGCTGATGCGGCCGTCGCCCGGGTCGGTGGTGCAGGTGTCGAAGCCGAGCCCGCCGTTGGCCGTGTCGTTGCCTGACACACCGTCGGTGGTGATCACCCGGTCGTTGCCGGCGGACCCGTTCACCGTGTCGTTGCCCGGGCCGCCGTACAGCGTGTCGTTGCCGGCGCCGCCGTCGATGGTGTCGTTGCCGTAGTCGCCGTAGACGGTGTCGGTGCCGCCGTTCCCGTTGAGGGTGTCGTTGCCGCCCAGGCCGCAGATCACGTCGTTGCCGATCGTGCCGTTGAGGGTGTCGGCCCCGCTGGTGCCGATGATCGTGCAGCCCCGGGAGTTGTTGACGGTGCCGGTCGCCGTGGCGGTGTTGTTGCCCGTGGCGGGGTCGGTCTGGGTGGCCGCGGCCCTGGCGGTGTTCGTGAGCGTGCCGGTTGCGCGGGGTTCGGCGACGACCGTGACCGTGGCGCTCGCGCCCGGGGCCAGGGTGCCGAGGGCGCAGGTGGCGCCGGTCGCGGTGGTGGTGCAGCTGCCCTGGGAGGGCGTGGCGGAGTTCAGCGTCGCGCCCGCTCCGGAGAGGGAGTCGGTCAGTGTGACGCCGGTGGCGGACGCGGTGGAGGCGGTCGCGTTGGCCGCGCGGACGGTGTAGGTGGCCCACCCGCACAGGCGAAGGCCTGCCGTCCCCGCGTCCGTCGGGGCGGACGGAGGCGGACGACGGCAGGCCCAGGAGCCGCACACGCCGTTGTGCGCGGCCTCGCCGGTTCACACCGCGGCCGGTCGTGACGATCGCTGGTCAGGGCACACCCGTACCGGCCGCGGAGTCTTCAACTCGGGGACTCAGCCGAGCCGCTCCACCAGCGCCCGGTACTCGGCCCACAGCTCCTTCGGCGTGTGCTCGCCGAAGGTGTTCAGGTGGTCGGGGACGAGCGCCGCCTCCTCCCGCCAGACCTCCTTGTCGACGGTCAGCAGGAAGTCGAGGTCACTGTCGTCGAGGTCGAGCCCGTTGGTGTCGAGGGCGTCCCGGGTCGGCAGCACGCCGATCGGCGTCTCCACGCCGTCCGCCTTGCCGTCCAGCCGCTCCACGATCCACTTCAGGACGCGGGAGTTCTCGCCGAAGCCGGGCCAGACGAACTTGCCCTCGTCGTTCTTGCGGAACCAGTTGACGTAGTAGATCTTCGGCAGCTTGGACTGGTCCTTGTCCTTGGCCACATCAATCCAGTGGGCCATGTAGTCGCCCATGTTGTAGCCGCAGAACGGCAGCATCGCGAACGGGTCGCGGCGCAGCTCGCCGACCTTGCCCTCGGCGGCGGCGGTCTTCTCGGAGGCCACGTTGGCACCGAGGAAGACGCCGTGGTTCCAGTCGAAGGACTCGGTCACCAGCGGTACGGCGGTGGCGCGGCGGCCGCCGAAGAGGATCGCCGAGATCGGCACGCCCTTGGGGTCCTCCCACTCCGGCGCGATGATCGGGCACTGGGCGGCGGGGACGGTGAAGCGGGCGTTGGGGTGGGCGGCCGGGGTCTCGGAGCCCGGCGTCCAGTCGTTGCCCTTCCAGTCAGTGAGGTGGGCCGGGAGTTCCTCCGTCATGCCCTCCCACCAGATGTCGTCGTCGTCCGTCAGCGCGACGTTGGTGAAGACCGCGTTGCCCCACAGCGTCTTCATCGCGTTGGCGTTGGTGTGCTCACCGGTGCCGGGCGCGACGCCGAAGAAGCCGGCCTCGGGGTTGATCGCGTAGAGGCGGCCGTCCTCGCCGAACCGCATCCAGGCGATGTCGTCGCCGATCGTCTCGACGGTCCAGCCGGAGACGGTGGGCTCCAGCATGGCGAGGTTCGTCTTGCCGCAGGCGCTCGGGAAGGCTGCGGCGACGTACTTCGACTCGCCCTGCGGGGGCGTGAGCTTGAGGATCAGCATGTGCTCGGCGAGCCAGCCCTCGTCGCGCGCCATGACGGAGGCGATGC
Source organism: Streptomyces sp. NPDC013157 (assembly GCF_042899865.1). Taxonomy (NCBI): domain Bacteria; kingdom Bacillati; phylum Actinomycetota; class Actinomycetes; order Kitasatosporales; family Streptomycetaceae; genus Streptomyces; species Streptomyces sp. NPDC013157. The sequence continues at coordinate 47,960 of NZ_JBIBAK010000018.1, read as the reverse complement.
GCAGGGCGTAGCACTTCTTGCCGAGCAGGGCGTTGCCGCCGTAGCCGGAACCGTAGGACCAGATCTCGCGCGACTCGGGGAAGTGCGAGATGTACTTGGTCTGGTTGCACGGCCAGGGGACGTCGGCCTCGCCCTCCGCGAGCGGGGCGCCGAGGGTGTGGACGGCCTTGACGAAGAAGCCGTCTTCGCCCAGCTCGTCGAGGACGGCCTGGCCCATGCGCGTCATCGTGCGCATGGAGACGGCGACGTACGCCGAGTCCGTGATCTCCACGCCGAGGGCGGACAGCGGCGAGCCGAGGGGACCCATGCAGAACGGGACGACGTACATCGTCCGGCCCTTCATCGAGCCGCGGAACAGGCCCTTCTCGCCCGAGAAGATCTCCCGCATCTCGGCGGGTGCCTTCCAGTGGTTGGTCGGGCCGGCGTCCTGCTCCCGCTCGGAGCAGATGAACGTGCGGTCCTCGACCCGGGCGACGTCGGTCGGGTCGGAGGCCGCGTAGTAGGAGTGGGGGCGCTTGATCGGGTCGAGCTTCTTGAAGGTGCCCTTCGCCACGAGCTCCTCGCACAGTCGCTCGTACTCGGCCTCGGATCCGTCACACCAGACCACGCTGTCCGGCTGCGTCAGTTCGGCGATCTCGTTGACCCACGAGACCAGTTCCTGATGTTTGGTGGGGATGACGGTGGGAGCCGCGATGTCGCGCGCCACGATTGCTCCTAAATGAGGGATTTTTGATCTTGTGGCCCTGTTTCAGGCCTTGTTGCCCCGTGGGGGCTGCGACCCGGATGCTTCGTAGCCGCTCATCCGGTGTCGACCGCACTCATTTGATCCTCCGACTCGATCACCCATCTGTCCAGAGGGAGTCACAGATGAGCGACGTGAGGAAGGCCACGGTTTCTGCGCCCACCTGCGTTTCTTTGCGTCCATATTGAGTTCGCCTCAAGGTCTTTTTGCCCACCCCTGTGGGCGCGATCGAGGCGCCGTGAGACGATGGCCACTCCGGCGCGACCATCGAGCGAGACTGATCCGTAACTTACGGTTCCGTAGGTACGATGCCCCTCATGACTGCGTCCGTCCCCGACGCGCCCACGGAACCGCCGGCCGCCGGCCGCGGTTCCGCCGCGCTCTCCTCCCTGTCGCAACAGGTCAAGCCCAAGCTGCGCGGCTGGCTGCACCTGGGCATGTTCCCGGCCGTACTCATCGCGGGCCTCGTCCTCACCGCTCTCGCCGACTCGCCGCGCGGCCGGATCGCCTGCGGGATCTACGTCCTGACGGCGTGCCTGCTGTTCGGCGTCAGCGCGCTCTACCACCGGGGCGACTGGAGCCCGCGCATGGACGGCATCCTGCGCAGACTCGATCACGCCAACATCTTCCTGATCATCGCGGGCACCTACACGCCCCTGACCATGCTGCTGCTGCCCGGAGCGAAGGGGCAGTGGCTGCTGTGGGGCATCTGGGGCGCGGCGGCCGCGGGCATCGTCTTCCGGGTCTTCTGGGTCGGCGCGCCGCGCTGGCTGTACACACCCTGCTACATAGCGATGGGCTGGGCGGCGGTCTTCTTCCTGCCCGACTTCATGCGCACCGGCGGTATCGCGGTCCTGGTCCTGGTGGTCGTCGGCGGCCTGCTGTACAGCGCGGGCGGCGTGATCTACGGCATCAAGCGCCCGAACCCGTCACCTCGGTACTTCGGCTTCCACGAGGTGTTCCACTCGCTCACGCTGGCCGCGTTCGTCGTGCACTACGTCGGCATCTCCCTGGTGGCCTACCAGCACGCGTAGCCCCCACCGCCGCTCCTCCGAGTGGCCACGGCTCCCCGGCCGTGGCCACTTTTTTCATGCCCTCTTCCACATTACGACACCGACTCGCCATTGACAGCTACCAGATTTTGAGAGCTACTCTCATTTCATGGCTACTGTCACTCATGTCGATGAGACACATCAGAACCCCCGCCGCTGGTGGGCCCTCGGTGCCCTGGTCGCGAGCATGCTGGTGCTCGGCTTCGACACGACGATCCTCAACGTTGCCCTCCCGACGATGGCCGGTGAGCTCGGCGCCACCACCAGCCAGCAGCAGTGGATGGCGGACGCGTACGTCATCGTCTTCGCGTCGCTGATGCTCCCCGCCGGACTCCTCGGCGACCGCTTCGGCCGCCGCCGGATGCTCGTCGTGGGCCTGCTGATCTTCCTGGCCGGCTCGGTGATGGGCTCGCTGGCCGGCGACGTGAACTGGGTGATCGCCGCCCGCGCCGCCATGGGCATCGGCGCGGCGCTGGTGATGCCGCTCGCGATGTCGGTGCTGCCCTCGCTGTTCGGGCCCGCCGAGCGCACCCGGGCCGTCGGCATCGTCTCGGCCGCCTCGGCGCTCGGCCTGCCGCTCGGCCCGATCATCGGCGGCTTCCTGCTCAACCACTTCTGGTGGGGCTCGGTCTTCCTGATCAACGTGCCGATGGCCGCCATCGGCGTCGCCGCCTGCGTCTTCCTGCTCCCCGAGACCAGCGACCCCGCCTCCCCCAAGGTCGACACCCTCTCCACCGCGCTCACCGCGATCGGCCTCGGCGCCCTGGTCTACGCGATCATCGAGGCCCCCGACCGCGGCTGGGGCGACCCGCTGGTGCTGGCCCTGTTCGCGGTCGCCGCCGTCCTCGTCACCGCCCTGGTGCTGCGCGAACGCCGGGCCCACCGCCCGATGCTCGACATGGGGCTCCTGACCCACCGCGGCTTCCTGCTCAACACCCTCGCCGCGACGCTCGTGATGTTCGTGCTGTCCGGCCTGCTGTTCGTACTCCCGCAGTACCTCCAGGCGGTCCTCGGCCACGACGCCTTCGGCACCGGCCTGCGGCTGCTGCCCATGATGGGCGGCCTGATCATCGCGGCCCGCGCCGCCCAGCCGGTCGTCGCCCGCTTCGGCGCCCGCGCCGTGGTCGCCGCGGGCCTGGTCGTGCTCGCCTTCGCGGCCCTGCTCGGCAGCCGTACCTCGGTGAGCGACGGCTACGGCTTCACCGCGCTGTGGCTGTCCATCGCCGGCCTCGGCTTCGGCTTCTCGGTGGTCCCCTCCATGGACGGCGCCCTCGGCGCCCTGCCCGCGGACCGGGCGGGCAGCGGCTCCGGGCTGCTGATGACGACGCGCCAGGTCGGCGGCGCGATCGGCATCGCCCTGCTCGGCAGCCTGCTGGCCGGTACCTTCCGCGACCGCCTCGACGTCAGCGGGCTGCCCGCCCCGCTCGGCCACACCGCCGGCGAGTCGGTGGTCGCCGCCCACCTGGTCGCCGGGAAGACGGGCTCCGCCCACCTCGCCGCCTCCGCGAACGCCTCGTACGTCCACGGCATGGGCCTGGTCCTGCTGGTGTGCGGCATCGCCGCGCTCGCCACCGCCCTGCTGGCCGCCGCGTTCCTGCCGAACACCCCCCTCGCCCGCCGAACCGAAGGGAACGAGTCCCCTGACGTGGCTCCGGCCACCGCAGATGCCGGACAATGACCGGCATGACGGCACCGCACACCTCCCCCCAGCCCGGCCTGCGGGAACGCAAGAAGATCAAGACCCGCGAGGCGATCCGCACCGCCACGTACGCGCTGGTCGAGGTGCAGGGCTGGGACGCCACGACGATCGAGCAGATCGCGGAGCGGGCCGAGGTGTCGCCGTCGACGGTCTTCCGGTACTTCCCGACCAAGGAGGACATCGTCCTCACGGACGAGTACGACCTGGTCATCCTGGAGGAGCTCCGGGCGCGGCCCGCGGACGAGCCGTGGCCGGTGTCCCTCCGCCACGTGATGCACCGGGCGATCCGGCTGGGCGTCAAGGACGATCCGGTGGTCTCCCGGCTGCGTACCCGGCTGATGGTCGAGGTCCCCTCGGTGCGCTCCCGGATGATGGAGAGCATGTCGTCCACCGGGCGCCTGCTCTGCCAGGCCATCGGGGAGCGCACCGGCCGTGACCCCGACAGCCTGGAGGTCCGGGTCTACGCGATGTCCTTCGTCGGCGGGCTGATGGAGGTCTCGATGTACTGGGCGGAGAACCAGCACGAGGGCGACTTCGAGGCCCTCGTCGACCGCGCCCTGGACGTCATCGAGCACGGCCTGTCCCCGGAAAACCACTGAGGTCACAGCCGTCCCCCGTGCCATCCTGACCAGGTGAACGCTTCCCAGATCCAGGTCGAAGTCGCCCCCGAGCTGGCCCTGTTCGTCCCGCACGCCCGCCGCGTCGGCGTCCACCCCCTGACCGTCGACGGCGTCTCGACCCTCGGTCACGTCATCGAGTCCCTGGGCGTCCCCCTGACCGAGGTGGGCGCCCTGGTGGTGGACGGCCGCGAGGTCCCCGTGGCCCACGTCCCCGCGCACGGCGAGCGGGTCACCGTACGCCCGGTCACCCGCCCCCAGCACGTCCCCGGCGCCCCGCTCCGCTTCCTCCTCGACGTCCACCTCGGCACCCTCGCCCGCCGCCTGCGCCTCCTCGGCGTGGACACCGCGTACGAGTCGACGGACATCGGCGACCCGGCCCTCGCCGCCCGCTCGGCGGCCGAGAAGCGCGTGCTGCTGAGCCGCGACCGGGGCCTGCTGCGCCGCCGCGAACTCTGGGCGGGCGGCTACGTCTACAGCACCGGCCCCGACGACCAGCTCCACGACGTCCTCGACCGGTTCGCCCCCGACCTGCGCCCCTGGACCCGCTGCACCGCCTGCAACGGCCTGCTCAGGGAGGCGACGAAGGACGAGGTGGCGGACCAGCTGAAGGGCGGGACGCAGAAGTCGTACGACGTCTTCGCGCAGTGCGCGGAGTGCGGCCGCGCGTACTGGAAGGGCGCGCACCACCAGCAGCTGGAGGCCATCGTGGCACGCGCCCTCGCCGAGTTCGCCTGAGCCCGTACCTGAACCGGCCGGGCCCCGCGGTCAGTTGCGGCCCAGCGCCCGGTACTCCCAGCCGGCCGCGCGCCACTGGGCGGGGTCGAGGGCGTGCCGGCCGTCCACGACCCGGCGGCGGTTGACCACCGCGCCCATGGCATCCGGGTCGATCTCCCGGAACTGCGTCCACTCGGTGAGCAGGACCACGACGTCGGCGCCGGTGGCGGCCTGCAGCGCGTCGGTCCCGTACGCCAGCTCGGGGTGGACGCGGCGGGCGTTGTCCATCGCCACCGGGTCGTAGACCGTCACCCGGGCGCCGGCCCGGTGCAGGGAGGCGGCGACGTCCAGCGCCGGGGCGTCCCGGATGTCGTCGGAGTTGGGCTTGAAGGCCGCCCCGAGCGCGGCCACCTTCGTCCCGGCGAGATCGCCGCCGACCAGCTCGCGGACCAGGTCGACGGTGCGGGCCCGGCGGCGCTGGTTGATCGCGTCCACCTCGCGCAGGAAGGCGACCGCCTGCGCGACGTCCAGTTCCTCGGCACGGTGGATGAACGCCCGGATGTCCTTGGGCAGGCAGCCGCCGCCGAACCCGAGACCCGGCTTCAGGAACCGGCCGCCGATCCGGTCGTCGTAGGCCAGCGCCTCCGCCAGCCGGTGCACGTCGGCACCGGTGGCCTCGCAGACCTCCGCCATGGCGTTGATGTACGAGATCTTCGTGGCCAGGAAGGAGTTGGCGGCGACCTTGACCAGTTCGGCGGTCGGCAGGTCGGCGACCACCACCGGGGTGCCCTGGGCGATGACGGGCGCGAACGCGGCGCGCAGCTGCTGCTCCGCCCACGCGGACTCGGTGCCGAACACCAGCCGGTCGGGGTGCAGGGTGTCCTCCACGGCGAAGCCCTCCCGCAGGAACTCCGGGTTCCAGGCCAGCTCCACGGCGTCCCCGGCCGGGGCGGTGGTGCGGACCAGCTCCGCGAGGCGGGCCGCGGTGCCCACCGGTACCGTCGACTTCCCGACCACCAGGGCGCGGCGGTTCAGGTGCCGGGCCAGCTCGGTCACCGCACCCTCCACATAGGTCAGGTCCGCGGCGTAGGAGCCGGGCTGCTGCGGGGTGCCCACGCAGACGAAGTGGATCTCGCCGAACTCCGCGGCCTCGGCGAGGCTGGTCGTGAAGTGCAGCCGGCCGGATTCCTGGGCCTTGACCAGGAGTTCGGGCAGTCCTGGCTCGAAGAACGGCACCTCCCCGGCTCTCAGCAGCTCGATCTTGCCGGGGTCCACGTCGACGCCGAGCACCTCGTAGCCGAGCGCCGCCATGCACACGGCGTGCGTGGCGCCCAGGTAGCCGGTGCCGATGACCGTGAGACGGGGGGCGTCGGAGCCGACGGTGCCGTGGATGGCGGCGGGAAGAGTTTCCATGATGCCTCCGAGGGGGTTTCCGGGCCGAAAGCGCGCATGCCGAGGACGCGCGTGGGTGAAGTGGGTGAAGGAGAGGGAACCGCGGCCGTACGGGGCCCGGGTGCGGGCCGGGCCCCGTCACGTCACGTCAGGAGGAGCAGGCGACGTTGGCGAGGCCCTTCGCCGCGTCGGTGACCTTGTTGTCGCAGGTGACCTTGTTGTTCTCGACGGGCGCGAAGTGGAAGCCGTAGCCGGGGCCGTCCACCTGCGCGGTGTTGTCCTGGAACACGTTTCCGGTGCCCCAGCCGTCGAGGATCCGGTGGGTCTGGAAGCCGTCCTCACGCGAGTGGCTGCCGGCGTTGTCCTTGATCAGCCAGTCGTTGCCCTTGACGTCGACCCAGGAGTCGTTGTGGCCCCCGCTGAGGGCGGCGCCGTCGAAGGTGTTGCCGATGAGGGAGCCCCCGGTGGTGCCCTCCTTGATGTCGACGGACTCCGCGGTGGTGTCGCTGACGTGGTTGCCGCGGATCACGTTGTCGTCGCTCTTGTCGGGCTTGCAGTCGGTGATGCTGCACCAGTTGGACTCGGCGGACCCGACGTAGATGCCCTCGCCGAACTGCTCCTTGCGCTTGCCCGTGGCGCGGACGGTGTTGTCCTCGACCACGTTGCCGGAGCTGAAGTCGCGCAGGTGGATGCCCTCGTCGCCGATGTTCTCGACGGTCAGGCCCTGGATGACGCTGCCCTGGACCTTGTCGGCCATGACCCCCTTCTGGCCGTTGCGCACGGTGAAGCCGATCAGCCGCCAGTGGCTGGCGCCGTCGAGGTGGAAGGCGTAGCCGCCGTCGACGTCGCCGGCGTCGATCACCGCGCCGGGGCCGCCGCACAGGAAGATCGGCCGCTCCGCCGTACCGGGGGTGGTGGCGGTGAAGCGGTCCGAGTAGACCCCGTCCGCCATCTTGATGACGTCACCGGGCTGCGCCTGGTCCAGCGCGTCCTTCAGGGACTTGGCGTCGCTGACGGTGACGGTGGCGGCCGGGCACTTCACCGGTCCTGAGGCCACGGCCGCGGCCGAGCCGGTCGCGGTGGGGGTGGCCGGTCCGTCGGTGGCCGCCGTGTCGCCCGGCGCCGGACCGGAGGCCGTGGCACCGGGGTCGCCGGTGTCGTCCCCGTCGTCCGTGGGTTCGGCGACCGGGATGGTGGGACCGGCGCTGGGGCCGGCCCCGTACACGACGGGCCGGTCACCGCCTGCCGAGACGCCCGCCACGATCAGCGCCACCACCGCGATCACCAGGGCGGCCGAGGCCACCCACAGCGGCGGCCCGCCGGCCAGCCAGATCCGGCGCGCCCGCTCCACGGCGGACTCGCCCGCCGCGGAGCCGCCGCCGACGGCCGTGGAACCGCCGCCGTCGCCCGCCCCGCGGCCGCCCGGACCGCTGTCGCCCGGACCGCCGTCACCGGGCGCGGGTGTTCCTGGGATGTCGTCGCTCATTCGCTCATCACCGGCTCCCGCGGGCGGCCTGCCACGGCGATCTCGTCCGGCGGCGGGGAGGGCAGCGGTGCCTTGTCGGAGTACGGGTGCACGATGCCCGCGCCGCGCCCGCTCGCGCGCCGCCTGCGCCGGCCCATGGCGGCCGAGAACAGGATGAGGAGCAGGATGCCCGTCCACAGCAGCGTCATCGGGCTCGCGTAGTGCTTGACCTTGACCCAGAAGGAACTGGTGTCGTACCAGGCGAAGGTCTGGTTCTCCTTGATGTCGGCACCGCCGTGGGAGCGGCTGGAGTCCACCGCGCTGGGGCCGACCCCGCCGATCACGTTGTAGGAGACCGTGGTGCCGTCCACCCCGCCGACCAGGCTGACCCCGTGGTTGGTGGCGTCCTGGACGGTGTTGCCGCGTATCTCGGCGGCCGAGTCGCGGACGTACACGCCGGTCTGCGGCCCGTCGATGATGTTGCCGGTGACCGTGGCGCCGGTGACCCCGTCGCGTACCGAGATGCCCTGCCGGTTCTGGCCGGTCAGGCGGTTGCCGGTGATGGACACCTTGTCCGCCGCCAGGCGGGCCACGATGCCCATGTCCCCGCCCTCGATGCGGTTGTTCTGCACGCCGACGTCGAAACCGCCCAGCACCTCGACGCCGTAGCGGCCGTTGTCCTTGGCCACGCTGTTGGCGACCGAGTTGGAGCCGTAGCTGTCGACGGCCTGCCCGGAGGCGGAGGGGCCGTCGGCGAGGGGCTTGCCGCTGAGCGTGTAGCCGTTGCCGCCGTTGCCCTCGGCGGTGCAGCCGCTGACCCGCACCTGCTGGGTGGCCCGGGAGAGGATGAAGCCGTCGCCGCCGTTGTCCTTGGCGACCGTGCGCTGCACGAGCGAGCTGGAGACGAACCGGTGCATGACCACCCCGTCCTCCAGGCTGTTCTCCACGGTCGTGTCGCTGATCTCGATCCCCGTCGCGCTGGAGATGAAGATGCCGAAGGCGTTGCCGGTGATGGTCGAGTGGGTGATCGACCCGGAGACGTAGGAGAGACCGCCGGTCGAGAACCGGGCGTCGGGAGTGGTCAGTTCGCCCGAGGGCATGGCCGTGACGTCACCGCTGGTGGAGTCCTGCTTGTCCTGGTCGCCCTGCTGGTCGGCCCGTTCGCGCGCGGTCTTTCCGTGCACCTGGCCGGTGTCCTCCAGCGAGCCGGTGTTCGGCCGGTCGGTGCCGGTGAGGCTGAGCCCTCCGGTGCGGCCGCTCCAGAACCCGAGGTTCGCGAGTTTGGCGTGCGTCATCTCGAACTGGCCGCCGATGGTGCGGATGTAGGCACGGCCGTCCCGGACGTCGCTGTCGGCCTTGTTGGCCTGCGGGTCCCAGCTGGTGACGGTCAGCGGCGCCTGGGCGGTGCCCTGGAGGGTCAGTTCGCCGCCGAAGGAGACGATGGAGACGAAGCCGGTGCGGTTGCTGGCCATCCGCAGGGTGAGGCCGCCGGGGTTGGACAGCTTCAGCTTGGCGCCGACGTTCAGGTAGATGTTCTCGGTCAGCAGATACGAGCCGTCCTTGCGCCGCACGAAGGTCTGCGGAGCGAGTTTCAGCAGGTCGGCGATGGTGTAGGCATTGCTGCGCTCGGTGAGGACCAGGGTGTACCCGTTGTCGGTGTCCAGCCGGTACGGCACGGTCCACTTGGTGCTCTGCAGGGGGGCCACCGAGGTGAACGCCCGTACCTGGTTGAGGCGGTGGTCCTCGTCGGCGACCAGCGCGGCCTGGGTCTCGGCGTCCTCGGCGGCCAGTTGCTGCTTCTTGTCGGCGTCCCCGTCGGCGTGGGCCGTGGCCGAGGCGCCCAGCAGCAGCGTCGTCGCCACCGCGAAGGCGCCCAGCAGGGCCGCCGTCCTGGCGCCGGTCCGGCGCAGCCGGCTGCCGGGGCCGGGTCTTCTCTTCGTCATGGGAAGCGTCATGAGGGGGGTGGCCATGGCGTCAGATCACCTCGGGCTGGAGGGCGGAGTGGCTCTGGCCGCCGCCGGCGGATCCGGAGAGCGTGGCCGCGCTCTGGCCCTCGCCCCCGATGCTGGTGCTGGTGCGCGTGAGCCAGCCCTGCTTGTTCATGGTGACGAACGCGTAGAGCTTGATCGGCAGCGAGATCATGATGACCACGAGGGCCGTCACCGGCAGCAGGAATATCTCCTGCGGGTGCCTGCGCAGGTGCGAGTAGCCGCGGACGGCCCGGCCCAGCAGCAGCCAGATCAGGGTGAGGACGACACCGCGCGGGCTGAAGTCCAGCCGGCTCAGCAGCAGATAGCCGAGGGCCATGCCCATGGTCACCGGGGTCAGCAGGATCTGCAGCACCGTGATCTTGGTGACCAGCGGGACCCGCCACAGCCAGCCCTTGTACAGCGCGGTCAGGTAGCACCGGTAGGAGTTGCGGCTCCACCGGACGCGCTGCTTCACGAAGGCCCGGAAGGACGACGGGAACATGGAGACCGCCCGCGCGGAGGACTGGTGCACGGTCTTGTAGCCGGAGGCGAGCACCAGCCAGGTGAGCCGGCCGTCGTCGCCCGCCACACAGCGGCGGCCGAGGAAGAACTCGTTCTCCAGGTTCTCCAGCACCGGCAGGACCGCCTCGCGGCGGTAGGCGGCGGTACGGCCGGACAGACAGGCCACGGCACCGGCCCGGCCCATGGCCGGAACGTAGTCGTAGTAGCGGAGGTTGACCAGCCAGTCGGCGATACGGCGCCAGACGCTGGTGGTGCGCTGGTAGACGTTCTGCTGGGTGCCCACCCCGCCGACCGTGGGGTCCTCGAACGGCATCTGCACGGCGTCCAGCAGCCCCGGCTCCCAGCGGGTGTCGGAGTCCACCAGGACGAGGACCTCACTCGTGGCGGCCCGTATGCCGACCCCCAGGGCGGAACGTTTCCCTCTGTGCTCGAAGGCGAGCACCCGGACCCGGGGGTCCTCGACCAGCGACAGCCGGTGCAGTACCTCGTGGTCCTCGACGTCAGGGACGATGATGATCTCGGCCGGATCCTGGGCGAGCCAGGTCTCCAGGCACTCCAGCAGGATCTCCGGGTCCTCCCGGTAGGCCGGGACCACCACGGAGACGCTGGTACGGAAGTTGTTGACGACTGGCTTGGCGAACCGGGAGAGCACCGCTCGGTACAACCACAGGGCCCAGACGAACAGTCCGGCCAGCCCCAGCGGCATCAGCTCTCGCCATGAAGTTTCCCCCACAGCCTCGACGATCCACGACCAGACCTGGTCGAAGAACTCGGACAAAGTTGCGCTCTCCCCCCACATGACATGACTGCCACGGTCCGAAATGCGACAGAACCGGGCACTGTTCCGGCGATGCTAGGGGCTCATGGGTGAACAGCGATCACACAAAGCACAAACTTCACTTACAAAATCCTCACACCCATCCCGCCCCAACCGTGACGGCAGGTCACACCTGTCACGGTCCGGGGTGGATCCTATGGGGCTGATGTGAAGAGCGTGAACTCGGCTGATAAATGGCAGGTTTCGGGCCAACGAGGGGAAGGCGCGCCCCATTCGAAGATGCGCCCAGGCTGGAGCGCCCCGTAGGGGCGCTGGGGGTACCCCCAGCCGAAGGCTGGGGGAGGAACTACGCGACCAGCCCCCACCGACCCGCACCCGACCTTCAGCCCCCGAGCGCCGCCTTCAGCCGTTCAGAGTCGGTGGTCGGCGCGTCACACGTGAAGTTGCGGCACACGTACGCGGCCGCCTCCCCACCGACGAGCGGCCGCCCCGCGAGCAGCGGGAACTCGTCGCTCTCCGGAGTCCCCACGGCCACGACGGCACCGGGTGCGGTGCCCAGAAGTGCCGTACGGTGCAAGGCGGTTGTCCGGTCGTCCGTCGCCTCCGGTCCGACGACCGCGACCTCGCGCGGCCCGTCCAGCAGGGCCTCGGCGACGGCGAGCCCCCACCCGACGAAGCGCGGCACGCGCGGTCCGAGCGTCCCGACGATCCCCAACGCCCTTTCCGCCGCGGTCCGATGAGGTTCGGCACCGGTGTGGGCCGCGTACCCGAGCAGGGCACCGGCCGCTGCCGTCCAGCCGGAGGGCGTGGCGTTGTCGGTCGGGTCCTGCGGCCGGCGGATCAGCTGTTCGGCGTCGGCGGCGGTGTCGTAGAGGGCGCCGGTCTCCGGGCTCTCCTGGTCGGTGAAGCGGGCCAGGACATGGTCGAGGAGGAGTCCCGCGAACTCCAGCCAGACGCCCTCTCCGGTCACGGACGCGAGCGCGAGGAAGCCCTCGGCGACATCGCCGTAGTCCTCCAGCACGCCCGCGTTGGCGCCGACCCTGCCGTCTCGGCTGGTGCGGGCGAGCCGCGCGCGGTCGTCGAGGTGGAGCCGTACGAGGAGATCGGCGGCGCCGACGGCGGCCTCGACCAGGTCGGGGCGGTCGAAGTAGGCGCCGGTCTCGGCGAGTGCGGCGACCGCGAGGCCGTTCCACGCGGCGACGACCTTGTCGTCCCGGCCCGGGGCCGGGCGTCCGGCCCGTGCGGCCAGCAGGCGCCGCTTGACGGACTCGATCCGCTCGGCGTCGAACACGCCCTCCTGCTGCGGGAGTTGCAGCACGGACTGCCCCTCCTCGAAGGTGCCCTCCGCGGTGACCCCGAAGTACCGGGCGGCCAGGTCCGCGTCGTCCTCGCCCAGGACCTCGCGGAGCTGGGCGGGCGTCCACACGTAGTACGCTCCCTCGACGTGCCGCCCGCTCCCGTCGTCGCTGTCGGCATCGAGCGCGGAGGCGAACCCGCCCTCGGCGGTGCGCAGTTCACGGACCATGAAGTCGGCGGTCTCCAGGGCGACCCGGCGGGCCTGCTCGGACCCGGTGGCCCGCCACAGGTGGGCGTACACCCGGCAGAGCAGGGCGTTGTCGTACAGCATCTTCTCGAAGTGCGGCACGACCCAGTCGCGGTCGACGGAGTAACGGGCGAAGCCGCCGCCGAGCTGGTCGTAGAGGCCGCCCCGGGCCATCCGCTCACAGGTGTCCACGGCCATCTGCAGCGCGCCCTCGGAACCGGTGCGGGCGTGGTGCCGGAGCAGGAACTCGATCACCATGGACGGCGGGAACTTGGGGGCGCCGCCGAATCCGCCGCGCTGCGGGTCGTACTCACGGGTGAGCCCGAGCAGCGCCTGGGCGAGTTCCTGCTCACCGGGCGGCCGGCCGCCCTGGTGCCCGAGCTCCCGCTGGGCGAGGTCCCGGACGATCTTCCCGGCCACCTCGGCGACCTCGTCCCGCCGGTCGGCCCAGGCGGCCCGGACCCCCTCCAGCACCTGCCGGAAGGAGGGCATGCCGTGCCGGGGGGCGGGCGGGAAGTAGGTGCCGAAGTAGAAGGGCTCGGCGTCGGGGGTGAGAAAGACGGTCATGGGCCAGCCGCCCTGCCCGGTGGCGGCCTGCACGGCCTCCATGTAGACGGCGTCGACGTCCGGCCGCTCCTCGCGGTCGACCTTGATGCTGACGAAGTGCTCGTTGAGGTAGTCGGCGGTGGCCTGGTCCTCGAAGGACTCGTGGGCCATGACGTGGCACCAGTGGCAGGAGCTGTACCCGACGCTCAGCAGGACGGGTCTGTTCGCGGCCCGCGCGGCCTCGAAGGCTTCGGCCGACCAGGGCCACCAGTCGACGGGGTTGTCGGCGTGCTGCAGGAGGTAGGGGGACGTCTCATGGGCCAGTCGGTTCACTTTCCCACTCTCCCACGGGGTCGGGAGCCGCGTAGAAGCGCAGGTTCACCCGGCGCGCCCCCTCGGGAGCGGTCTCGCCCGGGTGGCCGTACCGGTCGAGGAGTTCCTGATAGCCGCGGACGAAGGCGTGGAGTTCGTCCTTGGTCATCCAGGTGCCGGCGCGCCGGACCTGAGCCCAGCCGTCCGGTCCCCGGTACTCCCGGTGGGCGCGGCGGAAGAGGCGGGTGTCCAGCTCGATCTTCAGCAGGGCGAGTTGCTCGGCCGCCGCGTACTCCTCCGGGGCCATCGTCTCCGGGTCGGGTGTGGTGTGGTTGAAGGGCAGACTCCGCCACCAGCGTTCCCTGCCGCCCGACTTCTCCGGGATCTCCTCGATGAGCTTCTGCTCGGCGAGTTTGCGCAGGTGGTAGCTGGTGGTGCCGGAACTCTCGCCGAGTTCGCGGGCGAGCACAGTGGAGTTCGCCTCGCCGTGCCGGCCGAGGTAGTCGAGGATCCGGCGGCGCAGGGGGTTGCCGAGGGACTTGTAGAGGGCGGTGCGCTCCAGGCTGGTCAGCTCGGCGGGCGTCCCGCTGGGGGCGGCGGGCTTCTCGGCGGGGGCGGCGGGCTCGGATGCTCCGGCCCTGTGGGGCGTGCCGTCGGTCATGCGGTCACCGTAACCCTGAGAACCCTGAGACATCCCTGAGCCTCCCCGACTCTTCCCCCATGTCTGCCGAATTTCCTTTGCAGAATTTTCTCTGCAGTCTAGCGTGAAGCCATGGCCCGGCAATGCCGGAGGACCCGAGCGATTCACAGGTTCCACAGCCACGCATCCGGAACAAGGCGAGGGGGATCAGGTGTTGGAAGGGTTGACGGTGGTGCAGACCCGAGAGGCGAAGCGGATGAGGCGGCTGAAGCGGTGGGCACTGATCCTGCTCGGATCGTCCTCCGTGCTGCTCGTGCCGTGGATGGTGGTGCTGGCGCTGACGCTGCCCACCAAGACCGAGGTGCACAACTGGGCGGTGGCCTGGATCGGGCTGGACGTCCTGATGGCGGCGGGGTGCGCGGCGACGGCGGTTCTGGGTCTGCGGGGCGACGCCCGGGCCCGGCTCACGGCATCGGCGACGGCATCGGTCGCGGTGCTGGACGCCTGGTTCGACATAACGACGTCGGCGGTGGGCACCGAGTTGCTCGTGGCGCTGGCGAGCGCGGTGGCGGAGGCAGGCCTGGCGGCGGCCTGCGTGTACCTGGCCCTCTCCAAGGGATGGGGCCGGCTGGCCGCCCAGCCCGGGCCGGCCGCCCGGTAGTTCGGCGATCCGGACGCCGCTATGTCCGCTCGACGGCCACGGCGGTGCCGTAGACGACGCAGGCGTCCGAGAAGCCCGTGGCAGGGCTCACCATGATACGGACCCCGATGACCGCGTCCGCGCCTTCGATCATGGCGTTGTGCGCAAGCGCGTTCAGGGCGTCCTCCACCCCGCTCTTCCTCATCCAGATGAACCAGGCACGGACGATGCGATACCCGGCCAGCGGAAAGGTGTCTGTCGTGTAGAGCTGGATCCGCCGCCCGGGTCTGGGCGCCTTCTGTGCCATACGTCACCGTCCTCGATCCAGTTGCCGGATTCGGTCGTGAGGCAGTTGGGGAGCTCGTCGAAGCTTCGGCCGGGCCGCGTTCTCCGCGGTCGGCGCCCGCCGACTTCCGCGACGGGTATTCCCTCGCTCCATGAGGGTTATGTCGCCGGCCGGCAGAGCTGTGGCCCTGCTGCTGTCCGCGTGCCGACGCGAAGACCTCCGTATCAGGGGGCCACCACGGAACCCTCACCGGCCGTCTGATCGTCGCCCCCTCGCCATCGCGCCTCTTCGCAAGGACACTTGTGGACAAAGGAGTTGCCGCTGGAGGGGGACGGGACATGCGGGACGCCCATCGGGCGGAAGCCGATCGGCTGCTGGTGCGGGCCGTGGAGGAGGAGGTCCGCCGTTCGGGCGGGCGCGTCGACGGGCAGGTGCTGCTGTCCCGGGCGCGCGGCGGGCTGGCGGAGATGGAGCGGACGGCCGCCGAGGAGTACGCGGCGTACACCCACGCCCTCGACGAGACGGAGGCCATCCGGCCGAGCTTCGGCCGGCGCTACGCCAAGGAGGGCTCGGGAACCCCCCTGCTGGTCGCGGCCGTCGCGGCGGTCGCGGCCACCGTCGCCGACCTCTCCCTGGGCACCGGGGCGGCCACGGCGCTCGGCGCGGGCGTGGCCGTCGGGGTGGTCGGGGCGGCCGCCACGGTCGTCAAGGTCGCCGGCTCCCATCTGCCCGCCGCTCATCACCACGCCGGCGCGGCCGGTCAGCCCGGCGGCCCCGAGCAGCTGCGGCTGCAGTGGCTGACCGCGCTGGAGGTGCGGGGCATCCGGCCGTTCCTCGACCAGCAGCGGGTGCTCAGCGCCTCCACGGGACCGAAGAAGCAGGGCCCGGGGCTGCGCGGCGCGGACAAGAGCGCGGCGGCCCGCAGGCGTACGGTGCTGCAGCAGTCGTTCGGCCAGCTCCCCGACGCCGACGGCCCGTTCGCCGGCCGGCAGCAGGAGCTGGCGCGGATCCGGCAGTGGGCGCAGGCGGCCCGGGCGGCCACGGAGACCCGGCCGACCGTCGTGGTCCTGCACGGGGAGCCCGGCTCCGGCCGTACCGCCCTCGCGGTCCGGGCCACCCACGAGCTGAAGGACCTCTTCCGGGGCGCGGTCGTCGTGGACCTGCGCGGCGCCAGCCGGGAGGAGCCGCCGCTGCCCACCCGGGACGCCCTGCTGCATCTGCTCAACCGGCTGGGCGCACCGCGCGAGCAGCTGCTGTTCCGTGAGCGTTCCTCCGCCGACCAGCAGGTCAAGCGGCTGAGCGAGCTGTACCACCAGCACCTCACGGGGCTCCCGGTGACGATCGTGCTGGACGACGCCTCGGATCCGGAGCAGGTGCGCACGCTGGTGCCGGAGCGTTCCGACAGCCTGGTCCTGGTCACCGCCCGGGACCAGCTCGACCTGCCCGCCGACCTGCCGGCCTGGGTGCATCAGCTGCCGGTGACGGCGCTGGACGCGGCCGGCGCGGAGGAGCTGCTGGACGCGGCGGCCGAGGACGCCTCGGGGCCGTACGACGCGCAGTCCGCGGACCGGATCCGGGAGTTGTGCGGCGGGCTGCCGCTGGCGCTGCGGGTGGCGGGTTCGTCGCTGGGCTCGCGTTCACCGCTCCAACTGGCCACGGACCTGGGCGCGTACGGTCCGGTCGGCCCGGTGGAGCGGGTGCTGTGGCTGCGGTACACCGACCAGTCGGAGACCGGGCGGCGGCTGCTGAGGAGGCTGGCGCTGGCGGGCCGGGCCTCGATGGGCGCGGCGGCCGCGGCCGCCCTCCTGGGCGCCGACGAGGCCGAGGCCACCCGCCACCTGGTCGCGCTCACCCGGGCCGGCCTGATCGACCACGTCCGCGGCAGCCGCTACCGCCTGCACGACCTGGTCCGTTCCTTCGCCCAGGCCCGTCTCCTCGACGAGGAGACCCCGGCCGACCGCACGGCGGCACAGGAGCGGCTGATCGTGAACTACGCCGAGCTGGCCGACTCGGTGCTGCGGCTGGTCGACGGCAACATGTCGACCCGCTCGGACCGGTTCAGCCCGCACGGCTTCACCTCGCTCGACGAGGCGCTGCGCTGGCTGGACGACGAGTCGAGCTTCATCACGGCGGCGCTGCGGCACGCCGAGGGCGTCGACCAGGCGGCCGTGCAGAACCTGCTGGGCGCGCTGTGCGACTACTGCCTGCTGCGCGGCGACCTCTACCGGCTCGGTGAGATCAGCGAGCTGGCGCAGTCCGTGGACCAGGGTCTGCTGGTCCGGTCGGTGCAGTGGCGTACCGGTATCGCGGCCCGTCAGCTGGGCGAACTGGACAAGGCCCGCACCACCCTGACCTCCGTCGTCGACCTCTATCTGGAGGCGCATCACGACGCCGGTGCGGCCCGCGCGCTGTGCTCGCTCGGGATCACCCTGCACCACCAGGGCAACCTCGCCGAGGCGGCAGCCAAACTCCAGGAGGCCCTCGACCTGCAGGCGGCGCCCGAGCTGGCGACCGACCGGGCGTGGACGATGCACGCGCTGGCGGCCGTGCAACGCGACCGGGCGAGACTGCCGGAGTCCCTCGACCTGCTCACCCGCTCGCTGGTCCTGCACCGGGAGGGCGGCTCGGTGCACGGCGAGGCCTGGGCGCACTTCCAGCTCGGCCAGCTGGCGCTGCGCATGGGCGACGTACCGCGGGCGGAGCGGGAGCTCCGGGCCGCGCTGGACCGTTACGGCCGTACCCGGGACGCCCGTGGCGAGGCCTGGGCGCTGACCCAGCTGGCGCGGGCCCGGCTGGTGGCCGGCGACGCGTCCCCGGCGGCCGACGGACTGCGGGCGGCGGCGGCCCGGCACCGGGAGAACGAGGACGCGCGCGGCGAGGCCTGGACGGCGTACTACCTGGGCCTGGCCCTGGAGGAGACCGGCGCCCTGGACCGGGCGGTCCGCGAGCTGGAGCGCTCACGGACGATGTTCTCCCGGATGCGGGACGTCTACGGCCTGGCCTGCGCCCGCCACCACTCGGCCCGGGTCACCCGCGACCAGCGTGCGGCCCAGACCGGCTCGCTGCGCAACTCGGGCTTCGCCCGCCAGCTCCTGGTCGACGCCCGCGCCGACTTCCAGCGCATCGGCGTGGTCCACGGCGAGGCCTGGAGCTGCCTGGAGCTGGCCGTCGTCGACGCCGGCAACACCCGCACCCAGCAGGCGCTCGCCCTGTGCGACGAGGCGGTCGCCCTGTTCACGTCGTACGGCGACCGGCGCGGTGAGGACTGGGCCCGCTTCCTGCGCTGCACCCTGCTTCCGTACGCCGCGCCCGGCGGGGTGGAGGTGGGCACCGCCGTCGCCCAGGAGGAGCTGGCCCAGCTCGCCCGCGGCGGGCACCCGCTGCGCGACGAGAAGCTGGCCGAGTACGTGACGGCGTACGGCCTGCTCCTGGAGCGCGGGGTACAGCTGGAGTCGGGCTGGCAGGCCTGGCGTCTGGGCATGGTGCCCAGCCGGCACGCCCGCGAGGTGATGGGCGTGCCGGTGCCGGCCGGGACGTGACGCCGGTCAGCCCTTGGGGTCGGCCGCAGGCGCCTTGGAGTCCGCCCCGCTCTGGGCGGGCTCCTTGAAGTCGACCTTCTGCATGTGCTTGTTCATGGACTTCATCAGGCCCCAGACCGCCAGGGCCATCACCGCGAAGACGATGAAGCCGAGAACTCCGGGGGTGACCTTGTTCTCGTCGACCTCCTTGGCGAGGGGGACGAGGTGCGTCAGTGCCAGGCTTGCGCTCATGTCAGGCATTGTCGCGGATGCCCGCAAAGAGGTCGTCCTCGGGGAGGGAGGTATCGACGAGCGACTTCGCCAGCTCGTACTCCTCGGTCGGCCAGACCTCCTTCTGGAGGTCCATCGGCACCTTGAACCAGCCGCCGTCCGGGTCGATCTGCGTGGCGTGCGCGATCAGCGCCTTGTCGCGGATCTCGAAGAAGTCCGCGCACGGGATGTGCGTGGTCAGGGTGCGCTCGGTGCGCTCGAACTCGTTCCACCGCTTCAGCCAGTCCCCGTACGGCGACTCCAGGCCGCGCTCCAGCATGGCGTTGTGCAGCGCCTCGGTGCGCGGGCGGTTGAAGCCCTGGTTGTAGTAGAGCTTCTGCGGCTGGAAGACCGGTCCGAACTCGGCCTCGGGGTACTTCTCGGCGTCGGCCGCGCCCTCGAAGGCCACCATCGTGATCTTGTGGGTCATGATGTGGTCGGGGTGCGGGTAGCCGCCGTTCTCGTCGTAGGTGGTGATCGCCTGCGGGCGGAACGCGCGGATGCTGCGCACCAGCTCGCCGGCCGCCTTGTCGACGTCCTCCAGGGCGAAGCAGCCCTCGGGCAGCGGGGGCAGCGGGTCGCCCTCGGGCAGACCCGAGTCGACGAAGCCGAGCCACTCCTGCTTGACGCCGAGGATCTCGCGGGCCTCGTCCATCTCCTTCTTGCGTACCTCGTGGATGTGCTCCTCGATGTACTTGTCGCCCTGCAGCTTGGGATTGAGGATGGAGCCGCGCTCCCCGCCCGTGCAGGTCACGACCAGCACGTCCACCCCCTCGGACACGTACTTCGCCATGGTGGCCGCGCCCTTGCTCGACTCGTCGTCGGGGTGGGCGTGGACGGCCATCAGTCGCAGCTGGTCAGTCAAGACTCAATCCTTGGTAAGTCGGCGCCCCGGTAGCTCGGGGGCAATCGGCGGCTTCTATAGTGACCGAATCGGAGGGCGAATAATTCCGGGGTCCGGAGGACGATCATGAGTACCGCGAGCACGCGGCTGCCCGAGGGCCGGTACGGCACTTCCTCGGACGAGCGCGCCGACCGCAAGCTCAGGGTCGCCGGTGCGCTGCTGGGCGCCCTGCTGCTGGTCCTGGTCGGTTACTGGGCCTACCACTATGTCGTACAGAACAAGATCAGCGCCCAGGTCGTCACCTTCGACGCCTCGGACCACGCGGTCCAGGTGCATCTGGAGGTCCACAAGGACTCCGGCTCCTCCGGTTACTGCACGCTGCGCTCCCAGGCGGCGGACGGCTCCGAGGTGGGCCGGGCGGACTTCCACTTCACCGGGTCCGCGACCGAGATCGACCGGGTGGTCACGCTCCGTACGACGGCCCGGGGCACCACGGCGGAGCTGCTCGGCTGCCACGCCGACTGACATCAGCCGGAATACATAGGCGCTGACCTGCGCTGACGTAATTCTGATGGCTTATGTCCTCCCCCTTCCGCCGTTGAATTGTTAGGCTCGTGGTTTCGCCCTTCCATGAAGGAACATGCTTCCGGGTAGGGCGATGCTTTGTATTCCCAGTACCGACGAGGAGCACCTGTGACCCAGACCAGCGAGAACGTCACCTGGCTGACCCAGGAGGCGTACAACCAGCTCAGGGCCGAGCTGGAGTACCTGTCTGGTCCTGCGCGCACGGAGATCGCCGCCAAGATCGCGGCCGCGCGCGAGGAGGGCGACCTGCGCGAGAACGGCGGGTACCACGCGGCCAAGGAGGAGCAGGGCAAGCAGGAGCTCCGTGTGCGCCAGCTGACCCAGCTTCTCGAGAACGCCAAGGTCGGCGAGGCCCCGGCGTCCACGGACGGCGCCGTCGCTCCCGGCATGGTGGTGACCATCGCCTTCGACGGCGACGAGGACGACACCATGACCTTCCTCCTCGCCTCCCGCGAGTACGCCAGCGCCGACGTCGAGACCTACTCCCCCCAGTCCCCCCTGGGCACCGGTGTGATCGGCCACAAGGTGGGCGAGGACGCGGAGTACGAGCTGCCGAACGGCAAGAAGGCCTCGGTGAAGATCCTGAAGGCCGAGCCCTACTCGGGCTGACCGGCCGGACACCTGCCCCCGGCGTCCGCGGGACGCCGGGGGTCTTACGCGCCGTGCGCCGTGGCGATCCTCCTCGGCTGCGTGTTCCTCAGCACGTGCTGGTACTTGGACCTCCGGTGGATGCTGCGTGCGGTGTGCCTCTTCGGGGTGCTGATCCTGCAGATCCTGGAGCTGGACCAGCAGGCACTGCACCAGCACGGGCGTACCGAACACGTCAGGGTCCGGCAGATTCAGTGGTCCGCCGGCGACGGCATGGATCCGGGCGTCCACCGCTACACGGTCACCGTCATCGACGGCCCGCCGCTGGCTCCGTTCGAGGAGAACGGGCTCATGGGCTGGAAGTGGGTGGTGGGCGGCACTTACACGGTGACCGTCGATCCGCAGGGCGATGCCCCGCTCAGGCGGGGGGACGAGCCCGGGCCTCCGGTGATCCAGCGGTTCCTGCAGATTCCGCTCGGCCTCGGCCTGGCCTTCGCCCTGTGGCGGCCCGCAGGCCTGCTCGTGCGCCGACGAGGCGCCCCGTCAGCCGGCCCCGCCCAGCCACAGGGGCTGTGATCGAGCGGCGCCCTGGCGCCGACGACCGCCGACTCGGCGCGGACGCGACGAAGCCCCCACCTCTCCGTGGGGGCTTCGTCGTGCCTGTCCGCAAGAGGCGAGATCAACCGGCCGCCCGGCGGTACTTGCGGACCGCCAGCGCGCGGAAGACGGCGATGATCACGACCGACCAGATCAGCGAGGCCCAGACCGGGTGTTGCATGGGCCAGGCGTCGGACGCGTTGAAGCCCGGCGGAAGGTTGCCGAACAGCTCGCGGCACGCCTGCACGGTGGCGCTGAACGGGTTCCACTCGGCGATGTGACGCAGGAACGTCGGCAGGTGGTTCGCATCCACGAACGCGTTCGAGATGAAGGTCAGCGGAAACAACCAGATCAGGCCGCCCGAGGTTGCCGCTTCGGGCGTGCGCACGGACAGTCCGATGAGCGCGCCGATCCACGAGAACGCGTACCCGAGCAGCAGAAGCAGGCCGAAGCCGGCGAGCACCTTGCCGATGTTCTCGTGCGTGCGCCAGCCGACTATCAGGGCGACGACCGCCAGGACGACGAGGGTGAGCGCCGTCTGCACCAGGTCGGCGAGGGTGCGTCCGGTCAGGACCGCGCCGCGGGCCATCGGCAGGGAGCGGAAGCGGTCGATGAGGCCCTTGTGCATGTCGTCGGCGATACCCGCGCCGGCGCCCGCTGTGGCGAAGGTGACGGTCTGGGCGAAGATGCCGGCCATCAGGAACTCACGGTAGGCCTGGGTCGAGGTGGACGAGCCGACCGTGATCGAGCCGCCGAACACGTAGGTGAACAGCACCACGAACATGATCGGCTGGATCAGCCCGAAGATGAGCATCTCGGGAATCCGCCCCATGCGAATCAAGTTCCTGCGGGCTACGACCATGGAGTCGTTCACGGCGCTCACTTCACGGCCTCCTTGCGGGTGTTCTTCTTGCCCTGCTCGCCGTTGCCCTCGGGCTTCTCCTCGGCCACGTGTCCGGTCAGGGACAGGAAGACGTCGTCGAGGGTGGGGCGGCGCAGGGCGATGTCGTCGATCTCGATGCCGCGGGAGTCCAGCTCGCGGATGACCTCGGCGAGCAGTTTGGCGCCGCCGGTGACGGGGACGGTGAGCTTGCGGGTGTGCTCCTCGACGGTGGTGTCGCCCTTGCCGAACCCCGCCAGCACCTCCGCGGCGGTCCGGATGTGCTCGCGCTCGTGCACCACGACCTCGACGCGCTCGCCGCCGGTGCGGGCCTTGAGCTCGTCGGAGGTGCCCTGGGCGATGACCTTGCCGTGGTCGACGACCGCGATGTCATGGGCGAGGTGGTCGGCCTCTTCCAGGTACTGGGTGGTGAGCAGCAGGGTCGTGCCGCCGGAGACCAGTTGCTTGATGACCTCCCACAACTGCTGGCGGTTGCGCGGGTCGAGGCCGGTGGTCGGCTCGTCCATGAACATCACCGGCGGGGAGACGACGAGGGCGGCGGCGAGGTCGAGGCGGCGGCGCATGCCGCCGGAGTAGGTCTTGGTGGGGCGGTCGGCGGCCTCGGTGAGGTGGAACTGCTCCAGCAGCTCGACGGCGCGGGCCTTGGCCTGCCTGGCCCGCATCTGGTAGAGCTGGCCGACCATCTGGAGGTTCTCCCGGCCGGTGAGGTACTCGTCGACCGCCGCGAACTGTCCGGACAGGCCGATGGAGCGGCGTACGGCGTCCGGCTGCTTGAGTACGTCCATGCCCGCGACGACGGCCTTGCCGCTGTCGGGGCGGAGCAGGGTCGTCAGGCAGCGGACGGCCGTCGTCTTGCCCGCGCCGTTCGGCCCGAGCAGTCCGAGGACCGTGCCTTCGGGGACATCGAGGTCGACGCCGTCCAAAGCCCTTACGTCGCCGAAGGTCTTGACCAGACCTTCGGCATAGATGGCGCCTGGCATGTGGGTCTCCACGTCGTCGGGGATGGTGCGCAAAAGGCTAGGTATGCGGCCCTCGGTCCGCCTATGGTTTTCCACCGGCGCGACGGCGGGCGGGGGCAGCGGTGGCCACGCGACACACCATAACGCGATGTATCGCGTTCGTCGACGGATTTTCCCGAACGAGTGAATGAACAGGCACTGACCTGGACTTTTCCCGCTGGGAACGGCCGACGCCCTCAGTCGATGACCGTGTAACCGGCCTCGCGCAGGGACTGGCCGACCTCGGTGCAGTGGGCCGGCCCCTTGGTCTCCAGGTGGAGTTCGACCTCCGCCTCCGCGAGCCCGAGGCGGGGGTCGGTGCGGACGTGACTCACGTCGAGGACGTTCGCGTCGACCGCCGACAGCACCCCGAGCAGGGTGGCGAGCGCGCCCGGCCGGTCGGTCAGCCGCAGCCGTACGGCCAGGTAGCGGCCCTGCGCGGCCATGCCGTGCCGCAGCACCCGCTGCAGCAGCACCGGGTCGACGTTGCCGCCGGACAGCACGGCGACGACCGGTCCGGCGAAGGCTTCCGGCTCGCCCAGCAGCGCCGCGACCGGGCTGGCCCCGGCCGGTTCCACGACCATCTTGGCCCGCTCCAGGCAGAGCAGCAGCGCGGCGGACAGCTGGTCCTCGGTGACCGTGCGGACCTCGTCGACCAGCTCCTCGACGAGCGCGAACGGCACGTCACCGGGCCGTCCGACCCTGATGCCGTCGGCCATCGTCGCCGGGTTCGCCACCGTGACCGGGTGCCCGGCCGCCAGCGAGGGCGGATACGCGGCCGCGCCCGCCGCCTGGACGCCGACGATCCGCACGTCCGGCCTGACCGCCTTCACCGCGACCGCGATCCCGGCCGCGAGCCCGCCGCCGCCGATCCCGACGACGATCGTGCCGACCTCGGGGCACTGGTCCAGGATCTCCAGCCCCACCGTGCCCTGGCCGGCGATGATGTCCGGGTGGTCGAAGGGGTGGATGAACACCGCGCCGGTCTCGGCCGCGTACTCCTGGGCGGCGGCCAGCGTCTCGTCGACCACCTGGCCGTGCAGCCGCACCTCCGCACCGTACTCCCGGGTGGCGCTGATCTTGGGCAGCGGGGCGCCGTCGGGCATGAACACCGTCGAGTGCACGCCGAGCAGCGACGAGGCCAGCGCCACGCCCTGCGCGTGGTTCCCGGCGCTCGCGGCGACCACCCCGGCGGCGCGCTCCTCGGGCAGCAGCCCTGCGATCCGGACGTAGGCGCCGCGCAGCTTGAACGAACCGGTCCGCTGGAGGTTCTCGCACTTGAGGTGCACCGGCGAGCCGACCAGCTGGGACAGGTGCCTGCTGCCCTCCATCGCGGTCACCCGCGCCACGCCCGTGAGCATCTTCTGGGCGCCGCGCACGTCGTCGAGGGTGACGGGGCGCAAGGAGTCAGCCGTGCTGTAGCTCATGACTCAAGTCTCGCAGTTCACAGGCCGAAGGCGCGGGTGTGACCAACCTCCGAGACCGGTTTGCGCAGCGCCGGTACGGCTCGCCCCCTGTCCGCGTACTCTGTCCCCCACCACAGCACTCTTCATGAAGTGAGCCCCCCGCCATGCCCACAACACCTGAAATGTCGATGGACATGACGACCGTCGGTGACAGCGGTCTTCTCGACACGCTGCAGCACGAGGTGGCGGTGTTCGCCCGACGTGCCGAACAGACCCGGCTCGGCGGCGTCGGTCAGGTGCGCAACTCCATGGACCGCGCCGCGTACCTGCTGCTCAACCGCCTCGACAAGGAAGGCCCCATGGGGGTCAAGGCGCTCGCCGCGAGCATGGGCATCGACTCGTCCACGGTCACCCGGCAGGTGGCTCCGCTGGTCGACACCGGGCTCGTCAAGCGCACCTCGCACCCCGAGGACGGCCGGGCCGTGGTGCTCCAGCTGTCCCCGCGTGGGCTGTCGCGGCTGGAGGAAGTGCGTTCGTCGCGGCGCCAGTTGATGGCGGAGCTGACGCAGGACTGGGAGCCAGCGGAGCGCGAGACGTTCTGCGCCCTGCTCACCCGCTTCAACAGCGCGCTGTCCGCGCGGATGGCTGTGCCGCCGGGCTCGGACACCCCGCCGGCCTCCTGACCGCCGGCCGGCCTTCCGACCGCCGGCCTTCCGACCGCCGGCCTTCCGAGCGGTCGGCATCCCGGCCACCGGCCGGGCACGGACACCGCCTGGGCTTCCCGCAGGCATCCGCCGTATCCGTCACGCGCGCGTGACGCGCGGCTCTTGACCGTGGGCCCGACCCTGGCCTCATATGAGACCGGGCCCCGGCGTACCCGTGTCCGGGCCCCCACAGTCGGGGAGGGACGGTGCGTGATCGGCAGGCGCTGCAGGACGCCCGCCGGGCCCGGGAGTTCGAGGCGTTCGTCGCGGGCGCGGCAGGACGGCTGCTGCATGCCGCCACCCTGCTGACCGCCGAGGCGCCGGACGCCAACCCCCGCGCGCGGCGCCTGCTGACCTTCGCGCTCGCGCACACGTACGCGTGCTGGGACCGGCTGCGCGGCGAGGACCCGTACGACCGGGCCCGCCAGTACCTCGCCCTGCGCTTCGCGAATTCCGCCTGGCACCAGTACGGCGGCCCGCTCAGCCGCACCCGCCCGCACCCCGGCAGCGCCCTGGCCGGGCTCACGCCCCGGGAGCGCCTGATCCTGGTGCTGCGGCTGTACGAGGGGGTCGCCGAGGAGCAGACGGCGGCGCTGCTCGGCCTGCCCACGGAGCGCGTGCACGCCCTCTGCGAGCGGGCGACGGCCACCCTGCTGCATCCGCCGCGCAAGGCGGCGCCCGCGGTGCTGGGGGCAAAGGTGGCACCGTCGTGAACCGTGTCGAACGCGAGGCCGCGGCCCGGCGGGCCATGGAACGGACACCGCCCCCGGTGCCGCCCGACCTCTACGGCGAGGTGCTGCGCCGGGGCGGCCGGATACTGCGGCGCCGGCGCAGGGCCCGCCGCCTGCTGTGGCTGCTGCTGTGCGCGGCGGCCGTGGCGTTCACGGTCTGGGCGGCGACGGTGCATCCGTGGGTGGAGCCGCCGTCCACGACGACTCCACCCATCGTCGGCTGGTGAAACGATCAGCCGAGGGCCTGCTGGAGGTCTTCCAGCAGGTCGTCGACGTTCTCGATGCCCACGGACAGCCGCACCAGGTCGGCGGGCACCTCAAGGGCGGAGCCGGCCGCCGAGGCGTGGGTCATGCGTCCCGGGTGCTCGATCAGGGACTCGACGCCGCCCAGGGACTCGCCGAGCGTGAACACCTTCGCGCGGTTGCAGACCTCGACGGCCGCCTCCTCCCCGCCCGTGACCTGGAAGGACACCATGCCGCCGAACGCCTTCATCTGCTTGGCGGCGGTCTCGTGCCCCGGGTGCTCGGGCAGGCCCGGGTACAGGACCCGCGTCACGCGCGCGTGCCGGCTCAGCATGTCGGCGATCTTCGTGGCGTTCTCGCTGTGCCGGTCCATGCGCACCGCGAGCGTCTTGGTGCCGCGCAGCACCAGCCACGAGTCGAACGGCCCGGCGACCGCGCCCATCGCGTTCTGGTGGTAGGCCAGCTCCTCGCCGAGCGCCTGGTCCGACACGATCAGCGCGCCGCCGACCACGTCCGAGTGACCGCCCATGTACTTCGTCAGCGAGTGCACGACGACGTCCGCGCCGAGCGAGAGCGGCTGCTGGAGGTAGGGCGTGGCGAAGGTGTTGTCGACGACGAGCCGGGCGCCCGCGTCGTGGGCGACCTGGGCGACGGCGGCGATGTCGGTGATGCCGAGCAGCGGGTTGGAGGGGGTCTCCACCCAGACCGCCTTGGTCTTCGGGGTGATCGCGGCCCGCACGGCGGACGGGTCGCTGGTGTCGGCGACGGACCACTCCACGCCCCACCGGGAGACGACCTTCGCGAACAGCCGGAACGTGCCCCCGTAGGCGTCGTTCGGGATGACCACGTGGTCGCCGGGGCTGAGCAGCGTGCGCAGCAGGGCGTCCTCGGCCGCCAGCCCGGACGCGAACGCGAGCCCGCGCCGCCCGCCTTCCAGGGCTGCGAGGTTCTCCTCCAGGGCGGTCCTGGTCGGGTTGGCGCTACGGCTGTACTCGTAGCCGCCGCGCAGGCCGCCGACGCCGTCCTGCTTGTAGGTCGAGACCTGGTAGATCGGCGGTACGACCGCACCGGTGAGGGGGTCCGCCGTGTTGCCCGCGTGGATGGCGAGCGTCTCGAAGTGCTGACTGATGTGGTGCCTGTCGCTCATGGTTGACGAGCCTAGTGCTCCGACGGACCCCGCGCGTTGTCCACAAGCCGGACCGTCGGTTGTCCACAGGTCAGGGCACCGGTTGGCCAATTGTCGGCGCCGTCTGGTTCGCTTGACGCATGGCGATTCTCTGGGCCCTGATGGCGCTGCTCCTGCTGAGCTTCGCGCTGCTCCCCGTCCTGCAGCGGCGGCGCGGCATGATCGAGCAGGTCCACCCGAGCCACCCGGACGCCGCCGACCCGGCGGACTACGGCTTCGTGCGCGAGGAGGAGCTGGACATCCGCATGCCCGGCCCCGACCAGGACCTGCTGGACGTCCTGGACGTCGTGCAGCGCACCCAGGACTACCGGGCGGCCTCGCAGCTGCTCGCGGGCACGGAGATCGCGGGCGAGCCGCGCTGGCAGCGCGTGCAGGCCTTCGCCGGTGCGGCGGCGCTGGAGCTCAAGGAGCGGCCGGGCGGGGTCAGCGAGACGCCGGGCGGCCAGTGGCTCCGTGTCTGGCGGGCCGAGCAGCCCAAGGACGCCGGCGGCGCGGCCGTCCACGCGGAGTTCCTGGTGCAGCAGGCCTGGCGGACGTCGACGCCCGGCACCGACGACTTCCGGATCATCATGGAGGAGGCCAGGGACGCCTGTGGGCAGGCGGCACTGCTCTCCCCCGGCGACCCGGTGCCGTACATCATCGAGCTGTCGGTGGCACGCGGGCTGAACTACCCGCAGCCGGAGTTCGAGCAGCTGTGGCTGAAGATCCTGGACCGCGCTCCGACGCACATGGGGGCGCACCTGGCGGCGCTGCACTACTGGTGCGAGAAGTGGCACGGCTCGCGCGAGCTGGCGTACTCCTTCGCCGAGGCCGCCGCCGCCCGCGCCCCGCAGGGCTCGCTGCTGGCCGCGATGCCGCTGTTCGCGGTCTTCGAGCACCTGCCCGAGGTGAACCTGGTGGCGAGCTTCTACCAGAGCGAGGTCGTCACCAAGGCCATGCACGGCGCCCTGCACGCGGTGCACTCGGCCCGCCAGGACGACCCGATGCTCGCGCACGTCCGTCACCTGCTGGTCTTCTTCCTGGTCCGCTCGGAGCGGTGGGCGGAGGCCATGGGCGAGCTGATACGCGTCGACGGGCATGTCGGGGCCCTGCCCTGGACGCTGTCGGCGAACCCGGCCGGCGAGTTCGCGCTCTTCCGCGCACTGGCGGTGGCGGGCTACGAGGCGAACGGCGGCAGCCCGGCGACGCTGCACAGCTGAGGGCGCCGACAAGAGAAACGGTCGTCTGCCGGGCGCGGGCCGGTGGGGGTCGCTCGCGCCCACGCGGCGGCAGCCGCACGTCGGACGCGGCCCCGCGCCCCCTTGGGGCGCGGAACCTCAGGGCGCCTGAATTGCCGTCCTGACCTGCGGTACGGCATACTCCGGCGTCCCCCCACTCCGCACCACCCGTGCGAAGCACCGTCGCATCGCCTGCATACTCCCGTTCGTTTTCCGTTGGTCGTAGTCGGCCCCGTTCCCCGGGGTCCTGTGGGGGGATCTGCCCGATGGGCGCAACTCTGCGGGCGCTGCGCGCCCTTGTTCTGCTCTGCGGTTTCTACCTGCTGAGCCTCGTCCTCCTGGCGGTGGCGGCCGTGGTCGACGTGGCAGCGGTGAAGTGGGCGCCCGACGCCTTCGCCGGGAAGATCGTGATCGTCTCCCTGCTGCTGGCGGTCCCGGTCGTCCGAGGCATGTTCATGCTCCGCACCCCCAAGGGCGAGGGCCCGCCCGGCCTCCCGGTCACGGAGGCCGACGAGCCCCGGCTGTGGGCCCTGGTGCGGGAGCTCGCGGCGGCCACGGGCACCCGCGCTCCGGACGCCGTCGTACTCACCGGCGACGTCAACGCGGCGGTCAGCGAGGAGCCTCGGCTGCTCGGCCTGCGCCCCGGACCCCGCCGCCTCTACCTGGGCGTGCCGCTGCTCACCGGGCTGACCGAGGCCCGGCTGAGAGCCGTACTCGCCCACGAGTACGGCCACTTCACCGGCGGAGACACCCGGCTGTCGGCGCTCGCCGTGCGCGGCCGGGTACAGATCGCGCGGACCGTCGAGCACTTCCACGCGCGCGCCGACGGCAAGGAGGCCGCCGAACGCGCCCGGCAGGAGAAGGCCGCCGCGAGGCGCACCGCGAAGGGCAGACAGGCCAAGAAGATCGACACCGCCGGCTCCGGTTTCACGTACCGGCTGATGGCGGCGGTCTACACGGCGTACGCGAAGCTCTACATGCGGGCCACACTGTCGACGGCCCGCGCGCAGGAGTACGCCGCCGACCTGGCCGCCGCCCGGATCGCCGGCCGGGACGCGACGGCGTCGGCGCTCCGTGAGATCCCGGTCCTGTCCGCCGCCCACGGCTTCTACCTCGACGCGTACGCGACGCTCGGCCTGCCGGCCCGGCAACTGCCGCCGCGCGGGCAGTTCTTCGGCGGCTTCGGCCGGATGCTGACGGCCCGCGGGACGGAACTGGCGGGGCTGCGGGCGAAGCTGCCGACGGAGCCCGTATCGCCGTACGACTCGCATCCGCCCATCGCCGACCGGGTGCGGCGGATCGACGAACTGCCCGCGGACGGCCGCGGCGCGGACGACGGCGGCCCGGCCCTCGCCCTGCTCGCGGACCCGGCCCGCACCCTGGCCGCGCTGGAGGACGCGGTGCTGACCGACGAGGTACGGCAGTTCGAGCGGGCCGGGGAGTGGGAGCAGTTGCTGAGCTCGTCGATGGCCGCGGGACTGGCCTCGCTCGACACCCCGCTGCACCGCGCGCTCGCCTCCCACACCGAGGACCGGCCGACACTGCCCGCGCTGCTCCGGCTGATCGACGACGGCCAACTGTGGCAGCTGGCACAGCGGCTGCCGCTGTCCGAGCAGGTGGCGACAGCGCAGGACACGGCGTTCCGGGAGACCGTGCGGCCGGTGCTGCGCGACGCGCTCCAGAGCATGGTGCTGGCCGAGTTCAGCGCGCGGTCGCTGCTGCACTGGGAGTTCTCCTGGTCGCGCCCGGCCGTGGTACGGCTGCCCGGTTCCGCGTCCGACCTCGACGGCGAGGCGGGCACGGAAGCCACGCTGCACGCCGCGGTCGCCGCCGCGCTGGCCGACCACCCCGACACCGGCCCGCTGCGGGCGCTGCTGCCACCGACCCCACAGCCGGCCTGACCCGGCCGCGGGCGGCCCGGAATCCAGACGGCACCCACCACGTTGTCCCTGTCACCGACACAAGCCCCCGCCCCGCCCCGCCCCGCTCCGCCCGCCAGGGAGACCCCATGTTCTTCGGCCGCACACCCCAGCTGCCCACCCCCGAACAGGCGCTCAAGGGCCGGCCCGCGCCTGTGTTCGACGTCCCCGACCGCCACACCGTGCTGGGCAACCCCCTCCTCGGCCCCTACCCCGAGGGCCTGGAGGTCGCCGACTTCGGCCTCGGCTGCTTCTGGGGCGCCGAACGGAAGTTCTGGCAGCTCCCGGCGGGCGTGTGGACGACGCTCGTCGGCTACCAGGGCGGCCACACCGAGAACCCCGTCTACGAAGAGGTCTGCTCGGGCCTCACCGGCCACACCGAGGTCGTACGCGTGGTCCACGACCCGAAGCTGATCTCGTACGACCGCCTCCTGAAGACCTTCTGGGAGTCCCACAACCCCACGCAGGGCTTCCGCCAGGGCAACGACGTCGGCACCCAGTACCGCTCGGCGATCTACCCCCACACCCCCGAACAGACCGCGGCCGCCGAAGCAAGCCGCAAGACCTACCAGCAGGTCCTCACCAACTCCGGCTACGGCACCATCACCACGGAAATCCTCCCCGCCGCCGACCGCCCCTTCTACCCGGCCGAGACTTACCACCAGCAATATCTCGACAAGAACCCGGCGGGCTACTGCGGGCTGGGCGGGACGGGGGTCAAGCTAAGTGACCCACTCGGAACGAACTGGGGCGCCTCGTGCCCCACGGGCATTGCCCCTGTCCCGGAGGCCACTGCGGAGTAGTCCGCGCATGCTGCCCCTGATCGACCCCGGGCGGTGGACAGGCTGTTCGAAGGATCAAGTACGGAACAGCGCCACAAGCGACAGCCACGCCGTGGGTGAGGTGGGGGGCGGGGACACGGATCCCGTTCCAGTCCCGAGCTGGGTGCCGGGGACCTTCCATACCCACCCCCCATGGCCGCGAGTCCCTCACGATCTCCGTCCGGCCCCACGCACCGCACGGTACGCGGGGCCACTGACAACGTCTCCGTAAGCACTTGAGGGCCTGAGGACGCCGGTGGATTGCACGGGTTGCAGACCTCGATCGTCATGGCCTTGCGGCCGGCTCGTCGACGCCGCCAGGATCGGCTGCATGGTCAAGGGCGTGATGTTCGACTTCTCCGGGACCCTCTTCCGGATCGAGGTGCTCCAGCTCCTTTGACGTGAGCTGCCTGGTCATACCGGTGGAGCCAGATGAACCGGGTACGTCGGTGGAGCGCCATGTGGCTGGCGTCGGCGGCGTCAGCCATCCGTCCATGTGAGAACGAGAAGATCCGGGTTGAACGGGCGCCTTCCTCGGTCGGCTCGGATCCGGGGACCGCCTGAGGCGTCGCCGATCAGGACAGCGCGGAGGTCCCGGACCGGCGGCCCGGGGCAGGTACCACCGCTCGCGTCGGACGGTCGTCAGCTCGGGCTCTGCGCCCGGCGGCGGCGCACGATGACGAGCATGCCCGCACCCGTGACCACCGCCGCGGCGGCCACGCCCGTGATCGGCAGCGCCGGGGACCCGGTCTCCGCCAGGTGGCCGCCGTTCGCCGTGGCCCCGTCGTTGCCGGTCGACGACGACCCGCCGGCAGATCCGCCCGACCCACCGACCGATCCGCCCAAGCCACTGACCGACGCTCCCCTTCAAAGCGGCCCCCGTCACCTGGAAGTCGGCCGTGTTGACGGAGGTGACGGGCACATGGACGAATCGCGCGGGCCCCTCGCCCCCGGCCTGCCTTCCTCTCGCTATGTGTCCCGTTCGATACAGGCTGGGGAGGTGCCGTGCCCGACAAAATCAGTGGCCGCCCGAGCCGGCCGACCCCACGCTGTACGGCATGGAAGAACCGCAACGCGGGATCCGTGCGGCCTATACGGACTCCACGGTCACCGTCTACCAGGCGTACTCGCCGGTAATCGGGCTGCCCGCCGTTCGCGAGGGCCGTTTTCCCGCCCTGTGGAAGCGCGACAGGATGACGTGGATCAAGCCGTCGTTCCTGTGGATGATGTACCGCTGTGGCTGGGGCGCCAAGGAGGGGCAGGAGGTTGTGCTGGCCGTCGAGATCAGCCGTGACGGTTTCGACTGGGCGCTGCGCAACGCGTGTCTGTCGAGCTACGCCCGCGGCGTGCATGCCGACCGGGCCGCCTGGCAGCGTCAGTTGAAGCGGGCGCCCGCTCGCGTGCAGTGGGACCCCGAGCGGGATCTGCACCTTCAGCCCCTGCCGTACCGGTCTCTGCAGCTCGGCCTTTCCGGTGAGGCTGCACGACGCTACGCGGACGAGTGGACGGTCGCCGTCCGGGACGTCACACCGCTCGCCCACGAGATCCAGGCCCTCGTCCGCAGCGGTGCCCTGGACTCGGCCAACCGACTGCTGCCCCAGGAACACGCCTATCCCGTTGAGGACGCATTCCTTGCCCATCTACGGGGATGACGGCCTGATCCGGCTGTCCGCACTGTGGCAGCGCCAGTTCCCCGAGGGGCCTCCCGTCGCCCACGAACTGCGCGCTGCGTACAGCGACCGTTGGGTGCGCTTCCACAGTCTCCCAGGCTCGAAGCGCTACCCGGAGACCGAGGATGAGTACGCGATCGTCCTCCACCGGTACAACACGGTCCTGGACGAACTCTTCGCAGGCACCGACGTCTACGTCATCACGGTGGCCTGGTCCTGGGAACCGGACGGACCGGAACTCCCGCCGGAGCGGCACGAGGTGCACCCCGAAGGCATCCGTTGGACGACGCTCGCGTACGACGACGATCCCGACCCCGAACTCCACAGCTACACGCACCTCTACGCCGACCGCCGCCCCTGGCGGCCGGGCACGGTCGACGACATCCTCCGCGAAGTGGCAGACGACGTACTCAGCGGAGTGATCATCACCGACAGCGGACTCACCCGCATCCACCATCCGTACGACGGCGGCGCTGACGTCATCGCGGCGGGCCCCGAAGAACGAGACCGCCTACGCGACGCCCACCGTGCCTGGCTGCCCCGCAACCCGGCTGGTCTCTGAGGCACCGGCGGGACGCGCGACGTCGTGCCGTACGACCGGCGTCCGGCGTCCTGCCGGTGAGCGGGCGGAGGCGGCTGCCCCCGCCCGCCAGGTGATCAGGGAGCGTCGATGAGGCCGTACTTCGGCACGGTCACCGTGCGGGCGCCCGGCGTGCCGCCGAGGACGACCTTGCGGTACGTGACGTTGTTGGCCGTGCTCTGCTCCTTGAGCCGGTTGTCGGGGTTGGCGATGACCTGGATGTAGTAGGTGCCGTTCGGCAGGTCCGAGACGTCGAAGGACTGACCGGGCCGGTACTGGCTGTAGGTGTCGCCGTTGCCGACGTCGAGCACCTCGCGCACCGAGACGGCGGTTTCCTCACCGCAGGCGGTGGCGAGGTCGGTGTTGTACGGGTGCCAGTTGGCGTTCTTCACCGTGTAGTCGATGGCGTCGGTGTTGGCCAGGCAGAACGCCTCCTTGCCGCTGCGGACGATCTCCTTCTTGTCCGCGCCGAGCAGCCGGTAGCTGGCGAAGTCGCTGAAGTGCCAGTGCTGGTGGCCCTCCCTCGGGTCCCACTCCATGGTGCCGGTGGGCGTGTACCCGACCTGCTTGCCCTTGGCGTCGTAGAAGTACTGGTACGCGTCCATCTTCTCCGCGCCGGGCTTGCGGAACCCGTCCACGACCAGCGGCGAGGGGCCACCGTTCCAGACGGTGGCGCTGAAGGCCAGGTAGTCCTTGCCGGCGACTGCACCCTCTCCGCCCTCGCCCCCGTCGGTGATCGCGATGCCGTACGCGGGGAGGGCACGCAGGTCGGGCTTGGGCATGTCGGCGACGACGGCCGCCTTGCCGACCGGGCGGTTGGCGGCCGCCTTCAGGCTCTTCGACGCGCTCTTCTGCCCCCGCTTGGCGCCGGCCAGGCCCTGGCCCCCGCCGGAGTCCTGCTGGCGGACCGTCACCTTGATGGTCTGCGTCTTGTCCGGTATTCCGAACAGGTCGCGGTACTTCTTCGCCACCGACACCTTCGCGGTGTAGACGCCGGCCGGCAGGTCGATCGGGTTGTCCCCACGGAATCCCTGGGAGGTGGCGGCCGCCCAGCCCTTCTCGACACCCCACACTCCTCCGAGCGCGAACGCGTTGTCGGAGCAGCCGTCGGGGTACTTCGAGGTGGCCGGGGCATCCGGCCGGATCCGGCCCGCCCGGTTGTTCGGGCAGAACGACTGCGTGGTGTCGACCTTCTTCGCGCCCGACTCGTCGCTGATGCTGATCTTGAGGAAGCCCGGCAGGCCCGAGAAGTCCTTCACCAGGCCCTTCGGCAGGGTCTTGGTCACCGTCCGGCCGCCGGAGCGGATCACCTGCGAGGCGACGACAGGGTCGTTGTAGGACTTGCGCGTCACCCGAAGCTCGAACGGTCCCCCGTCGACCGTGATGTAGGTGCCGAGGTCCAGGTAGAGCCCCGGCTCGCCTTCCCATCGGTCGACGGTCACCGAGGGGGTAGCGGCGATCAGTGCGAGCTTCGGCGTGCCCGCCGGTGTCGCCGCTCCCGCGCCGGGCGCGGCGAGGGTTGCGGCGGCGCCGACGGTGAGGGCGGCGGCGGCGATGACCGCCGA
This sequence comes from Streptomyces sp. NPDC013157, assembly GCF_042899865.1. Taxonomy (NCBI): domain Bacteria; kingdom Bacillati; phylum Actinomycetota; class Actinomycetes; order Kitasatosporales; family Streptomycetaceae; genus Streptomyces; species Streptomyces sp. NPDC013157. The sequence goes on along the minus strand of NZ_JBIBAK010000018.1, from coordinate 12,696 downwards.
ACGCCGTAAGGCATTGGGGTGGTGTCTGGTCATGGGTGCTCTTTCTGCGTCTGGTCGGGACGAGTCGTGCACGTCTTGCAGGCACGGGAGAAGGTGCTTGTGTGCCATCTGTGAAAAGGGTGAGAAGTCGACGCTGGTTGCCTGGCAGTCGAAAGTCGCCCTGAATATCGGCTCGTTGCCGCCGTCGGCTCGGTGATCGACGGCCGCCTGCCACCCGGCCGGGCCGGGGAGTACACGCAGGCCGGTGCGCGGCTTCCACGCCGACGGATCGCTCCCCCGGCTCATGACGGACTCTGTCATCCGTCGGACGCCCTGATGGGTCACGAGCGGATCCCGCTCGCCGCGCCCGTCCCGCACTCCCGGTGCCGGCCCTTCGCCCGAAGGGGGCGGCGTCGACGGCGCTACGCTGCTGTGTCATGCAGGAGACTCGCCTCGACACCGCTCGGATCCGGGCGGCTCGCCGGGTGATCGACCCGCTGTTTCTCGACACTCCGCTGTACCGCTGCGAGGCGCTGGAGCCCGGCCTCGGGTGCATGGTGAGCATCAAGCTCGAAACGGCGAACCCGGTCCGCAGCTTCAAGGCCCGGGGCACCGAGGTCGTCGCGACCCTGCTCGCCGAGCAAGGATCGCAAGCCGTGGTGTGCGCCAGCGCGGGCAACCTCGGTCAGGCTCTGGCCTGGTCCGGTCGCGGCCGACGGCTCGACGTCACCGTGGTGGCGTCCCGCTCCGCGACGGTGGCCAAGCTCGATCGCATCCGCGCGCTGGGCGCCGGGCTGGAGCTGGTGGACGGCGACCACGAGATGGCTCGCGAGCGAGCGGCAGCCATCGCGCGCCGCGACGGCATCCGGCTGGTCGAGGACAGCCTGGACATCGAGACCTGCGAGGGCGCGGCCACCATAGGCCTGGAACTGGTGGACGCCGCGCCGTCGTTCGACGCCGTCCTGATCGCTCTCGGCGGCGGGGCGCTGGCAACCGGCGTAGGACACGTGCTGAAGGCCCTGGCCCCCGAAGTGGAGGTGATCTGTGTCCAGCCGCTCGGCGCGCCGGCGCTGACACACTCGTGGCGCCGGCGGCGCATCGTCACGACCGACTCGACCGACACCATCGCCGACGGAGTCGCCGGCCGACATCCGATCCCGGCCGTCCTGGACGACCTCCTCCTGGTCGCTGACGACGCCCTCCTGGTCCAGGAGGCATCGATCATCGCCGGTATGCGCATGCTGCTCGACCACGCCGGTCTCGTCGTCGAACCGTCAGCCGCTCTCGGCATCGCGGCGATCCTGGAAAACCGCGACCGCTTCGTCGGCCGGCACGTAGTCACCATCGTGTGCGGCAGCAACGTCGACATGGATGCCTATCACCGCTGGGTCGGTGCGGCTCCCCTCCGCAGGCCTTGATGCGTGGCCCAAGCTCCGTGCTGCCGGCCCGGCTGATGACTCGCCAGGAGCGGCCCACGTCGACACGGCTTCTCGGTGCCCTCGCGGGGCGTCAGTCGCGAGGGGCGACCGGCTCAGGGGCGGCGTCGAGCGCGTCGAGCACCGCATCGCCGTTTGTCCTCGCCCACTCGGTCAGCATGTGGATCGGATCGATCAGCGTCGCCCCGAGCGGGGTGAGCTCGTACTCGACGCGGGGCGGCGCCTCGGCGTAGGCGTGGCGGCGGATGAGCCCGTGTGCCTGGAGCCGTCGGAGCGTCTGGGTGAGCATCTTGCGGGAGATGCCGCCGATCAGGTCGATCAGCTCGCCGTGGCGCACCGGGCCCTTGCTGAGGCCGTAGAGCACGACCACCGTCCACTTGTCGGCGATGAGCTCGACCGCCAGCCGCGCCGGGCAGTCGGCGAGGAACGGATCGCCGGGACCGAAACCGCTCATGGCGCCAAAGGTACCCGCGCCGGAGGTACCTGCCGGTTCCTGTCGGAAGCCTAGCTTGGGTGCTCTCCCCCTTCCAGAGCCAGGAGAGTCATGCGAGTCATCACCCAGAAGTCGCTCGGCGGTCCCGAGGTGCTCACCGTCGTGGACGCACCCGAGCCGCGGCCCCTTCCGACCGAGGTTCTCGTCCGCGTCAAGGCGATCGGGCTGAACCCGCTGGAGGCGCGCCTGCGCGCCGGCGAGTTCCCGCTGCTCGGCCCGCCGCCGTTCGTCCTCGGCTGGGACATCAGCGGTGTGGTCGAGGAGGCGTCGCAGTCGTGGCGGTTCAGGCCCGGCGACGAGGTGTTCGGGATGCCGCGGTTCCCGCGCGCGGCGAACGCGTACGCCGAGGTCGTGTCGGCACCGGCGGTGCACCTGGTGCGCAAGCCGGCGTCGCTCTCGCACGTCGAGGCGTCGGCGCTGCCGGTCGTCGGGCTGACGGCGTGGCAGGGCCTCGTCGACCTCGGCGGCGTGACCGAGGGCGACCGCGTCCTGGTCCACGGCGGTGGTGGCGGGGTCGGCCACGTCGCGATCCAGATCGCGAAGGCGCTCGGCGCGCACGTGATCACGACCGCCGCCGGGAACAAGCGGGAGTTCGTCGAGGGGTTCGGCGCCGACGAGATCATCGACTACACGACGGTCGACTTCACCGAGGCGGTCCGCGACATCGACGTCGTGCTCGACACGATCGGCGGCGACACCGTCGAGCGGTCGCTCGACGTCCTTCGCCCGGGCGGTCACCTGGTGACGGCGGTCGCCGAGGAGGATGCGGAGCTCATCGCGAGGTACGAGGCGGCCGGCATGCGCTTCAGCGGCATCGCGGTCGACCCCGATCCGGTCGCCCTGCGAGGTCTCGTCGAACTCGTCGAACAGGGCAGGCTCCGGGTCCACGTGCAGGAGACGTTCCCTTTCGAGCGCGTCGCCGACGCACACCGGCTGCTCGACGGCGGTCACCTCCAGGGCAAGCTCGTCCTCACCGTCTGATCCAGTCGTGGGCCTCGCGGAATCGAGGCCCCGCCCAAGTCCCCACCGCCCCTGTGCAACCGCCGGAGATCGGACGGCCCGCTGTCCGCGAGGGCCGCTTCACCGACGGGTGGAAGCGGGACAGGATGACGTGGATCAAGCCGTCGTTCCTGTGGATGACGTACCCCTGTGGCTGGGCCACGAAGGAGGGGCAGGAGACCGTTCCGGCCGTCGAGATCCGCCGTGCCGGATTCGAGTGGGCGCTGCGCAGCGCGTGTCTGTCCAGCTGCGTCCACGGGGTGCATCCCGACCGAGCCGCCTGGCGGCGTCAGCTGAAGCGGGCGCCTGCTCGCGTGCAGTGGGACCCCGAACGGGACCTGCGGCTCCAGCCCCTGCCGTACCGGCCGTTGCAACGGGGGCTCTCCGGTGAGGCCGTGCGGCGCTGCGCGGACGAGTGGACGGTGGCCGTCCGCGACGTGACCCCGCTCGCCCACGAGATCCACGCCCTCGTCAGCAGTGGCGACCTGACCTCCGCGGCCCGGCTGCTGCCACAGGAACGCCCGTATCCCGCTGGAGACGGGTCACTTGCCCACCTCCTGGGTGACGGACCGGGCCGGCAGGCAGCAGGCGGGAAACGGCAGCCGATGGGGCCCACGGCGGCACGGGTTCGCCGGCCCGCCCGGCCGTAATTCGCTTGCCCCGGCCACGGGTCGGCGCTGCACTGTGGCCGGACACCACGAGTCGTGGTGCCGGTATCCCGAGGAGGCAGGGGCAACGATGGAGATCCGTCCCACGACCGACGAGGATCTCGACGTCTTCGTCGACACGGTCCATGCCGCGTTCGGGCTCTTCCCGGAACCCCCGGTCGAGGGCGGCGGGCTCTGGTGGTCGGCGCTGGAGACGGACCGCTGTCTGCTCGCCCGGACGGCGGACGGGCGGCCGGTCGGTACCGCCGCCACGCACTCCTTCGAGCTCACCCTGCCCGGTGGGACCCTCGTCCCGGCCGCCGGGGTGACCGCGGTCGGCGTCCTGCCCTCGCACCGGCGCCGGGGCGTGCTCAGCGCGATGATGCGGCGACAGCTCGCCGGCCTGCGGGCCGACGGGGAGTTCCTCTCCGTGCTGCTGGCCTCCGAGGCCCCGATCTACGGCAGGTTCGGCTACGGACCGGCGACGTACACGGCGCGGCTGACGGTGCCGCGTCACCGGGCCGCCCTCGCCGTTCCCCGGGCGCACACAGTGGCCGCCGCACCGGCGACCGGCACGGGCACGGGCACGGGCACGGGCACGGGCACGGGCAACGGCTCGGTCGAGGTGCTGCGTCGTGCCGAATGCGGCGAGATTCTGGAAGAGGTCTACGACCGGTACCGCCGCGCCCAGCCCGGGGCGCTGTCCCGGCCGCACCGCTGGTGGGCCCTGCGCGCGGGGCAGCCCCCGATCTCACCGGCGCCGCGCTACCTCGCCGTCCACCGGGACGCCGACGGTGTCCCCGACGGGTACGCCAGCTACTCGCTCGAGTCCGGCACCCTGACGGTCGACGAGACCATCGCCACCGACGACGCCGTCTTCACGGCCCTGGCCCGGTTCGTACTCGGACACGACCTGGTGTCTCAGGTCGTGTTCAAGCACGTCCCGCCCGGGCACCCGCTGCGCTGGCAGTTCGCGGACTTCCGCGCCGGCGAGGTGAGCGGCGACACCGACTGGCTCTGGATACGGCTGCTGGACGTCCCGCGGGCTCTGACCGCGCGCGGCTGGTTCACCGACGGCGAGCTCGTCCTCGACGTCGACGACCCGTTCCTCGGCGAACACGGCCGTCACCTGCTGACCGTCCGGGACGGCAAGGCCGACTGCGTCCCCACGGACCGGAAGCCCGACCTGTCCCTGGACGTGCGCGACCTGGGCTCCCTCTACCTCGGCGGCACCGCCCCGAGCACGCTCGTACGCGCCGGACACATCCGAGCCCACCACCCGGGCGCGGCCGCCCTCGCCGACTCCCTCTTCCGCGCCGACCGCCCGCCGCACTGCCTGCACTGGTTCTGACCGCGCGCTCGCCGGCCCCGCGCGAGGCTCGCCATAAATCACACCATGGGGGAAAATGGGAGCTCCGCGCCGGGTGAGGTGGTGACCATGCCCGCTTGGCATCTGCGTGACTATCACGACGACGATCTCGACCAGGCCATTCAGATCTGGGACCAGAGCCGCCAGGCCGACGAACACCGGGTGTTTCCGGTCTCCGAGGTGATGGCCGCGGCCAAGGCCGGTCAGACGGCGGTGGTCGCGGTGGTCGGTGGCCAACTGGTGGGCATGGCCGTGGCACAGGCCCACGACAAGCGGGGATGGATCCTGCTGGTGGCGCTCGCCGCCCGATGGCGGGAGCGCGGGATCGGCAGCGCGCTCCTCACCGAGCTGGAACGGCGCCTGCGGGCACTGGGCGTGCGCCACGTCAGTGCCCTGCTGCCGGCCGGCGCCGCCGGTACGAAGGCTCTGGAGAACTCCGGCTACCGGTCCCGCGCCGACCTGACCTACTACGAGAAGCTCGAGCCGCCCGGCACCGCCAACGCCGACGTCATGGCCGCGCTGGGCGGCCGCATGCTGCCCGAGGGCCTCTGGGACGCCATGGCCGGCATGGAGCGGGAGAAGCAGATCGTCGAACGTCGTGTCGTACTGCCGCTGACCGAGCCGGCGCTGGCGGACCGCTACGGCGTCGTACCGCCCAAGTCGATCATCCTGTTCGGCCCGCCCGGCACCGGAAAGACCAGTTTCGCCAAGGCGGTGGCCTCGCGGCTCGGCTGGCCGTTCGTGGAGCTCTTCCCCTCCCGGCTCGCGGCCGACACGAGCGAGGGGCTGGCCGTGGCGCTGCGGGAGGCCTTTGCGGACCTGGCGGAACTGGACTCCGTGCTGCTCTTCATCGACGAGGTCGAGGAGATCGCCGGCGTGCGCTCCGGGAAGGCCGTCGACCCCGGGCACGGAGTGACCAACGAACTGCTCAAGCTCATCCCCCTCTTCCGCGAGCACGACGCGCGGCTGCTGGCCTGCGCCACCAACTCGGTGCGCTCCCTCGACGCGGCGTTCCTGCGGCCGGGCCGGTTCGACTACGTCATCCCCATCGGCCCGCCGGACCCCACCGCCCGCGCGGCGATCTGGGCCCGCTATCTCAGGTCCTCGGGCGACTCGGTGGATCTCGGCCAACTGGTCGCGGCCAGTGAGCTGTTCACCCCGGCCGACATCGAATTCGCCGCCCGCAAGGGTGCACAGGCGGCGTTCGAACACGAGGTCACGCACCGCCAGGGGCGAGCGGCCACCACCGAGGACTACATGACCGCCATCGGTGACACCCGGCCGACCCTCACCCCGCACGCGATCGAGGAGTTCACCGAGGACATCGACACGTACAGCCGGCTCTGACGCCGCGGACGGACCGTTGTCCGCGAAGGCCGCCGAAGCGGTGCCGCACAGCACCGTCCAGCACCGTCCAGCACCGGTCTCCGGTCGGCGCGACGGTGCGACGGCGCGCGACCACAGCCGCATCGTTGCACGCGACAAACCCGGCGACGTACGTGAACGTCCCCGGGATACTGGTCGCCCATGGATGAGGTCGAGGTCGTCGTCGCCCATTCCGAGCGCGCGACTCTGCGCGTCGGCGACGTGTTCCTGAAGGTGGACGCCGATCAGGCCCGCGTCGACGTCGAGGTCGAGGCGATGTCCCTCGCGCCGGTCCCGACCCCGGAGGTCCTGTGGCGCAAGCCGCCCGTGCTTGCGATGGCCGCACTCCCGGGGACGACGCTCGGGCGCCTGGGCGGGCCGTCGACCGGGTCGCCGGCGGCGTGGGCCGCGGCGGGCGCCGCCATCCGGAAGCTGCACGACGCGCCGCTGCCGTCCCGGCAGGGCCGGGCCGGCCGGAGCACCGTCGCGCTGGCGGCGGAACTCGACGACGAGTGCGAGCTGCTCGTGCGGAACGGCGTCCTGCCCGCCGACCTGGTCACCCGCAACCGCCAGGTCGCCGAGGCCGCGCTCCGGCCGTGGACTCCGGCGTTCACGCACGGCGACCTGCAGATCGCGCACGTCTTCGTCGACGGCGACGAGGTCACGGGCATCATCGACTGGTCCGAGGCGGGCCAGGGCGATGCCCTGTACGACCTCGCCACCTTCACGCTCGGACACGAGGAGCACCTCGACGACGTCGTCGCCGGTTACGGCACCGACATCGACCTCGACGTGATCCGCGCATGGTGGTCGTTGCGGAGCCTGCTGGTGGTCCGCTGGCTGGCCGGGCACGGCTTCGACCCCTTCGCGCCGGGCTGTGAGGTCGACGTGCTGAGGTCCCGGATGTGAGGCCGTGCGGGCCCGGCCGCCACGTACGGGGTCCGGCGCGTCGGGCAGGGAGTCGCGGACGGAGACCTCGGGGAGGACCATCGAAGGCACGGAGGCAAGGTGGTGGTCATGGGGACGCCCTCGACGCATTTCAGCGAGAGCCCCGAGGACCCGTTCGCCCTCGGGCGCGGGGCCTCGGCCGTGCTCGACGATCGGGGCACCGTGGTCGGCTGGAGCGCACGTGCGCAGGAGTTGCTGGGCTATCCGGCCGGGAAGGTGCTCGGCCGGGCGTGGCAGGACGTCCTGGTGGACGCCGTCGACCTGCGTGTCGTGCGGTCCGTCGTCCTGGACGCCGTGAAGGCGGGGGGCTGGTTCGGCGTCCTGCCCGTCCGGCACCGCGACGGACACCGTGTGCAGATGGGTTTCCGGGCCCGTGAGATCACCCGCGAAGGGGGCGGTACGGAGTGGCTCCTGGTCGGTGCGCCGGCCGCGGAGGTCATCGCCTGGCAGCGGGACCGTGCGCTGCTGGACGGCCTGTACCGCCGCTCCCCCATCGGTCTCGTCACCTACGGCCCGGACAGGGCGGTGATCCGGGTCAACCGTGCGATCGAGAAGGCGAGCGGCGTCCCGGCCTCGGCGCCGGTGGGCCGTCATCCCCGTGAGTTCATGGTCGACGAGGACGCGGGTCCGGCCGACGAGCGGGTACGGCACGTCCTGGAGACCGGCGAGCCGTTGATCTTCACGGAGCAGTCCGCCCGGGCACGCCACGATCCCGGCCGGGAACGGATCGTGTCCGTCTCGGCATTCCGGATGGAGGACTCCTCGGGCCGGGTTCTCGGGGTGGCGGAGACGATCCAGGACGTCACCGACCGCCACCGGGCGCAACGCAGGCTCGCCCTGCTGAACGAGGCGAGCAACCTGATCGGAACCTCGCTGGACGTGATACAGACCGCGCGGGAACTGGCCGGGGTGGCTGTCCGCGGCCTGGCCGACCACTGCTCGGTGGACCTCCTCGAACCGGTGACACTCGGTGACGAACCCGTTGCGGGTGTGGCAGGTCCGCTGCTCCGCGCCGCCCTCGCCCCACCGGAACACCGGGTCCCGTACCAGGAGGGCGAAGTGGTCCCGCTGCTCCCGGAGTCCCCGCAGGCGCGGTGCCTGGCCGAGCGTCGCCCGATCCTCGAAGGGCTGCTCTCCCTCCGCCCCGAGTGGTACGCCATGGACCGGCGGCGGATCGAGATCGCCTCCGGGCTCGGCGTCCATTCGCTGATCGCGGTGCCCCTGGTCGCGCGCGGCCTCGTTCTGGGTGTGGTGAGCCTGTGGCGGTCGCGCCATTCGGAGCCCTTCGAGGACGACGATGCCGCGGTGGCCCAGGAGCTGACCTCGCGTGCGGCCGTGTGCATCGACAACGCGCGCCGCTTCACCCAGCAGCAGAGCGCCGCTCTGACTCTTCAGCGCAGTCTGCTGCCCAGCGTGGCGTCCGACCTGCCGGCCGTGGAAGTGGCCTGCCGGTACCTCCCCGCCAGCGGTGAACCGGGGATCGGGGGCGACTGGTTCGACGTGATCCCGTTGTCGGGGGCCCGGGTGGCGCTCGTCGTGGGAGACGTGGTCGGCCACGGGATCCACGCCGCGGCCTCGATGGGCCGTCTGCGGGCCTCGGCCCGCACCCTGGCCAGCCTGGACCTGGAACCGGACGAGGTGGTGGCGCGCCTGGACGACCTGGTCAGCCTGCTCGCCACCGAGCTGGAGGCGAACGCCGAAGGCAACCACGCGGCGATCGAGCAGGTGCTCGGGGCCACCTGCCTCTACGCGGTCTACGACCCCGTCTCCCAGCACTGCTCCCTGGCGCGCGCCGGCCACCCGGCGCCGTTGGTGTCCACCCCGGACGGCGAGGTGACGGTGCTCGAACTGCCTGCGGGGCCGCCGCTGGGCCTGGGCGGCCTGCCGTTCGAGACGTACGATCTCGACCTCCCGGAGGGCAGCCTGCTCACGCTGTACACGAACGGTCTGCTGGAGGCGCGCAACGGCGACGTCGACGCCGCGCTGAAGAACCTGCACGCGTGTCTCACCTACGTCACCGAACCGCTGGAACAGACCTGCCACACCGTGGTCGAGGCGCTGCTGCCCAAGGACCACCGGCCCAACGACGACATCGCGCTGCTCATCGCCCGCACCCGGGTGCTGCGGCCGGAGAACGTCGCCTCATGGCAGCTGCCCCTGGAAGCGACCGCCGCTGCCCGGGCCAGGGAGCTGACCGCGGCGAAACTGACCGAATGGGGGCTGCCCGGACTGGCCTTCACCACCGAGCTGGTCGCCAGCGAGCTCGTCACCAACGCCTACCGGTACGCGACCGGCCCCGCCACCCTGCGCCTCATCCGCACGCACAGCCTGATCTGCGAGGTGTCCGACACCAGCCACACGTCGCCCCACCTCCGGCGGGCCCTCAGCACGGACGAGGGCGGACGCGGGCTCTTCCTGGTCGCACAGCTCACCGAACGGTGGGGCACGCGCTACACCCACGACGGCAAGACCGTCTGGACGGAGCAGCCCCTGCCACCCGCATGACCCGCGGCCTCCAGCACCGCGGCCGGCCCGGGGAAGGGGACGCGCAGCCGCACATCCGGCTTCTGACGGGCCGTGGGCGAAGGACAGTATGGAGAAATGACGTGGACGAGAAGGTGCACCGTTTCGTCGCCCTGGCCCGGGAGGTCCGCCGTGCCGCCGAAGCCGTCGTACTGGAAGGCCCGCACTCCACGGCCGAAGCAGCCGGCCGCGTGGCACGCGCGTCCGGCGACCTCTCCGCCGTGACGCGCCGGATGGTGAAGAACGCCCATGCAGGGGGCTCCTCCCGGAAGGAGGCGGACACCGCTCTCGCCACCGCACGAGAACGCGCCCTCCACGAGGCCGTGAAGGACTTCCGCACAGCAGCCGGCGACATCCTCGGCAACACCGGCTGACCACTCCGCCGCCCGGCCGCTACGCCGGATGCCGTCTTCGAAGTGCGTGCCGCGGCAGCGCGGCACAGGATCCTGCTCATGCGGACATCTGTTGAGATACGGCCCTGTTCTCCCCCGGCGCGGCGTGGCGGTGCGCGTCATGCCATACCTGCGGCCCTTGCCTGCGGTGTGCTGCTGGCCGGCACTGCGGCGTGCTCGGGAGCCGACGGGCGCAGGAGCCACGTCGGTGCCCCGGGTGTCAACAACCCGGCCGCGCCCGGCTCCGCCGGCCCGGAAGCGGGCCCGCGTCTTCCGGGCGTCGGGAGCCGCATGGGCAAGCGCGTACCGGCAGACGCCCGCCAGGCCGTGGTCGTCTACGGCGACGACACGGACTCCGCCGAGAGCACCGTCGTGCTCTACGAGAAACAGGGCACCGCCTGGAAACGCACCGGCAGTTGGCCCGCGCACAACGGCAGACTGGGCTGGACGACCGACCATCGCATGGACGACGAGCGCAGTCCCGTCGGCGTGTTCTCCCTGACGGATGCGGGAGGGTCGCTCAAGGATCCGGGCAGCCGCCTGCGTTACTGGTACGACGACAATGCCTTCGCCACCATGATCGAGGACGGCGACGAGCACGTCCACGACTTCGACTACGTCATCGCCATCGACTACAACCGGCTCACGGGTGTCCCCCCGTTCGACTGGAGTCGTCCCGACGGAGTGGAGAAGGGCGGCGGCATATGGCTGCACCTGGACCACGGCGACGGCACGTCCGCCTGTGTCACCGTTCCCGAGTCCGGAATGAAGGCCCTGCTGCACACCCTCGATCCCCGCCTTCACCCGGTCGTGGTGATGGGCGACCGGGAGCGGCTGAGCGCCTGACGACGGTCCCTGCTCCGGTCCGTGTGCGGCGTCCGAGGCAACACGCGGCTGACGGCGCTTCGCCTCGGGCCGTTCCGACGCGGCAGCAGGGACAAGGTGCTGACCGAGTTGGGGCAGAGCCTGGCCGACGGCCCGATGACGGCACTTGCGCGCCGGCGGTCGAGCACGGTGAGGGACTTCTCGAAGCGCAGGAGAGCGGTGCCGCGAGCGGCGGTCCGTGAGCGAGGCCCGACGTGGGTCGTCAAGCCTCGCGGCCCCGCGGTTCAGTGGGTGTCGTCGCCGCACTCCGGATCGGCGGGCCTGTCCTGCCCGGACGCGTGGGTGCCGTTCCTCGCGAGCCGCTGGAAGCAGTGGTCCAGCGCCCAGGCGGCCACGCGGGTGCCTGCCCGGCAGCCGGCCACGTCCGCGGTGCGGGTGTGGACGCCGCCCCACACCCGGGCGTCGACGACGTCCCGGTCGAGGTCGCCTGCGGACCCGTGGAACCGCGTGGCGCCGGTGACGTCGGAGGGAACGCGGAGGTCGATGCGCGAGGTGCCGAGGACGCAGGTCAGGGCGCGTGCCACGGCAGCGGCGACGGTCGTGTGACCGGCGATGCAGTCCGGGTGCGGCGGGGTGGGGAGCAGCGGCTCCCAGGCCGGGTCCGCCGTCGTCGCGGGGTTGCCGTCGGTGGCGGCGAGGCGGATGGCGGTGATCGGCTGCCAGGAGCCGTAGTGGAACTTGGCGTCCCATGCCGTGACGACGGCGTCGGTCGCCGACGCGTTGACCGCGGCGAACAGCCGGGCCGTCTCGGCGATGCCGAGCCGGTGCCGGGCGGCGTGGTCCCGTACGGCTGCCTGAACCTGGGTGTGCCCAAGGCTTGGCAACGGCCCCACTGCGCGACCAAGACAACTCGCCGCGAACCGGACAGGTCCGTCGGCTACTCGCCGGTGGCGCCGTCGACGGCCTCGCGGAGGAGATCCGCATGGCCGACGTGGCGGGCGTACTCCTCGATCACGTGCGCCAGGACGAACCGCACGTCGGTGTCACCGAATTCCGGGTTCGGCACGATGCGCGCGAGATCGGCGGTCACCGTCGCGAACACCTGCCGCGACTCCTCGCACGCCGTGAGGTAGTCGGCGTAGACGTCCCTGGCCGGCGTGGCGTCCGACTCGTCGTACCACTCGCCGCCGTCAGCGGTGACGTAGGTCCGGTAGGGAAAGAAGCGGGGCGTCGTGCCGGCCAGCGTCCGCTGGAACCAGGCACGCTCGACCCCCTGCAGATGGCGCATGAGCCCCAGCAGGGTCAACGCCGACGACCGCACGGGACGCAGCCGCAGTCGTTCCTCCGAGAGGCCCTCGCACTTCCACAGGAAGGCCGCCCGGTGGTAGTCGAGATTCGAGGCGATCACCTCCGGCCACGGGCCCGACACCAGGCGCTCGGGCCGGACGATCTTCTGGACCACGATGTCGCCCACGCTGGAGTCTCCTCATCGGTCGCCGTGCTCGGCCGAGCACGTCCGCGCAGGAAGACCTCTCCTCGGAGCGGAACTCATCGCTCGATGCCGCCGGTCGACGTGCCGGGTCATCCAGAAGTGGCGGGGGGGGCCGCCCCGGGGCGGGCGGGGCCCCCCCCCCCCGGGGGCGCCGGGGGGCCCCCCCCCCCCCACCGGGCGGGCCCCGCGCCCGCGCCCCCCCCCGGCCGCCCCCCCCCCAACCCGGGC
>NZ_JBIBAK010000017.1:0-305686 GCF_042899865.1 Streptomyces sp. NPDC013157 | reverse complement strand
CCTCAACGCGTTCCAGATCGCCTTCGAAGGCCGCCTGACCCCGAGCAACAACTGACCACCAACAACCAAGATCAGCCGTTAAATTGACACACCCGTTCGTGACTGGCCACTCGCGCCCGCGACGAGCTCGTCGTCACGTGGAGCGGCAGAGCCAACCGATTCCTTCCGACCGACGCGACAGGACGGCTTACCGAGCCGCGGATCTGCTCAGAAACGATGGCCCGCCGTCCGGATCGGCCGCTGCTTGATCGCGGATGTGCTGTATCAGGTTGCTGCTTACCCCTCAGGGTCAGGTGGTCAGGGACGGCATGACCACCGAGTCCAGATAGTGGAGCAGGAACGTCCGGTCCGGTGGCCGGTTGGCCACCAGCGGCCGGGCCACCAAGGCACCGATCACTACGTAAGGCACGTACTGCAGTGCCGGGCAGTCCGCTCGTACCTCACCCCGAGCCACCGCTCGTCGGAGGATCGCCGCGAGGCCGGCGGGGTCGGGGTCGACGATCAGGTTCTGCAGGGCCCGCAAGAGGTCGGGGTGGGCGTGGACGGCGTGGATCAGGCCGCGGACCAGGGCGGCTTCTCTGTGGAGTTGCTCGTCGTCGAGCTGTTCGATCACCGCGCGCAGGTCGCCTCGGAGGGAGCCCGTGTCGATGTCGCCGACGACTTTGCCCTTGGTCCGGCGCAGTGCTTCGGCGACCAGTTCCGGCTTGCCCGACCATTGGCGATAGAGCGTGGCCTTGCTGCAGCGGGTGCGGGTCGCCACCCCGTCCATGGTCAGGGCCTCGTAGCCGACCTCGCGGAGGAGGTCGAGGACGGTGGCGAAGAGCTCCTCCTCGCGTTCCGGGGTGATGCGGCTGCGGCGCGTGCGTGGCGTGGTGGCCTGGTCTCTCGCTGTCATCCGCGGCACCTCGTTCGAGCTTCGAGCGAAACGATTTCGCACGCGCATACGGTAACCTAGGCTACGGTGAATACGAAACCGTTTCGGTCGCACAATAGGACACGGGTCCTGAGTCGTGGGCCGTCTCGGGGATGAGGGGAGAGCCAGTCATGGCAGCCATCGCGTCGCCGGTCCCGGCCGAACCCGGCCCCGCCAAACCGGGCCGCCCCCGCGACACCACCGCCGACGACCGCATCCTCCGCGCCGTCGTCGACGAACTCTCCGACCATGGTGTCGCCGGCTTCCGGATCAACAACGTCGCCGCCCGCGCCAAGGTCGCCAAGCGCACCCTTTACAGCCGCTGGACCGAGCGGGACGAGCTCATCATCGCGGGGCTCAACACCCTCGCCCTCGACCTCGTCCCGCCCCGCACCGGCAGTCTCGTCGGCGACCTCAACGCCCTCTACGACGACATCGCCGACGCCCTCGACAGCCCACGCTGGCTCATCGCCGCCCGCTGTTCCTTCGAGCTGCCCGACCATCCCGAGCTGTACGCGAGATTCCAGCGCGACTGCATCGACAAGCCCCTCGCCGTCGTCGAGGACGTCCTGCGGGACGCACAACTCCGCGGTGAACTGCGCGCCGGCATCGACCGTTCCGTGGCCGCCGAGACCTTCACCGGTTCCATCGCGGGGTACAGCTCGCACATTGCCCGGCTCCGCGGGGTCAGTGCGTACGGTGTCCGCGCGCAGTTCCTCGACATGTTCCTGCACGGGCTGCGCGCCCACGACCCTCACGAATGAGCCTCCGGACCGCCACGGAGGCCGAACTTGACACCCCACACCGACAGCCACGCGCCGGACGTGTCACGCCACTCCTCGATCAGGTCGAGCTGGGGAGGCGTTCCGTGAGGAGCCCTGCTCCGTCCACCGAGGGCCTCGGACTTGCCCGTCGACCGGGCAGGTCCGCTTCGACTCTGCGACGGACTCGGTGCAAGCGCCTCCGAGGTCCTCCTGTGGCTCCTTGGAAGTTGGGCCCCCTCCCCGATCCCAAACAGCCGGTACGACATCACACCTTGTGAATGTGATCGCGTTCACAAGCTGTGATGGTTCCTCCTGAAATCGGTGGGATCAACGGAGCAACCCTCTGCTGCGACTACGGCAATACAAGGAGAAGATGCAGTGGATCTGGCTTTGGCGCCGGAGACCTTGGCGCGATGGCAGTTCGGTATCACGACCGTCTACCACTCTCTTTTCGTCCCTTTGACGATATCTCTGGCCGCCCTCACCGCCGGCCTGGAGACCGCCTGGGTGCGCACGGGTAAAGAGAAGTACTTCCATGCCACGAAGTTCTGGGGGAAGCTCTTCCTGATCAATATCGCGATCGGTGTCGCCACGGGCATCGTGCAGGAGTTCCAGTTCGGCATGAACTGGTCGGACTACTCAAAGTTCGTCGGCGACGTCTTCGGCGCTCCGCTCGCGATGGAGTCGCTGATCGCCTTCTTCTTCGAGTCCACCTTCATCGGCCTGTGGATCTTCGGCTGGGACAAGCTGCCCAAGAAGATCCACCTGGCCTGCATCTGGCTGGTGTCCACCGGCACGATCCTGTCCGCGTACTTCATCCTCGCGGCCAACTCCTGGATGCAGCACCCCGTCGGTTACCACATCGACAAGACCACGGGGGTGGCCCACCTCAACAGCATCTGGCAGGTCCTCTTCCAGGACACGGCGGTGTTCCAGTTCGCGCACACCCTCTCCTCCGCCTTCCTGACCGGCGGCGCCTTCATGATCGGCATCGCCAGCTACCACCTCCGGAAGATCAAGAAGAAGAAGAAGGCCGCAGGGGAGGACGTCGATCGTAAGAAGACGGTCACCCTCCCCTGTCTCACTGACCGCCGAGGAGCCGGACCAGCCGCCGGTGACTCCTGAGCCCGAAGAGCTCTACCGCAGTTTCGAGAAAGCCCTGCTGGTCCCCCTGTGGACGCGTATCGGGGACCTGATGCCCGAGCACCCGCGCTCGAAGGCTGAGCCCCACCGGTGGGAGTGGCGAACGCTCCTGGACCTGGCCGGCCACTCCGGTGACCTGGTGCCGGTCGGCCGTGGCGGCGAGCCGCGCGCGATAGCCCTGACCAATCCGGCCCTTGGCGGCAGGCCGTACGCCACACCGACCCTGTGGGCGGCCATCCAGTACCTCATGCCGGGCGAGGACGCGCCCGAGCACCGGCACACCCAGCACACCTTCCGGTTCGTCGTCGAGGGCGAGGGAGTGTGGACACTGATGGAGCGCGACCCGGTGCCGATGCGCCGCGGTGACTTCCTGCCGCCGACCGGCCTCAAATGGCATGCCCACCACAACTCCGCCGACCAGCCGATGGCCTGTATCGACGGCCTCGACATTCCCTTCCAGTACGACGTCGAGGCGCAGTTCTTCGACTTCGGCCGGGAGAAGCTGTCCGAGGAGGGGCACACGGCGCCGGACCGGTCGCGCTCCGAGCGGCTGTGGGGACATCCGGGGCTGGTGCCGGTCTCCCAGCTCGGCCGCAGGCAGGGCACTCCGCGGCCGGCCTATCGCGGGGCGGACACCGACGCCACCCTCTCCGACCAGCTGGAGCTGGAGCACGCCGGCCACCCCGGCACCGTCGACCCCGGCCACGCGCTGGTGCGCTACACCATTCCCAGCGACGGCAGGGACGTCTTGCCGACCATCCGCGCCCAGTTCCACCGCATCCGCACCGGCGCGGAGACCACCCCGCGCCTGGAAACGGGGTCGTCCGTGTACCAGGTCTTCGAAGGCTCGGGAGAGGTGACCGTGGGCGACTTCTCCTGGTCCGTCACCCGTGGCGACCTCTTCGTCGTCCCGCCATGGACACGGCTGTCGATCCGGTCACAGGCGTCGCCCTCGGACTCCGACTCCGGAGCGCTGGACCTGTTCCAGTTCAGCGATGCTCCGATCCTCTCCAAGCTCAACCTGTTCCGCGCCCACACCGAGGAGAGTCACGCGTGAAGCTCGCAACCATCCGTCTCGACGGCCGCACCGCCGCCGTCCGGGTCGAGGACGACTCGCTCGTCGATCACGGACTGCCGCGTGGCCGCTCGGCTTGAAACCTGCCACCCTCAGGGGGATCGTGAACATGGTCAGCAAGTCCGGCAACAAGGCAACTTAGGCGACACTTAGGGCACGACAATGACGTCCGACGAGCCGCCCGGCCGACTCCCTCCGGCGTCGACAGGAGCCTTCCTCGGCACGGCTGCGGCCATCGCGGTCACGGACCCGGACGGCCTGGTGACCCATTGGAGCAGCGGCGCCCAGACGCTGTGGGGCCATGCCCTCGAGGAGGTCATCGGCAAGCCTCTGGCCGATCTGTTCACCGCTGACTGGGCAGTGCTGAGGCACCGGGACGGCAGGCTGTCGGATGCTCAGGTGCGCCTCTATCCGCTGCCGTCCGACAAGCGGCCGAGCGGGTGCCTGGTGATTGTCGTACCCAGGACGGACTCCCCGGACGAGTGCTCATTCAAGCGATGGATGTTCGAGGAGCAGCCCCTCGCCCTTTCGATCTATGACCGCGAGGGACGCATACTGTTCGGCAACAAGGTGTTGGAGCAGGCGGCGGGCCTCTCCGAGCACGACTACCGCGGCCGGTTCGTGGCCGAGATCCTTCAGGGCCCCGTATACGAGCAAGTCGGGCAGCGGATCCGCCGGGTTCTTCGGACCGGGAAGCCCGAATTCGCCGAGCCCTTCGTGAGGCTTCCGGGCGAGCCGAAGGCGCACGCCTGGGCTCTCGACATCTTCCCGCTCACGGACGAAGCCGGCCAGGTGCAGGGGGCGGGTCTGTCGGCGTACGACTACTCCCAGCAGTACGAGTCCCGGGAGCGGCTGGCCCTCGTGAGCGAGGCCCGCACCCGCATCGGCACCGGCCTGGACGTGGTGGGCACCGCACGCGAGCTCACCGAGGTCGCCGTACCCCGCTTCGCCGACCTCGTCAGCGTGGACCTGCTCGACCCCGTCTTCCAGGGCGATGTGCCCGCACCTGTCCTGTCCGGTCCCGTCCCGCTGCGCCGGGCGGCTCACAGGGCGGTGTCCGCGACGCCCGGAGAGCATCCGGCCCCGGACGAGATCAGTGACCATGTGGCTTCTTCGCCGATCGCCCGGTGTCTGGCCAGCGGCCGGGCGGCACGGCACCACGTCGACGACGCCCAGGTCGTCCGCTGGTTCGCCGACGACCCTGTCCAGGCGGCGCAGGCCCGCGCGTGCGGAGTGCGTTCGCTGATCGCGGTACCCATCCGCGCCCGTGGCACCACCCTCGGAGCAGTCATGTTCGTCAGATGCTCGTCTCGCGAGCCGTTCGGCCCTGACGATCTGGCCGTCACCGAAGACCTGGTCGCGCGGGCCGCGGTCTGCCTGGACAACGCCCGCCGGTTCACGCGCGAACGCGGCATCTCGCTGGCGCTGCAACGCAACCTGCTGCCGCACGGCCCGACCACGCATCCTGCCGTGGAGACGGCTTCCCGTTATCTCCCTGCGGGCGGCGGCGCGCAGGCGGGCGGCGACTGGTACGACGTGATCCCGCTGCCCGGCGCCCGCGTCGGCCTGGTCGTCGGCGATGTCGTCGGCCACGGCATCAACGCCTCAGCCACCATGGGCCGCCTGCGTACGGCGGTGCGCACCCTCGCCGACATCGACCTCCCGCCCGACGAGCTCCTCACCCACCTCGACGACATCGTCACCCACACCGAGGACGACACCGTCGCCACCGGTGAGATCCCCGGCGCCATCGGAGCCGGTTGCCTGTACGCGGTCTACGACCCCCTCTCCGGCATCTGCTCCCTTGCCCGGGCCGGCCACCCCCCGCCGATTCTGGTCCACCCGGACGGCACCGGCACGGTCGTCGACCTGCCCGCCGGCCCGCCTCTGGGGCTGGGCAGCCTGCCCTTCGAGGCGGCCGAGGTCACCGTGCCCGAAGGAAGTCTGCTCGCCCTGTTCACCGACGGCCTCCTCTCGGCCGGCGATCGCGACATCGACGAGGGACTCGACGCCCTGCGCCACACTCTGGCCCGGCCCGCGTCCTCGCTTGCAGCGCTGTGCGACACCGTCCTGGGCACCCTGAGCCCCGAAGCGCACACCGACGACATCGCCCTGCTCCTGGTCCGCACCCGTCTCTTCGGCGAGGACCGCGTCGCCTCCTGGGACGTTCCCGTCGATCCCGCGGTCGTCGCCGAGACCCGCCGCCGCGCCTGCGACCGGTTGGCCGCATGGGGTCTGCAGGAAACCGAGTTCGTCACGGAACTGGTCATCAGCGAGCTGGTGACGAACGCCATCCGGTACGCCAGCGGCCCGATCCGCCTCAGGCTGATCAAGGACGAGGTACTGATCTGCGAAGTCTCCGACGGCAGCAGCACCAGTCCGCACCTCCGCCGCGCCCGGGTGTTCGACGAGGGCGGCCGCGGCCTGTTCATGGTCGCCGAGCTCACCCGAAGGTGGGGTACGCGCTACACCCGCACCGGCAAGACCATCTGGGCCGAGCTTGCTCCTCTCCGCCTCTCCACGCGGTGAGGCGGTGGTCAGTGGGGCATGTCGTCGAGGGCGGTGGAGATGCCGGCGAGGTCCGGCGGTTCGGCGGCGAACAGGACCACGCTGGCGTCGGGCAGGTCGGCCTCGGTGACCCGGAGGAGTCCGCCCGCCTCAAGGGCGGTCTGGGTGACGGTGTCGCTCTCGTCCGGTGCGGCGACGATGCGGCGGCAGCGGGGGTCGGCGAGGAAGAGTGCGGAGACGAGGGCACGCAGCAGTTTCGCGGCAAGCGCCCGGCCGGACGGCCCGTGGTCGGGGAGGACCAGGCCCAGGGCAAGGTCGTGGGTGCCGTACGGATAGCAGCTGTGCAGCGGGTGGTGCGCGACGCGGTGGACGCGCAGGAGCAGCGTCGGACCGCCCTCGGCCTCGGTGACGGCGTACGTGCGCGCCGTCTGCGGGGTCACCGTGGCGGGCTCGTCGAGCGGGCGCAGCGTCCAGTCGTTACCCAGGACGGGTTCGGGCGGTGCCGGTACGACGGCGGTGTGGATGCTCATGGCCGGCTCACGGTGTCTCGGCGGGCCGCTGGGTCTCGACCCAGCTCCGCAGTGCGGACTTGACCAGCTTGCCGCTGCCGTTGCGGGGCAGCTGTTCGGCGATCAGCACCTGGGTGGGCAGCTTGTAGCGGGCCAGGTGCCGGCCGGTGAAGGCGCGCACCTCCTCCAGTGTGGGCGTGGTCCCGGGCTCGCAGGTCAGCACGGCGAGCACGGTCTCGCCCCACTTCGGATGCGGGACGCCGATGACGGCCGCCTCCAGGACACCCGGGTACGCGGCGAGAACGCGCTCGACCTCGGCCGGGTACACGTTCTCCCCGCCGCTGATGATCATGTCCTTGAGGCGGTCGACGATGTGGTAGAAGCCGTCCTTGTCCCGATGCGCGATGTCGCCGCTGTGGAACCAGCCCGCGTCGTCGAAGGCGGCACGGGTGGCCTCGGGGTTGTTCCAGTAGCCGGGCGTGACGTTCGGGCCGCGCACGCAGATCTCCCCGCGCGTGTCCGCGTCCTGCACACCGGCCCCGGTGACCGGGTCGACGATGCGGATCTCCGTGTACGGCATGGGTACGCCGGTCGATCCGGCCTTCTGCGCCGTGAGCCCGGCCGGGAGGTAGCAGGCGAAGGGCGCGGTCTCGGTCAGCCCCCACGCCTGCTGGAGCAGGATGCCACGTTCTTCGTAGTCCCTGATCAGCTGGGGCGGGACGGGGGCGCCCGCGACGATCGCGGATCGCAGGGCGGAGAGGTCGGCCGCGGCGAAGCCGGGCATGCGGGTCAGGGCGCTGTACATCGCGGGGACCGCGAACAGGGTCGTCACGCGGTGCTGGACGAGGTCCTCCAGGCACTGGGCGGGGTCGAAGCCGCGGCGCACGACGACGGTGCCGCCGCGCACGAGGGTGCGCAGGGTGAGGGCGTTGAGGCCGCCGATGTGGAAGAGCGGGGCGACGGCGAGGTTCACGTCGTCCGGGCGGGTGTCCACGACACTTTCGACGTTGACCGCGTTCCACCAGAGGTTGCCGTGGGTGAGCATGACGCCCTTGGGTCGGCCGGTCGTGCCGGAGGTGTACATGAGCGCCGCCAGGTCGTCGTCGTACAGCGCCACCGGCTCCGTGCCACGTCGGTCGGCTCCGAGCAGCTCCGAGAGCGGTGTCCAGACGGCGGCGGGTGCCGTCGCCGCGGGGCACCGCGGATCCGTGTCGACCAGCACGTGGATGCGGGCGGGTATGTCGCTCATCACCGACTCGACGAGTGCGCGATGGCCCTCCTCGACGACCAGGGTGTGCGCACCGCTGTCGCTGAGGATGTGGCGCACCTCCTCGGCCGCGAGCCGGAAGTTGACCGGCACGAAGACCGCCCCGAGGTGGGCCGCGGCCAGCAGCGTCTCGAAGAAGGTCACGCTGTTGAGGCCGAGGTAGGCGACCCGGTCGCCGCGCCGCAGTCCACGTACGGCCAGCCCGGCAGCCAACTCGTCCGTCCTGCGGCTGAGTTGGGCGGCAGAGATCTCGTGGCCCTCGTAGACGAGTGCGCAGGCGGTGGGGTACTGGGCTCTGCGGTGCAGTGCCGCGGCGGGGCTGATGTCGACGGCGGCCATGCGGCGGCTCCTTCGATGGCTGTCGTGCGGAAGTGAAAGGGGAGACGGGGAGACGGTTCAGAGGCCGGCGCCACCGGCCGGGGAACGGAATCCGCGGACGGCGATGCCGCCGTCGGCGGGGATCACGGCGCCGGTGACGGTGCCGCTGTTGGCGCGGGAGGCGAGCAGGACGTACGGGCCGGTGAAGTCCTCCGGCTCGACGCTGGAGTCGTACAGCGGGATGAGCGGTTGCTGTGCCTGTCCGGACGCCTCGTTCTTGGCGAAGGAGGCTTCGAGCGTGCGGTTCTGCAGGCCCAGGGTCTGTGGGCCGCGCAGCTTGGTGCGCATCCCGCCGACGGCGACGCCGTTGACGCGGACGCGCGGCGCCAGCTCGTAGGCGAACTGCCGGAGCAGGCCGAGGCAGGCGTGCTTGCTGGCGGTGTACAGGGGGCCGCCACCGTCGGTGTGGAAGGAGGCGTTGGACAGCGTCATCACGATGCTGCCGCGCGTGGCGACGAGTTCCCGCCAGGCCGCCTCGACAGCGAGGACGTAGCCCTTGACGTTGATGCCGAAGACCTCGTCGAACGCCTCGGACAGCTCCTTGCCGTCGAGCTTGGTGACGCTGCGGTGGTAGTCCCAGATCCCGGCGTTGGGGACGAGGATGTCCAGCTTGCCGAACCTCTTGACGGTCGCGTCCACCGCCCGGTGCAGATCGTCCGGGGAGCGTACGTCGCCGGTGAGGGGCAGCACCCGGTCGGAGAGGTCGCCCGCCGCGGCGACGACCTCCTCCAACTGCTCGGCCCCACGGCCGAGGACGGCGACGCTCGCGCCTTCGGCGAGGTAGCGCAGGGCGACGGCGCGGCCGATGCCGGAGCCCCCGCCGGTGATCAGGGCGATTTCGCCCTCCAGCCAACCCATGATTCAGTGCTCCCCGAGGAAGTCGGTGACCAGGCGCTCGAACTCGGCCTGCCGCTCCAGCTGGACCCAGTGGCCGCAGCCGCCGAAGACGTGCAGCTGGACGTCGCGGATCTGCTTGAGCATGAGCTGGGCGCCGTCGAGGGTGATGGTGCGGTCGTCGCGGCCCCACAGGAGGAGGGTGGGCGCCTTGATCTTGTGAACGCGCTGCCACAGCGGGTCCATGCCGTGCCGCTTGGCGAAAGCGGCGTTGTAGGCGTGGTAGAAGGCGATGTGGGACTCGTCGAGGGACGCCTCGTAGCGGGCCTGCGCGGTGTCGGCCCAACGCTTGGGCTCGGCGGTCATCACGCCGATGAAGTCCCGCATCTTCTTCAGGGTGGGGCCCTCGCCGTTGTAGTAGCGGAACATGGCCTTCTGGCCCTCGGTCGGGGTCGGTCCGAAGGGCAGCCAGCCTCCTCCCGGCGCCATCAGAACCAACTTCTCGACTCGGTAGGGGACTTCGAGTGCGGTGGCGATGGCGGCGGCCCCACCGAGGCTGTTGCCGAGCAGGTGGAAGCGGTCGATGCCGAGGGCGTCCAGGGTCTGCAGCAGGGCGTCGACGGTGATCTCGGTGATGCTGCGGGCGTCGAGGTCGGCCTCGGTGGGGCGGTAACTGCCGCCGAAGCCGGGCTGGTCGGGCAGGAGCACGCGGAAGTGCTCGGTGAGCGCGGGGAGGTTGTGGCGGTAGTTGGCCACCGCGCTCGCGCCGGGGCCGCCGCCGTGCAGCATCACCAACACCGGGCCCTCGCCGGCCTCGCTGACCGCGACGGTGCCGAGCGTGGTCTGCACGGTGTGCTCGACGAGCTTCACCTCTGTGGTCTGTTCAGTGGTCACGAGCGGGCTCCGGTTCACAAGGGCTTACAGGAAGGTGCTGATGTTCTTGGCGAGCAGGACGTTCTGGTCGAGCAGGATGGTGCGGCGCGCGATCAGCAGCCGTCCGTCGTCCGGGTCGCGGCGCAGCTGGTCGGTGCGGCCGCCGGCGTAGATGTCGACCTCACGTTCCAGGCGGTTGCGGTAGCAGAGGAATGACGACTCGGCGACGTACTCGCCGGGCTCGTCGGCCGGCCAGACCAGGATGTTGGTGATCAGATGCCGGGTCCGCGACGGCGGATCCTCGGCCCAGGCCATGCCCGAGTCGAACCGGCGGATGCGCCAGGCCAGGCTCGCCTTGGTCTCGTCGAAGATGGCGACCTCACCGGGCGAGCCGTCGGCCAGGGCCTGCTGGCGCCGCAGGCGGTTGGTGCGTACCGGCGCCCAGTAGTGCAGGTCGTCGGTGAACAGCTCCAGCCAGTCGGCGTAGCGGTGCTGGTCGAGCACTTGTGCCTCGACGGCGTACAGGCGCTGTACCTCGAAGTGGAGCCGCATGTCCTCGTCGACGGCGGGTGCGGTCGTCCGGGGGGTCTCCGGGGGGTGGATGCTCATCGGGGGTCCTCCTGCGGGCCGCGCCGGGTGGTGCCATTCCAGCGCGGAGGGGGCGGTTCGGGGAGCGCGTGTGCCACAAGGCGGCACGTGGCGGTTCAGCGCTTCAGCAGCGTGCGCAGATCCGCACTCTCGTCGGACAGGACGGCCGCGTCGACAGCGACACCGCGATCGACGATCCGCCGGGCGGCCTTGATGTCGCGTGGTCGGTCGATGGCGGCCGCGGCCACCAGCCGGTCGCCCAGCAGCCCGAAGACGGTGAAGGCGCCGTCGTCCGGTGCCCCGCGCCGCACGGTGCGCTCGGCGTCCGCCATGGTGCCGACCGCCTCCAGCCGGGAGCCGTGCCGGTCGGACCAGAACCAGGAAGCGCCGAAGGACGGCAGAGGGCGGCCGAGGATGCCGTGGGCGGCGGCCTCGCCGTCGCGCTGGGCGGCCTCCCAGTGCTCATGACGGACCTTGTGCCCCTCGGGGCGGGCGACGTCGCCGACGGCGAGGACATTGGGGTGGGAGGTGCGCTGACCGGGGTGGACGACCACACCGTTGTCGACGTTCAGCCCCGCGGCCTCGGCCAGTTCCGTGGCCGGACGCATGCCGATGCCGACCACCACGGTGTCGGCGAGCACGGGTGCCCCGTAGCCGGTGAGGTGCAGCAGGACTCCGAGGTTGCCTGGACGGCGCTCGATGCATTGGACGCCGGCGGTCAGGACGCCGATGCCTTCGGCGGAGTGCCTCCGATGCAGTGCGTTCGCGATGTCGTCCCCGACCGCTGCGGTCAGTGGCACCGGCAGCGGGTCGATGAGGGTGACGCGGCAGCCCAGGGCGTGGGCGACGGCCGCGGTCTCCGCACCGATCAGCCCCGCCCCGACCACGGCCACCCGGGCGCCCGGCAGCAGCCGCTCCCGCAGCCGTTCGGCGTCCTCCCAGGTGCGCAGCAGGTGTACGGCCGGGTCGTCGCCGCCCGGCACCGGCAGGGGGCGCGCGGTGCCGCCGGTGGCCAGCACGATCCGGTCGGCTGTGGCAAGCTCGCCGTCGGCCAGCTCCAGTCCGCCCTCGTGCGGGCGGATCGCCCGGACCGGGGCGCCGTCGCGGAGTTCGATGCCCTGCTCGTCGTACCACTGCTCGGGCCGCAGCAGGATGTTCTCGCGGCGGGACTTGCCGAGCAGGACGTCCTTGCTGAGTGGCGGGCGGTCGTAGGGCAGCCCGCGCTCGGCGGAGTACAGCACGAGCTCGCCGTCGTAGCCCTGGGCGCGCAGCGCGTCGCACGTCGAGACGGCGGCCAGGCCCGCGCCGACGACGGCGATACGCCGTGGCCCGCTCATGCGCCGGCCTCCTCGCCGGGGTGCAGCCAGACCTCGTCCTCGCGCACCTCGACCCGGTGGGTGCGCTGGGCGAGGGTGGCGGGCATGCACTGCGGTTCGCCGGACCTGAGGCAGAAGCGGGCGCTGTGCAGCGGGCACTCGACCTCGCCGTTCTCGATCCAGCCGTCGGCGAGCGATGCCTGGCCGTGGGTGCAGGTGTCGTCGAGGGCGTAGTAGGCGCCGCCCTCGTGGAAGACGGCGATGGCGTCGGTGTGGCCGGTGGTCCCGGCGGGCACCTTCAGCGCCTCGCCCTCCTCGATGTCGCCGACGGCGGCGACCCGGATGCCGGTGCCGGTGGTGCTCATGGGGTGTCCTCGGGGTTCTTCTCGGTGTTCTTCTCGGTGTTCTTCTCGTGCCAGGCGGGCGTGTTCATCAGGTCGCGCCAGCGGGCGTAGAAGCCGCGGGCGGCGCCGTCGCTGTAGAGGCGGCCGGTGGTGCCGGGGTGGACGCCGTCCTCGGACTGAAGCCCCAGTCCCATCTGGTAGTTGAGGGTCATGGAGCCGGCCACGAAGCCGTGCGCGGTGGCCTGGCACTCGCTCCAGTTCTCGCCGTCGTCCTGCTCGAAGATGCCGCTCGGCCCGAACGTGCGCAGGTTGTAGATGCGTTGGGCGTTCTTGACCTCGTCCGGCATCGACTTGTCGACGATGGTCCAGGCCCAGACCTCCATCTTGTCCGGGCCCTTGGGGTGCCACACGCGGATGGAGCCGTTGACCGGCAGGTAGGAGAAGTTCGGGAAGACGGTGCCGTGCCCGGTGGTCATCGGTCCCTCGACCCGGGCGTCACCGAGCCGTTCGCGCAGCGCCTCGTAGTCGGTCCACTCGTGTACGACACGATCGTCGAAACGGCTCTTGGGGTGGGTCGGAAAGCCGTGCCCGTGCCCCAGCGAGTCGGTGTACTGCCGGCCCGGCGTCTGCACGATGTCCGTCTTGGGGCCCTTGCCGGTGGGTGACATGACCATCAGCGCGGAGGCGTGCGAAATGTTGACGTGGTACCAGTCGGAGGCGAACTGCTCGGCGGCGAGCTTCCAGTTGCCCTCCAGCACCCACTTGTGCACCCCGCCGACGGCCTCGGTGCCCTCCGGGTCGTGGTCGAGCATCGCGTCCAGATACCAGGTCAGTCCGCCGAGCGCCTCCACCAGGGGCGGGGCCTCGGGGTTCCAGGTCGCGAAGACGAGTCCCTTGTACGTGTCGAGTTGCGCGACCTCGATCAGTCCCCACTGGTCCTGCTCGAAGTGGGCGGGGTAGTCCCCTCCGTTGGGGACGTTGATCAGCTTCCCGGAGGTGTCGTAGGACCAGCCGTGGTAGCTGCACGTGAACGCCTTCGTCGCCCCCGCGTCGGCGCGGCACACCCGCATGCCGCGGTGGCGGCAGGCGTTGAGGAAGGCACGCAGTTTCCGGTCCTTGCCCATGGTGACGATGACCGGGTCCTCGCCCATGTAGGTGGTGAAGAAGTCACCGGGCTTCGAGAACTGGCTCTCGTGCGCGAGGAACAGCCAGCTCGGCGCGAAAAGGCGGCGCAGCTCCTGCCGGTAGACGGCCTGGTCGCTGAAGATCGTGCGGTCGACCAGACCGCGGTCGAGGTCGAAGTAAGGGCTGACGTCGACGGCCGGCTCGGGTACGCGAGTCAGGCGGTCCTCCCCCACCCTTCGGGCGGGAGGTGCCCCCAGCCGGGCGGGCGTGGTTGTCATCGCTGGGCCTCCTCGGGCCGGATCGGGCGCGCGCTGCGCCGCCCTCGTGGGCTGGTGGTTCGGCGTGCGTTCCTGTGCACACCCGAAGGGTCGGAGCGCTCCGGTTCACGCGGTGGCACGGCGGCTCCCCCGCTTCCTTGTCGGTGGTTCATCAGACGGTCACGGTCAGTTCGGGCAGGCGGCCGGTGCCGGACCGCACGGCGAGCGAAGAGCCCGGTGTCAGCGGGACGCCGGCGCGCACAGACCCGGTGAGCAGCGGCTCGCCCGCCGCGCGCGTGGAGCGTCCGGGCCCGAAGCGGATCGCCGAGGGCTTCGGCCCACAGGCCGAGCGAGACGCGCGCCGAGGCGGCGTTGCCGGCGACGTTGTCGGCCGGGAAGACCCGCCGGTCGGCGATGCGGCTGTCGCTGACCTCCACGGCTGGCGCCGGCTGGGAGACGGCCGCCCGGACCTCCGCGCCCGCACGCGGGGTCCGGACAGCCGGCCGAGGATCAGACCGACCTCTGCCTCGGCCCGCGGGGTGATGAGCTCCCGAGTGTTGGTGGTCCCGCCGTCCGGGATCGACCGGCACAGGGTCCCGAAGTTCGCTTCGGGCAGGCCGAGTTGCTCGCGCATCGGCAAGGGCTCCCCGGTGGGTGGTGCGACGGGAATCCTCCCCCAGCCTTCGGCCGGGAGGTGCCCCCAGGCCTCGGCACGCCGCAGCACCGCCGCCGGCTCCTCGACGAGCTGTGCGTCGGGGGAAGCCTGGGCGGCGCGGACGGTGGTCGTGGCCACGGTGGCGTGTCGCTGCATGGCCACAGCAGACGCTTCTCCCGGCCGCCCTGCCCAGCCACCGTGCCGGGATACGGCACGGGGGGACGATCCGATCCGTCACACAGAGGCAAGCGGGGTCCCTGGTGTTTTACAACGACGAAACGATCGATTAAGCTGGACGCGCGTCCATTTTAATGGCCACCCTGGATCCCCATCGGAGCCCGCCATGCCACTCCCCTCCTCGCCTTCCGCGCAGCCCTCAGCCCCGGCGACCGGCGAGCCCGACCAGCAGACCGCGGTCGACAAGGCGCTCTTCCTCCTGAAGTCCCTCGCCGAACTGGACGGGGAAATCGGCGTGAGCGAGCTGGCCCGGCGGACACGGCTGACCAAGTCGACCACCTTCCGACTGCTGGGCATCCTCCACCGCAACGACCTCGTGGAACGTGTCGGCAGCAACTACCGCCTGGGATCCCAGCTTTACGACATCGGCGTACGGGTCTTCGGCCCCAATCCCCCGCTCCTGCAGGAATGCCTGATGCCGCATCTGGCGGACCTGTACGAGACGACCCACGAGACCGTGCACCTGGCCGTACTGCACGACACCGACATCGTGTACGTCAACAAGATCCAGGGCCACCGAGCGACCCGCTCCCCCTCCCGGATCGGCGCCCGCCTGCCCGCCTACTGCACCGGCGTCGGCAAGGCCCTCCTCGCCTTCGACCACGACGCCGCCGAGGCCGCGATCGCCGACGGACTCACGGCACGCACGGAGTACACCTGCACCGATCCCGACCGTTTCCGGGCCGAACTGTGCCGCATCCGCCGGGACGGCGTCGCCTACGACCGCCAGGAAGCCGTTCCCGGCCTCACCTGCGTCGCCGTACCGATCATGGGTTCGGCCGGGCGACCCGTGGCCGCCTTCTCCGTCGCGAGCGCCGACCGCCGCTTCGAGCCCGCCCGGTTCGCGCCGGCACTGCGACGGGTGGCCTACGAGGCGGCACGCGCGGTCAACGCGGCCACAGCAAGCCGGCAGGCGGCCCCCTCGCGGCTCGACAATCTATCTGCGGCCTGACCCCTGGCACGAGAGCCCACAGGCCACCCACCTGGACGGCGACCCCGGTGTGCGGCACCGAGGTCGCCTCACGGACGGGCCGGGCCCAGCGGAGTGGCCTGGTCCCGACCAGGTTCACCGCTGTCCTTGCCAGGAGTGGTTCAGCGGTGATGTCGCCCCCGACGTCCACCGGCGGCTGACGCCAGCATTCCGGGTCGGCGCCTGCCGCGGCGAGAACACGTGCCGAAAGACGGCACAGCACATCCGGATCAGCGCCGGACGCCGCCGTGCGTCCGCGCCACGCTGACACCGCCGGTGCCGGGCTGCACGCGAGGCACGCTCACCACGATGTGCACGAGGCTCTCGCCGTCCAGCGACTCGTAGACGTGCGGGCGGTCGCCCGGATAGCGCACGAAGTCCCCGGCCGACAGCTCCACCGCCTCCCCGGCGGGGCCCACGCGGACACGGCCGCTGATCACGTACAGGTGCTCCAGGGTGCCCACCGGGTGCGGCTCGGACGGCTTGACCACGCCGTGCGGGTCCTGGGCGATGCGCACCACGTAGTTCTCGATGACACCAGAGCCGTACACGTGGTCCAGCGACCGGGACTGGTATCCGCCGTGCTGCTCCCAGACGACCTCGTCGGCCCGCTGCACGGTCATCACCTGCTCCCGTTCGGCCACCAGCCGTGTGACCGGGACGCCGAGCGCAGTAGCTATGGCGAACAGGGTGTCCACCGTGGGGTTGCCGGTGCCCTGCTCCAGATTCGACAGTGTCTGCTTGGCCAGCCCGGCCTGCCGGGCCAACTCGGCCAGGGACAGACCCCGCTGCTCTCTGAGAAAGCGCACGTTGCGCGCCACTACGGCGTTTCCTGTGGACACACGGCCACCTTAATTGGTCCCAGCAGGGGGGCACGGCGGGCATCCCAGCTGTGCAGCGACCACATCGGGGATCGAGACGGCGGCCTCACCGCGCAGTTGGAGCGAGCGTGCCGGACCGCCGCTGGGCCTTGGTCAGCCTGCCCTTCGAGGCGAGGGAGATCTCCCTGCCCGAAGGAAGCCTGCTTGCATTGCTCACCGACGGCCTCTTCGCAACCCGGGATCGCGACCCCGACAAGGGGCTCTCCGACCTTCGTCGAGCCCTCGCCCAGCCCAGACCCTCACCGGAAGAACTGTGCGACTCCGTCCTGGAGACCCTGTGCCCTGAACCAGCGGCCGACCATGTCACTATCGCCTTCCGGTGCGGCTTCAACAACATGGGGCACTTCAGCACGGCCTTCAAGCAGGCCTTCGGGGTGACACCCAGCAGTGTCCTGCTCCAGGGGCACCACAGCGGGACCACCCCGGGCGACAGCTGACTCCGCGCCCGGGCGCAGCACAGCCCCGGACAGCCACCAGACAGGTATGACGGCGCAAGGTCAGACGCGTCCGACCGTCATGTGCAGGTCAGGGCTGAAGGACCAGCCTGATCGGATTGCCTTCCTTGGTGTGCAAGCGCTGCACGGCCACGTTCGCCTGCTCCAGGGGCAGCACCTCCGTGACGGAAGCGGAGAAGTCGAGGCGCCCGCCTGCCACCAGGTCCACGAGCCGCGGCACCGAGTCGAGTTCCGTGCCGAAGTGCCCCCTGACCTGGTGCTTCAGGTAGCTGAAGGTGGTGCTGTCGCTGAAGGTGAGGGGACGCCCCGACAGCCCGACCAGGACGAGGCGGCCCCCCGGCCCCAGAACGGTCAGCGCCTGCTCGTGCACCGCCGAGACACCGGCGAAGTCGAAGGCGGCGTTCAGTCCGCTGCCCTTGGTGATGTCGAGCACCTGCTCCCGGAAGGTGGGGTCGGCGGAGTCGACAACGAGGTCTGCCCCCATCCGCCGGGCGCGCTCACGCGCCGCCGGGGCCGGGTCGGCCGCCACGATCGGGAAGGCGCCGACAGCCCGCAGCAGCTGCACCGCGTGGATGCCCAGACCTCCGACCCCCCACACACCCGCTGCCTCGCCCGGCCGGATGTCCGCGGTGCGGACGATGGCGTCCCAAGGAGTCGACACGGCATCGGGGATGATCGCCGCCTGCTCGAACGGGATCGAGTCGGGCAAGGGGACGACGCCCCCCGCGCTCACCAGGACGTACTCGGCCCACCCACCGTCGAAGTCGACCCCGCGCGTGTGCATCTGGCCGTCCTTGATGTCCCCGCCCTGCAGGACCACGCGCTGACCGACCTGGCAGGCGGTCACCTCGGGGCCCAGCTCGACGATGGTGCCGGAGACCTCGTGCCCGAGGGTGACGGTGTCACCCTTGAGGTGCGGCGGGAGGCCGAGGGTGCCGTCGATGAGGTGCACGTCGGACATGCACACCCCGGCCGCGGCTACCTTGACCAGCACCTGTCCCGGGCCCGGGACAGGCTTGGGAACATCCTCGATGGTCAGCGTGTGGGTGGGGAAGTGCAAGCGAGCAGCTCGCATGAGCTCCATGGAGTGTTCTCCGTCGCAACAGTCGTCATTGTCTTTGCGGTGCCGGTTTCGAGCGCACGGCCGAGGACAGCACCCGGCGTCCGACCTCCAGCAGCAGCGTGCGCGCGTCGACGCCCTAACGCTCGGCCGCCACCTCGGCGTGGCGCAGCACCAGCCCTGACAGAGGGGCGATGGCGCTCTGGGAGGTGGCGGTTGCAGCAAGCACGGGGCCATGTTCGCCCCGAGGGGGCGACCGGCCATAGCGCGTGTGCCGCTGCGCAGCACACGTTCCGGCCTCCGTGTCCCACCCGCGCCTCGGACCACGTCACAGGGGCGGTACCGGCCGGGTGGCAGCGGTGAGCCGCGTGATGACCACCACAGTCAGCAGGCGCAGGACGACGCAACGTCGCCGCGACGAGAGTCCGCGGCGACATCATGACCGGGCAGCCGCGCTCGGCCCGCCTCGTGCCGGCGGATCAGTGCGGAGCGAATTGGTCACCAACGCGATCCGGTGTGCCACGGAGCCGATCAGGCTTCGCCTCATCAGGGAACAGACCCTGATCTGCGAGGTCTCCGACGCCGGCAACACCAGCCCCCACCTGCGCCGCGCACGCGTCTTCGACGAGGGCGGTCGCGGCCTTTTCCTTGTCGCCGAGCTCACGCGACGATGGGGCACCCGCCACACCCTCACAGGCAAGACCATCTGGGCCGAACAGTCCATTCCCTGAGTTCAGGTCCGTTCAGTCTCCTCCCGGCTGAGATTTCTGTGATCTCAGCACGGCCTCGCTCCAGCCGCCCGCGACAGCACCTCTGCCGGCAACCTTCTGTTCGGTGAGCTGATCCACCTCCACGGCGATCGGCTGCAGTTTCCGGTCCAGCAAAGCGGAAAGGAAGCCGCGCAGCAGGTATTGCAGACGCAGTGAACCCGGGATGAACACCCGGCGCTGCCTTCGCTGGATGCCCCGCACGATGCGGTCGGCGGCCAGCGACACCGGGAAGGTCTTGCCGGCAGCCCCGGGCAGCCGCGCCCGCGTCCGGGCGAAGTCCGCGTGCTCGTGGTCGGCGTCGCGCACCATCGGCGTGTCGATGAACATCGGGTAGGCGACGCCTACGCCGACACCGAGGTGAGCCACCTCGACCCGGAACACGTCCAGCAGAGCCTCCAGTCCCGCCTTGCTCGCCGCGTACATGCCCTCGCCGGGCGGAGCGAAGATCGATGCGGCCGAGGCCACGCCGAGCACGTACCCTCGGCTGGCGATGAGGTGGGGCAGGCATTCCCGGATGAACCGCCAGTTGCCGGTCACGTTGACGTCCAGCACCGTGGCGAGCACCGACGGATCGAGGTGCCGCACCGTGCCCACCGGACCGATACCTGCATTGGACACGGCGACATCGATGGCCCCGAACTGCTCGACCACGGCTCGCACGGCGGCCTCGACCGACTCCGGGTCGGTGATGTCGCACCGAAGCGCGAGAGCGGTACCTCCCAGATCCCTTGCGGCCTGCCGAACCGCGTCAGCGTCGATGTCCAGCAGCGCGACCCGGTGCGTGCGCGCCAACCGCCGCGTCACAGCGAGGCCGATTCCACCGGCCGCGCCCGTGATCACCGCCACAGGTCGGGCCATCCGTTGATCCTTGCCTGTCGGGTCCGCCATGGCCGGTCAGATCCTCCGCTCGTGCCCGCGCCAGAAGGGCTCGCGGATGTCCTTCTTGAGCACCTTCCCGTTGGCGCTGCGGGGTAGGGCGTCGACGAACACGATCTTCTTCGGTGTCTTGATGCCGCCGAGCTTCGGCCGGCAGAAGGCCACCAGCTCCTCCTCCGTCAGCTGCGCAGCGTCGTTCAGTTCGACCACGGCGGTGACCGCCTCGCCCCAGTCTGCGTGCGGTGTGCCGATCACGGCGCAGTCCTGCACTGCCGGATGCGTCCAGATGACCTGCTCCACCTCGCTCGGGTAGACATTGAAGCCACCCGAGATGATCATGTCCTTCTTGCGGTCGGTGATGTGCAGGAAGCCCTCGTGGTCGAGGTAGCCGATGTCGCCGGTGTGCAGCCACCCGTCGACGATGGTCTCCGCGGTCTTGTCCGGGGCGTTGTAGTACCCCTTCATCAGCAAGTCGCCGCGCACGCAGATTTCGCCGGTCTCCCCGGTGGGCAGGATGGTGCCGTTCTCGTCGAGGATCTCGACGCGCACCAGCGGTGCGGGCCGCCCCGTCGCCGACAGCCTGGCGTCGTCGGCGATCTCACCGTTGCGGAAGTGCTCCTCGGGGCGCAGGAAGGCGATCGCTGTGGGGGCCTCCGCCTGACCGTACCCCTGGAACATCACCGGGCCGAAGACGTCGATCGCGCGACGCAGCTTCTCGGTGGACATGGGGGCCGCACCGTAGGTGAAGTACTTCAGCGAGGAGAAGTCCCGCTGCTCGATGCCCGGTATCTCCAGTATCCGGTAGATGACGGTGGGCGGCAGGTACAGCTCCGTGACGCGGTGCTTCTCCAGGAGGTCGAGCAGTTCGAGCGGGTCGGGGCGGTGCATCACCACGATCGTGCCGCCGCGGGCCGTGACCGGCAGCGTGAGGGTGCCCGCGGCGTGGGTCATCGGCGCGGCGACCAGGTTCACGATCGGCTCGTCCGAGGAGTACGGCGCGGCGAACATGTGGTGCAGTGCGGCGACGGTAAGGCTCCGGTGCGTGTTCATCGCACCCTTCGGCGCCCCGGTGGTCCCGCCGGTCGGCATGATCCCGGCCACCACATCCGCATCCGGGATGTAGTCGGGAAGCTCGCTGGACGCTCCCTCGGTGAACGACTCGAGCAGAACCGCGTCCGCCGCCGACAGGGCTTGTGTGTCCCCGCTCAGCGCGATCACGGTCTTCAGTTGCTTCAGTTCGGGGCGGAGCTGTTCCACGACCGGCAGGAACTGCTCGTGGCAGAACAGCACCTCGCAGTCGAAGGTGTCCAGCATCCGCTGGATCTCCTCTTCGGGGTATGCGGGGTTGACCGGGACCCAGGCCATCCCCGCCCGCCACATGCCAAGAACACAGGCCCACGCGAGGGGATCGTTGGCGGCGAGAACCGCGCCCTTGGTCTCGGGCTCGATGCCACGTGCGAGCAAGGCGTTCCCCACGCGGCACGAAAGCTCACCGATCTCGGTGTAGGTGAACGTCTGCTCCCCCGAGATGAAGGCCACCCGGTCCGGGTAGGCGCGCCAACCGCGGTCGAAGAAGTCGGTCACAGCCATGCTGGTGGTTCCTTATCTGTGGAGTCGACCCCGAGATGCGGGGATCGGTCGGTCGTACTGGTCTGTGGGACTGTCGCGGCCCGCGCCGTAGGGTGCGGCGTGCCGTGACGCGCCGCGGCCAAGTGCCCGCCGGGGCGCACGGGAACGGACGGTCCTGGCATGGCGAGGACCGTCCGGGCCCGGATGGCGGGAACCGACGAAGCCGGCGGTACCCGCCTGGTGCGGTCAGGACCCGATCCGTCCGCCCTTGTACAGCTGCGTGTTCAGGTAGCCGAACTTCATGTTGAGCAGATGGTTCTCGCCGTCCTCGATACGGGCCGCCCGGGCGTCGCGGAAGAGCTTCTCCATCGGGTACTCGCGGGTCAGTCCGTTGCCGCCGAACAGCTGCAGGGCCTCATCGGCCACCTCGAACGCGAGGTCGGTGCAGGTGACCTTCGTTCCGCCGGTGTAGTAGGGGTGCTTGGCCGGCGACAGCGCGGTGTACTCGGCGGCCCGCCGGGCCAGTGCGCGCATCGTCTCCACCTTGCGGGCCATGGCGCCGAGACGGCTCTGCACCATCTGGTGCTCGGCCAGCAGCGCGCCGCCCTGGCGGCGCTCGTGGACGTACTCCAGCGCGTACTCGAGGGCCGCCCGGGCCAGCCCCGTCATGAGCTCGCCCATCGCCACACCCGCCGTGGACCAGGTGGAGGCGTGGCCGTGCCAGTAGTCGTCGCCGAGTGAAACGGCGTACCGCACGGGGACCTTGACGTCGTCGAAGAACAGCTCACCCTGGGGCAGGGCCCGCTTGCCCAGCTTCTCCAGCGGCTTGCCGTGGGTCACCCCGGGCAGGTCGAGGGGAACGACGACCTCGACGCCGTGCGGGTGGCCCTCGCTGTCGAAGTACCCATCGCCGTAGTCGGCGACGATGGACAGGATCGCGACCTGGGCGACCGGGCCGTTGGAGACCCAGGCGGAGCTCTGCCCGTTGATCACGATGTCGCCGCCGCTGATCTTCGCGGTCAGGTTGCCCTTGTTGCCCTGCGGGGCGAGGGCGTGGCGCTCGGCGGGGTAGAGCATCGTGCCGTCCGAACCGCGGTCCGGCTGGGTGGCGACCCAGGCGCCGATCTTGCCCGCCGTCAGCTCGACCAGTTCCTGGTTGCCGGCTCGCTTGGCCATCATGTTCGGGAAGGCGGCGCCCGCCAGCGAGACCGCGAGGCCCGCGTCACCCCAGCCGAACTCCTCGACGACGATCGCCTGGAGCTTGGCCAGCTCCTGCGGCGGCACGTCGTCCGAGGCCGCGTCGAACTCGATTCCCGACGCCGCGGCCGTCGCCATGAACTCCCAGTACGGAGAGCCTTGTGCGATCACTTCATCGGCGCTCAGCTTGTCGATGGCGATACCCGCCGGGCGCATCACCTCGCGCGCGAACTTGTGCATCGCCTGCTGGACGGCGCGCTCCTCCTCGCCGAGGATCTCGAAACCGCTCTGTTCCACGAACGGCAGCCCGGGCCGTACCGATGCCGCGCCCTTGCCTTGCTGTGTCATGACTGTGTCGTCCTCTTCGCGTTCCTGTGGGCGGCTGGCGCTACTGCGCGGCGGCGATCGCCGCGGGCAGGTCCCGTTCGTGCTCCAGGTCCTGCAGGCCGGTCATCAGCTGCAGGGCCTCCTTGGTGCCGGGAACCTCGAGCAGGTTCCGCAGCGCGGTGTTCTCCGCGGCGAAGCCGGCGAACTGGGCGTCGGCCAAGGCTCCGTAGACGTTCTTGATCACCTCGTTGACCGCGGCGACCGTGCTCGCCGGGCGCTTGGCGATGTCGCGTGCCAGGGTGTCGGTGTAGGCGTTCAACTCCTCGCTCGGGAGCGCGCGGCTGACGATGCCGTAGGCCGCGGCCTCCTCACCGGTGAAGTCACGGGCCGAAAGGATCACCTCGCGGGCGCGGGCCGGGCCGATCTGCATCGCCAGTCGTGTCGTACCGCCGCCGGCGGGCAGGATGCCGCCGCTCGTCTCGGGCAGGGCGAACCGGCTCTCCGGCGTGGCGAACCGCAGGTCCGTCGCGAGCAGGAACTCCAGCCCGGCGCCGCGGCAGATCCCGTCGACCACGCTGATGGTCACCTGAGGCAGGTTCTGCCACATGGTCGTCAGGGCCTGCAGGGCGTTGATGTCGTCGTAGCGGCTCTGCGGAACCGACGGGTCGCTGTCCATCCGCAGGATGTCGCCCAGGTCGAAGTGGGCGATGAAGAACTCCGGGTCGGCGCTGCCGAAGACCACCACCGCCGTCTCCCGGTCGGTGACGAGTGACCCGCCGAGGTCGAAAAGTTCCCCGGCCATCTGGAAGGTCATCAGGTTGACCGGCGGATGGTTGAAGTCGACGTAGAGGATCCGGCCGTCACGCCGGACGTTGAGTGTCTGATAGGTCATCGCTGACTCCTCGGTTGGTGCAGGCGGACGGTCAGGGGCTGAGGATGGTGATCGCGGCGGCGGCTTCCTCGCCGGCGTACAGGCCGCCGCCGTTCTCCGCGAGGGCGATGCGGGCGTCGGGGACCTGGCGGGTTCCGCAGGTACCGCGGAGCTGGTGGACGAGCTCGTAGATCTGCGCGAGGCCGGAGGCGCCCATGGGGTGGCCCTTGGACTCCAGCCCTCCGGACGGGTTGACGGGAAGGCGGCCGCCGAGCCGGCTGGCGCCGGACTCCGCGAACTCACCGCCCGAACCGATCTCGCAGAACCCCACCAGCTCGGTCTGCAGGAGTTCACCGAACGCCGACGCATCGTGGACCTCTGCCACCGACACGTCCTCCGGCCCCACGCCTGCCTCCTCGTAGGCCTGCAGGGCGGCGAGCCGGGTGGCCGAGCGGTCCCAGGCCGACAGCGGGCGCACCGTTCCGGTGCCCAGCACCGCGGCCAGTACCCGGATCGGGTGCTGAGCGCCCAGCCGTCGCAGGCCAGCGGCGTTGCAGACGATGGCCGCCGCCGCGCCGTCGGTGAGCGGCGCACACATCGGAACCGTGAGCGGCCCCACGACGGGCCGGGCCGCGAGGATGTCCGCCGCCGACATCTCCTCGCGGAAGTGCGCGAGCGGGTTGTGCACCGCGTGCGCGTGGTTCTTCTCGGAGATGACCGCGAGCTGCTTCTGGGTCGTGCCGAATGCGTCCATGTGCGCCTGGGCGAGTGCCGCGTAGTAGTCCATGAACACGCTGCGCGGCTTGCCGTCGTCGGGAAGCTCGCCGCCGAGTTCGGTCAGTAGGGCGCGCACGCCCTCGGGGTCCGAGACGTCCATGCCGCCGTCGAACACCCCGAGTGCCTTGCGCTTGTCGCCGATGCTCAGCTTCTCGGCGCCGACCGCGAGCACGACATCGGCCGCGCCGGAGCGCACATGCATGATCGCCTGGTGCAGCGCGGTGGCGCCGGTGGCGCACGCGTTCTCGACATTGACCACCGGGATGCGTTCGAAGCCCATCGAGCGCAGCGCCATCTGGCCGGCGACCACGACCTGCCCCTCGAGCACGTCCTGGCAGGTGTTGCCGAAGTACGCGGCCTGCACGGCTCCGAGCTCGGCACCGGCGTCGGCCAGCGCCTCGGTCACCGCTTCCCGGGTCAGGTCCTTGACCGAGGCCTCCGGCCGGACCCCGAACCGGGTCATGCCGACCCCGGCGACCCACACCTGTGAGCTGCTGGTCACGCCGCGCTCTCCTCGGTCACACGCGCCAGCCCGTACGCCTCCAGAGCCCCCAGAAGCTCACGGTGTCCCACCAGCTGCGCGGGCGAGCGGAACCCGACACCGTGGTAGGTGTTGCCGAGCAGCCGCATCGCGGCGTAGGCCTGGACCAGGCCGGTGATCTGGTATCCGGACGTGCCGTGGATGACCGCCCGTGCCGTGACGTTGTTGCCGCGGCCCGTGCACCAGTCGACCGAACGATTCACCTGCCGGTTCTCACGGGCCGGTGTATCCGGCGTCATGGTCGCAGCCACCTTGTCGAGCGCCGGGTAGAGCTTCTCCTCGGGCAGCCACTGGAAGAGGACCTTGAACATGCGCTCCGCTTCGCGTACCCGCTGGGGGATGTCACCCTTCTCGTTCTGCATCGCCACGAACATGCGGCAGGTGCGTACGCGGCGGTCGTCCCGGAAGAACACCGGCATGGCGGTGCCGCCCCAGTTCAGGCCGGGGACGACCAGGGTGGTGCCGGGCACGACCATGTCCTGCTGGACGATGCCGTCGTACTTCTTGAGGACGTTGTCCTCCAGGTAGTAGGCGTCCTTGCGGATCACGTCGAACATCGACTGCGTCGAGCCGACGGTCGGGATGTTCCGGGTGTACTGGCCGATCTCAAGCGTGTCGATGCCGGGGGTCTCCAGGACGATGCGGGCGACGATGTCGGGAACCGCGTACTGCATGGAGACGGCGGTGGACACGGCGAGTCCGGCTGCTGCGTACTTCGGGCCCCACTCGTCCAGGACCGCGAGCTGGTGGGACTGCTCACCGGC
Organism: Streptomyces sp. NPDC013157; assembly: GCF_042899865.1. Lineage (NCBI taxonomy): Bacteria > Bacillati > Actinomycetota > Actinomycetes > Kitasatosporales > Streptomycetaceae > Streptomyces > Streptomyces sp. NPDC013157. The sequence goes on along the minus strand of NZ_JBIBAK010000017.1, from coordinate 279,842 downwards.
GGTGTCGAGGTAGTGACAGCCCGCGCGCAGCGCGGCCTCGAGTACTGCGGGTGCGTGCCGCAGGAAGGGGCCGACCGTGTTGCAGACGACCTTCCTGCCTTCGAAGAGCGCGGCCAGGGACTCGACGGAGCCGTCGACCTCGGCGATCTCGTAGTCGGCCGTCTCGATGCCCGGGACGGCGTTCATGATCTCCTGGAGCCTGGCCTTGTTCCGGCCGGCTGCCACGAACGGAATGCTGTACTCGCGCAGGTATTCGGCCACCAGGCGGCCGGTGTAGCCGCTGGCTCCATAGATGACAACCGGTCGGCGATCGCTCACGGCTGCTTCCCTTCCGTGATGAGTCGAGGCGCCGTGGCGCCGCGGCTCTACGCTTTTTACGTTGCGGCAAACTCTGGGCAACATCCGGCCACCGTGCTTCCGTGAGAGCGCACACCGGGTTCCGCATTCGTGCATCCCGCGCCCGACGGCTGGTCCGTCGGACGGCACAGGCGCTTGTCAAGACCCGGCGGAAGGGGTTTCACTCGATTCATCCGCCGACGAAGGTGATGGCGCATGACAGCAGCCCTGACCTGGTCAACCCATGGGTCCCCGCAAGATCACGTCCCGGACGCCTGGAGCAGCACGATGTCCCAGCTGCACCTGGGCTGGGCACTGTCGTTCTCGGAGCCCGACCCCTTCGGCGTGTCGGTGCGGTACCGGAGGCTGGACCAGCTGACCGTCGGAGAACTCCGCTGCGGCCGGCTCACCGGCCGACAGGCAGCCACGAGCGAGGGCCCGCTCGTGGGCGTCCTCGTGACCCTCTCCGGACGGCTGATGTGCCGGTACGTCGGCGGCAGCGAGGTCGAACTCGGTCCCGGCGACCTGCTGGTCTGGGACAGTGAACTGGCGCACGACTTCGAGGCCGTGGGGGACCACCGCGAGCTGTACCTGCTCCTGCCCCGCGAGCGGCTGCCCCAGGCGATCGCCGGAAGTGCCTCCCGCGCCGGCGGTGTCGTTTCCGTGCGGCCAGGGTCAGGGCTCGCCTCGATCGCTGCCGCTCAGCTACAGGCCATCACGCGCGAGTTCGACCACCTGTCCGACACGGATCTGGCCATTGCCTCCCAGACCTTCTTCGACACCCTCGAAACGGCCCTCGTCCCCGCTCCGGAGCAGCCTGTTTCCAGCAGCGCCCGCGAGGCGCTGGTCATACGGACCCGCCGGTACATCGAGGATCACCTGGATGATCCGGACCTTTGCGCTTCCTCCATCGCCGAGGCGTTCGACCTCTCCGTTCGCACGCTGCATCTCGCTCATGCCGGTACGGGCGCAACAGTGGGTCGCTGGATCCGGGAGCGTCGCCTGAAGGCCTGCTACCGGGACCTCTCACGTGCGCATGGCGGCACGACGGTCACCGACGTTGCCTTCCGCTGGGGCTTCAGCAACATGGGCCACTTCAGCACAGCCTTCAAGCAGGCATTCGGCATGACACCCAGCAGCGTCCTGCTCCAGGGCCAGCACAGCCGGACCGGCACGGACAACGGCTGATTCCGAGGCACACCGCCCTGCCGAGGCGAGCCCAGTGGGTAGCAGGATTGCGTGCCCGGGGCCAGGCTGACGGTCGAGGCCTTCACGGTGATGTACTCGGCGGCGGCCCGACACGGCTGGGCACGTTGGTGAGGAACCCCCACACCCGTTGTCCGTGCGTCAGGTCGGTCACGCCCCCGCCGAGGGCGACCGCCTCCCCGGGGAAGTCCCGGCAGGTCCGTTTGGGGAAGCTGCGGCCCTACATGATCCTCATGCCACCGGACCGGATCGACACATCGATCGGGTTGACGCTCGTGCCGTGGACACGGACGAGCACCTCGCCGGCGCCCGGCTGCGGCCGCGCGACTGTGCGAATCTCCAGCTCCTCGGGACCGCCGTACCTGTCGTACTCCAAGGCGCGCATCATCGGGCGGGCGGCCTGCCCAACCCCGAACGTCCCGCGCCTACGGGATCGAGTTCACCAGGCGCTCGGCATCGCCGACGAGGAACCGGCTCACCCCGTCGCTCACTCACAGTGAGCATCCAAGCTCATGATTCGCCAACTATGCCTCTCATGATTTGCCAACAAGGATTCTCCACTCGCCCCCGACCTGCGCGTCTCAGTTCATGATTCGCCAACTAGAGTTCTCGGTCACACGCACAGCCGACGGCACGGCGGCGGTCGCCCTGCGGCCGGAGGGCGAGGAGATCCGGTCCGCGATCGACGAGGTCCTCGCCCTGGGAGAAGGAGTCGCGCCTACACCGCCTCCACCTTCGGCAGCATGACCCACCGCGACACCACGAAGGTCACCGGAATCGCCGCCGCCGACGCCATCAGCGGAGCGAACCTGCTTCCCGCGTGCAGCACGTCGACGATCACGTAAACCCCCACCGTGGTGATCACGAAATTCGTGGCGTTGGTCAGCGGGAACAGCAGGAATTTCCGCCAGGTGGGACGCGTCCGGTAAGTGAACTTCGCATTGAGAAAAAACGAGCCGATCATGCTCAGGAAAAACGCGAGAATATGTGCGGCCAGGTACGGCAAATAACCGAGAAAAAGCAGGTAAAGGCCGTAGTACGTCGCGGTGTTGACGACGCCCACCACCGCGAAGGTGATGATCTGCCCGGAGATCGGGCGGGCGGGGCCGGTGGCGGTCGACAGGGTGGCGTTCGGCATCAGGGGATGAGGTCCTTCGTCGTGCCGCGGCTGCGGTCTTCCGTTCGGTCCACGTTCGTCGCCTTCACCAGGAAGTGCGGGCGCCCCTTGACCTCGTAGTAGATCCGGCCGGTGTACTCGCCGATGACCCCGAGCATGATCATCTGGACGCCGGCCAGGGCGGTGACGGCTGTAATGATGGTGACATAGCCGGGCGTCTGGACGCCGTGGATCATCGCGGCGCCCACGATCCACGCCGTGTACGCGCCGGCGAGGGCCAGCAGGGTCAGGCCGAGGTAGAGCGCGGCGCGCAGCGGGCGGTTGTTGAAGGAGAGCAGCCCGTCGAGGCCGTAGTTGAGCAGGCTGCGGAACGACCAGGAGCTGCTGCCGTGCTCGCGCACCGCGTTCTCGTACTCGAAGGTGGTGCTGGGGAAGCCGACCCAGGCGAACAGGCCCTTGGAGAACCGGTTGTACTCGGTGAGGTTCACGATCGCGTCCACCACCCGGCGCGACATGAGCCTGAAGTCGCCGACGCCGTCGACGAGTTCGACGTCGACCATCCGGTTGATGAGCCGGTAGTACAGGCGGGCGGTGAGGGTGCGGGTGAAGCGGTCGCCCTGCCGGGTGCGCTTGGCGATGACCTGGTCGTAGCCCTCGCCGCGCAGCTCGACCATGCGCTTGATGAGCTCCGGCGGGTGCTGCAGGTCGGCGTCCATGACGATCACGGCGTCGCCGGTGGCGTGCTTCAGGCCGGCCAGCAGCGCCGACTCCTTGCCGAAGTTGCGGCTGAAGGAGACGTACCGCACGCGCGAGTCGCCGTCGGCGATCTTGCTGAGGAGGGGCAGGGTGCGGTCGCGGCTGCCGTCGTCGACGTACACGAACTCCATGTCGTGGCCGAGCGGCAGCAGTTCGTTGGCGATCTTCTGGACCTGCTCGTGGAAGCGCTCTATGACGTCTTCCTCGTTGTAACAGGGCGCGACGATCGATATCAGCATGGGTTTCTTCCCCCTGGGGGCGGGTCAGTGAGCGGTGGTCGTGCGCTCGCCGGGGCGGGTGGCGGTTCTGCGGCGTACGGCCGAGACGGTGCCGATGAGGATCAGGGTCAGCAGCGAGGCGCCGCCGACGGCGGTGCCCAGACGCAGGCCGGGCGGGTGGAAGGTGCAGGTCAGGCTGGTGGCGGAGGCGCCCAGCGGGACGGCGATCAGGCCGTAGAACTCACTCGCCGCGACCTCGTCGCCCCCTGCGGAGCAGCGCCAGCCGGCGATCCGCGGGGCGGCCACCACGGCGGTTCCCCTGCTGCCGGCTGGCAGTCGGGCGTGCAGGGTGCCGTCGGAGACGGTCACCTTGGTCGCACCGGTGGACTTCAGGTGCTGCACGGCGGTGCGCAGTTTCGCGGTGTCGAGGCAGCCGACCGCGCCCTGTCCCGGGACCCGGCTGAGCCGGTTGGGCTTGAGGTCGATCCGGACCTGCCCCGCGGCACGGACCGTGCCGAGCGGCTGCATCGCGGCGATCTTCGTGTTCTCGGCGTCGGACCGGAACAGCTTCTGCTCGCCGCCGCTCGCGAGTTGGGCGGTACCGGAGTAGTGCGGCGCCCACAGGAAGACCGAACTGCCGGGCCGGCACTGCGCGGTGATCGTCTGCGCTCCGTCGACCAGCAGGCCGCGCGCCGCGTCACCCTTGCCCGCACCGCTGAGGGTGGTGCGGGGCAGGGTGTAGACGCGGGCGCCGAGCAGCAGTTCCTGGTTGCGGTACGGGGAGGGACCGAAGGCGGCCGGGGTGGAGTGCGCGGCGGTGGGCCGTACCGTGACCAGCGGCGGGACGTCCTCGCGGGTGACGGTGGACGGGCCGCCGCCCTGGGGCAGCCACTTCTGGTGCGGGTCCGGCGGGTTGTGCACCCGCGCGCCCACCGAGAAGACCGCGTCGGTGACCGGGTTGTCGAGGCTCTGCAGGCTGCGGCCGCGCGAGGTCCAGCCGTCGCCGAGGGCGGTGAGGGTGCGGCTGAGGACGTCGGCGGTGAGGCTGCTGTAGTACTGGGAGCCCTGGCCGCCGACCATCATGGGGTCGTTGGCGACGGTCTGGTCGCGGCCGGGTTCGGTGCGGTACGCGGGCCAGTTGTCGGCGCTCGCGACCGCGTCCGCCTCCTTCTGCTGGCGGTCGCCCCAGGGTGCGTAGTCGTCCATCTGACCGAGCCGCATCCGGGTGGCCACGGCCGAGGTGGCGGCGGCCTCGCCGAACTGCGCGCCGATCAGCAGCGCCACGGCCAGCCCGGCCAGCACCGGCCTGCCGTTCCTGAGGCCGAGCAGCGCGAGCCCGCCGAGCGCGCCCGCGACCGCGAGCAGCACCACCGGCCAGGTGTGGTGGCTGTGCTGCTGGGTGAGGGTGCTGCGGCTCGCGGCGGCGGCGATCAGGACCAGCAGCACGGCGGCCGCGCCGAGTGCCCGCAGGTCCGGAAGTCCGTGGGCCAGGGCGTGCCAGGCGGCGATGACCAGCAGGGCACAGAGCACGAAGGCCTGCCGGTAGGAGCTGCCGTTCGGGGCGGCGAAGGCGTGCCAGGCCAGGCTGGTCGGCGCCCACTGGAGCGACAGGGCCACCGCCAGCACCAGGACCGTCCAGCCCGCCCGCACCCGGACCGGGACCTTCCGGTGGAAGGGCAGGGCGAGGGCGAGCACCAGCGCGGTGATGCCGACGTAGAGGGCCGGGGAGCTGTAGCTGTAGGTCGTCGGCAGCAGCCGGGCGAGCAGGTCCTCGGTGCCGACCGGGGCGAAGTGGCCCTCGCGGCCCGGGTAGGCGTGCTTGGTGCCGGAGTACACGACGATCACCAGCGGCGCCGCCAGGCCGATGCCCAGTCCGACGGTCGCCCCGGCCCGGCCCACCACCGCGAGGGCCCGCCGCCACGGCAGTTCGGCGAGCACCAGTCGGAGCAGCAGCACCAGGGCGGCGCCGAGGGTGGCCATGTAGGCGGTGTAGAAGTTGGCGATCCAGGCGAGCGCCACGATCAGCACCCCGAGCAGCGGGCGCCTGCCGGCCGTGGCCCACTCGCCGACCAGGCAGAGCAGCGGCAGCGCGATCAGGCCGTCGAGCCACATCGGGTTGTACGAGGCGAGGGCGAGGCTCCAGCCGCACAGGGCGTAGGAGGCGCCCAGGACGCCGGCCGCCCACCAGCGGCCCCGGCGCAGGCTCATCAGCAGCCAGGCCATGGCGGCGCCCGCGACCGCCGTCTTCAGCACGGTGACCGCGTACACCGCGAGGTCGATCTCGTCGCGCGGGAAGAGGGCGACCAGGAGCGCGAAGGGGCTGCTGAGGTAGGTGCCGAGGTCCGGCAGGAAGCTGGAGCCGTAGCCGGACTGCCAGTTGACGAGGAGGCCGCCGTCGGCCCTGCCGTGCAGCAGGTCCCAGAGGTGGGCGTGGAAGGGCACGTACTGGTTGCCGAGGTCGTTGACGCTGCGGGTGCGCGGCCCGAACGGGTAGCTGCGGGCGATCACGTCGGCGGCACAGAACGCCACGGTGGTGAGAAGTGCCGCGAGCAGCGCGGCGGTTGCTCGCGGATCGGCGCGCCGCCATTTCCCGGTGCCGGTTTCCCGTTCCGGTCGGCCCCCTGCCGGTTTCGCCCCCTGTTCACGCCCGGCCAGGACGGTGCGATTCATTCTGTGCGGCCCCCAGATAAAAAACGGGGTCGTCGCTCCCCGCAGGTCGGTGTTTCGCCGACTTAGACGGGTAGAGGTTCCTGATGGTTGTGCCACGCCTGTGAAGTAATAAGGCGAATTCCGAATGCGCGTACATCACGGGAAAGAATTCACGACTTCAAAGGAAACAGCAGCTTTCCAGAAAATGTTTCGCAGGTTAACTCGCCTGTGTGGAGCCTGTACGGGCCTCGCGCGGGGCCACGCTGCCAGCCGCCGCCACGGAGAGTCCGCGATGTGCGCGTTCGACGGCTTGACCCCAGTACGTCCCCGTGACGATGAGTGCGGCCCCGAGGACGGAGAGTCCGGTGAGCGGCTCGCCGCCGAGGGCGGTGCCGACCAGCAGGGCCCACACCGGTTCGGTGCCCAGCAGCAGCCCGGCCCGGGTCGCGGAGGTGCGCTGGACCGCCCAGGTCTGGGCGATGAAGGCGAACAGGCCGCAGAAGAGGGAGAGGTAAAGGAGCTGCGCCCAGGTGACGGCACCGGTCCGGGCCAGCGCGGGCAGCCCGGGGGCCGCCGGCAGCAGGAAGAGGGCGGCGCCGACGGCGCACTGTACGGCGGTCAGGTGCAGCGGGCGCAGGGCCCGGCCCGCGGCCACCCTGCCGACCAGCACCACATGCCCCGCGCGGACCACGGCCGCGGCGAGCATCAGCAGGTCACCGGCTCCGGGAGCACGCAGCCCGTTGCCGGAGACGAGCACTGCGACACCGGCCATGCTCACCCCGGCGGCGAGGAAGAACCGCCCTGGCAGACCGACCCGGTCCAGGACCGGGGTGAGGACGAGGGTGAGGCTGATGATCAGGCCCGCGTTCCCGGCGCTGGTGTGGGCGACACCGTACGTCTCCAGGACGAGGACGGCGGCCTGGGTGAGGCCGAGCAGGGAGCCGTAGACCTTCTCGTCCCGGGTGAGGCCGCCGGTGGCACCGAACCGGCGCAGCACGGCAGCGCACGCGAACGCGGCGACGGCGTAGCGCACGAAGAGGACGGTCGGAACGGGAAGGGCGTCCGTGGCCGTCTTCGCCGTCAGGTAACTGGAGCCCCAGACGACGGCGACGGCCAGGAGCACCACGTCGATACGGCGGGTGGTTGGCATGCGGTCCACGATCCACGACCTGCATGTTGAAGTAAACGACGACCTTCTCAACCAACCCTTTAGTGAAGCTACACTCACGCCATGGACGAACGGCAGCTGCGGGTCCTGCGGGAGCTGGGCGAACTGGGCAGCGTCACGGCCGTCGCCGAGGCGCTGCGGGTGACGCCCTCGGCCATCTCGCAGCAACTGCGGCTGCTCCAGCGCTCGATCCCGGTGCCGCTCACCGAGCGGGCCGGCCGCCGGCTGATCCTCACACCGGCCGGGCAGGCCCTGGCGGACGCGGCGATCGGCGTGGAGAAGGCACTGGCCCGGGCCCGCCACACCATCGACGCGTACGTCGACGAACCCGACGGCACGGTGTCGCTGGCCGCCTTCCACAGCGGAGCCGCCGCGTTCTTCCCCCTGCTGCTACGACGGCTGGGCGGACCGGGATCCCCCCGCCTCGCCCTCCACGACGAGGACGTGGCCCAGGCCGGCTTCCCGCCGCTGACCCGCGCCTACGACCTGGTCCTGGCCCACCGTCTGGACCACGCCCCGCCCTGGCCCCGGACCGCCACGGCCACCCCGCTGCTGCGCGAACCGCTCGACGTCGCCCTGCCCGTCGGCCACCCGCTGGCCGCGCGGCCCGCCCTGACCGCACACGACGTCGCCGGCCAGCCCTGGATCACCGTCCACGACGGCTTCCCGCTGCTGGCCACGGTCGAGGCCATCGCGGCGGCGGCCGGGCGCCGGGTCGACATCGTGCACCGCGTCAACGAGATCGCCGTGGTCGCCGAGGTGGTCGCCGCGGGCGGCGGGATCGCCCTGATGCCCCGCTGGACGTCCCGCCCGCACCCGGGCGTCACCCTCAGGCCCCTGGACGGCATCGAGGCCCACCGCCACATCGACGCACTGCACCGCCCGGAGCGGACGGCCCGCAAGGCGGTGCGAACCGTTCTCGGCGAACTCGTCGAAGCCGCGGAGATCATCCGAAGCAGGGATCACGGCTGACCCGGATCCCGTATCTTCGGGAGCGCTCCCACGCGCTCCCAGCGCCCCTCACGCACCGCCCCGTCGGACGAGAGCGAGTCGCCGCATGCAGAGCCTGACCAAACGCCGCCTGTCCGCCGCCGGACTCGACGCCCTCCTCCGGGAGGCGACGGGCGTCGGCTGCCGGCTGGAGGAGGAGCTGACCGACGGCTGGTTCAACAGCGCCTACCGGGTCCGCCTCGACGACGGACGCCCGGCCGTGGTGAAGCTCGCGCCGCCCGCCGAGGCTCCCGTGCTCCGCTACGAGCGCGGCATCATGGCGACCGAGGCCCTGGTCTACCGGCGCCTGGCCGGACTGGCCGCCGGAGCGGTACCGGCCCCCGAACTGCTCTTCGGGGGAGACGAGTTCCTGGCCGTCTCCGTGCTGGCGGGCACCCCTTGGGACAAGGCTGCCGAGCATCTCCCGCCCGCCACCGCCTCGGCGCTGCGCCACGAGCTGGGCGCGATCACCGCCCGGCTGCACACCCTGACCTCCGAGGACGGCCGGTACGGCTATCCGGCTCCCGAGGCGGAGCTGTCCGCCGCCGACTGGCGGACCGCCTTCACGGCCATGGTGGACGCCCTGCTGGCGGACGCGGCCCGCTGGGACGCCGACCTCGGGGTACCCGCCGCCGGGATACGGAGCCTGGTGGCCGAGGGCGGCCCGGCCCTCGACGAGGTCACGGAGCCCAGGCTCGTCCACTTCGACCTCTGGCCGGGCAACATCTTCGTCGACGACCGGGCGGACACGCCCCGGATCACCGGCCTCATCGACCACGAACGGGCGTTCTGGGGCGACCCGGCCGCCGAACTGGTCTCCCTGGCGTTCGGCGGGGACACCGGCCCGGACAGCGACCTGGTGGCCGGGTACCGGGCGGCGGGCGGCCACCTCGACTTCTCCCCCCGCACTGCGCCATCGGCTCGCCCTGTACGACCTCTACCTGGGTTTGATCCTGGTCGTGGAGTGCGGCCCCCGCGGCTACGCCGGCGACCACGCCGCCTGGACCCGGCGCCACCTCGACGAACAGGTCGCCGCGCTGCGCGCACTGGGGTGACCGCGGAAACGGGCTTGACCTGGAGCACGCTCCAACTCCTAGCGTTCTTCTGGTCGTGACCGGATCCGAGGAGAACGGAAGAGCTGACATGAGCGAGAGCACCACGCGCGAAGAACGTTTCGCCCACGGCCTGGAGGTCCTGCGGAAGGTCGACGGCGAGGCCGGGCAGCGGGTCATCGACTCGCTGGCCGACGTCAGCCCCGAGCTGGGCCACCAGATCGTCGCCTGGGGCTTCGGCGAGATCTACGCCCGCCCGGAACTCTCGCCCCGGGACCGGCAGTTGGTGACGCTGGGCATGCTCACCGCATTGGGCGGCTGCGAGCCCCAACTGGAGGTGCACGTCAACGCGGCCCTCAACGTGGGCCTCACGCCCGAGCAGATCGTCGAGGCCCTGCTGCACTCCGCCGGGTACTGCGGTTTCCCCAAGGCCCTGAACGCCACCTTCACCGCGAAGAGGGTCTTTACCGAGCGTGGACTGCTGCCGGTCGGACAGCAGCCCACGCCGGACGCTACTTCCGCCTGATCCGCAGGAAGGTGATCGAGTTCGCCGGGAAGGTGTAGGTGAACGTGTCCGCGACCCCGGTGAGGGTGGACGTGACGGGGGCGACCGCGGTGGACGCCTCCGTGTTCACCGCGCCGGGCGCCGCCGCGAGGGTGGTCACCTTGGCCTTCTTGGCGACCTCGGCGCCGCCGAGGTCGACGGCCGTACGGGCCGCCGCCGACTGGGCGTTGACGACCTTGACGATCAGGTCGCCGGTCTTCCTGTCCTCGGTGACGACCTGCCGGAACGGCTCGGCCGGCTTGTCGTCGGTGAAGCTGCCCCACTCCTGCCCGTCGAGGTACAGGGTCACCTGACGGCCCCGCACCTTGATGCCGACGTCATAGGCACGGCCGGTGTCGACCGACCCCGGCTTGGCGATCAGCGTGGACTTGCCGCCGTCGACGGCCTGCTCGACCGCGGTCTGGGTGTTGTTCCAGCCGCCGATGTTCCACCAGTAGTAGTTGCCGGTGTCCTTGACGCCGAAGGCGACGAGGAAGCCCTCCTTGCCGGACTTCTTGGTGGCCGTCACGTGCAGGTCGTAGTCGTGCCAGTTGGTGTCACCGGCGGAGACCATCGTGTTCTCGGCAGTGTCGGAGGTCTCGACGTACTGCCCGTCCTGGACCGCCCAGCTGCCGCCGCCCGTGTGCGTCCACTGCGACGCGTCACCGGAGAAGTCGTCGGTGAGCAGCGTGTTCCCGTCGGCGTCCGTGACCTTCACGTCGTCGTAGGCGGCGCTGGTGTTCCAGGTGGACAGGCCGACGGCGCCGGTGATGGGGCCGCTGACGTTCGGTGTGGTGGTGGCCGTGCTCGGCACCACCTGGTCACCGACGTTGTTCATGAACAGCTTCTGGACCTCGTAGTTCGCCGAGCCCCAGGAGGCGTGGTTGTTGAACCACACCATGTCCGGGCTCCACTGGACGTAGTCCTCGTTGGCGAACAGCGGGGCGTAGGAGGCCAGTTTCACGACGTCCGCGTTGCGTTCGAGGCCGGTCATGTAGGCGGCCTCGGCGAGCCCGTTCTTGAAGGTGTTGCCGCCGGAGGCGTACTCGCCGACGAAGACCTTCGGTCCGCTCCGGTCGTAGGAGTCGTAGCGGTCGTTGTTCTGCAGGAACCACTGCGGGCTGTTGTAGTAGTGCTCGTCGACCATGTCGACCTTGGCGTCCTTGTTGAGCTGCCAGGCCGTGTCGAAGGTCGTGCCGGAGTCGTCCGGGCCGGAGTTGGAGATGACCCGCATGTAGGGGTACTTCGCCTGGATGGCGGTCCGGAACCGGGTGAAGCGGGCGAAGAACTGCTGGGGCAGGTTCTCCTCGTTGCCGACCTCGATGTGGGTGAGGTGGAAGGGCTTGGGGTGCCCCATGCGGGCGCGCAGCGCGCCCCATTTCGACGTGACCGGGCCGTTGGCGAACTCGATGAGGTCGAGGGTGTCCTGGATGTGCCGCTCGAGCAGCGCGTCGTCGTCGACGGCCTGGTTCTGGCCGCAACCGGTGACCAGGGCCGGGACCACGGGCAGCGGCATGGCGCCGATGTCCTCGGCGAAGCGGAAGTACTCGTAGTAGCCGAGGCCGTAACTCTGGTTGTAACCCCAGAAGTTGGCGTTGGTGGCGCGGGTCTCGACCGGGCCGACGGTGTCCTTCCACTGGTACGACCGCTTGCGCTGGTAGCCGGAGGCCTCGCTGTAGTCCTGCATCGAGCCGGTGTTGACCAGACAGCCGCCGGGGAAGCGGACGAAGCCCGGGTGCAGGGCGGCGATCTTCTCGGCGAGGTCCTTGCGCAGGCCGTTGGGCTCGTGCTTGTAGGTGTCGCGCGGGAAGAGGGAGACCATGTCGAGGGCGGCGGCACCGGAACTCGCCACGGTGAGGCGGCCGTCGGAGCTGGTCCGGGTGGCGGTGAAGGTCGCCTTGTACCGGGCCCACCCGTGCTTCTTCACGGCCACCCGGCGGGCGGTGGCGAGCGTGCCGCCGGAGTCCGAGAGGCCGACCGTGAGGGCCGTACCGCTGTCCGCGCGGGCCCAGACCGAGAAGTCGTACTTCTTGCCGTCCTCGACGCGGATGCCGGTGTTGTAGCCGGAGTTGGTGACGGCCGAACCGGCGGACAGGGACAGGTAGTCGCGGTTACGGGCGTTCAGCCGGCCGTCGTCGTTGACGACCTGGGCGGTGCCGGTGACCGTCCACGCGGTGAGCGGAGTGTAGGACTTGTTGTCGTCGGCCGTGTACTCGAAGGACCTGTTCTGGACCAGCTCCGCGTACAGGCCGCCGTCGGCGGCACGGTTGATGTCCTCGAAGAAGACGCCGTACATCGTCTTGTCGATCTTGGCGCCCTGAGCGGCCGGATCGACGGTGATCGAGTAGTCGGTGACGTCCTCTGCGTGGGCGGGGGCCGGGAGGAGACCGGCGGCGAGCAGGAAAGCGCTTGCACCCAGGCCGAGTCCCAGCCGGGTGCGCGTGGTGCGTGACATGGATACTCCGCGGCTCGTGAGGAGAATTACGCCATTCGTGCTATTCGAGATATCGAACAACTGTCAGCACTTCGAACGGCAAGATATGGAAGGGGCATGAGCGCGTCAATGGTGCCCTCGGCCGGGGGTCGGCGCGGCGTAGGCTCGGGAGCCGACGAAGGGATGACCGTGGGCGAGTTCTGGCCGGTGGCGGACGTCCTGGCTCACCTGGCCGGGCGGTGGCGGGTGGACCGGACCGTGCGGGATCTGGCGAGCGGGGCCGAGGGCCGCTTCGAGGGGGCCACGCTGTTCCGGCCCCTTGACGGCGGCGGCCTGCTGCACGAGGAGTCGGGCACGTTCACCTGGCAGGGCGTGACCCGGCCCGCCGAACGCACCCTGCGCTTCCTGCCCGGCCACCGCCCCGGCACGGCCGACGTACGCTTCGCCGACGACCGCCCCTTCCACGACCTGGACCTGACCACGGGCCGGCACATCGCCGACCACCCCTGCGCCGCCGACCTCTACCGCGGCGAGTTCACCGTCCAGGATCCCGACCACTGGCACACGGTGTGGCGCGTGGCCGGCCCGACAAAGGACTTGCTCCTCACAACCGACTACACACGCCGGCACTGAGCGCCCCTTCAGTGCGCCCCCGAAGGGGCGCGGGGAACTGCGCGACCAGCCACAACAACGCCGCAGCCGACCGACAACCCAACCCAGCACCTCCAAGACAGCGCCCCTGCACTTCAGCGCGCCCCGAAGGGGCGCGGGGAACTGCGCGACCAGCCACGACGGCGCCGCCGACGGCCGACGGCCGAACTCGGCGCCCCCAGCGGAGCGCCTACGTGTGGGAGGTCTGAGTCGACGCCGGGTCGAAGCGCAGGTTCCAGCGGCCGCCGCGGCCCGTGACCGTGGTCGTGGAGAGCGGGCGTACGTCGATGTTCCAGTAGGTCGCGGGCGGTGCCTTGAGGGCGTAGACGAGGGCGGCCCGGATCACCGAGGGCTCGGCGACGGCGACGATACGGTCGCCGTCGCCCACGGGGCGGGTGTCGAGCCAGCCGCCGACCCGGGTGATGAACGCCAGCAGCGACTCGCCACCGTGCGGGGCACCGAGCGGGTCGGAGAGCCAGGCGTCCACCTGGTCCGGCTCCCTGGCCATCGCCTCGCCCAGCGTCAGCCCGCGCCAGCGGCCCATGTCGCAGTCGCGCAGCGCGAGCTGGACCAGCGGGGCGTACCCCAGGGCGTCGCCGGTCGCGCGACTGCGCGGAGTCGGCGAGCAGTAGCGCAGCTCCGCCGCAGCGAGAGGCAGCAGCTCACCGGCGACGCGCTGCACCTCGCCCCAGCCCGCCTGGTCCAGCGGGCGGTCGTCCTGGAAGCGCTCCGCGAGCAGCGGCGAGCTGCGCGCGGACGCGACGAACGTGACCCGAAGTGGCATGCGGCGATGGTGTGACGCGCATGTGCGCAGGTCAAGGGCGATTGGGCGGTGAGTTGGCGGACGTGGAGGAAATGTTACTCAAAGGTCAGGAGGAGTCCGACAAGTCGGCCGGAATGTCACTCGGGCGACGTGTAGTACAGCGCCATCCACTGGTCCGGGCGTTCGAGCGGGGCAAATCCGAGCTTCTCGTAGACCCCGTGGGCGTCGTGCGTGGCCAGCAGCACGCGTCGCACGCCAGACGGCCGCAGGTGCTCGCGGACCGCGCCGACCATCGCCGTACCGACGCCCTTGCCGCGCACCGAGGGGTCGACATAGACGTCGCAGAGCCAGGCGAACAGCGCATGGTCGGTCACCACGCGCGCGTACGCCACCTGCTCCCCGGTGGCGGTGTCGTAGACCCCGAAGTTGAGCGAGCCCGCCATCGCGCGCTCCTGCTGGTCCAGCGGGCGGCCGGTCGCCCAGTAGGCGTCGGTCGACAGCCAGCGGTGGACACGCTCGACGTCCACGCGGTCGGTGTCGGCGGAGAACTCGTAGCCCTCGGGGAGGCCGGGTGCGTCGCTCATGCGGGGATCCTCGCCGGTCGGGCGCGCGGCGTCGATCGGATTTCAGGGCCTGGGACGCAGCACCTCGTCGCACGCGGCCCGCAGCCGTCGTACCCCCTCCAGGATCTCCCCGGCCCCCGCGACCGCGGCGAAGCTCAGGCGGACGTGGGCGGCCGGGGCCTCGGCGCTGAAGTACGGGCGGCCGGGGGTGATGGCGACCCCGGCCCGCAGGGCGGCGGCGGTCAGGGTGGTGTCGTCGGTGCCGTCGGGCAGGCGCGGCCAGAGGTGGTAGCCCCCGGAGGGGATGTGCGGGAGGACGAGTTCGGGGATGTGGTGGGCGAGGGCGCCGGTGAGGGTGTCGCGGCGGGCCTTCAGCTCCGCGGCGAGGTTGCGCAGGTGGCGGGGCCAGGCCGGGGAGCCGACGAGTTCGAGGGCGGCCTCCTGGAGCGGGCGGGGGACGAAGAAGGTGTCGACGATCTGGATGGCGCGCAGCCGTTCCAGGACCGGGCCGCGGGCGGCCAGCGCGGCCACCCGGAAGCTCGGCGAGGTGGCCTTGGTGAGCGAGCCGACGTGGACGACGACGCCGTCGGGGTCGTCGGACGCCAGCGGGCGGGGCAGCGGGCCGGCGTCGGCGTGCACCAGCCGTCGCACGTAGTCGTCCTCGATCACGAACGCGCCGGCCTCGCGGGCGATGCGCAGCACCTCGGCGCGGCGGTCGGGGGCCAGGACGGCGCCGGTCGGGTTCTGGAAGAGGGGCTGGCAGACGAAGACCCGGGCGCCGGTGGCCCGGAAGGCATCGGCGAGGAGGGCGGGCTTCACACCGTCGGGGTCGACCGGGACCGGGACCGGGCGGAGGCCGGCGGCGCGGGCGATGGCGAGCATGCCGGGGTAGGTGGGCGACTCGACCAGGACCGGGGCACCGGGCGGGGCGAGTGCGCGCAGGGCGGTGGCCAGGGCGGACTGGCCGCCGGACGCGATCAGCACCTCGGCCGCGGTGACCGCGCCGCCGATGTCCCGCGCGAACCACTCGCGCAGCTCGGGGAGGCCTTCGAGCGGCGGCCGGCCCCAGGCGCCGGGACGGCGGCCGGCCCGCGCCAGCGCCGCCGCCATCGCGCGCTCGGGCTCCAGGGAGGCGTGCAGGTAGCCGCCGCTGAGTTCCAGCACGCCGGGCGGCGGGGCGGCGAGGCACACGGTGACCCCGGACGCGTCGACGGTCCGCGGGACCACGTCGAGGGCGCCGTCGGCGCTGAGCGCCACCTCCTGCCAGGAGGTGTCCCCGGTGGGCTCGGCCGCGCTGCGCGGCGGCGCCTTGAACGCGCCGGCGCCCGGCCGGGTGACGACCAGCCCCTCCGCGACCAGCTGGGCCAGCGCCCGGGAGACGGTCACCGGGCTCACCCGGAACCGCTCGACGAGGGCCCGGCTCGACGGGAGCTTTCCACCAGGAGAGTAGCGGTCGAGGTCCCGCCGCAGCCGTTCCGCCAGTTCCGCGACACTGCTACGCTCTTGCATGAAAGTAGAGAGTAGCGCTACCAGCCCGACTTCGATAGCGGTCGGCACGCCACCGGTCGACGCCCCGGGCACTCCCCCGGCCACCTCCCCGGCCGCCCACTCCTCCCAACGGCTCGGCACCCTCCAGGCCGCGCTCGGCGTCGTCGCCTTCTCGCTCACCTTCCCGGCCACGGCCTGGGGACTGGAGGGCTTCGGGCCGTGGGCGCTGGTGGCGGTGCGCAGCGTGCTCGCGGCGGCCATGGCGGGCTGCTGCCTGCTGTTCCTGCGGGTACGGCTGCCCGAGCGCAGGCACTGGGCGGGGCTGGCGGTCGTCGCGGCCGGGGTCGTGCTCGGCTTCCCGATGCTGACCACGCTCGCCCTGGAGACCTCCACCACCTCGCACGCGGCCGTCGTGGTCGGCCTGCTCCCGCTGACCACCGCCCTCTTCTCGGCCCTGCGCATGGGCATCCGCCCCTCCCGTACCTTCTGGGCGGCGGCCCTGGCGGGTGCGGCTGCCGTGCTGGCGTTCACGGTCGCCCAGAGCGGCGGGGCGCTCACCTCCGCGGACGGTTATCTGTTCGCGGCCCTCGTGGTGTGCGCGGCCGGCTACACCGAGGGCGGCCGGCTGGCCCGGGTCATGCCGGGCTGGCAGGTCATCGGCTGGGCGCTGGTGGGCTGCCTGCCGCTGACCGTGCCGGCCGCCGTGATCGCGCTGTCGTACGAGCCGGTCGTCTGGAACGCGCACGGGGTGGCCGGTGTGCTGTGGGTGGCGGCGGGATCGCAGTTCCTCGGTCTGGTGGTCTGGTACCGGGGGATGGCGGCCGTCGGCATTCCGAAGGCCAGCCAGTTGCAGTTGGCCCAGCCGCTGCTCACACTGGTGTGGTCGGTGCTGCTGCTGGGCGAGCACCTCACCGCGGCCGCTCCACTCACGGCCGCCGCCGTGCTCGTGTGCATCGCCGTCACCCAACGATCGCGATCGTGAGGAGGCCCTGGAGATGCGTGCATCCGAGGGCGACCAGCTTGTCCAGCACGGCAGGGTGGTCGGACAGCACGACCAGGTCTCGGAAGTCGTCCAGGTACTCGGTCCCGAGGGCACCCCGCCCTACCGGGTCCGCTTCGAGGACGGGCACGAGGCCATCATGTCCCCCGGTCCCGACTGTCAGGTCAGGCACCGGGAGATCCACGAACAGCGGTAGCGCTCCGCTGGTAGTGCCGCGACGGGCCGTCGGTTGGCTGCGGCGCCGTTGTGGCCGGGCGCGCAGTTCCTCCCCCAGCCTTCGGCCGGGGGACCCCCAGCGCCCCTGCGGGGCGCAGGTCAGCTCGGTGGGGTCGCCGGCTGCTTGTAGTGGTCGGCGACCACCCGGGCGAGCGCCCCGATCCGGTCGGCGGAAACGTCCTTCGCGGCGAAGTACACATGCCCGCCGACCTGCGCGTACCGACCGGCCAGGGTGAGGTGCCGGGACAGCTCGGCCGGGTCCTGCCAGGCCGCGGCGGCACCGGCGGCCCCGGCCTGGTACAGCGCCTCGCCGATGTAGAGCCGCGTCCCGGATCCCTTGGCCACGTCCGCCCACCAGTCGACCACCTTGGCGTAGTCGGCGGCGGTGTTGCCGATCTGCCAGTACGCCTGCGGGACGATGTAGTCGATCCAGTTCTTCTGCACCCATTTCCGGGTGTCCGCGTACAGGTCGTCGTACGTCTCGACGCCCGCCTTGGTGTCGGAGCCGCGGGAGTCGGTGGCGGCGTTGCGCCACACCGCGAACGGGCTGATCCCGAACCGGGTGCCGGGCCGCAGCTTGCTCACCCCGGCGGCGGTCTCGGTGACCAGCTTGTCGATGTTGTCCCGCCGCCAGGCCGCCCGGGACGAGAAGTCGCCGCCGTGGGTGTCGTACGCGTCGTCGTCGTCGAAGGTCTGGCCGGCCACCGGGTACGGGTAGAAGTAGTCGTCGAAGTGGACCGCGTCCACGGGGTACTTGGCGACCGCGTCGAGGATCGCCTGCTCCACGAAGGCACGGACGGCCGGGATGCCCGGGTTGTAGTAGAGCTTGCCGCCGTACCGCACCACCCAGTCCGGGTGTTTGCGGGCCGGGTGAGAGGCGACCAGCTTGCCCGGGTCGGTGTGGTTGGCGATCCGGTAGGGGTTGAACCAGGCGTGCAGTTGCAGGCCCCGGGCGTGGGCCTCCTCGACGGCGGTGCCCAGCGGGTCCCAGCCGGGGTCCTTGCCCTGGGTGCCGGTGAGATATTGCGACCAGGGCTCGTAGGGCGAGGGCCAGAACGCGTCGGCGGTGGGCCGTACCTGGAACATCACGGCGTTGAGCCGGTGGTCGACCGCCTGGTCGAGGAGGGCGGTCAGCTCCTTGCGCTGGGCGGACCCCGACAGTCCGGTGCGGGAGGGCCAGTCACGGTTGGAGACGGTCGCGAGCCACATGCCGCGCATCTCGGTGACCGCCCGGCGCGGTGGCCGTCCCGACGGCGCGGCCGCGCCGGGTGCCGCCGAGGCCAGCACGGACAGGGCCGCCAACGCGAACGCCCTGCGAGACACTCGTGCCATCGTAAGAGCCTCTCACTCTCCGGATCCGCGAGGTCACGGATCGCCTCCGCGGCACAGGATGCCCGCACCCGGACGATCGATCATCGATACTTACGGGTAACGTGCTCGAACGGAGCAGGCGCCGGATCGGAGGTCCTGCCGGCCGCTCGTAGATCAGCGAAGGGGACGATGTGACCGACATCGAGAAGGTCGGAGTCGTGGGCTGCGGCCAGATGGGAGCGGGCATCGCCGAGGTCGCCGCCCGCGCCGGACTGGACGTGCGGGTCGCCGAGACCACCGGTGAGGCCCTGGAGATCGGCCGCACCCGGCTGCACAACTCCCTGGCCAAGGCCGCCGAGCGCGGCAAGATCAGCGAGGAGGAGCGGGACGCCACGCTCGCCCGGCTCAGCTTCACCACGGACCTCGGCGAGTTCGCCGACCGTGACCTGGTGATCGAGGCCGTCGTCGAGAACGAGCAGGTGAAGACGGAGATCTTCCAGGTGCTCGACCAGGTGGTGACCCGCCCGGACGCGATCCTGGCCTCCAACACCTCCTCGATCCCGCTGGTGAAGCTGGCCGTCGCCACCTCCCGCCCCGACCACGTCGTCGGCATCCACTTCTTCAACCCGGCCCCGGTGCAGAAGCTGGTGGAGCTGATCCCGGCGCTCACCACCTCCGAGGGCACCCTCAGCCGCGCCCAGATGTTCGCCGAGAAGGTGCTCGGCAAGCACGCGATCCGCGCCCAGGACCGCTCCGGCTTCGTGGTCAACGCGCTGCTGGTGCCGTACCTGCTCTCCTCCATCCGGATGTTCGAGTCCGGCATCGCGAGCCGCGAGGACATCGACAACGGCATGGAGATGGGCTGCGCGCACCCGATGGGCCCGCTGAAGCTGTCCGACCTGATCGGCCTGGACACCATCGTCTCCATCGCGAACAGCATGTACGCCGAGTACAAGGAGCCGCTGTACGCCGCTCCCCCGCTGCTCCAGCGGATGGTCGAGGCGGGGCGGCTGGGGCGGAAGACCGGCTCGGGCTTCTACACGTACGGCTGATCACACCCGGCTGTCCCACCCGGCTGACTACAGGGAGCGACGCTCCACGGGCCCGGCACCTGCTTCGGTGCCGGGCCCGTGTGTTTCACACTCCGTGTGCACCGCGGGCACGCATATGCCCTTCGCACACTCTCCCCACGCGCTCACCAGGCGAGTTCACTCTTCATGCGCATGCAAAGGGATGCGGAACAACACCCTCGATCACGCAAAGGAGCGGACCCGTGGCCACCGAACCGGAGCATCCCGTGGTCCAAGGAGAACTCGCAGAGTTACGTCGTCGCCTCGATGTGGCCTACGCCCAGGTCGAGGGAGGGCTGAACCTGCTCAGCCACCGCACCAAGGAGACCGCCAAGGAACTGGACGAGCTCAACACCCGCCTGGCCTCGCTGGAACACGCCCGCTGGCCCCTGCCCTCCCTCGCCGCGCTCACCGCACTGGGCGCCCTCGTCGTCACGGTCTGGCAGGCGCTGGGCCGCTAGAGCGCGCTCCGGTCGTCGGCGAGCCTCATGTGGTGCAGCAGGAGTAACGCGGCCGCCATGTTGGCGGCCGGGACCTCCCCGCGGGCGATCATGTCCGGGACCAGCTTGAGGGGGACCCACTCCCGGCGGTCCGACTCGAAGTCGTCCACGGGGTGTCCGACGTACTCGCCCTCGTCGGACCAGTAGATGTGGTGCCGGGCGTCGGTGAGGCCGTTGGACGGCTCCACGGTCATGAGATGGTGCAGGGTTCCCGGCCGCCAGCCGGTCTCCTCCTCCAGTTCCCTGGCGGCCGCGACGGCGATGTCCTCGCCGTCCTCGACGACTCCCGCCGCGAGTTCCCAGCCCCAGCTGTCGGTGATGAAACGGTGGCGCCACAGGAGGAGGACCTCGCCCGCCTCGTTGACCACCGTCGCCACGGCCACCGGCCGCAGCCGTATCAGGAAGTGGTCGAGGTGCCGGCCGTCCGGCAGCTCGACATCAGCGAGATTCACGCTGAACCAGCGGTTTTCATAGACAGTTTGTTCGTTCTGTTTCGTCCACTGCACGGTTCTGCCACCTTCCGCCGAGTAAGTGGCAATATCGCAGCAGCGGCTCTGAAGGCCTACCGCGCCTAGAGCGGTACGCGCAGTGCGCCGTCGATCAACTCGGCGGCCTCGGCGGTTCCGGCACCGCCGCTGCGCACCAGGTGCTCGCGTACCGCGCGGAGTCTGTCGCGCAGGCGCTGGGACTCCATCCCGCGGGCCTGCTCGGCCATCTGAACGGCCGTGGCCACCGCGTTCTCGGCGTTTCCCTGGCGCAGTTCGATGGTGCTCAGCATGGCGAGCCGGTGCACCCGCCCCCGGTCGTGGGCGGGGTTGTCGACGGCGGCCGCGGCATGCTCCCGAGCGGCGGCGAGTTCACCGAGGCTGAGCAGCGCCTCGGCCACCTGCACGTTGACCAGGCCGGGCTGGACATAGCCGGTCTCGTCGGGCTCGTGGCCCCGCCGGATGCGTTCGGCGGCCGTCTCGGCCCGTCGGATGCAGGACAGCGCGCTCGTGCCGTCGCCGAGGTGGGCGTACGCCTTGGCCTGCATCGCGTAGAGATCGGAGGCGAGGGCGGGGGTGATGTGCTTGCCCGCGGTGCGCAACGCGGCCTCCGCGAACGCGACGGCCTGCCGGAACTCCCGCATGAACAGCGCCTGGTTGACGAGGAGCGCGATGACGTACGCGCCGAGTCCCCGGTCACCGCTGGCCTTCGACAGGCGCAGCGCCTGGTGGAAGTAGCGCTGGGCGAGGCCGTGGGCGTCGGAGTCGTAGGCGCAGATACCGGCGATCGCCACCAGTCCCCCGGTGGCACGGTGCAGTTGGCGGCCCGTGGCATCCGTGTAGCTGCCGCGCAGCAGCGGCGCCGCCTCGGCGTTGAGGAAGCCGACGATCCGGGTGCGGGTGGCCATGCCGCCGGCCTTGCGGTACATCTGCTCGTAGTGCGCCCGGGCGGCGCGCAGCATCTCCAGGTCGGCCGGGGTGACCCGGTGCCGCCCGCCGCGCGAGACGTCGACGTCCTCCGGAGGGTTCTCCCACTCCCACACCGGCATCACGGCGGGCGTGCCGGTGACGGCGGGGGCGCCGAGTATGTGCGGGCGCTGCTGTTCGTCGGAGCGCCACAGGGCGGTGGCCCGTTCGACGAAGCCGGAGAGCGAGGTGGCGTGCGGGACGCTGGGCTCGCCGGGTACGCCGAGGCCGATGTCGTCGAGGGTGACCGGCCGGTGCAGGCGGGCCGCGAGCACCTCGCAGATCAGGTCGGGCACCTGGCCGCGCGGTCGCTGGCCCTTCAGCCACCGGGCGACGGCGGTGTGTTCGTAGCGCAGCGAGAGTCCGCGGGCCCGGCCCGCCTGGTTGACGTGGGCGGCGAGTCCGGCGTGCGAGATCCCCGCCTCGTCCAGGATCGCGTCGAGCAGAGAGTTGGGCTGCATGGATGCCCCCCGAGTGGCCTGGTGCCGTCAGCGTAGTGCGGGTGCGTTCACACGGGGTGTGAACGAAGTGCGCGAATCCTCAGCGTGCGCGCACTGTCGCGGAGCGTGTCGGGCCGGTTGACTGAATTGCCTCGCAAGAGGCCGGCCGGGCCGCCGGCTCCCCCTCGTACAGTGCGGTGGCCTGGCCGTTGGCTCGGTCGACGTGCGGGGACTAGCCGTGCGTTGTCGGCTGCGGGTGGGTGGGGGCTGATCGCGCAGTTCCCCGCGCCCCCAGGCAGGCATGTTGGTGCGTGCGTTCGTTGCGTAGCACCAGGAGGGCGATGTCGTCGGTGGGGCGGCCCGCCGTGTGCTGGAGCAGGCCTGTGAAGACCGTACGGAGGATGCTCTGAGGCGAGACCGGGCGGCTTCGCACGGCTGCCGCCAAGGCTTCCGGCAGGGAGAAGAAGCGGCCTCGGGCGTCTCGGGCGTCTTCGGCACCGTCCGTGTACAGGACCAGGGACTCGTCGGCGAGCAGATGGCCACAGGACGTAGCGGCGAGGTCCGACGGCAGCGGGAACGGCCCGAGGGGCGGCAGCGGGTCTGCCCGAGAGAGCAGTTCGACCCTTGACCCACTGATCAGGTACGGCCATGGATGGCCGCAGTTGAAAGCGCTGAGCCCGCCGTCTGTCGCGATCTCCAGGAGCAGCAGGGTGACGAACTCCTCGGCCACCGGACTGTCCGGGTCCAGGCCGCTCGACGGGTGCTCGGACCGGGCTCGTTCTCGGAGGTGCCGGGCGAGGGCGCGCTCGAGGCGGCCGAGTACCCGGCCCAGTTCGGGTTCGTCGTGGGCGGCCTCCCGGAAGCTGCCGAGGACCGCGGCGACCGTACCGATCGCCGCCAGTCCGTGCCCGCGTACGTCGCCCATCACGACCCGTACGCCGTGTTCGGTGGCGACGGCCTCGTAGAGATCGCCGCCGATGCTCGCGCCCCGGTCGGCGGAGAGCTGGGCGGCGGCGACGTTCAGCCCGGCGAGCCGGGGCGGCAACGGCCGCAGCAGCACGCTCTGCGCGGCGCCCGCGACCATGCGGGCCTGCCGCAACTCCCTTAGCAGGGCACGGCGGACATGGAGTATCAGCCCGGTGCCGACGGCGAAGAACACGGCGCTGGTGACGATCCGCGCACCGAGCTCGTGCTGCTCGGCCAGCGGGCACCCGAATTTGTAGCCGACCGCGACGGCGCCCCACACCGTGGGCAACCCCAGGGCGAGGGCACGGCGCCTGGGCCGTGAGTTCGTCCGGGGCCGCCTGCTGCGGGGAACCCCAGCCTTGATGCGGATCATGCCGATGGCCCCCATGTAGGCCCTGACAGAACAGACGGACCGACCCCGAAAGGCCGGTCCGATTCTGTCGACGGGATGCCCCGAAAAGGCGATGTCCGGGTTGGATCTCACCCAAATGAGTGACGATCACCGAGGCTCCCGCATTTATGCAGGTGGCAGTACTTGTAAGCGCCCGTCGGGGACGCGCCCCGTCAGGGGCGCTGGGGGTACCCCCGGCCGAAGGCTGGGGGAGGAACTGCGCGACCAGCCGCACACAACCCGCAGCCGGCCGACAACAGCTCCCCCTTCGGCGACTAGCCCCGAAGCACCGCTCCCGTACGCTCCCCCGCCAGGGCAACGGCCGCGTCCCGCGCAGCCGACGCCTCGTCCACGGTCAGCGTTCGGTCACCGGCCCGGAACCTCAGCGCATACGCCAGCGACTTCTTCCCGTCGCCGAGCTGCTCGTCGTTGACATACACGTCGAACAGCCGGATCCCCTCCAGGAGTTCACCCGCCCCCTCGCGCAGCGCGGCCTCCACATCGGCGGCCGGTACCGGCTTGTCCACCACGAGGGCGACATCCTGCGTGGCCACCGGGAACGTCGAGATGCTCGGCGCCTGCGGGGTGCCGTCGCCGACCTGCTCCAGCGCGTCCAGGTTCAGCTCCATCGCGCAGGTGCGCGCGGGCAGCCCCAGCGCCTTGACCACGCGCGGGTGCAGCTCACCGGCGTGGCCCACGACCCGCTCCGCGCCGTCGGCCACGACGACCAGCTCGGCGCACCGGCCGGGGTGCCACGGCCCGTACTGCCCGGACCGCACGATCAGCTCGGCCCCGGCCTCACGCGCGACCGCGCGCCCGGCCTCGACCGCGTCGGCCCAGTCGGCCGGACGGCCCTTGCCCCACCAGCCGGCCTGCTCGCGGGCGCCCGCGAGGACGACGGCGACGTGGCGCGGCTGCTCGGGCAGCACGGCGTCGAGCGCGGCGAGTTCCGCGTCGGTCGGGCGGCGGTCGACCGGAAGGTGACCGGCGATGCCCTGCTCCGCGCGCGGCAGGAAGACCAGGCCGGTCTCGAAGAGCGCCAGGTCGTGCGCGCCGCGGCCGTCGTTGCGCCGGAGCGCACCGAGCAGGCCCGGCAGCAGCGAGGTGCGGAGCGCGGGCTCCTCGTCGTTGAGCGGGTTGGTCAGCCGGACGACGCGGCGGGCCGGGTCGTCGACGGCCAGGCCCAGCTGGTCGAAGACCTGCTCGCTGACGAACGGGTAGTTCGGCGCCTCGACGTAGCCCGCCCCGGCGAGCGCGCGGCCCACCCGCCGGTGCAGCCGCTGCCGGTGGGTAAGACCCCGGCCGGACGGCGGCTTCGGCAGCGTGGAGGGGAGGTTCTCGTAGCCCTCCAGGCGGATGACCTCTTCGGCCAGGTCGTTCTGTTCGAGCAGGTCGGGCCGCCAGGACGGAACGGTGACGATCAGCTCGTCCTGCCCGTAGACGTCGCAGCCGACCTCCTGGAGGCGGCGGACGACGGTCTCGCGGCCGTACTCGACGCCCGCGACCTTGTCCGGGTGGTCCGCCGCGACCGTGATGGTGTGCGGCGCGGACGGCGCGATGACCTCGGTGACGCCGGCCTCGGCGGTGCCGCCGGCGAGCAGCACCAGCAGGTCGACCGTGCGCTGCGCGGCGGCCGGCGCGGCCTGCGGGTCGACACCGCGCTCGAAGCGGCGGGAGGCCTCCGAGGACAGCTTGTGGCGGCGGGCGGTGCGCGCGATGGCGACGGCGTCGAAGTGGGCCGCCTCGATGACCACGTCGGTCGTGGCGTTCTCCACGTCCGCGTGGTCGGCGATCTCGGTGTTGGCGCCGCCCATGACGCCCGCGAGGCCGATCGGGCCGCGGTCGTCGGTGATGACCAGGTCCTCGGCGTGCAGCTTCCGCTCGGTGCCGTCGAGGGTGACGATCTTCTCGCCCTCGGCCGCGCGGCGGACGCCGATGGTGCCCTGGACCAGCTTGCGGTCGTAGGCGTGCAGCGGCTGGCCGAGCTCCATCATCACGTAGTTGGTGACGTCGACCGCGAGGGAGATCGGGCGCATGCCGACCTTCTGCAGGCGGCGCTGGAGCCAGATCGGGGAGCGGGCCTCGGGGCTCAGGCCGGTGACGGTGCGCGCGGTGAAGCGGTCGCAGCCGAGCGGGTCGGAGACCTGGACCGGGTAGCCGAAGGCGTTCGGTCCCGGCACGTCGAGGAGGGCGGGGTCGCGCAGCGGCAGGCCGTAGGCGATGGCGGCCTCGCGGGCCACGCCGCGGATGGACAGGCAGTCTCCGCGGTTGGCGGTGACGGCGATGTCCAGGACCTCGTCGACCAGCTCCAGGAGCTCGATGGCGTCCCTGCCGACCTCGGTCTCCGGCGGCAGCACGATGATGCCGTGGGTGCCGTCGTCGCCCATGCCCAGCTCGCCGCTGGAGCAGATCATGCCGTGGGAGGTCTTGCCGTACGTCTGGCGCGCGGCGATGGCGAAGTCGCCGGGGAGCACCGCGCCCGGCAGCACGACCACGACCTTGTCGCCGACGGCGAAGTTGCGGGCTCCGCAGACGATCTCCTGGGGCTCACCGGTGCCGTTGGCGGTGCCGACGTCGACGGTGCAGAAGCGGATCGGCTTCTTGAAGCCCTCCAGCTCCTCGATGGTCAGCACCCGGCCGACCACCAGGGGGCCCTTGAGGCCGTCGCCGAGCTGCTCGACGGTCTCGACCTCCAGACCGCCCGAAATGAGCTTGGCCTGCACGTCGCGGCCGGTCTCGGTGGCCGGCAGGTCGACGTACTCCCGCAGCCAGGAAAGCGGGACCCGCATCAGATCTCCATCCCGAACGGCCGGGTGAACCGGACGTCACCCTCGACCATGTCTCGCATGTCCTCGACGTTGTGGCGGAACATCAGCATCCGCTCGATGCCGAACCCGAAGGCGAAGCCGCTGTACTTCTCCGGGTCGACGCCGCAGGCGGTGAGCACCCGCGGGTTGACCATGCCGCAGCCGCCCAGCTCGATCCAGCCCTCGGAGGAGCAGGTACGGCAGGGGCGGTCGGGGTTGCCGACGGACTCGCCCTTGCAGACGTAGCACAGCATGTCCATCTCGGCGCTGGGCTCGGTGAAGGGGAAGAAGTTCGGCCGCAGCCGGGTCTTCATGCCCTCGCCGAACAGCGACTGGACCATGTGGTCCAGGGTGCCCTTGAGGTCCGACATGGTCAGGCCCTCGTCCACGGCGAGCAGCTCGACCTGGTGGAAGACCGGGGTGTGCGTGGCGTCCAGCTCGTCGGTGCGGTACACGCGGCCGGGGCAGATCACGTACACCGGCAGCTCGCGGCCGAGCAGGGAGCGGATCTGGACCGGGGAGGTGTGGGTGCGCAGCACGACACCGGACTCGGTGCCGCCCTCGGGGCCCTGCACGAAGAAGGTGTCCGCCTCGCCGCGGGCCGGGTGGTCCGGGCCGATGTTGAGCGCGTCGAAGTTGAACCACTCGGCCTCGACCTGCGGGCCCTCGGCGACCTCGTAGCCCATGGCCACGAAGATGTCCTCGATGCGGTCGGACAGGGTGGTCAGCGGGTGGCGGGCGCCGGCCGGGACGCGGTCGTAGGGCAGTGTGACGTCCACCGCCTCCTCGACCAGCACCCGGGCGTCACGCTCGGCCTCCAGCTCCTCCTGGCGGCCCGCGAGGGCCTTGTTCACCGCGCCGCGGGCCTGGCCGACCAGCTTGCCGGCGGCGGCCTTGGCGTGCGGGGGCAGGGCGCCGATCTCGCGGTTGGCGAGAGCCAGCGGGGAGGTGCCGCCGGTGTGGGCGACCTTGGCCTCCTGGAGCGCGTCGAGGGAGCCCGCGGCGGCGAAGGCGGCGAGCGCCTCGTCCCGCATGCGCTCGATCTCTTCCGGTTTCAACGCCTCGACCTCGACAGGGTCGTACGACTTATTGGGTGCCGACATCTCTTCCCGTGCTTCCGATTGGCTGGCGGATGGTCCCCGAGACCGTTGGTGGGCCGTGAGAAGGACACAAAGGTGCCAAAGGCCGAGTCTAACGGGGTGGAGGTATACGAAGAGCCCGTGGGCCGTCAGGCGAGATACGCCGGCGCACTCACGGGCAACGTAAATCGGAACTCGGCACCGCCGCCGGGGGCGCGTCCGACGGTGATGGTGCCGCCGTGGGCCTCGACGATGCCCTTGACGATGTACAGCCCGAGGCCGGTGCCGCCGCGCTTGCTGCCCCGCCAGAAGCGGGTGAAGACGCGGTTCATGGACTCCTCCGGGATGCCCGGCCCCTCGTCGCTCACCGTGACCGACGTGGCTGCGTTGTCATGGCCGTCCCCTTCGCGCGGGGACGCCGTGGCCGTGATGTCAATGGTGACGGTTCCCTCGCCGTGCCGCACGGCATTTTCGATGAGGTTGCTGAGGACCTGGTCGACCTTGTCGGGGTCGGCCCAGAGCGCGGGCAGCGGCTGCTCGACGCGGAGCAGGAAGCGGTCGGCGGGCTGCCCGGCGGCGACGTACGCCTGGATGTGCCGCCCGACGGCCGCGCCTATGTCGACAGGCTGCCGGCGCACTTCCAGCCGCCCGCTGTCGATCCTCGAGATGTCCAGCAGCTCGGCGATGAGCCGGGTCACCCGGTCGGCGTCGGCGTCGACCGTCTCCAGCATCAGCCGTTTCTGGTCGTCGGTGAACCGTTCCCACTTGGCGAGCAGGGTGGCCGTGAACCCCTTGACGGAGGTGAGCGGCGACCGCAGCTCGTGTGCGACGGTGGCGATCAGCTCGGCGTGACTGCGTTCGGTACGGCGCCGGGCTTCCGTGTCCCGCAGCGACACGACGACGCGGCGGACGGGCCCGGTGGGCTCGGCGCGCACGTACCGGGCCGACACCAGCACCTCCCGTCCGCCGGGCAGCAGCAGGTTGCGCTCGGGCTGGCCGACCCGGATGGCGAGACCGCCGTACGGATCGGTGAGCTGCCACCAGCGCCGCCCCTCCAGGTCCTCTAACGGCAGGGCCTTCTCCAGGCGCTGTCCGAGGGCGTCGGCGGGGGCGGTGGCGGTGATGCGGGCGGCGGCGGCGTTGAAGCAGACGACGAGACCGTGTTCGTCGGCGACCACCAGGCCGTCGGGCAGCTCGTCGGGGTCGATGCCGAGCCCGGTGAGGTCGCCGTGCCGGGGTGCGGGCACCCGACCGGTGCCGCGGCCCCCCGGCGCGTTGCTGGTGCCGACACTCATACCCCGTACTCCACCTCTCAGACGGCGCAGCAGGCCCCCGAGCTGGTCACCCTACTAGCTCTCGGTGACGGAACGGCACCCTCCGGAGGCGCGCTGTGCACGGGCCGATGCGTAGAGACATACGGCGGCGGCGGTGGCGAGGTTCAGGCTCTCGGCCTTCCCGTGGATCGGGACGCGCACGACGGCGTCCGCCAGCGCGCGGGTCTCCTCCGGGAGCCCCCAGGCCTCGTTCCCGAACACCCAGGCGGTGGGGCCGCCCATGGTCCCCTTGTCGAGTTCGTCGTCGAGGTCGTCGGTCCCGGCTCCGTCGGCGGCGAGGATGCGCACACCGACGCCCTTCAGGCCGGCCACGGCCTGCTCGACGGGGACGCCGACGGCGACGGGCAGGTGGAAGTGCGAGCCGACGGACGCCCGGACCGCCTTCGGGTTGTACAGGTCCACGGACGCGTCGGTCAGTACGACCGCCTCCGCCCCGGCGGCGTCGGCGCACCGCAGCACGGTGCCGGCGTTGCCGGGGTCGCGGACGTTGGCGAGGACGGCGACCAGCCTGGGGCGGGCGGTGAGGATCTCCTCGAACGGCGTGTCCAGGAACCGGCACACGCCGACGAGCCCCTGGGGTGTCACGGTGGTGGAGATGTCGGCGATGACGTCCTCGGCGGCGAGGTGGATCCGGGCGCCGGCGGTCCGCGCTTCTCCGATGATGTCGGCGTACCGCTCCGCGGCCTCGACGGTCGCGAACAGCTCGACGAGCGTCGCCGTGTCACCGACCCGATGCCCCGCCGCCTCCCGCACGGCCTGCGGCCCCTCGGCAAGAAACAGCCGCTCCTTCCCCCGGAAGTTCCGCCGCCCCAACCGCCGGGCAGCGGAGACACGCGCGGAACGGGGGGAGATCAGCTCGGGGGTGGGCATGTTGTCGTTCACCTTCGGAGACATCAGTAACTTTCTTACCGCCGGGCCGACAGTTTCAGCTTGCCCGCGTTGGCGGGGTTCCGCTGCGCCCACCCGTGCCGCCCTGGGGGTACCCCCGGCCGAAGGCTGGGGGAGGAACTGGGCGACCAGCCCCCACCGGCCCGCGGCCGAAGAACCGGCTGCAGCGAGCGGCAACAGCAGGACCCGCAAGCCGTGAAGCCTGCGGGTCCTTCAGTCACGTCGGCCTAGAGCCAGCGCAGCGTCACGCCGCCTTGGGGGCGTTGACATCCGACGGCAGCGCCTTCTGGGCCACCTCGACGAGCGCGGCGAACGCGTTCGCGTCGTTGACCGCCAGCTCGGCCAGGATCTTGCGGTCGACCTCGACGTTCGCGGCCTTCAGACCCTGGATGAAGCGGTTGTAGGTGATGCCGTTGGCGCGGGCAGCGGCGTTGATGCGCTGGATCCACAGCTGACGGAAGTCGCCCTTGCGCTTCTTGCGGTCGTTGTAGTTGTAGACCAGCGAGTGGGTGACCTGCTCCTTGGCCTTGCGGTAGAGGCGCGAACGCTGACCGCGGTAGCCGGAGGCCTGCTCGAGGATCGCCCGGCGCTTCTTGTGGGCGTTGACTGCCCGCTTGACGCGTGCCACTTTTTACTCCTTGTAGCGGGGCCGCGGTTGGACTCACGCGGCCCGGAAACGACTGGGTCCCGGTACTGCTGACTCAGGCGCCGGCAGGCGCCCGTGTGTCACTTGCCGAGAAGCTTCTTGATCTTCGCGGTGTCACCCGGGGCCATCTCGGCGTTGCCGGTGAGGCGACGCGTCACACGGGACGACTTGTGCTCGAGCAGGTGGCGCTTGCCGGCGCGCTCACGCAGGACCTTGCCGGAGCCGGTGACCTTGAAGCGCTTGCTGGCACCGCTGTGCGTCTTGTTCTTCGGCATAGCGCCGTTATCTCCTCGTCGGTGGCGTTCCGGTGCCCGGTCGTGAAACCGGGCACGGTGGAACGTCGCTCTTGTATCGGTTACGTCCTGGGACTCGCGCCCCTGGTGCTGACCTGGGGCGTTGACCCCGGGATCACGCCTCGGCGGGCTCCTCGGCAGGCGCCTCGTCCGCTTCGAGCTCGGCGGCGTTCTGCGAGCGGCCGGGGTTGGCCTTCGCATCCGCCTTGCGGGCCTCCTGCGCCTGACGGGCCTCGGCCATCGCCTCGGTCTTCTTCTTGTGCGGACCGAGAACCATGATCATGTTCCGGCCGTCCTGCTTCGGGTTCGACTCGACGAAACCGAGGTCCTGGACGTCCTCCGCGAGCCGCTGCAGCAGTCGGTAGCCCAGCTCGGGCCGGGACTGCTCGCGACCACGGAACATGATCGTGATCTTGACCTTGTCGCCCTGCTTGAGGAACCGGACGACGTGACCCTTCTTGGTGTCATAGTCGTGCGGGTCGATCTTCGGCCGGAGCTTCATTTCCTTGATGACCGTGTGCGCCTGGTTCTTGCGCGCCTCACGGGCCTTCATGGCCGACTCGTACTTGAACTTCCCGTAGTCCATGAGCTTGCACACGGGCGGACGGGCGTTCGCCGCGACCTCGACCAGGTCCAGGTCGTACTCCTGCGCAAGCTCCAGCGCCTTGGCAAGCGGGACAATCCCGACCTGCTCGCCGCTGGGACCGACAAGTCGCACCTCGGGAACGCGAATCCGGTCGTTGATGCGGGGCTCGGTGCTGATGGATCCTCCTCGGTAGCACCACACGACAGCCTGGCGGGCAGCCGCGTAACGTCTGTTTCCGTAAGACCTAACCGCACCGAAGCAGAAAAAATGCCCCGGACGATCACAGGCGGGGCTCCTCGAACTACCGGAACACCGCCGCGAGGATCGCGGGGCGCAGAATCGGACGGAACGCCGTCGCCGCGAACGGCGAAGCGACCGCCTGACCGGTGACCCGCCGCCCGTGGGGCAGTCAGGTGGGAGTTCGAAGCCTCCACTTGTGGGCCGGTTCAGCTAGCTGTGAGGCATACCTGTCCGGCCGGTCGTTTCACAAGGCTAGCAGCAAAGGCGGGACAGGGCTAATTGAGACGACCTGGGGCTAAGTAAGAGCCCCCGCCCCCCTGCGCCTATCGTGTGGGCATGAGTGAGACACCCCTTCCCGGCCCCGGTGACGCCGGGCAGCCCGACTTCGACGAGATGACCCGCGACATCGCCGAGGTCCCCGCGGTCGAGGTGATCGTGACGGTCGCCGTCAACCTGATGAGCGCCGCGGCCGTGAAGCTCGGTCTGACCGAGGAGGGGGACAAGTACAAGGACCTGGACGAGGCCCGCAAGCTGGTCACCGCCCTCGCCGGCCTGCTCGACGCGTCCGCGACCGAGATCAGCTCCTTCCACGCGGCCCCGCTGCGGGACGGCCTGAAGTCGCTCCAGCTGGCCTTCCGCGAGGCCTCGATCGTCCCCGACGAGCCCGGCCAGGGCCCCGGCGAGAAGTACACCGGCCCGGTCTACGGCTAACCGCCGCTCAGTCTCTTACGTACAAGGGCTCGCCCGGAGGCGTGGTCCCGGCCGGCAGCAGTGCCAGGTCGAGGCCGCGCACCAGGCGGGCCCGCAGTGTCTCGTCGGCGGCGAGCCGCTCGGCGACGGCCCGGGCGGCCTCGGCGGGCGGCGCGGCGGCCGGGTCGAGGACCAGCGCCAGCGTCCCGTCGGCCGCCCCGGGCCCGAGGTGGGCCCGGAGCACGGCGGGCTCGGCGGCCACCGCGGCCCGGACGGCCCCGACCACGGCCGGGTCGGCGAGCGGGTCGGCGCTCGTACGCCCCTCGGCGAGGGCGAGCAGCGCGGCACCGGTCAGCTCGAACGGCACCGGCCCCGACAGGTCGAGCACCACCGTGTCGGCCTTCTCGTGCGCGGCCGCCTGCAGCGCCTGGTGCAGGGGTACGGCCACGGGCCGGGCCGCCGGGTCCCAGCGGGCCAGCGACTCGGTGGAGGTGAAGGCCGGCAGGGCGGTGCGGTGGCCCGCCTTCAGGGTGGGGACGGCCATGTCGCTGGTCTTCTCGCGGCGCAGCCCGTTCTCGTCCTCCTCGACCTCGCCGAGGACGGCGACCACCGGGACCAGGAGCCGGGCGCCCTTCAGCGCCTCCAGGACCGGCGCGACGGCGCTGCGGTCCGCGGCCCAGGCGGCCAGCGCGGCGGCCAGCCGGGGGTCGGCGGAGCCGTCGTCGTCGGAGAAGCCGGAGTCGGGAATGTTCTTGTTCGCCACGGTCCCCGACCCTATCGGTGGGATCCTGCTGCGGTTGTGCGGCCCCCGAAACCGGTTCGACACGGCTTTCACGGGAATCTCAGATTTCCCTGACCTACTTCTAACTTCCAACAAACGGCTCGCACAGTCCCCGCCCCGAGCATCGCGGGCATGGAGTCCCCCAGAGCCACCTCAGGATCCCGCCGGGCCGGCCGCCGCGCCCGGCCCCGGCGCCGGGCCCTTCTCTCCGTCTCGCTCGCCACGGTCGCCGTGGTCGGGGCCACCGCGGCGGGGACGGTGTACGTGAAGGCGCACGCGCACGGCAACGCCGTATCGTCGGCGGCGCCGCCGGCGCCGTCCTCCTCGGCCTCGGCTTCGGCGAGTGGGGAGGCATCGGTGGAGCCCGTGACGGAGCCGGCCGTGGACCGGGACGCGCTGCTGAGGACGGCGCTGGGGAAGGTGACCGTGCCGTCCGGGGCGAAGGTCTCCGCGGCCGTCCTCGGCCTGGACTCCGGCGACAGCGCGACCTACGGCGACTCGGCCTTCGACACCGCGAGCATCGTCAAGGTCGACATCCTGGCGACGCTGCTGCTGCAGGCGCAGGACGCCGGCCGGCATCTGACGGCGACGGAGAAGGCGTACGCCACGAAGATGATCGAGAACAGCGACAACACGTCGGCGTCCCAGCTGTGGGACGTCATCGGCAAGGCGGCGGGCCTGGACGCCGCGAACAAGCGGTTCGGGCTGACGTCGACCGAAGGGGGCGACGGCGCGCTGTGGGGGCTCACCCAGACCACCGCGGCCGATCAGCTCACCCTGCTCCAGCAGGTGTTCGGGGACGACTCGAAGCTGAGCGAGGCCTCGCAGGCGTATGTCCAGGGGTTGATGAAGACGGTCGAGCCGGACCAGCGGTGGGGGGTGTCGGCCGCCGCCGACGGTTCGGAGTACGCGCTGAAGAACGGGTGGCTGGCACGGAGCACGACCGGGTTGTGGGACGTCAACAGCATCGGGCGGGTGACGGTGGGCGGGACGGACTATCTGGTGGCCGTGCTGTCGAAGGGGACCGTGAGCCAGGCGAAGGGGATTTCCTTGGTGGAGGCGGCGGCGAAGGCGGGGGTGGGGTCGTTCACGGAGTCCTCCGGGTCGGCGTCTGCTTCGGCTTCGCAGTAGGGGGAGGGTTCCGGGGCTCGCGGGCGGATGCGGGCCGGTGGGGGCTGGTCGCGCAGTTCCTCCCCCAGCCTTCGGCCGGGGGTACCCCCGGCCCCCTGACCGGGCGCTCCGGACGGGTCAGACTCTTCTGCGGCCTCTCCACAGGACCACCGCCGCCACCAGAAGTACGCCGCCCGAGCCGCCGGCCAGCGGTGCTGCCCAGTCCGTCGCGCTGGTTGCCTTCGGTGCGGGGTCCGGGCCGGAGCCGAAGTACTTCTTGCTGTAGGAAGCCGACGTCAGGTTCTGCGTCTTCAGCCTGGCCGCGGCCTTGATGGCGGCCGCCGGGTCGATCATGCCGAAGCCCCGGGAGTCGTCGCGGCCGCCGGCCGGGGCGTCGCGGGCGGTGTCCTCCAGGAGTTTCTTGATCTGGGCCGGGGTGAGCCCGGGGTGGGCGGCCTTGACCAGGGCCACGGCACCGGAGACGAAGGCGGAGGCGGCGCTCGTCCCCCAGCCCTCGTAGTACTTGTGATCCGGGTCGGCGATGACGATGTCGACGCCGGGCGCGCTGATCGTGGCGTACCAGCGGCGGGTGGAGAAGCCGGCGCGGGTGCCGAACTTGTCCACCGCGGTGGCGGCGATGACGCCCGGGTAGGCGGCCGGGTAGGAGATGTGGTCGCCCTTGTCGCCGCCGTTGCCGGCCGAGGCGACGACCACGACGTCCTTCTTCAGGGCGTACTGGATGGCCTCGTCCTCGCTGGGCTCGGGGTGCGCGGAGTCGGAGTCGTCGCCGAGGGAGAGGTTGATGACGTCGGCGCCGTGGTCGGCGGCCCAGCGGATGCCCTCGGCGAGGGCGTTGCCCCGGGTGGAGCGGGCCTTGGCGCGGGCGCTGTCGCCGTCTTCGAGGATGACCCGGACGGGCAGGATGCTGGCCTCGGGCGCGACCCCCATCACGCCGTCGCCGTTGCCGGCACCGTGGCCGTGACCGGCGATGATGCCAGCCATGGCGGTGCCGTGCCGGGCCCAGTCGCGGTCGCCCGGCCCGGCGCCGAAGCCGATCATGTCCTTGGCGGCCAGGACGTTGCCGACGAGGTCCGGGTGGTCGGCCTCGACGCCGGTGTCCAGGACGGCGACGGTGATGCCCCTGCCCTTGGTGGTCTGCCAGGCCTCGTCGAGGCGCAGCGCGGACAGGCCCCACTGCTGGGCGCGGATGCTGTCCGCGTACGCGGTCGTGGACGGCAGCAGGGCGAGCGAGCCGGCCAGCAGCAGGCTCACGGCGGCCCCGGTTGCGCGGCGCTTCATGAGGGCGTCTCCGTTGCCGGTCCTGCGATGTTCTGGCGCAGTCGCCGTTCGATGCGGTCGGCCAGGCCCTGCGCCTCGTTGCCGAGGCCGGCCTGGGCCGCGGCCGTGGTGGCGCCGGACGCCTCGGCGTCGGCGGCGGGCTGCGGGGTGTCGACGGTACGGCCGTCGGCCCAGCCGGAGACGGCGTAGGCGACGACCGGGGCGTCGGCGAGCACGGAGATGGTCCAGGAGGCGCGCTGGTGCGGGCCGAACCGCTCGGCGGCGGTGTCCTTCGCGGCGTACGGGAGGGGCAGCAGGTCGGTACGGCGGTCCAGGCGCTCGCTCGTGAACCGCTTGGCGAGGGCGGCCATACCGGCCGGGTCGGCCTTCGTGAACAGCAGGCCGACGGTCGTCACGTAGCTCTGGGTGGCGTCGGTGTAGGTGGCGCGGATCAGGCGCTGGCAGCCGACGGGTGCGAGGACCTTGCGCAGCAGCGGGTCGAAGGCGCCGGTGCAGCCGGTGGCCGGGGCGACGGCGATCCGGGTCCAGGCGCGGTCGGCTCCGCCGGGGCCGGCGCCCGTACCCTGCACGGTGCGCGGGAACAGCTCGTCGACGGGCACGGTGTGCCAGAGGCCGGAGGCGGAGCTGAAGCTGGTCGCCGCGCCCGCGTCGGCGCCGTCGTCGATGATCCAGCCGCCGGTCACCGCGCCGCCGATGAGGCCGAGGCCGAGGACCATGCAGGCGGCGGCAGCGGCGGTACGAGGCGCCACGCGACCGGCCAACGACAGCCCCCGCCCACGCTCGTCGTACCCCTCGGGCTCACCGAAGGTCACAACGGGCCGTTCCCGGCCGGGAGTTCCCGCGGAGGCGGTCCAGGACATCGAGGGATCCGGGGCGGAGCCGAAGGGGTACGGCGGCGGGGCGGTGTCGCGGTAGGAAGGTGGAACGGGAGTGGGGGCGGGAGGCGGCACGGTGGCGGAGTCCGGCCGGGCCGGTGCCGCGTTCCCGGCCGTCGGCGCTCCCGCCGCCGGGCGTGCGGGACCGTCGACGGCCGGGAACGCGGCACCGGTCGCCGGCGAAGCG
The DNA here is from genome assembly GCF_042899865.1 of Streptomyces sp. NPDC013157. Classification (NCBI taxonomy): domain Bacteria; kingdom Bacillati; phylum Actinomycetota; class Actinomycetes; order Kitasatosporales; family Streptomycetaceae; genus Streptomyces; species Streptomyces sp. NPDC013157. The sequence goes on along the minus strand of NZ_JBIBAK010000017.1, from coordinate 243,747 downwards.
GCGGGACGCGTCGGGGCAGCGCTGTCCGGGAGCCCCGCCGGACGCGGCGGAGCGGAGACCGCCGGTCCACCCGGCCGGGGCGGTGCCTCGCCCGTCGGGGCACCGGACGCCGGAGGCACCGTCGGACGCGGCGGAGCACCGGTCGCCGGGACGCTGGTCGGACGCGGGGGAACACCGGTCGACGCGCGCCCCGCCGGAGGCGCTGCGGCGGCCGCCGCCGGAGGATCCGCGGGACGCGCCGGGGTACCGGCCGACGGAGGGCCGTCCGGGCGTGGTGGGGTGCCTGCCGTCGGGGCGGCCTGCGGGCGCGGTGCCGCGTCGGCGGACGGAGACTGGGCCTGGCGGGGTGGCGGCGGGGCGGTCTTCGGGGGTGACGTGGGGCGTGGCGGGGCGGTCGGGACGGGGAACGTCCGCATGTGCGGGCTCCACGCGCTGCCCGAGGCCTGCGCGCCGATGGCGCTGGTCGGGTAGTCGCCGCGCGACGGTTCGAGCCGTCCGGGGCCGGCCGCGCCGGTGCCCCCGGTCGTGTCGCCCGACGGCGCGGACGGGGTGCCCGGGCGCGCGGCCGGCGGCCCTGCGGCGGCACGCCGCTCGTCCGACGACGGCTCCGGCTCCGCCGCCGCGCGAAGGGGGCGCGGCGGGGCGGTCGGTTGCGACCCGGAATCCACGCGCCGCGGCGACGGGCCCGCACCGTACGACAGCCGGAACGGCGCGGTCCGCCCGGTCTCCCGGCCGGGGGACGCCGACGGCACAGCGCGGCCGGGCTCCCGGTCCGAGGACGTCGACGGCCCCCGTCGGCTGCCCTCCCCGCCGGTCTCCGCACCGAAGAACGCCGACGGTGTCGGCGGCACCGCCCGACCGGGCTCCCGGCCTGCAGGCGCCGGGGGCGTGTCCGGGAAGCGGGCCGAGGCCGGTGGTGGCGGCGGGGATGCGCTGGAGGCGTCCTGGGGCGGCCGGCCCTGTGGGGGCCGGAGGCTGGGATGGCGGGGCCGGACGATGCGTTCGGCGGACGTCGAACGGCCTACGGCCCGGTCCCCCGCACCCTGCTCGACCTGCCCCACCGCACCGCCCCGACTCGTCCGGTCATCACGACTCTGCTGCCCGCCGGGCCGTCCCGGCAGCTGGTCCTGCCCGGTGGCCCCGCCCCCACCGGTGGATACGTCCGGCCGCTGCGACCGGTTCATCCGGGTCGGCAGGTCGAAGAACCCGGGCCGGGCCGCCCGGCGGGACGCGTCGGCCGGGTCCGGGACATCGCCGCGGCCGGTCAGGCCGTTGCCCGGCCGGTCCGATCGGCCGGACGCGTGGGCGGTGCGCGGTACGTCGCTCCGGCCGGTCCCGCCGTTGCCCGGCCGGGTCCCGTCGGCCGCCGGCGCAGGCTCCCCGGGGGGCTCCGTCGGGGTGTGGTCGGGCGAGGGGCGTCCTGGGATCGGGGCGTGCCGCGCTTCGCCGCTCATGCGCCCCCCGTTTCCTCGTGCCCGGGCCAACTCCTCGTACGGGCCGTCGTGCTCCCCGGCGCGAAGTCGTCCGCCCCGGGCACGCATACCCGCACGCGCGGGTGCGCATCCCGGCGCGGGTCGGGCGACCGGGCCGTTCCGCCGTTCGTGCGCGTCACTCTACGGGTTGTGCGAGCGCGAACGGCAACCAGTCCGCGGGCCCGCGGCATCTGCCCGGATCGTCCCCCTACCCTGCGGTAATCCTGTCTGGCAGGCTTCGTTCATGACTGCGCGCGCCGCCGACCGGGCCCGTTACGACCGGGCCACCGCCCATCTGGACGCCCCCCTCGCGATCGTGGATCTGGAGGCCTTCGACGCCAACGCGGACGATCTCGTGCGCCGGGCCGGCGGCAAGCCGATCCGGGTCGCGAGCAAGTCCGTGCGCTGCCGCCACCTGCTGGAACGGGTGCTCGCGAAGGAGGGTTTCGCGGGGATCATGTCGTTCACGCTCGCGGAGTCCCTGTGGCTGGCGCGCTCCGGGTTCGACGACGTCCTGCTGGCGTATCCGTCTGCCGACCGGAGCGCGTTCGCCGAGCTGGCCGCCGATCCGAAGCTGGCCGCCGCCGTGACCGTGATGATCGACGACCCGGCGCACCTCGACCTTATCGACGCCGCCCGGGACGGCGGGAGCGAAGTGGTCCGGGTCTGCCTGGAGTTGGACACCTCGCTGAAGCTGTTCGGGGGCCGGGTGCGGGTCGGGGCCCGGCGCTCGCCGCTGTACTCCCCCGCCCAGCTCGCCGACCTGGCCCGGACCGTGGCCCGGCGGCCGGGCTTCAGGCTGGTCGGGATCATGGGGTACGAGGGGCACATCGCCGGGGTCGGCGACGATGTCGCCGGCCGGCCGCTGCGCTCCCGCGCGGTGCGGCTGATGCAGGCCACCGCCCGCCGTGAACTGGCCGAGCGGCGCGCCGCGGTGGTGCGGGCGGTCCGGGCGGTGGCACCGGACCTGGAGTTCGTCAACGGCGGCGGCACGGGCAGCGTCCAGACCACGGCCGCGGAGGCCGCGGTCACCGAGATAGCGGCCGGGTCGGGCCTGTACGTGCCGCGCCTCTTCGACAACTACACGTCGTTCACCGGCCGTCCGGCCGCGCTCTTCGCCATGCCGGTGGTACGGCGCCCCGGTGTGGGGGTCGTGACCGTCCTCGGCGGCGGCTACCCGGCCTCGGGCGTCGCGGGCCCGGACCGGCTCCCGGTGCCGTACCTCCCGGAGGGGCTGTCGTACGACTCCCAGGAGGGCCCCGGCGAGGTGCAGACCCCGCTGCTCGGCTCGGCGGCCGATGATCTGCTGATCGGCGACAAGGTGTGGTTCCGGCACGCCAAGGCGGGTGAACTGTGCGAGCGGTTCGCCGAGTTGCAGCTGGTCGAGGGCGACCGGGTGACGGCGACCGTACCGACGTACCGGGGTGAGGGTCACACCTTCCTCTAGCCGACCGGGCGGATGCCGCTGGTGATCTTGTCCATGTCGGACAGCGGCGGTCCGCCCGGGCCCGCGTCGAAGACGAACCGGACGACGACCGGGGCCGGGACGCCGGTGGCGGACGGGAAGGCCACGGACTGGACGTAGCCGCCCGGTCCGTCGGCGGTCCGTACCCGCCAGCGGACCAGGTAGCCGTCGCGGCCCGCCACCGCGACCCGTCCGGACTTGACGACCTGGTGGGACCGGATGCCGCCGAAGGGCCGCCGGCCGCCGGGATCGTGGCCGTAGGCCGCGTCGGCCGCGTCGGGTACGTCCCGTTCGGCGACGGTGCGCGGGGAGGCGCCGTCAGCGCGTCCCGCCGTACGGCTGATGACCTGGCCGTGGCGGCACCGGCCGGTGTGGGCCGGGCAGGCGTAGGTGCCGTCCGTGGTCATCACGACGTCGTCCTGGACGAGGTACGAGGAGCCGGTCCAGCCGGCCGGCACCGGCAGGGTGATGCCGTTGAGCTGGTCGACGACGAGGGAGGGGGGTGCCGCCGCGCTGGGGGCGGCACGGACCGTGGTGCCGGTTCCGCCGCTCGCCTCGTCGGTGCGGAGCACGGTCGCGCCGGAGACTATGGCCGTCGCCAGCACCGCCGCGGCCGATATCAGCGCGACCGCCTTGGCCCGTCCGGACGCCCGCGCTGCCGGGGCCGGCGGCGCGGGGAGGCCGGACGGGGTGCGCCGGTGCTCGGTCCAGGCCCGTCCGTCCCACCAGCACTCCAGGTGCGGGGCCTCGGGGTCGGCGTACCAGCCGGGCGGCGGCGTCATGCTCACTCCCCGACTGTAGGACGGGGGTGGGGGTCGGTACACGGACTCCTAGAGGGGCGTGACGTACGCCCCAGAGATCCCGCCGTCCACCAGGAAGTCGCTGGCGTTGACGAAGGAGGAGTCGTCGCTGGCCAGGAAGGCGACGGCGGCGGCGATCTCCTCGGCCTCGGCGAACCGGCCGAGCGGGATGTGCACCAGGCGGCGGGCGGCCCGCTCGGGGTCCTTGGCGAACAGCTCCTGGAGGAGCGGGGTGTTGACCGGTCCGGGGCAGAGCGCGTTGACGCGGATGCCCTCGCGGGCGAACTGCACGCCCAGCTCACGGGACATGGCCAGGACCCCGCCCTTGGAGGCGGTGTAGGAGATCTGGCTCGTCGCCGCGCCCATCCGGGCCACGAAGGAGGCCGTGTTGATGATGGAGCCCTTGCCCTGCTGCCGCATGTAGGGGATCGCGGCCTTGCAGCACAGGTAGACGGAGGTGAGGTTGACCTCCTGGACGCGCTTCCAGGCCTCCAGTCCGGTCTCCAGGATGGAGTCGTCGTCGGGCGGCGAGATACCGGCGTTGTTGAAGGCGATGTCGACGCTGCCGTAGGTGTCGAAGGCCGTCTTGAACAGGGCCTCGACCTGTTCGGCGTCGGTGACGTCGACCTTCACGAAGAGGCCGTCGACCTCCTCCGCGGCGGCCTTGCCGCGGGTCTCGTCGACGTCGGCGCAGACGACGTGGGCGCCCTCGGAGGCCAGCCGCCGCGCGGTGGCCAGGCCGATGCCGCTGCCGGCTCCGGTGATGACGGCGGTACGGCCGACGAGCCGGCGGCAGACGATGTCAGGGGTCTCAGCGGTCACTGTGCGGGGCCTTCCGTGCTGATGAAGACGTTCTTGGTTTCGGTGAAGGCGGTGAGCGCGTCCGGGCCGAGCTCGCGGCCGATCCCCGACTGCTTGAAGCCGCCGAAGGGGGTCCAGTAGCGGACGCTGGAGTGGGAGTTGACGGACAGGTTGCCGGCCTTGACGGCCTGGGAGACGCGCAGGGCGCGGCCCACGTCACGGGTCCAGATGGAGCCGGAGAGGCCGTAGTCGGTGTCGTTGGCGAGCCGGATCGCCTCGGCCTCGTCCTCGAACGGGATGACGACGGCGACCGGTCCGAAGACCTCCTCGGCGGCTACGCGCGCGTGCGGGTCGACGCCGGTGAGGACGGTCGGCGGGAACCAGAAGCCGGGGCCCTCGGGGGACTTTCCGCGGATGCCGGGCGCGTCCGCGTCGACGTACGAACGGACCCGCTCCAGCTGGGCCCTGGAGATCAGCGGCCCCATGTCCGTCCGTTCGTCGGCCGGGTCGCCGACGGTGACGGACTCGACGGCGGGGGCGAGGAGTTCGACGAAACGGTCGTAGACCGGGCGCTGGACGAGGATGCGGGTGCGGGCGCAGCAGTCCTGGCCGGAGTTGTCCAGGAAGGACATCGGGGCGGCGGCCGCGGCGGCCTCGATGTCGGCGTCGGCGAAGACGAGGTTGGGGCTCTTGCCGCCGAGTTCGAGGGTCACGCGCTTCACCTGGTCGGCGCAGAGCGCCATGATGCGCTTGCCGATCCGGGTGGAGCCGGTGAACACGATCTTGGCGACGCCGGGGTGGCGGACCAGGGCCTCGCCGGCGATGTCGCCGCGGCCGGGCAGCACCTGGAAGAGGTGTTCGGGGAGGTCTGCCGCCAGGGCGAGTTCGGCGAGGCGGAGGGCGGTGAGCGGGGTCGTCTCGGCGGGCTTGAGGACGACGGCGTTGCCGGCGGCGAGGGCGGGGGCGGTGCCCCAGGCCGCGATGGGCATGGGGAAGTTCCAGGGGGCGATGACGCCGACGACCCCGAGGGGTTCGAGGAGGGTGACGTCGAGGCCGCCGGGGACCGGGATCTGACGGCCGGTGAGCCGTTCCACTCCCCCGGCCGCGTAGTCGAGCAGGTCGCGGACGTTGCCGGTCTCCCAGCGGGCGTTGCCGATGGTGTGTCCGGCTTCCCGGACCTCCAACCGGGCGAGTTCCTCGCGGTGTTCGTCGACGGTGACGGCGAACCGGCGCAGCAGCCGGGCCCGTTCGCCGGGCGCGAGGGCGGCCCACCGCTCCTGGGCCCGCGCGGCCCGTCGTACGGCGGTGTCGATGTCCTCCGCCACGGCCCCGGGGACGGTCGCGATCACCTCCTCCGTGGCCGGGTTCAGGACGTCCAGTTCGTACTGTTGCGACAAGGGGTGCCTCACATGCGTTCGAAGGAGCGGCGCAGCTCCCAGTCGGTCACCGCGGCGTCGAAGGCCTCCAGTTCGACGCGGGCCATGTTGCGGTAGTGCGCGACGACCTCGTCGCCGAAGGCGGCCTTGGCGACGGGGCTGTTCTCCCAGAGCTCGGCGGCCTCGCGGAGGGTGGTCGGGACGTGCGCGAAGTCGGCCGTGTAGGCGTTGCCGGGGCAGGCCTCGGGGAGTTCCAGCTGCTGCTCGATGCCGTACAGCCCGGCCGCGACCAGGCCGGCGACGGCGAGGTGCGGGTTGACGTCGCCGCCGGGCAGTCGGTTCTCGAAGCGCAGCGAGCGGCCGTGGCCGACGACGCGCAGCGCACAGGTGCGGTTGTCCTGGCCCCAGGCGACGGCGGTCGGGGCGAAGGAGCCCGGCTGGAACCGCTTGTAGCTGTTGATGTTGGGGGCGTAGAGGAGCGAGAAGTCGCGGAGGGCGGCGAGCTGTCCGGCGAGGAAGTGCCGCATCACGTCGGACATGCCGTGCCCGTCGGGGGCGGCGAAGACGTTGTGGCCGTCCGCGTCCGTCAACGACAGGTGGATGTGGCAGGAGTTGCCCTCCCGCTCGTTGTACTTCGCCATGAAGGTGAGGGAGACGCCTTCCTGGGCGGCGATCTCCTTGGCACCGGTCTTGTAGATCGCGTGCTGGTCGCAGGTGATCAGGGCCTCGTCGTAGCGGAAGGCGATCTCGTGCTGCCCGGGGTTGCACTCGCCCTTGGCGGACTCGACGGTCAGCCCAGCCCCCGCCATCTCGTTGCGGATCCGGCGCAGCAGGGGCTCGATCCGGCCGGTCCCGAGCACCGAATAGTCGATGTTGTACTGGTTGACCGGGGTCAGCCCCCGGTAGTTCGCATCCCAGGCCGCCTCGTAGGTGTCCTTGAACACGATGAACTCCAGCTCCGTACCGACCTGTGCGGTGTAGCCGAGTTCGGCGAGGCGCTCCAGCTGGCGGCGGAGTATCTGCCGGGGCGCGGCGACGACCGGGGAGCCGTCGTTCCAGGCGAGGTCGGCGATGAGCATCGCCGTGCCCGGGTTCCAGGGCACGCGGCGGAGGGTGGCGAGGTCGGGGTGCATGGCGAAGTCGCCGTAGCCGCGGTCCCAGGAGGACATGGCGTAGCCGTCGACGGTGTTCATCTCGGTGTCGACGGCGAGGAGGTAGTTGCAGCCCTCGGTGCCGTGCCGCAGGACCTCGTCGAGGAAGAACCGGGCGGCGAACCGCTTGCCCTGCAACCGCCCTTGCATGTCGGGGAAGGCCAGGACGACAGTGTCGATCTCACCGCCCGCGACGAGGGTGTGCAGCTCCTCGACGCTCAGCGGGGGTGTGCGGTCTGCCACGGGAGCTCCTTCGGCTTCTTTCGCGATGGTGCTGCTGCGCTTCTGCGGCCGGGCGGGGAGCTCTAAGGTATTGAACAGAACCATTGCTTGGGAAGGGGGTACGGCCATATGTCGCTGGACGCGGACGGCGCCCTCGACGACCCGTTGACTCCGGTGCTGCGACCGGTGCGGGCGGGCAACGGCTTCGAGGAGGCGCTGGAGCAGATCCTGCAGGTCGTCCGGCTGGGCCTGGTCCCGGGCGGCGAGCGGCTGCCCGCCGAGCGGGTGCTGGCGGAGCGGCTCGGGATCAGCCGGGTGACCCTGCGCGAGGTCCTGAAGGTGCTCCAGGACCAGGGACTGGTCGAGTCCCGGCGCGGGCGGTACGGCGGGACGTTCGTGCTGCCGCGCGCGGACGCCGGCGGCGAGGACGAGCTGCGGCGCCGGATCACCGAGGTCGACATCGAGGACGTGCTGCGCTTCCGGGAGGTCCTGGAGGTGGGTGCGGCGGGCCTGTGCGCGGCGCACGGCCTGACCGGCGAGCAGGCGCTCCGCCTCCGCGAGGCGCTGGCCCGCACCCACGAGGCACCGCTGGCGGACTACCGCCGCCTCGACACCCTGCTCCACCTGACGATCGCCGAACTGTGCGGCTCCCCCTCCCTCACCGCCCAGTACGCGGCCGTACGGGCCACGGTCAACGACCTCCTCGACTGCATCCCGCTCCTGGTCCGCAACCTGGAGCACTCGCAGCGCCAGCACATCGCGCTGGTGGAGGCGGTGCTGGACGGGGACGCGGACGGCGCGCGGGAGATGATGCGGGAGCACTGCGCGGGGACGGCGGCGCTGCTGCGGGGTTTTCTGGCGTAACGGTCGATGGGCGTGTCATAAAGGTATGCACGAACACCTTTGTGACTCGGGAGGGGCCCATGACCGGACGGCCGCTGATCGGTGTGAGCACGTACCTGGAGGCCGGGACGCGCTGGGGCGTCTGGGAGCTGGAGGCGGCGCTGCTGCCGGCCGGCTACCCACGGCTGGTCCAGCGGGCGGGCGGCCTGGCGGCCATGCTGCCGCCGGACGCGCCGGAGCACGCGGCGGCGACGGTGGCCCGGCTGGACGGCCTGGTGATCGCGGGCGGCCCGGACGTCGAGCCGGTCCGCTACGGCGCCGAGCCCGACCCCCGCACCGGCCGCCCCGACCGGCCCCGGGACGCGTGGGAGCTGGCCCTGATCGACGCGGCGCTGGCCGCGGGCGTCCCGCTGCTCGGCATCTGCCGGGGCATGCAGCTCCTGAACGTCGCGCTCGGCGGGACCCTGGTCCAGCACATCGACGGTCACGCGGAGACACCCGGTGTCTTCGGCCACCACCCCGTCAAGCCGGTCCCCGGCACGCTGTACGCCGCCACGGTCCCGGAGGAGACGTCGGTCCCCACCTTCCACCACCAGGCGGTGGACCGCCTCGGGACGGAGCTGCTGGCGTCGGCCCACGCCACGGACGACGGCACCATCGAGGCGGTCGAACTGCCCGCCGGGCGCGGCTGGGTCCTCGGCGTCCAGTGGCATCCGGAGATGGGCGAGGACCTGCGGGTGATGCGGGCGCTGGTCACAGCCGCGTCCTGAGCCAGGCCAGAGCCGCGTCGCCCTGGGCGCGCTGGAACGGGCGCAGGGCCGGCAGACCGGGCGGCGCCGGCCGCACCGAGTGCGCCAGGAAGAACCCCGTGAGTGCGGCCAGGGCGGCGGTGACCCTGGCCGGATCCGCGTCCCGCCCGAGCGGATGCGCCGCGAAGACCCGCTCCGGGTCCGGGCCGCCCTGTGCCCGCACGCACGGCAGCATCACGAGGAGGTCGAACCAGGCGACGGCTCGCACCGCGTGCGGCCAGTCGACGAAGACCACCGCGCCGTCGGCGGTGAGCAGCATGTTGTCGGCCCGCAGGTCGGCGTGGGCGAGGGTGTCACCGGTGACGGACTCGGGCCAGGCAGCGGCGAGTCCGGCCAGTTCCGCGAGGTGCGACACGGTCCAGTCGTCCAGACCGCCGAGGGCTTCCGGGGGCCCCTCGGCCAGCTCGCGCCAGCCGTCGAAGGAGTCCGCGAGGTGCTCAGCGGCGGGCGGGGCGTCGACCGGAGACGGGGTGAGGGCACGGCCGAGGGCGGCCACGGCGTCCAGGACGCGGCCGAGTTCCCCGGCGCGCCAGGGGATGTGCGGCTGCCGCCCGTCGACCTCCTCGAAGACGAGGGCCACCCAGGTCCCGTCGTCGTAGCTCCCGAGCAGCCGGGGTGCGGGCACGGTGGCGGGGAGGGCCGCGGCGTTACGGGCCTCCGCGCGGTGCAGGGCGGGGCTGTGCGGGTTGCTGTCGGCGCTGACCGCCTTGACGAACGCGGCCCGGCCGGCGGCCGTGCGGACTCTGGCGGCGACCCCCGGGGAGAAGCCACCGGGTTGGGTGACGGCGTGGACGACGGGGGCGCCCCCGAGGAACTCGGCGACAGCGCCACGAACGGCGGCGGGCAGCGCCTCCCAGGGCGCGCGGGCACCTTCGGCGGGCGGGGCGGTGGGGGTCGGCATGAACGGATGGTGCAGGGCGGGAGCAAGACGCCGCCACGCCTTTTCACCCCGCCGCCCGCACCGCTCCGGTCCTCAGGAGCGCCGCAGGATCCCTTCCCGTCCTCAGGAGCGCCGCAGATCCCTTCCCGTCCTCAGGAGCGCCGCAGGATCAGCTCCTGCCCTCAGTGGTGCCGCAGGCCGGCCGCCTCGGCCAGTGACTCCCGGTCGTCCGCGTCCAGCCCAGCGCCGGCCAGCAGTTCCTCGTCGGCCAGCAGACGTCGCACCCACACCGCGTCGGCGGCGAACACCGCTCGGCAACGGGCCCGTTCGGGATGGTCCTGCTCAAGGCCGCCGATCGCCAGGTGCCGGGCGTTGCCGGGGTCGGTCGGCGCCGACAGGACGGCGGCCACCAGCAGGATCCCGAGCAACCCGGTCCGGCGCGGGACCGACGGATCGGCGGTCAGCCGCAGCAGGTACGGGACGACGGCGGGCATCGCGGCGCTGATGGACATCGGTCCCGACATCACAACCCAGTCCAGGGCTCGTTCGGCCGACTCCGCCGCGTCGGGGTCGAGCAGCCCGCGCAGGACGGCCGGGACGTCGTCGGGGCAGCCGGGGATGGACGTCCACTCCACGTCGTCGCACCCTTCGAGCGCCGGATGCGGAGCAGTCGCCCGCTTCAGGTGCGGGTGCGCGGCCGTCAGCGCCGCTGTCGCGACCACGGCCGCGGCCTCGTGATCCACCCTGCACACCAGCGTGCCCCCCGTCCGCCGTTCTCGGTGACTGGAGGGGAAGGTACCGAATCCCGCGCGCGCAGGTCAGCTCCGGGTGAGGGAGAGCAGCTCTCGGGCCGGGCCCGTGGGGCGGTGGCCGGTCGGCCATACCGCCCGTAGGTCCCGGCGCAACGCCACCCCGTCCACCGGGATGCTGACCAGCCGTCGCATCGACAGCTCCTCCCCCACCGCCAGTTCGCTGAGGACCGCCGGGCCCGCGCCGCTGACCGCCGAGGCCTTCACGGCCGTGGTCGACGACAGTTCGATCAGCGGGCGGGCGAGGCCGCCCAGTGCCGCGTCGAGGACCTGGCGGGTGCCGGAGCCGCGTTCGCGGAGGATGAGAGGCGTGGCCGCCAGCTCCTCCGCGGCGAGCGGGCGCCGGCGGCGGGCCCAGGGGTGGGCGGGGGCGACCACGACGATCAGACGGTCGTGGGCTATCACCGCCGAGTCCAGGCCGTGCGGGACCGTCAGGCCCTCCACGAAACCCAGGTCCGCCTCGTCCGCGAGCAGCTGTTCCGCCACCGCCGCCGAGTTGCCGGCGAGCAGGGACACCGCCGTGTCGGGGCGCTGGGCGCGCAGCGCGAGCAGCCAGCCGGGGAGCAGGTACTCGGCGATGGTCATGCTCGCCGCGACCCGCAGCCGCGAGTCCCGTCGGTCCCGGAGCGCCTGGGTCCCCGCGTCGAAGGCCTCCGCCGCCTCCACCACCCGCCGCGCCCAGTCGGTCACCAGCGCCCCCGCGTCCGTGAGCCGGGAGCCGCGCGGTGAACGGTCGACCAGGGCCACACCCAGCTGCCGTTCCATGGACCGGATCCGGCTGCTGGCCGCCGGCTGGGTGATACCGACCTCCCGCGCCGCCGCCCCGAGACTGCCCAGCCGCGCCACCGCCAGCAGCAGCTCCAGCGCGCCGAGATCCGGCACCCGGTGCGCCAGCGTGCCGCCGCCCGCCCGCTCCTCCGTCTCGCTCATAAGACCAGCTTATGCCCCCATAGAGACGGACCCCCTGGCAGCGGGCCCACGGCGGCGGGACGGTGGACTCATGGTCACCGCAGTCCGGTATCTCGGCCCCAACTGGTACGCGTCCGTCATGGGCACCGCGGCCCTCGCCCTCGGCGGCGTCGCGCTCGGCGCCGACGGTCCGCGCGAGTTCTTCGTCGGCGTCTGGGCACTGTCCCTGCTGCAACTCCTGGTCCTGCTGGTCGCCCGGGCCCTGCACTGGGCCCACCACCGCGACCAGGCCCTCGCCCACCTCCGCGACCCCGCGGTCGCCCCGTTCTACGGCTGCCTCTCCATGGCCCTGCTCGCCGTCGGCGGCGGCGCCCTCGCCCTCGGGCGGGACTGGATCGGCGAGCCGGCCGCCGTCGTGCTCGACTCCGTGCTGTTCGCCGCCGGTACCGCCGTGGGGCTCGTGGCCGCCGTCGCCGTGCCCTACCTGCTGGCGGTGCGGCACCGGGTCGAGCCCGGTCAGGCCTCCCCGGCGTGGCTGCTGCCGCTGGTCGCGCCCATGGTGTCGGCGGCGCTGGGGCCCCAGCTGGTCCCGCATCTGCCGCCCGGCCAGCCCCGTGCGGCCATGCTCTACGGCTGCTTCGCGCTCTTCGGGCTGAGCCTGCTGGCCACGCTGCTGATGCTGGCGCTCGTCTTCGCCCGGCTGGTCACCGGAGGCCCGCTGCCGCTCGCGCTGACGCCGACGATCTTCCTGGTGCTGGGCCCGCTCGGGCAGTCGACGACGGCGGTGGGCGCCTTCGCGGACCTCGCCCCCGGGGTCGTACCGGCACCGTACGCGGCCGGTTTCAGCCTCCTCGCCGTGCTGTACGGCGTTCCGGTCATGGGGTTCGCGCTGCTGTGGCTGGCGCTGGCGACCGCGCACGTGGTGCGGGCCCGGCGGCACGGCATACGGTTCGCCATGACGTGGTGGGCCTTCACCTTCCCCGTGGGCACGTGCGTCACGGGCGCCGCCGCGCTCGGGCGGCACACCGGGCTCGCCGGCTACCACTGGCTGGCGGCGGCTCTGTACGGCCTGCTCGTCGCCGGCTGGCTCGCGGCCGCCTCCGGCACCGTCCGCGGGCTGCTCAGCGGAGAGCTGCTCGCAGGGCCTCGCCCAGCACCCGTGGCGCCTCGGCCAGTGACGGTCCGTACCACGTCAGGTGCCGTCCGCTGAGCAGTGCGCACGGCAGCCCGGGGAACGCCTCCGGGCCGTCCGCGGCGGTGAAGCGGTAGGGCTCGTCCGGGAGGACGACCAGGTCGGGGGCCGCGTCGAGCAGTTCCCCGACCGGGATCCGGGGATAGCGCTCGGGGTGGCCCTCGAAGAGGTTGCGTACCCCCAGCCGGGCCAGCACATCACCCGCGAACGTGTCCCTGCCCAGGACCATCCACGGCCGCCGCCAGATCGGTACGACCGCCGTGGCGGAGGGCTCGCGCACCGGTGCCGACCACGCCTGCTCCGCCTCGTCCAGCCAGCGGGGGCGGCCGCCCGCCCCGCACGCGGCCAGCACCCGGGCCAGCTCGCGGAAGGCCTGCGGCACGTCCCGCACCTCCGTGACCAGGACCGCCACGCCGGCGGTGCGCAGGGCGTCGAGGTCGGGGGCGCGGTTCTCCTCCTCGTTGGCGACCACCAGGTCGGGGGTGAGGGCGAGGATGCGGTCGAGGGCGGGGTTCTTGGTGCCGCCGACGCGGGTGACGTCGAGGCCGGCCGGGTGGGTGCACCAGTCGGTGGCGCCGACGAGGACCTCGGGGAGCGTTTCTGCGATTGCCTCGGTGAGGGAGGGGACCAGGGACACTACGCGCCGTGGTCCTGTGCGGGTGCGTGGGGGCTGGTCGCGCAGTTCCCCGCGCCCCTCTCGGGGCGCTGCAGACGAGGACGCTGCAGAAGTTCCGGGCCGGGGTGCTTCAGCGCTGGCGATCGTGGACTGCCTCGATGTGTTCCGCCACCGCCACCACGACGACCCGGGTGTCCGGGACCGTCGCGCGCCAGCGGTGGCGGACTCCGCCGGTGAGGTAGAGGGTGTCGCCGCGGCCGAGGCGGTAGGCGCGGCCCTCGGCCTCGACCTCCACGGCGCCGTCGGCGACGTACATCAACTCGTCGTTGCGGTGCTGGAATTCGCGGCCGGCGTCGTGGTCGCCGGTGAACTCCGAGGCGTGCAGCTGGTGGTGACCGCGGACCAGGGAACGCACCTGGGGCGCGAAGTCCGGCTCGGTGGTGGCGTCGGCGCGTACGACGTCGACGCTGCACGCCGGGTCGGCGGCGGCCAGGAGTTCGACGGCCGTGGTGCGCAGGGCGTCGGCGAGCTTCTCCAGGGAGGTGCGGCTGGGGCGGGCCCTGTCGTTCTCGACCTGGCTCAGGAAGGGCACCGACAGGCCGCTGCGTTCGGCCACGACGGCGAGGGTGAGCTCCAGCGCGCGGCGGCGCCGCCGCACTGCCGCGCCCACCCGCACGGGCTGCTGGTCTTTGTGGTCGCCCATCGCTGCGGCTCCCTCCTTCGCTCGTCGTTCCGTCCTTCGGGTGCCCGGCTCCGGCCGGGCCCCTCCTGATGGGTTCTCTGCACCCTACGCATGTTCGGCAAACCGTTTCAGGCGGCCGTCACATCCCTGTCACGTCCGGTGAGCGCGACCCTCACAGTTCGCGCCAGTACACGAGCCCGTCGGACGCACCGGGCGCGAACTCCTCCTTCGGGATGAACGCGCTGACCAGGAGGGCCGGACGGCCGCCGGGGTCGGTGACCGGCGCCGCCGACGGGTGGGCGGAGGCGCGGCTGCCGCCGGGCGTGCGCTGGCTCGGCCGACCCGGCCCGGCCGGAGGCGGCGTCGTAGGCGTACGTGGACCAGCTCCCGAAGCCGTACCGCAGGCGCCGGCCCTCGATCAGGACGAGGGGCCGCCCCACGAGTTCGACGCGCGAACGGTCGCCGATGTTCCCGGCGGCGCCCCAGGCGAGGAGTGCCTGGTCGAGGCGGTGATCCGGGCCGGCCCGCCAGACGGTGAAGTCCCTCAGGGCGGCCCGTCGTTACCGGTCGGTGGCGCAGTCGGCGCGTAGTGGCCGGCCGGTTCCACGGTGTCGCCGTGGACCGCGGTGACGTCGGGGTGCCCTCGGCGCACCGGGACAGGGTGCGGGCGCGTCGAACGCACGGTCGGCCGTTCCGGCCGGCAGGGCGGAAAGGCTTGGGCAGTGCCGTAGCGCTACGTGGTTGGCCGGATCCTTTTCGTAGGCAGGGACCCTTCCACGCTGCCGTCGGGGTGCGGGGAGGGCCGGCCGGTGCCGGGAGCCGGTCGCCGTCAGTGCCGTACGGCATGATGCCTGGCGTGACCGCACGACTGATGCTTCTCGACACCGCCTCCCTGTACTTCCGCGCCTACTTCGGCGTCCCGGACTCCGTGAGGGCGCCGGACGGCACGCCGGTGAACGCCGTGCGCGGGCTGCTGGACTTCATCGACCGGCTGGTCAAGGACCACCGGCCGGACCTGCTGGTGGCCTGCATGGACGCGGACTGGCGGCCGCAGTGGCGGGTCGACCTCATCCCCTCCTACAAGGCGCACCGGGTCGCCGAGGAGCACGAGACGGGACCGGACGAGGAGGAGGTGCCGGACACCCTCTCCCCGCAGGTGCCGGTCATCGAGGAGGTGCTGGACGCGCTCGGCATCGCCCGGGTCGGTGTCGCCGGGTACGAGGCCGACGACGTGATCGGCACCTTCACCGCGCGCGCCGCGGGCCCGGTGGACATCGTCACCGGCGACCGCGACCTCTACCAGCTGGTGGACGACGCGCGCGGGGTCCGGGTGCTGTACCCGCTGAAGGGCGTCGGCACCCTGCAGACGACCGACGAGGCGTGGCTGCGCGAGAAGTATGGCGTGGACGGAGGCGGGTACGCGGACCTGGCACTGCTGCGCGGCGACCCGAGCGACGGGCTGCCGGGCGTGCCGGGCATCGGTGAGAAGACGGCCGCGAAGCTCCTCGCCGAGTTCGGCGACCTGGCCGGGATCATGGCCGCGGTCGACGACCCGAAGGCGAAGCTCACTCCGTCGCAGCGCAAGCGGCTGGACGAGGCCCGGCCGTATGTCGCCGTGGCGCCGAAGGTGGTCCGGGTCGCCGGCGACGTACCGCTGCCGGACGTCGCCACGGCGCTGCCGAAGGCCCCCCGGGACCCGGCGCAGTTGAACACCCTGGCCGCCCGCTGGGGCCTGGGCGGCTCGCTGAACCGCCTGCTGGCGACACTGGAAGCCTGACGCCCGAAGGAATTCTTCCGGCAAAACCCGCTCATCAAGTGTTCATGGAAGAGGTGTTAACCGGGAAGGAGGTGCTAACTTAGGTAAACCTAACCAATTGAGCAGGGAGGCCGGTCATGGCAGAGCGCCCGGAACGTAAGCCGCGTAAGCCCCATTCCGCTCAGGTGGTGCGCACCGAACGGCTGAGCCCGCACATGCAGCGCGTGGTCCTCGGCGGTGAGGGGCTGGCCGGCTTCGCCGCGGACACCTGCACCGACCATTACGTGAAGCTCCTCTTCGGGCCGGCGGGCGTCACCTACCCGGAGCCCTTCGACCTGGAGCAGATCCGGGCCGAGTTCCCCCGCGAGCACTGGCCGGTGACCCGGACCTACACCGTGCGCTCCTGGAATGCCGAGCACCGGGAGCTGACCCTGGACTTCGTGGTGCACGGCGACGAGGGCCTGGCCGGGCCGTGGGCCTGCCGTGTCCAGCCCGGCGAGACCGTGCGCTTCATGGGCCCCGGCGGCGCTTACGCCCCCGACACGGGCGCCGACTGGCACCTGCTCGCCGGCGACGAGAGCGCGCTGCCCGCGATCGCCCGGGCGCTGGAGTCCCTGCCGGCCGGGTCGAAGGCGTTCGCCTTCCTCGAGGTCTCCGGCCCCGAGGAGGAGCAGAAGATCGACTCCGATGTGGAGGTCGTCTGGCTGCACCGGGGCGAACGGCCGGTCGGCGAGGCCCTGGTCGCCGCCGTACGGGCGCTGGACTTCCCGGAGGGCCGGGTGCACGCCTTCGTACACGGCGAGGCGAGCTTCGTGAAGGAGCTGCGGGCGCTGCTGCGCGTGGAGCGCCAGATCCCGCGCGAGGACCTGTCGATCTCCGGCTACTGGCGCCTCGGGCACAACGAGGACGGCTGGCAGGCCTCCAAGCGCGAGTGGAACGCCCGGATCGAGGCGGAGCAGGAGGGCGGCGCCGCCGCGGCCTGAGCAGACCGGCCACACCTCAGACCGGCCACACCTCGGACCGGCGGCACCGCGGACCGGCGGCACCTCACGAGAAGTGCCGCCGCTCTTCGCCGGTCACACCGACCGCCGGTACGACGCGTCGGTCACACCGACCGCCGGTACGACGCGTCGGTCACACCGACCGCTGGTACGACCTGAAGGTCCTGATCGACAGCCACACGGCCGCCACCGCCAGCGCCAGCAGCGCCCCGCCGCGGCCGAGCACCGCACCCCAGTCGGGGTCCGCCGACAGCGCCGAACGGCTCGCCACCATCGCCCAGTCGAGCGGGTTGAAGTCGGCTATGTGCCGCATCCAGCCGGGCATCTGGGACGGTGCCATGAAGGCGCTGGAGAGGAAGGTCAGCGGGAGCAGCAGGAAGGTGTTGATCCCGATGATCGACTCCCGCTCCCGCACCAGCATGCCGAGCGCGTTGGACAGCGCGCCGAAGATCGTGCCGAGCAGCACGGCGGACACCAGCAGGACGGCTATGCCACCGGTCCCGCCGGGGTAGTCGGCGCCGCCCAGCAGGCCGAGCAGCACGATGATCAGCGACTGGCCTGCGGTGACCAGGCCGTTGTTCACCACGTTGCCGTTCATCAGCGCGGCCCTGCTGACCGGTGTGGTCAGGAAGCGGTTGAGGGTGCCGCGCTGGATCTCCTCCAAGGTGCCCATGCCCGCCCACATGTTGGAGCTGAGGGCGCTCATCACGACCACGCCCGGCACCAGGTAGTCGAGGTAGGACGTGGTGCCGAAGCCGCCGAGCTCGACGACCTTCTTGAACAGGTTGCCGAACAGGAACAGCCAGATCACCGGTTGAATCAGGGTGATGACGGCGAACGCCGGCTGCCGGGCGAACACCACCAGCTGACGCTGGGTCATGAACCAGGTCTGGGACACGGCGTTGCTCATCGCGCACCTCCGGTCAGGGCGAGGGCGCCGGAGCCGTCGGCGGTGTCGGCCTCGGCGTACCGGCGGCCCGCGTACCGCAGGTAGACGTCGTCGAGGGAGGGCCGGGCGACGGTCGCGGCGACCACGGTCACCCCGGCCCGCTCCAGGGCGGCCAGCAGCGCAGGCATCGCGGCTGCCCCGTCGTCGGCGCGGGCGCTGATCCGGCGCCCGTCGAACAGCGCCTCGTGCACGCCCGACAGCCCGGTCAGCGCGCCCGTGAGCAGGGTGCGGCCGGCTTCCCCGGGTGCCTCCCGCAGCTCCACGTGGACGGCGTCGCCGCGCAGTTCGCCCTTGAGGGAGTCCGGGGTGCCCTCGACCACGACCCGGCCGCGGTCGACGATCGCGATCCGCTCGGCTAGCCGGTCGGCCTCCTCCAGGTAGTGCGTGGTGAGCAGGATGGTCAGGCCCTCCTGGCCTGCCAGCCGGCCGATCTCGTCCCACATCGCGGTCCGGGCCTCGGGGTCGAGACCGGTGGTGGGCTCGTCCAGGAAGAGCACCTCGGGGCGGTGGACCAGGCCGAGAGCCACGTCGAGCCGGCGCCGCATGCCGCCGGAGTAGCCCTTGACCTGGCGGCCGGCGGCCTCGGTGAGGGTGAAGCGGTCCAGCAGCTCGTCGACCCGGCGGTTCAGGTCGGCGCCGCGCAGGCCGTAGAGCCTGCCCTGGAGCTGGAGGTTCTCCCGGCCGGTGGCGACCGGGTCGGCGCCGGAGTTCTGGGCGACCACGCCGATCGCGCGGCGCACCCGGTCGGGGTGGCGCAGCACGTCGTGGCCGGCCACGGTGGCGGTGCCCGAGTCGGGGCGGGCCAGGGTGGTGAGGATCTTGACGGTGGTGGACTTGCCGGCGCCGTTGGGCCCGAGAAGGCCGAAGACGGTGCCGGGTTCGACGGTGACGTCCATGCCGTTCAGCGCGGTGACGTCGCCGGGATAGGTCTTGACCAGCTGGCGCGCCTGCACTGCGGGCGCACGGGTGTTCATGACAGGGCTCTCCTGTGTGAGCGGATGACAGATGACAGGGGATGACAGCTGATCCGCATGAGGAGCACCGGGCTATCCTGGGTGTGCCGCACCTCGATCGCCCGGATCTGCCTCACGGCGGGTTCAGCTCGGGGTTCGAGACCCTGGCGGAGCTGCTGCAACAGCTCTGCCGGGGTCTGTCTCTCTCGCAGCTTCCTCTACTGCTGCTCCACCTCCGTGAACTCCGGCGGGAACTCACCGGTCTCGTGGAACCGGCGCCAGCCCTCGACGCCCGGCAGCGAACCGTCCCGTATCTCCCGCACGAAGCCGCGGACCCACTCGGTCTGCGCCTCCAGCATGTGCAGGTGGTACTCGACCTCGACGACGAAGAGCCGGGGCAGCGTCTCGTGCAGCTTCTCCAGCACGGCCCTGCCGCCGGCGACCTCCACCTCCAGGGAGCTCAGCCGCCCCTCCAGCAGGCGGGCGACCTCGTCGGGCGGCAGGGCGCCCATCAGCGAGAGCGCCGTCTCGAAGATCGGGTACTCCTTGGCCGGGACGGCCATCAGGTCGGACAGCCAGTGGACCATCTCCTCGCGCCCGGCGTCGGTGATGCCGTAGACCGTGCGCTCCGGGCGGTTGCCCTGCCGCTCCACGTCGGCGACCTCGACGAAGCCGTGCTTCTCCAGGTTCTGCATGACCGTGTAGAGCGAGCCGTAGTTGATCCGGGTGCTGGTGTCCTTGCCCTGGCGGCGCATGGTCTGGGCTATCTCGTACGGATGCATCGGCTTCTGCCAGAGGGTCGTCAGGACGACGAGCGCCAGGGGATTGCCGAGCTTGCGCCGCTTCACCGCCACACCGACCTCCTCGCCTCCGAATATCCGTGGCCGAACATATCGTGAGTCCAGCGGACTCGTCAATACACACGATGTATCGCGTCTGCGCGGGCCACGCAAGAGCGTGAGGACTTGGGCCCGCCCCGGACACGCCCGCGTGACGCGTCCGAAACAGCCGGTCCCTAATTTCTGTCGCCCGACAGGAAATCCGCGATTTCCGTCCTCGACAGGAAGTCCGCCTGACAGGCAGGTGCCGCCGTGACGACACTCGACGACCGCCCCGTGGAACCCGACGACCGCTCCCTGGAGGAGTTCGGCTACCGCCAGGAGCTGCACCGCAGCCTCGGCCGGTACGCCTCGTTCGCCGCCGGGTTCTCCTTCATCTCCGTACTGACGACCGTCTTCCAGTTCTTCGCCTTCGGGTACGCGTTCGGCGGCCCGGTCTTCTTCTGGGCCTGGCCGGCCGTGCTGGCCGGCCAGTTGCTGGTGGCCGCCTGCTTCGCCGAACTGGCCGGGCGCTACCCGATCTCCGGCGCCATCTACCAGTGGTCCTCACGCCTGTCGAACCCGTCCTTCGGCTGGTTCGCCGGCTGGATCATGGTGATCGGGCAGATCGTGGTGGTCGCGGCGGCCGCGCTCGCCCTCCAGATGGTGCTGCCCGCGCTGTGGTCCGGCTTCCAGGTGATCGGCACCGACACCGCGGTGACCTCGGCCGACGGGGCCGCCAACGCCGCCGTACTGGGCGTCGTCCTGCTGGTGCTGACCACCCTCGTGAACATCATGGACAACCGGGTGATGTCCGCGATCAACCGGGTCGGGGTGACCGCCGAGATCATCGGCGCGGTACTGATCGTCGTACTGCTGCTCACCCACTCCAAGCGCTCCCCGGGCATCACGTTCCACACCGGTACGGCCGCCGAGGGCGGTCTGCTGGGCGCTCTCCTGGTCGGCTCGTTCACGGCCGCGTACGTGATGATCGGCTTCGACAGCGCGGGCGAGATGAGCGAGGAGACCCACCACCCGCGGCGTACGGCGCCGCGCACGATCCTCACGGCACTGTCCGCCGCGGGGCTGCTCGGCGGCCTCGTCATCCTGGGCGGCCTGCTGGCCGCGCCCAGCCTGACCGACGGGCACCTGGGGGTCGACGGGTTGAGCTACGTCCTGACCAGCAGCCTCGGGGACGGGGTGGGCCGGGTGCTGCTGGCCGACGTGGTGGTGGCGATCGCGGTGGCGACGCTGGCGATCCAGACCGCGGCCTCGCGGATGCTGTTCTCCATGGCGCGGGACGGGCAGCTGCCGTTCGCCGAGCGGCTGGCGCGGGTGAATCCGCGGACCGGGATGCCGGGGGCGCCGGCCGTGGTGGTGGGCGTGCTGGCCGCGGTACTGCTGCTGCTCAACTTCGCGTCGCCGGACGCGTTCCTGGCGATCGGGACCACGTGCATCGTGATGCTGTACCTCGCGTACGCGATGGTGACCGGGCCGCTGCTGGTACGGCGGCTGCGCGGGGAGTTCCGGGTCGAGGGGGCGGACGAGACCGGGGCGCCGTTGTTCTCGCTGGGGCGGTGGGGGGTGCCGGTGAACGCGGGCGCGCTGCTGTACGGGCTGGTGATGACCGTGAATCTGGCGTGGCCTCGGGGGGCGGTGTACGACCCCAGCGGGGGTCACTGGTACTTCCGGTGGTTCACCGTGCTGTTCCTGGTCGGGACAGTCGTGGTGGGCGGCGTTTGGAGGCTCACTCGGGCGGGGTCCCGAAGTGCGGTCGCTGTGCAGGAGGCTGTGGCGTAGTCGGTCGGGTGCGGGTGGAGTGCGGCTGGTCGCGCAGTTCCCCGCGCCCCCAAGGAGGGGGCGTCCGACTTACCCTTGGCCGCAATGAGACGTAAGACCGCTGCCCCGCCCTCCCCGCTCCCCCAGCGTCAAGGGGTGGACCCTGTTCGGGTGCGGTTGCCCTTCTCCGAGGAGTGGGCCACCGTCGGCGAATATCTCGTGGCCCGGCTCTCCGGAGCGGCACCCGGAGTCGTGGAAGAGATGCTGAACTCGGGGTTCGTCGTCGACGTCGACGGACAATCCGTCGCCGCGCACGCCCCCTACACCCCCGGCCGCTACCTCTGGTTCCACCGCGACCTGCCCCCGGAAGTTCCCGTCCCCTTCCCCCTCCGAGTCGTCCACCGGGACGATCACCTCGTCGTCGTCGACAAGCCGCACTTCCTCGCCACCACCCCCCGCGGCAGTCATGTCACCGAGACCGCTCTCGCCCGGCTGCGGCGGGAGCTGGGGATTCCCGCGCTCGGGGCCGCTCACCGGCTGGACCGGCTCACGGCCGGGCTCGTGATGTTCACCGTGCGGCCCGAGGAGCGGGGGGCGTACCAGACGCTGTTCAGCGAGCGTCGGGTGCGCAAAGAGTACGAGGCGATCGCGCCGTACGACCCTTCGCTCGCCGTTTCCCGGACCGTGCGCAGTCGCATCCTGAAGGAGCGCGGGGTGCCCGCGGCCCGGGAGATCGACGGGGAACCCAACGCGGAGACCCTAGTCGAGCTGGTCGAACGCCGAGGTGACCTGGGGCGGTACCGGCTCACCCCGCACACCGGACAGACCCATCAACTGCGCGTGCACATGAGCACGTTGGGTGTGCCGATCCTCGGGGATCCGCTGTATCCCGTGGTGATGGGCCCCGTGCCGGACGGCGACTTCCGGCGGCCGCTGCAACTGCTGGCGCGGCGGCTGGAGTTCACCGATCCGGTCACGGGGGTGGAGCACCGGCTGTGCAGCGGTCGGACGCTGGAGGCGTGGGAGTCGTACGAGGACTGGGCCGGGCGGCCGAACCGCTAGCGGCCCAGCCACCAACGGCGCAGCCTGGGCCAGATCCCGCGCGGCCCGGCCGGTTCGGAGGCGGACACGGCCACCGGCGCCGCCGGCCTGGGCTCGGGGGCGGGGACCGGCTCCGGTGCTGCCGGACGGGGGATGCCGACCTGCCAGTCGGTGCGCTGCGGGGGGACGAGGGCCGGGCTCGGCATGAGGGTGACGTCCTGCTTCGGCTTGGGGTCGAAGCGCACCGGCAGTTCCACCAGGTGCCGGGAGGCGATGGAGGCGCGCCAGCGCAGCTCCTCCTCGTCGCAGTCGAGCTGGATGTCGGAGAGCCGGGTCAGCAGCTGGTCGACGCCGACGTCGGCGATGGCACGGCCGATGTCCTGGCCGGGGCATTCGTGCGGGCCGCCGCCGAAGGCCAGGTGGGAGCGGTTGCCCTGCATGTTGGCGTTCAGGTCCGGGCGGACGCGCGGGTCGACGTTGCCCGGCGCGGGCGCGTAGAGCAGTCCGTCGCCCTTGCGGATGCGCTGGCCGCCGAGTTCCGTGTCCTGCTTGGCGAAGTAGGCGAAGACGGTGCTGAACGGCGGCTCGTCCCACAGGGACTGCTCGATGGCCTCGGGCACGGTCATCTGGCCGCCGTTGAGCTGGGCACGGAAGCCGGGCTCGGTGAGGACCATGCGCAGCGCGTTGGCGAGGAGGTTGGCGGTGGTCTCGTAGGCGGCGTAGAGGACGACCCGCAGGTGCTGGGCGACCTCGTCGTCGTTGAGCCCGGCCGGGTGGTTGACGAGGTGGCTGGCGAAGTCGTCCTCGGGGCAGGCCCGGCGGCGGGCGGTGAGCCGGGTCAGGCACCCCATGACGTACTCGTTGCTGGCGATCGCGGTTTCGGTGCCCTTGAGCGCGTCCCGGGTGGCCTCCACGATCCGGTCGTTGTACTCCTCGGGCATGCCGAGCAGTTCGCACATGACGGCCATCGGCAGGTGCTCGGAGTACTGGGAGACCAGTTCGGCGCGGCCCTTCTCGCAGAACTCGTTGACCAGCAGCTGGGTGTAGCGGCCGATGAGGCGGCGGATGCTGCGGTGGTCGATGGTGGTCATGGCGCCCTGGACCGCCGTCCGCAGCCGCAGGTGTTCGTCGCCCTCGGCGTGCGAGCAGATGGGCTGCCAGGCGATGTGCGGCATGAGGGGGTGGTCGGGCTTGACCATGCCCTCGCGCAGCGGGGTCCAGATGCGACTGTCCCGGGTGAAGACGGCGGGGGTGCGGACCATCTGGAGGTTCTCGGTGAGCCCGAGGACCACCCAGACCGGTACGTCGTCGTGGAGCAGGACGGGGGCCACGGAGCCGTGTTCCTCGCGCAGCTTCTCGTACAGCTCGCCCAGGTGGTCCGCGTCGGCGCCGTAGAGCCGCTGCAGTCCGCCGGGGCCGCGGTCGTGCGCCGGGCAGCCGGGCGGCGGGACCGGGTCCGTGCTGGCGCCGGCCGGGAGGGGGGATTCAGGCGTCACAGTGATCGCTCCGAAGAGATCCGAAAGAGTTCGAGAAAGTTCGAGAAAGTTCGAAATTCGAAAGGGGGGTCAGGTGAGCGCGCCGGACATGGCGAGCGAGTGCAGGAAGCGCATCAGGGTCATCAGGACGTCACGGCTGGAGGCCCGGCGGCGGGCGTCGCACTCGATGATGGGGACGTCGGGGGGCAGGTCCAGCGCGGTGCGCAGTTCCTCGACGGGGTAACGGGGCGCGTCCGGGAAGGAGTTGACGGCGACGACGAACGGCACCCCGCGCTCCTCCAGGCGTCCCATCACGTCGAAGCTGACCTCCAGGCGCCGGGTGTCGATGAGCACGACCGCACCGAGGGCGCCTTCGAACAGGCCGTTCCACAGGAACCAGAAGCGTTCCTGGCCGGGGGTGCCGAAGAGGTAGAGGACCAGTTGGTCAGTGATGCTGATGCGGCCGAAGTCCATGGCCACGGTGGTGGCGGTCTTGGAGTCGGAGCCGTAGTTGTCGTCGACCCCGATGCCGGCCTGGGTCATGGTCTCCTCGGTGGTCAGCGGTCTGATCTCGCTGACGGAACCGACCATCGTGGTCTTGCCGACCCCGAAGCCGCCCACGATCACGATCTTCACCGCGGCCTGGGCGGTGTGCGGGAGATGGTCCTCGGTGCGGGGGCCGGGGATCGTGTCAGAGCTTTTGAAGTCCATGCATCACCGCTTCGAGAAGTGAACGGTCAGGGAGCGCCTGGCGGACGATCGGGGCGCGCACCTGCACCAGTTCGGCCGTGATCAGCTCGGTGATCAGCGCCGTCATCGCGCTGAACGGCAGGTTGAGGTAGGCCGAGAGCTCGGCCACGGACAGCGGGGCGAGACAGAGCCGGAGCAGCGCCGCCTGCTCCGGGGTGACGGAGGGCGGTGCGGCGGCGCGCGCCACGATTAAGGTGACCAGGTCGAGTTCGGCCCGGGCGCCGTCGGCACCGCTGATGACGTAGAGCCGTTCGGGGTTCTTGTTGTCCTCGTCCTCGCCGCCGTTCTCGGGGGTCGGCGGCACGGACGGGACCGGGGGCGGAGCGAGTTCCGGCCTGGGCTGGCGCCGTTTGCGTTGCGGAGGAGTCATACGGTCTGCCCGTTCCGCCGGGGCGGACTGGTGAGGTGGGCGCCGATGCGGACGACGAGGTCGCGCATCATCTCGCTCATCCGTCCCGGTTCGCAGGTGACGTCGGCGAGCACGGCGAGGTAGGCGTTGGCACCGGCGGACATGAGGTAGAAGTAACCTCTGTCGATCTCGATCAGGACGAGGTTCATGTCGCCGTTGCTGATGGGGAGTTCCTGGGCGACGGCACTGGCCAGGCTCTGCACGCCCGCGCAGGCCGCGGCGAGCCGGTCGGCGGCGTCGGGGTCGCCGCCGTGCCGGGCGATGCGCAGGCCGTCGGCGGAGAGCACGACGATCATCTCGACGCCCGGTACGCCGTCGGCGAGTTGCTTGAGCATCCAGTCGAAGTTGCCTCGCTGCTGGATCACTTGAGGTCCCCCTCGTCGTCGGCCTCGGTGCCGGCCGGATCGTTGATCAGATGCAGGTACTTGGTGGGGTTCCGGGTGAAGTCGGTGGGGTGGACACCCGGGTTGTTCTTCTTGAGCCCCTCCCAGAACGCCTCGACCCAGAGGCCGGGTTCACGACGCTCCGGCTCCGGCTGCTCGGGCTCGGGCTCCTTGTGCTGCGACCAGATGGTCGGGTTGCCCTCGCGTTCGGCGCGCTCGATGGCGGCCTGCTCGGCGATCCGCTGGCTGAGCGGTGTCTTCATCCGGCTGCGCCGCTGCGGCAGCCCGCCCGCCGTCCATTCGGTGACCTCGGGGACGTCGTCCTCCATGGAGATCCCGGCGGGGATGCGGGGGCTGGTGGGCCGGCGCCGCTTGGGCGGGCGCTTGGGGCCTTCGAGGGCGCCGAGTTCGGGCTTGGGGATGCCGGTGGCGCCGATGCCGTGGGCGATGCCGGGGGCGGGGTCGGTGGTCATCATGTCGCTGGGCACGATGAGGACGGCCCGGACGCCGCCGTAGGCGGAGGCGCGCAGCGAGACGTCCATGTTGTACGTCTTGCACAGGCGGCCCACGACCGAGAGGCCGAGGCGCGGGTTCTCGCCGAGGACCTGGATGTCCTTGCCCTGCTTGGCCTTCTCCAGCAGGCCCTCCAGGCGGTCGCGGGCCTCCTCGTTGAGGGTGACGCCGGCGTCCTCGATCTCGATGCACACGCCGGACTGCACCTCGACGGCGGTGACGTGCACCTTGGTGGAGGGCGGCGAGTAGCGGGTGGCGTTGTCGAGGAGTTCGGCGGCCGCGTGGATGACCGGCTCGACAGAGGTGCCCTTGATGTTCACCTGGCAGATGGAGTGCAGCTCGATGCGCCGGTACTCCAGGATCCGGGACATGGCGCCGCGCAGCACGCTGTAGAGGGCGACGGGGTTGGGCCACTGGCGGCCGGGGCGGCCGCCGCCGAGCACGGAGACCGAGTCGGCGAGGCGTCCGATCAGCGCGGTGCCGTGGTCGATGCGCAGCAGGTCGTCGAAGACCTCGGGGTTGCGGCCGTGGTCCTCCTCCATCTCCCGCAGTTCGTGGGCCTGCTGGTGGACGATGGCCTGGACGCGCCGGGCGACGCTGACGAACGAACGCTCCAGGGAGTCGCGCTGGAGGTCCTCCTCGTCGACGATGTCGAGCATGATGCGGATCAGCCGCCGCTGCGACTCGGGGGCGTGGCGCATCCGCGGGTCGACGTCGAAGAGCTGGCGAACCACCTCTTTGGGTGACTCACCGGCCTTGAGCCGGTAGAGCGCGGTCGGAAAGACCTCCCGGCCGAGGTGCTCGATCTCCTCCTCGCTCGCGGTGAGGCGCCGTTCCAGATACGCGCTGTGACGGTCGTGCTCGGCCCGGGCGTCCCGGAGCCTACGGCCGCGGCGCACCGCTTCAGCCGCCGTCGCGAGCACCAGCAGCATGCCGACGGCCCCGCACACGCCGACGGCGACCCGGGCGGATCCCGCCACCAGGACGACGGCGGCGGCGGTCGCCGCGGCCATCAGTATGGCGGGCAGCAACAGCACGCGCGCCAGGGAAAGTTCACGGCCATCGGGAGGCGATTGCACACTCACCATGTATGCCTTCTGAGACGAATCGGCTGGGTGTCGGGGGAGCTCGTGGGGGGAAGGTTCATGGAGCAGTCTGGATCTTCCGTATGTTTGGGAACAGGCGCACGAATTCACCTCAACTCGGTGCGCCGCGGGCGAGCTTAGTCCGACCGGATCATCGCCGTGTCATATTCGGCAAGCACCTGAAAACACCCGAAGGACTGGAGTACCCTCGGTCGTTTTACACGGAGGGCATTCATTCGAACACGCCCCGTTACTGCGCACGGGCGTACGAAAGTCACTCACCGTGATGAGTGAAAGGAGCCTCCGGAGCGGAACCTCCGCCGCCCCGCGAGACTCCTCAGACCCCCACGATCCGCAGCGCGGCCTCGGCCGTGGCGCGGGCGAACTCGCGGGCGGGGCGCTCGGGTTCGGAGCGGTGGACGAGGATGACACCCTCGATCAGCCCGAAGACGAGATCGGTCCGCAGCTCCAGCTCCCCCTTGGCCAGCGCACCGCCGGCCGCCGTGTCGGCGATCAGCTGCCGGTAGGCGTCCTTGAGTTCGGCGCGTACGGCGTGGAAGCCGGCGAACCGTTCGGTGTGCACCTCGGGCAGCAGGTAGAGCGCGCCGAGATTGTGCGGCCCGGCGCACAGCAGCTCCACGTCGGCCCGGCACAGGACCCGCAGCCGCTCCTCGGCCGGTGTCGCATCGTCGGCGAGCAGCTCGCGCGCGCAGGCCAGGGACGGCGTGACGGTGGACTCGAGCAGCTCGGCGAGGAGTTCCTCCTTGCCGGAGACGTAGTGGTACATCGACGCCTGCCGCATGCCCGCACGCTCGGCGACGGCCCGGGTGGTGGTGGCCGCGTAGCCACGGGTGGTGAACAACTCGGCGGCCGCCGCGAGCAGTTCGGCCCGCGGCTCGAGACCGCTGTCCGGTCGCTGCGCGGCCCGCGGCCGGCCGACCCGGCGGCCACTGCTCGTCCCCATGCGTTCGATCCTCGCACACGACGCCGTACGGCGATCACGCCGACGCCGCCACCACTGGACCGCCGCACCCGGTGAGCCCTCGGTAACCGGGCCGGAACGCGACGGCAACGCCGCCGACCCGACCCGCCCCTAATTTCTGTCGAGCGACAGAAATCTCCCCACAGCCGAAGGAGCCGGAGGTCAGCGATGGCGACAGCGACCACGTACGGAGCCCGCGCGCACGCCCGCGCCCAGGAGGGCACCCGCGCCGAGGCCATGCCCGTCGTACCGGCCGCCGACTGGCCGGACCCGCCCTGCGAGGCGGGACACCTGGTGTGGGCCGAGACGGTGGCGGGCGGCAACTACACGCACCGAGTCCTGGCCCGCGGCACCGAGCTGCGCCTGACCGACCCGGTCGGCGACGCCTGTGCCCACCTCCTGCTGTACGCCGACGGCCGCCCCTGGGAACGGCTGAACGTCGCCGACACGGTCAAGGTCCAGTGGAACGCCTACCTCGGTGAGGGCGTACTGCTCCTCTCCGACCAGGGCCGGGTCCTCGCCTCCGTCGTCGCCGACACCTCCGGCCGGCACGACGCGCTCTGCGGCACCTCCACCCTGGCCCGCAACACCGAGCGGTACGGCGACGGCTCCCCGCAGTCGCCCTCCCCCGCAGGACGCGAGCTGTTCAAGCTGGCGGCGGCCAAGAACGGCCTGGAACCGCGCGACCTCCCGCCGTCCCTGTCGTTCTTCCAGGGCGTGGAGGTACGCGAGGACGGCACGCTGGACTTCACCGGCCCGTCCGGCCCCGGCGGCAGCGTCACGCTCCGCACCGAACAGGACGTGACCGTGCTGATCGCGAACGTCCCGCACCCGGCCGACCCGCGCCCCGACTACGTCAGCTCCCCCCTCGAGGTCCTGGCCTGGCGCGCCGCGCCCACCCCGCCCGGTACCCCCCTCTGGGACGCCACCCCCGAAGGCCGCCGCGCCTTCCTCAACACCCGTGAATTCCTCGCCGCGAGGGGGCTGGCATGAGCACGCAGACCGTCGTCCCGGCCCGCGCGGCCTGGTCCGCCGTGATCCCCGGGGGCGAGACCCTCACCATCACCGACCTGCACGGCAACCAGGCCGTCGACTTCCTCGTCTACGACGCCCACGACACCTCGGTCCGCTACAGCGCGCCCGACACCGTGCACGCCCAGGGCAACATCTTCCTCACCACCGGCAGCGTGCTGCTCTCCAACGAGCACACCCCGCTGATGACGGTGACCGCCGACGAGGTCGGCCGGCACGACACGCTCGGCGGCGCCTGCTCCAAGGAGTCCAACACCCTCCGCTACGGCCACCACACCTGGTCGCAGCACGCGTGTGTCGACAACTTCCTGGCGGAGGGCGCGCGTCACGGCCTGGGCAAGCGCGACCTGGTCTCCAACATCAACTGGTACATGAACGTGCCCGTCGAGAAGGACGGCACCCTCGGCATCGTCGACGGCCTCTCGGCCCCGGGCCGGAAGCTGACCCTGCGCGCCGAACGCGACGTCCTCGTCCTGGTCTCCAACTGCCCCCAGATCAACAACCCCTGCAACGGCTTCGATCCCACGGCCGTGCAGATGACGATCGCCGGGGCCGCGGAATGACCTCCTTCGAGAAGCTGCTGGTCGCCAACCGCGGCGAGATAGCCGTCCGTGTCATCCGCACCGCCCGCGAACTGGGCCTGCGCACGGTCGCCGTCTACTCCGACCCCGACCGCTCGGCCCCGCACGTGCGCCTCGCCGACGAGGCGGTCCGGCTCGGCCCGGCCCCGGCGAAGGAGTCGTACCTCGACGCCGACCTGGTGCTCAAGGCGGCCAAGGACACCGGCGCGGGCGCGATCCACCCCGGCTACGGCTTCCTGTCCGAGGACGCCGCCTTCGCCCGCCGCTGCGAGGAGGCGGGGATCGTCTTCGTCGGCCCGTCCCCCGAGCAGCTGGAGCTGTTCGGCGCGAAGCACACCGCACGGGCGGCCGCGCGGGCCGCGGGGGTACCCCTGGCGCCGGGCACCGGGCTGCTGGCCGACCTGGACGAGGCCCGCCGCGAAGCGTCCGTCATCGGCTACCCCGTCATGCTCAAGGCCACCGGCGGTGGCGGCGGTATCGGCATGTCGGCATGCCGATCGGTCGACGAACTGACCGACGCCTGGGACCGCGTCCAGCGGGTCGCCGCCGCGTCCTTCTCCTCCGCCGGGGTCTTCCTGGAACGCCTGGTCGAGCACGCCCGCCACGTCGAGGTCCAGGTCTTCGGCGACGGCGAAGGCCGGGTCGTCACCTTCGGCGACCGGGACTGCTCCCTCCAGCGCCGCAACCAGAAGGTGGTCGAGGAGGCCCCCGCCCCCGGCCTGCCCCCGCGGGTCCGCGCCCAACTCGCCGCGTCCGCCCGCGATCTGTGCGCCTCGGTCGGCTACCGCTCGGCCGGCACGGTCGAGTTCGTGTACGACGCGGCCCGCGAGGAGGCCTACTTCCTGGAGGTCAACACCCGCCTCCAGGTCGAACATCCGGTCACCGAGGAGATCTACGGCGTCGACCTGGTCGCCTGGATGCTGCGCCTGGCCCGGGGCGAGACCGACGTAGTCCGCGACCCGGGCACACCGCGCGGGCACGCCGTCGAGGCCCGCGTCTACGCCGAGGACCCCTCCCGCGAACACCGGCCCAGCGCCGGCCTGCTGACCCGGGTGGAGTTCCCGGCGGGCGTGCGCGTCGACGGCTGGGTGGAGACCGGCACCGAGGTGACGACGTCGTACGACCCGATGCTCGCCAAGGTGATCGCGTACGGGTCAGACCGCGCCGAGGCACTGCGACGGCTGGACGAGGCACTGGCCCGCACCCGCGTCGACGGCATCGAGACGAACCTCGGCCTGGTACGCGCCGCGCTCGCCGACCCCCGCTTCCACTCCGCCGCCCACTCCACGGCCACGCTCGCCACGGTCACCGACCCCACGCCCCGGATCGAGGTCGTCGCCGCCGGCACGCTCACCACGGTCCAGGACTGGCCGGGCCGCACCGGCTACTGGCAGGTCGGCGTCCCCCCGAGCGGCCCGATGGACGACCGCTCCTTCCGCCTGGGCAACCGCGCCCTGGGCAACCCGGAGGGCGCACCCGGCCTCGAATGCACCCTCCAGGGCCCGTCCCTGCGCTTCACCCACCCCACCACCGTCTGCGTGACCGGCGCCCCGGCCCCGGTGAGGGTCGACGGCGCCCCGGCCGCCCAGTGGGAGCCGGTGACCGTCCCGGCGGGCGGCCTGCTGGAGATCGGCGCCCCTGCCGAGCAGGGTCTGCGCACCTACGTGCTGTTCGCCGGCGGCGGCCTGGACGTCCCCGCCTTCCTCGGCAGCGCGAGCACCTTCACCCTGGGCCGGTTCGGCGGCCACGGCGGCCGGGCGCTGCGCACGGGTGACGTCCTGCACGGCGGGGCCGTGACGGACGGGGAGCCGGTCGCCGAACGCCCGCACTTCACCGCCGACTGGCAGCTCGCGGCCGTCGAAGGCCCGCATGCCGCCCCGGAGTTCTTCACCGAGGACGACATCCGCGACTTCTACGCGGCCGAGTGGAAGGTGCACTTCAACTCGGCGCGCACCGGAGTCCGCCTGGTCGGCCCCAAGCCGCGCTGGGCACGCACCGACGGCGGCGAGGCGGGCCTGCACCCCTCCAACATCCACGACACCCCGTACTCGGTCGGCGCCGTCGACTACACCGGCGACATGCCGGTCCTGCTCGGCCCCGACGGCCCCTCCCTGGGCGGTTTCGTCTGCCCCGCGACCGTCCTGAGCGGCGAACGCTGGAAGCTCGGCCAGCTCCGCCCCGGCGACACGGTCCGCTTCACCGCCGTCGACGTCACGGGCGCGCCCCGCCCCGAGATCGTCGACGGCGGTGTCCTCGCCCGGGACGGTGACGTGACCTACCGGCGCAGCGGCGACGACAACCTGCTGGTCGAGTTCGGCCCCATGCAGCTGGACCTCGCCCTGCGGATGCGCGTCCACGCCCTGATGGAAGCGGTGACGGCGGCGGACCTGCCCGGGGTCAGGGACCTCACCCCCGGCATCCGCTCGCTCCAGGTCCAGACGGACCCGGCCGCTCTCCCCCAGTCCGAACTCCTCGCCACGGTGCGGGGGATCGTCGCCTCGCTCCCGCCCACCGACGAACTGGTGGTGCCCTCCCGCACGGTTCACCTCCCCCTCTCCTGGGACGACCCCGCGACCCGTGAGGCGATCGCCCGCTACATGGCGGGCGTCCGCGACGACGCCCCCTGGTGCCCGTGGAACATCGAGTTCATCCGCCGGATCAACGGCCTGGACTCGGTCGACGACGTCTACCGCACGGTCTTCGACGCGGAGTACCTGGTCCTCGGCCTCGGCGACGTGTACCTGGGCGCCCCGGTCGCCACCCCTCTGGACCCGCGCCACCGCCTGGTCACCACGAAGTACAACCCGGCCCGCACCTGGACCGCCGAGAACTCCGTCGGCATCGGCGGCGCCTACCTGTGCATCTACGGCATGGAGGGCCCGGGCGGCTACCAGTTCGTGGGCCGTACGACCCAGGTGTGGTCGGGCTGGCAGCAACGCGGCGCGTTCGAGCCGGGCATGCCGTGGCTGCTGCGGTTCTTCGACCGGATCAGGTGGTATCCGGTGTCCGCGGACGAACTCCTCGACCTGCGCGCCGACATCACCTCCGGCCGGTTCGTGCCGCGCATCGAGGAAGGCACCTTCTCCCTCTCCGCGTACGAGGCGTTCCTCACCGAACAGGCCGTGTCCATCGAGAGGTTCCGGTCACGGCAGCAGACGGCCTTCGGGGCGGAGCGCGACGCGTGGGAAGCGGCGGGCGAGTTCGCGAGAGCGGAGGCCTCGGCCCCACCGGCGGCCGCACCGGCCGAGGTGTCCGTCCCGCCGGGCGGCCACCTGGTGGAGGCCGAGTTCGCGGCCTCGGTATGGCAGTTGAACGTAGCGCCGGGCGACGAGGTGACGGCGGGCCAGCCGCTCCTCGCCCTGGAGGCGATGAAGATGGAGTCCAGGGTGCACGCGCCGATGCCCGGTGTGGTGACGGAGATCCTGGCCCGGCCCGGCGACCAGGTGGAGGCGGGCACGGCCCTGCTCGTCCTGGCCCCGGCCGCGAACTGAGCGACAGGAGCAAGACCATGTCCAGCACCGTCTCCCGGGTCCGTGCCGCCTACGCACGCATCGAGGCCGTCGACCGGCCCGAGATCTGGATCGACCTGCGCCCGCGGGAGGAAGCCGAGGCGGAGGCCCGTGCGATCGACGAGCGGGTGGCCGCGGGGGAACACCTCCCCCTGGCGGGCCGCCTGTTCGCCGCCAAGGGCAACATCGACGTGCACGGGCTGCCCACGACGGCGGGCTGCCCGGCGTACGCGTACGAACCGCAGGCCGACGCCCCCGTGGTGGCCCGCCTGCGCGCGGCCGGCGCACTCGCCCTCGGCACCACCAACCTCGACCAGTTCGCGACCGGCCTGGTCGGTACCCGCTCCCCGCACGGCGCGGTCCGCAACGCGATCGACCCCCTCCGGATCAGCGGCGGCTCCAGCTCCGGCTCGGCCGTCGCCGTGGCCCTCGGCATCGTCGACCTCGCCCTCGGCACGGACACCGCCGGCTCGGGCCGGGTCCCGGCCGCCTTCAACGGCATCGTCGGCCTGAAACCCACCCGCGGCCTCGTCCCGACAGCCGGTGTCGTCCCGGCCTGCGCGTCCGTCGACTGCGTGACGGTGTTCGCCCGCACCCTCGCGGAGGCGGAGCAGGCCCTGTCGTACATGGCGGCCCCACCGGACCGCACGCTCCCGCCGCTCCCCCAGCGGGCCCCGGGCCCCTGGCGGATCGCGGTCCCGCCGCTCTCCCAGCTCGGCGAGCTGGACGAGGGCTGGGCGGAGGCCTACGCGGAGGCGGTGGACCGTCTGAGGGCCGCGGGCGCCTCGGTCCGCCCGCTCGACCTGACCCCGTTCACCGAGGCGGCGGCGATGCTCTACGAGGGCGCGTTCGTGGCCGAGCGCTACACGGCAGTGGGTCCTTTTATCGACAAGTTGATCTCATCCGGCGGCGAGGGCCTCGACCCCACCGTCGCCGGCATCATCACCCGGGCCCGCGACATCCCGGCCCACCGGCTCTTCACCGACCAGGACCGCCTGGCGGACCTGCGCACCCGCGCCCTGGCCGAACTCGCCGACGCGGACGCCCTGCTGCTGCCCACCGCCCCCGGCCATCCCACCCTCGCCGAGGTGGCCGCCGACCCGCTGGGCGCCAACGCCCGCCTGGGCCGCTTCACCAACTCCACGAACCTCTTCGACCTGGCGGCGCTGGCTGTCCCGGCGGGCGAGGTGGACGGCCTGCCGTTCGGCGTGATGCTGATCGGCCCGGCGTTCACGGACACCCGCCTCGCCACGATCGCCCGCGCCCTGGAACCGAGGGTGAGCCTCGCGGTGGTCGGCGCCCACCTGACGGGCCAGCCCCTGAACCCGCAGCTCCTGGCGCTGGGGGCGGTACTGGACCGCACGACGACGACGGCACCCGCGTACCGCTGCCACGCCCTCCGGACGAGCCCACCGAAGCCGGGTCTGGTCCATGTCGGCGAAGGTGGCGCGGCCATCGAGACGGAGGTGTGGACCCTTCCCCCGGAGGGCCTGGGCCGCCTGCTCGCGACGCTCCCCCGCCCGATGACGCTGGGCACCGTGGAACTGGCGGACGGCACCAGCGTCCCCGGCTTCCTGTGCGAACCGAGCGCGCTCGTAGACGCCGAAGACATCACCCACCACGGAAGCTGGCGAGCCTTCTTGAAAGAGGCCTAGGAAAAGCGCCCCGTCAGGGGCACGGGGAACTGCGCGACCAGCCACACCCCACCCGCACCCGCCAACGAATCCGTCACCCCACCGACGAGTAGGCCACAACCCCCCGCAGCACCAGATCGACCGCCTTGCGCGCAGCCTTCCCCACGGTCGAGCCCTCCACAGGAGAAGCCGCCGAGATCTGCCCCAGCACGTCGATGACCTGCTTGCACCAGCGGACGAAGTCGCCGGCCGGCATCTCCGCCTCCCGCAGCACCTCGTCCAGGCCCATCCCGGACGCCCACATGTAGGCGGCCCAGGCGAAGCCGAGGTCCGGCTCGCGCTGTCCGACGCCCTCGGTCTGGTTGATCCGGAAGTCCTCCTCAAGGGCGTCGAGGCGCCCCCAGATCCGCACCATCTCGCCGAGCGCGGCCTTGGCCTTGCCGGAGGGCAGCTTGGGCGCCATGGCGTCGTCGCCGACCCGGGCCTCGTACACCAGCGCCGAGACGCACGCGGCGAGTTCGGCGGGGCCGAGGCCCTCCCAGACGCCGGCCCGCAGGCATTCGCTGGCGAGCAGGTCGAGTTCGCCGTAGAGGCGGGCGAGCCGCTTGCCGTGTTCGGTGACCTCGTCGCCGCGCAGGTAGTCCAGCTCGGTCAGGAGCGCCACGATCCGGTCGAAGGTCCGGGCGATGGTGTTGGTCCGGCCCTCGATGCGCCGCTCCAGCTGCGAGGTGTCCCGGATCAGCCGGTGGTAGCGCTCGGCCCAACGGGCATGGTCCTCACGGTCGTTGCAGCCGTGGCAGGGGTGCGCGCGGATCGCGGTGCGCAGCCGGGCGATCTCGCGGTCGTCGGCCGCCTGTGACCGCTTCTTGCGGGCCCGCTCCGGCGGGATGTGCCCGGCCTTGGTCCGCAACGCGGAGGCGAGGTCCCGACGGGACTGCGGGGAGCGGGGGTTGAAGGACTTGGGGATCCGCATCCGCTCCAGCGCCTCGACCGGCACCGGGAAGTCGATGGAGGCGAGCCGCTTGACCTGCCGCTCGGCCGTGAGCACCAACGGCCGTGGCCCGTCGTGCTGTTCGAAGCCGCGGTGGCCGTTGGACCGCCCGGCGGGCAGCCCGGGGTCCAGCACCAGCGCGAGGCCGGCGTACTTGCCGGTCGGGACGTGGATGACGTCGCCCGGTTTGAGCTTCTCCAGGGCGACGGCCGCCTCGGCGCGCCGCTGGGAGGCGCCCTGCCGGGCCAGTTCGGTCTCGCGGTCCTTCAGCTCCCGCCGCAGGCGCGCGTACTCCTCGAAGTCGCCGAGGTGGCAGGTCATGGACTCCTTGTAGCCGGCGAGCCCTTCTTCGTTGCGCTGGACCTGGCGGGAGATCCCGACGACCGACTTGTCGGCCTGGAACTGCGCGAACGACGTCTCGAGCAACTCCCGCGAGCGGTGCCGCCCGAACTGCTCGACCAGGTTGACCGCCATGTTGTACGACGGCTTGAAGCTGGACCGCAGCGGATAGGTGCGGGTGCCGGCGAGCCCGGCGAGGTGCTCGGGGCTCATGCCCCGCTGCCAGAGCACCACCGCGTGGCCCTCGACGTCGATGCCGCGGCGGCCCGCACGGCCGGTCAGCTGGGTGTACTCGCCCGGGGTGATGTCGGCGTGCTGCTCGCCGTTCCACTTGACGAGCTTCTCCAACACCACCGAGCGGGCGGGCATGTTGATGCCGAGCGCGAGGGTCTCGGTGGCGAACACGGCCTTCACCAGGCCGCGTACGAAGAGTTCCTCGACGACCTCCTTGAAGGTCGGGAGCATGCCGGCGTGGTGGGCGGCGATACCGCGCTCCAGGCCTTCGAGCCACTCGTAGTAGCCGAGGACGTGCAGGTCCTCCGGCGGGATGGAGGAGGTCCGCTCCTCGACGAGGGCGCGCACCTTTTCCCGTGCCTCGTCGTCGTTGAGCCGGAGGCCGGCGTACAGGCACTGCTGGACGGCGGCTTCGCAGGCGGCGCGGCTGAAGATGAAGGTGATGGCGGGCAGCAGGCCCTCGCTGTCGAGCCGTTCGATGACCTCGGGGCGGCCCGGTGTCCACACCCGGGACCGCTGCCGGCGCTCCCGCTCCCGGTCGGCCTCGCGCATGGCGCGGCCGCGTCTGCGGTCCTGGTACGACGGACGCTGTGCCTCCATGCGGGCCAGCCGGGCGAGGTCGGGGTTGACGGCCTTCTTGTGGCCCTCGCCCTCCTCGAACAGGTCGTACATCCGGCGTCCGGCGAGCACGTGCTGGAACAGCGGGACGGGCCGGTGCTCGGAGACGATGACCTCGGTGTCGCCGCGGACGGTGTCGAGCCAGTCGCCGAACTCCTCGGCGTTGGAGACGGTGGCCGACAGGGAGACCAGGGTCACGGACTCCGGGAGGTGGATGATCACCTCTTCCCAGACGGCGCCGCGGAACCGGTCGGAGAGGTAGTGGACCTCGTCCATGACCACGTAGCCGAGGCCGATGAGGGTCTGGGAGCCCGCGTACAGCATGTTCCGCAGGACCTCGGTGGTCATGACGACCACGGCGGCGTCCGGGTTGATGCTGTTGTCGCCGGTGAGGAGACCGACCATGCCGTCGCCGTAGCGGCGGCAGAGGTCGGCGTACTTCTGGTTCGACAGTGCCTTGATGGGTGTCGTGTAGAAGCACTTCTTGCCCTGCATGAGGGCGAGGTGGACGGCGAACTCGCCGACGATCGTCTTGCCGGAGCCGGTGGGGGCGGCCACCAGTACGCCCTTTCCGGCTTCGAGCGCCTGGCAGGCCTCGATCTGGAAGGGGTCGAGGCCGAAGTCGTACATCTCGCGGAACGACGCGAGCGCGGTGGCCTGCTCGGCGGCCCGCTTGCGGGCCGCCGCATACCGCTCGGCCGGTGAGAGGTCCTCTGTCATCGTGCTTTCGAGCGTACCGGTCCCCACTGACAACAGGACGATCATTATCCGGAACATGGGACAACGGACAACAAAGAGGTGCCCGCGTCGTGGGACGCGGGCACCTCCGGTGGCTGTGGTCGCCCTGTGTCAGGTCACGTCGTCGTATCCGTTGACCCGGTCCGGGCCCTCGGGCAGCGCGCGGCTGGCGGAGACGGTCTCGATCTCGCCGAGGTCCTCGGGGGTGAGGTCGAGGTCGGAGGCCTCGTCGTCGTCGAGGCCGTCGTCGTCGCGGCGGCGCCTGCGCCGGTCGTTGAGGAGGGAGAACGCGACCGCGCCGAAGTACAGCACCCAGATCGGTCCGGCGAGCGCCAGCATGGAGAGCGGGTCGGTGCTCGGGGTGGCCACGGCCGCGAAGATCGTGATGCCGAGGATCATGGCCCGCCACCAGCCGAGCATGCGCCTGCCGGTGATGATTCCGGTGAGATTGAGGAACACCAGGAGCAGCGGCAGCTCGAAGGAGAGACCGAAGACGATCACCATGCGGGTGACCAGCTGCAGCAGGTCGTCAAGCGGCAGCAGGTTGCTCACGCCGTGCGGGGTGAAGCCGATGAGCACCTTCGCGGTGGTCGGCAGGACCTTGTAGGCGAAGAAGGCGCCGCCGAAGAAGAGCGGGACGCCGGTGCCGACGAACGCGTAGGCGTACTTCTTCTCGTGCCGGTGCAGACCGGGGGCGACGAAGGCCCACAGCTGGTACAGCCAGACCGGCGAGGCGAACACCACACCCGCCATCAGGGAGACCTGGAGGGCGAGGGTGAAAGGCGCGAGCAGACCGTTGATGGTGATCTGCGCGCACTGCTCGTCACCCTTCGTCGTGTTCATCTCCGAGAAGGTGTGGTGGCAACCGACCGAGTCGAGGATCGGCTTGGTGAGGAAGTCGATGACGTTGTTGTAGAAGAAGGCGGCGACCACCGTGATGACGATGATGGCCAGCATGGCCTTCGCGAGCCGGTTGCGGAGCTCACGAAGGTGATCCGCGAGAGGCATCCGCCCCTCGGGATCCTTCTCCTGATTGCGGGCAGACTTTGGCAACCCACGTCCTCATCTCGTGCGGCAGGCCGGGGGCTACCGGCCTTGCGTCAGCGCTGGGTGGTGTCCGACGGCTCGTTGACCGGGCGGGCGCTGGTCACGTCGCCGGGGGCCGCCTGGATGGTGCGCTGGGCCTGGGACTGCTCGCCGGAGGCGGGGGCCTGGGCGGAGGTCGTGGTGTTGCCGTCTTCCTTCATCGCCTTGGCCTCGCTCTTGAGGATGCGAGCGGACTTGCCGAGCGAGCGCGCCATGTCGGGAAGCTTCTTCGCGCCGAACAGCAGGATGACGACGACGAGGATGAGAATGATCTCGGGGGCGCCGAGCCTTCCGAACATAAGTCTTTACCTTCTCACCGAGGCGGCTGGGTGGGATGCTGTCCGATCCGTCGGACATGCGTCCGAGTGATCGTGCTCTCAGCGATCGTAACGCTCAGGGGTAAACGTGAGGCAATCCCCGTGCGTACTCCCGGTCCGCGGAACGGGCCTCGTTCTCCGTGCCGCGTCAGCAGCGTACCTTTCCCTGCGGGCACCGTGACAGGGCGAAGTGACGCAAACCGCTTATGGCCCACTACTCACATCGCTTCCACAGCGGGCGTCACAGTGCGTCGACAGTGCGGGCGGCGCTCTCGGCCGCCCGTTCCAGGTCTTCCGCGGCCCGGTTGATGCGCCGTGCCGAGTCCGCGACCTGTGCACCCAGCCGCCGCGCCTCCAGGAAGACCCGGACGGCGAGCACGCCGAGCACGGCGAGACCCACGAAACCCACAGCTACCGCGACCATCGCCCAGAACATGGGGCGAGCCTAGACGGTGGGGTGCAGCCGCAGGGTGCGGACCCCGCCGCCGGTGAGCAGTTCGACGATCCGCTCGCCGGCGGGCTTGCGGACGGCGGCCCCGCAGTCGGGGCAGGTGAACGAGTAGAACGTCGTCTTGCTGGTGGCTCCGATGGCCAGGCGCAGGGCGCTCGCGGTGAGCTCGAAACTGCCCCGGCAGTCCGGGCAGCCGGCTCTGAACACCACGGGGACCACTCTTCTCATCCCGGCGAAGGCGGCCGCGACCGTCATCTCCCGCGCGCCCGCGCCACCGGAACCCGAAGACTCGTCCAGAACCCCCGAAGACTCGTTCAAAACCCTCGCCCCTCCTTCTTGATCGTTCGCCTTCGGCGCGCCTCGGCCGGTGTCGAGGGGGCGACCGTGCTCGACCCTGCGGGCCGCCGCGCGGTCACTCCCTCGACACCGGCGCGCCCCTCCGGCTCACTCATGCCCTTCCTCGTCGCCGTGCCCGACGTGGTCGTACGCCGCCAGTGCCTCGCGGGCCGCCCGGCGGGCGGCCTCGGCCAGCTCGGGCGGTGACACGATCCGGCCGTCGCCGCCGAGCCTGAGCGCCAGCCGGCGCAGGGAGGCCGGATCGGGGGTGCGCAGGGTGATACGCAGCCCGCCGTCGGGAAGCTCATCCGCGCTGTCGTGCGGGTAGTACTCGGCGACCCAGCGGCCGCCCGGGCCGACCTCGACGACCACCTCGGGGTCCTCGGCGGCCGGCTGCACCAGCGCCTCGGACAGGTCGCGCAGCTCGATCTCGGGGGGCGCGGACGGCTCGTCCAGGATCTTGATCTCCGCCACCCGGTCGAGGCGGAAGGTACGCCGGGCCTCGGAGCGGCGGCACCAGGCCTCCACATAGGTGTGGCCGACGCTGACCAGGCGGATGGGGTCGATCTCGCGCTCGGTGACCTCGTCGCGGGCCGGTGAGTAGTAGCGGATCCACAGCCGGCGGCGCTCGGCGATCGCCCGGTCGACGTCGGCGAAGACCCCGCCCTCGGACTCGAAGGTCACCGACAGCCGGGCGCTGGCGTCGCCCGCCTCGCCGGCCGCGGTCTCCACCTTGGCGGTGGCCCGCAGCAGCGCCTGCCGGTCGCCCTCGCGCAAGCCGGGCAGGGTGGCCACCGCGCGGGCGGCGACCAGGAGGGCGGTCGCCTCGTCGGCGGCGAGCCTGAGCGGTTCGGCGGCCTCCTCGCCGAGCGCGGCCGCGTTGTGCCACCAGATCCGCTCACCGTCGGTGTCGATGTCCAGCAGATCGCCGCCCCGGAAGCTGGTGCCGCACATGGGCAGCACGTCGAGGTCGGAGACCAGCTCGTCCTCGGTGATGCCGAAGGCGCGCGCCACGTCCGCGATCCGGGCGCCGGGGCGCTCGCGCAGGTAGGTCACCAGGGAGAGCATCCGCCGGGTCTGGTCGATGGCGTTCACGGGCCTGACCGGTTTGCCTGCCACTGCCTTGCTCCGCTCCCCCTCAGCCCTTGGCCACGGCACGCAGCCGGTCCACGACGTCCGCCCGCAGCTCGGCCGGCTCCAGGACCATCACGTCCGGCCCGAACTCCACGAGCCAGGCGTCCAGCCCGTGCCCGTACGGAATCTCCAACTCGTCCCACCCGTCTCCGAGTTCCCGCACCGCGGTGGCCTTCGCCCGAAGGGGGTACCCGGACCCGGAGCGCAGCCGGATCAGCGCGGAGCGGTCCGCGATCTCACCGGCCCAGCTCGCCACGGTCTCGCGGACGGTGACGACGTCCGGGACCGGCGCGGTGAAGGCGGTGCCCCGGGAGCGGACCTTCCCGGTGATCCGGGACAGCCGGAACACCCGCTCGGCGCCCCGGTCACGGTCCCAGCCCGCCAGGTACCAGTGACCGCGCCAGCACTCCAGGGCCCAGGGCTCCACGTTCCTGGTCCCGGGGTGGGCGGCGGTGGCCTTGCGGTAGTCGAAGACGACCGGGCGGCGGTCCCGGCAGGCCAGCATCAGCGGCTCGAAGGCGGCCTCGTGCACCGGGATGCGCGGCTCCAGGGCGCCGTGCGCCTCGTACGGGTCGACGTCCTCGGGCAGCCCGGCCGCGCGCAGCTTCTGCAGGGCGCCGCTGGCGGCGCCGGCGAGCCGGGCCTGCTGCCAGACCTTGGCGGCGAGACCGAGGGCGGCGGCCTCCTCGGCGTCCAGGGTGATGGGCGGCAGGCGATTGCTGTCACGGCGCGCCAGGTAGCCGACCTCGCCGTCCAGGTTCTCGACGGTCTCGATCACCAGCCCGAGTTCGCGCAGGTCGTCCTTGTCGCGCTCGAACATCCGGCTGAAGGAGTCGTCGCTGCCCGCCTCCAGGTAGGCCTCGATGGATTCCCGCAGCTCACGCTTGCTGAGCGGCCGCCGCGTCCCCAGCAGGCACAGCGCCAGGTTCATCAGCCGCTCGGCCTTGGCAATGGCCATCGACGCCCTTCGCCTTCCCTATGGTGCTTCTGACCGATGACCGTACCGCTCCGGAGTGTCACGGCAAAAGCCAGTACAAATGACGAGGTCCGAAACGGACACGACCCGACAAACACCGAGGGCCCGCGCGCACGGCACGGGCCCTCGTCCAGCCGGTTTCCGGCCACGACCGGTCGGCGCCCGAGGGCGCCGGGCCGGGGCGGGGAATCAGACCGCGATCAGGTCCACGACGAAGATCAGCGTCTCGCCGGGCTTGATCGCCGGTGTCGGGCTCTGGTCGCCGTAGGCGAGGTGGGCCGGGATGGTCAGCTGGCGACGCCCGCCGACCTTCATGCCCTGCACACCCTGGTCCCAGCCCTTGATGACCCGGCCACCGCCCAGCGGGAAGCGGAACGGCGCGCCCCGGTTCCAGCTGGCGTCGAACTCCTCGCCGGTGCTGAACGCGACACCCACGTAGTGCACGGTGACGGTCTGACCCGCCTGGGCCACCTCGCCGTCACCCTCCCAGATGTCCTTGATCTCCAGGTCGGCCGGGGCCTCGCCCTCGGGGAAGTCGATCTCGGGCTTGTCGATGCTCACGTCTTGGGCTCCTGCTTGTGTACGACACTGAACCCGGACAGTCTTTCATCCCCGCCCGGGTC
The DNA here is from genome assembly GCF_042899865.1 of Streptomyces sp. NPDC013157. Lineage (NCBI taxonomy): Bacteria > Bacillati > Actinomycetota > Actinomycetes > Kitasatosporales > Streptomycetaceae > Streptomyces > Streptomyces sp. NPDC013157. The sequence goes on along the minus strand of NZ_JBIBAK010000017.1, from coordinate 201,227 downwards.
ACGCCCGCGCGACTACATCGCCGCAAGAATGTCCACCGTGAACACCAGCGTCGAGCCCTTCTTCACCACGCCGCCGCTCGGCGGGTTGTTCCCGTAGGCCAGGTCCGGCGGCGTGACGACCAGGATCCGGCTGCCCACCTTCTTGCCGGTGATCCCCTGCGCCAGCCCCTTGAGGACCTCCTGCATCTGCGCGATCGAGAACTGGGCCAGCCGCCCGGTCTCGTACGTCTGCTCGAAGGCCTTGCCGCTCTCCCAGACCTCGCCCTTGAACTGGCACAGGATGGTCTGCGCCGACTGCACCGCCGGGCCGTCGCCCTCCAGCACGTAGTTCGACACCAGCTTCTTCGGCGGGTCCGCCTTCGGGATGTCGATCGACGGGGCCTTGCCGTCCGTGTTCGTGCCGATCTTCGGCAGCGCGGCGTCGCTCTGCGCGACCTCCTTGCCCGTGCTGGAGCTCTTCGAGTTGAACGAGTTCAGGATGTCCACCACGAACACCAGTGTGTCCGTGCCCTTGATCCCCGCCTGCGAGTTGCCCGCGCTGCCGTACCCCCAGGTCGGCGGCACGGCCATCAGCACCCGGCTGCCGACCTTCTTCCCGGCCAGCCCGTACCGCCAGCCGTCGATGATGCTGCCCGCGGCCAGCTGCATCAGCAGCGGCGTACGGTCGTACGACTGGTCGAAGACCTTGGCCGTCGACCAGATCTGCCCCAGGTAGTTGGCCTGGATGAAGTCGTTCTCCGCGACCGCCTTGCCACCGCCCGCGATCACCGTCTTGACCGCCAGGTTCTTCGACGGATCCCCGCTGCCCTTGGCGACCGTCGGCTTCTCGTCGAACTTCGTGCCCGCCGTGATCGCCGGCAACGGCCCGTCCACGATCTTCGGCGGCGGCACCGAGGCGGAGGCCGACGGCGAGGCGCTGGCCTTGCTGGAGGAGGACGAGTTGTCGCCACACCCGGCGAGCGTGACCAGCCCCGCGGGAACAGCGGCAAGGAGAAGAGAGCGTCGGCGCACGGAAGAGCCTCGTAATCGGTCGATCTTGCGGATGGCGTGCGCGCAACTCTACGACGTGAGAAGGGCGCCGTACGGAAAACGTACGGCGCCCGTGTGGCGTTCTGTGCCGATCTCTCACATACCGGCGATGAGCTTCTCCACCCGGTCGTCGACCGAACGGAACGGATCCTTGCACAACACCGTGCGCTGCGCCTGGTCGTTGAGCTTCAGATGCACCCAGTCGACCGTGAAGTCCCGGCGCTGCTCCTGCGCCCGCCGGATGAAGTCACCGCGCAACCGGGCCCGAGTCGTCTGCGGCGGTACCGACTTGCCCTCGAAGATCTTCAAGTCATTGCAGATCCGCGCGGCTTGACCCTTCTTCTCCAGCAGGTAATACAGACCCCGACGACGGTGAATGTCGTGATAAGCGAGGTCTATCTGCGCCACCCGCGGATGCGACATGGTCATGTTGTGCTTGGCCCGGTACCGCTCGATGAGCTTGTACTTCATCACCCAGTCGATCTCGGTGCCGATCCGGTCCAGGTCCTCGGCCTCGATCGCGTCCAGCGTCCGGCCCCACAGCTCCAGCACCTGCTCGACCGTGCCGGTCCGGATACCGCGGCGCTCGCAGAAGTCCACGGCCTTCTCGTAGTACTCCCGCTGCACCTCGAGGGCGGAGGCCTCCCTGCCGCTGGCCAGACGCACCTTGCGCCGGCCCGTGATGTCGTGGCTGACCTCGCGGATCGCCCTGATCGGGTTCTCCAGGGTCAGGTCCCGCATCACCGTGCCCGCCTCGATCATGCGCAGCACCAGGTCGGTGGCGCCGACCTTCAGCAGCATCGTCGTCTCGGACATGTTCGAGTCGCCGACGATGACATGCAGCCGGCGGTAGCGCTCCGCGTCCGCGTGCGGCTCGTCGCGCGTGTTGATGATCGGCCGGGAACGCGTCGTCGCCGAGGAGACGCCCTCCCAGATGTGCTCCGCCCGCTGGCTCACGCAGTACACCGCACCGCGCGGCGTCTGCAGCACCTTCCCGGCGCCGCACAGCAGCTGCCGGGTCACCAGGAACGGAATGAGGATGTCCGCGAGCCGGGAGAACTCCCCGTGCCGCGCCACCAGATAGTTCTCGTGGCAACCGTAGGAGTTGCCCGCCGAGTCCGTGTTGTTCTTGAAAAGGTAGACGTCGCCCGCGATTCCTTCCTCATGCAGGCGTCGTTCGGCGTCCACCAACAGCCCTTCGAGAATGCGCTCGCCGGCCTTGTCGTGGGTGACCAGTTCGGTCACATTGTCACACTCGGGTGTCGCGTATTCCGGATGTGAGCCCACGTCGAGATAGAGCCGGGCGCCGTTCCGCAGAAAGACATTGCTGCTACGGCCCCATGACACGACACGGCGGAAGAGGTACCGCGCCACCTCGTCAGGCGACAGGCGGCGCTGTCCCCTGAACGTGCACGTGACGCCGTACTCGTTCTCCAGCCCGAAAATGCGGCGGTCCATGACTGAACATTACGCCCGATCCCCTGAGCTGAAACGGGGTTCGGCAGCACGATTTGGATCATTTTCCGAACCGGCCGCAACCACCGCACCCCCACCGGGAGCTGCGAGGACCCGCCCCGTGACCGTCAGGACCAGCAACGACACACCCCCCGCCGCACCCGGCACGGCGAACCCCCACAAGGCCCCGCCCGCCTCGACCACCGGTCCCGCCAGGCCCGTTCCCACCGACGCCCCCACTGTGAACGTCGTCACAAGCCAGGAGAACGCCTCGGTGACCGTACCGACCGGCGCATGCCGGTCCACCAGCACGAACGCACACGCGATCGCCGGCGCCAGGAACACCCCGGCCAACACCGTGAGCAACACCATGGCCAACGCTCCCGGCATCAGCATCAACGGCAGATAACACACCGCCAGAAGAGCCACCAGCACCCGCAGTCGCCACGCCGGCTCCCCCGCCCACCGCCGCGCCCCGTAGACACTGCCCCCCAGCAGCGCACCCATCCCCAGAGCCGCCATCATCCAGCCGTACACCGCGTCACCGCCGTGGCCGTCCGCGTACGGCACCGACGCCACCGTGATGGAACCCAGCGCCATCCCCACGAACAGGAACGCCGCCAGCAGCGCCAGCAGCCCGGACGAACGCAGCGCACCCAGCCAGTGCGCCTCACGCGGCGCCGACCGCCACGCACGCGACGGCGCCGAGACCACCACCGAGAGCGCCCCGAGCACCCCGACCACGTTCACCACCAGCAGCGCCGCCTGCGCCGACCACAGCGACACGCACAGCGTCACCAGCAACGGCCCCACGGTGAACATGACTTCCTGGGCCACCGCGTCCATCGCATACGCCGTATGCACCCGCTCCTCCGCACCGAGGACACTCGGCCACAGGGCCCGCAGCCCGCCCTCCAGCGGCGGCGTGAACAGCCCGGCCGCCGCCACGGCCGCGTACGCGACCGGCAGCGACCCGGTACCCGCGAACGCGAACACGGCCATCGCACCCGCCGACGCCAGCGCCGCGGGCAACTGGACCCGCGGCTGCCCGCACAGATCGACCAGCCGCCCCAGCACCGGCTGCCCCACCGCGTTGGCCACCCCGTACACCGCCGCGAGCACCCCCGCCAGGCTGTACGTGCCGCCCTCCGCGCGCACGAACAGCACGATCGCGATCGCGGCCGTCGCGTTCGGCAACCGCCCCACCAGCGTCCCCGTCAGCAGCCGGGCCGCGTGCCTCGCCCTGAGGATCTCCAGGTACCCCGCGGCCATGTCCCACCTCCACGTTTTACGTATAACCCCGCCTCCCATACGTACCATGTGCGCTGTTCACACGTCCAGACGAAGGAGCCCACCCCCGGTGCCACCCAGCAGCACGCGCCCCACGAGCCGCGACGTCGCCCAGGCAGCCGGCGTCTCCCAGGCCGCCGTGTCGCTCGTGCTCGGCGACAAATGGCGCGGCCGCGTCTCCGAAGCCACCGCCCAACGGGTCCGCGAAGCCGCCCGCGACCTCGGCTACCGCCCCAACCTCGCCGCCCGCAACCTCCGCCTCGGCCGCACCCGCACCGTCCTCCTCGTCGTCCCCGCCCTCACCACCGAGTTCTTCGCCGGCGTCTACACCGGCGCCGCCCGCGTCGCCTCCGCCCACGGCTTCGGCGTCCTCCTCTACCCCTCCCCCGAAGGCATCGGCCCCGCCCGCGACCCCTTCGCCTCCGCCCAGGCCGCCCTCGACGGCGTCATCGCCTCCTCCATGGCAGCCGACGCCCTCACCGCCATCCGCGGCGACCAGCTCCCCCTCGTCATGCTCGACAGCGACCCCGACGGCAGCCTCGGCGCCGCCACCGTCAACCTCGACATCGCCGACGGCGTACGCCAGACCGCCGACCACCTCCTGAGCCTCGGCCACCGCCACTTCCTGCACCTGGCCGCCGACATCGCCTCCTGGACCTTCGAAGTACGCGCACACGAACTGGCCACCCGCACGTCAGCGGTACCCGGCACCTCACTGCGCACGATCCGCGCCCCGATCTCGATCGAAGGCGCCCAAGCCGCCACCGAGGCCGCCCTCACCACCCCCGGCCCCCGCCCCACCGCCCTCGTCTGCGACGACGACAAACTCGCCGCCGGCGCCTACAAAGCCCTCCGCCGCCAAGGCCTGCGCATCCCCGACGACATCTCCGTCACCGGCCTCGACGACCTCGCCCTCGCCACCGCCATCGACCCCGAGCTGACGACCGTACGCCTGGACGCGGAACTCTTCGGCGAACGCGGCATGCAGGCCCTCCTCGCCGTCCTGGACGGCCGCGAACCCGAACACGGAGACATCCCCGTCGAACTGGTCGTACGAGGCTCCACAGCACCCCCACGCCCCTCATGAAACGCCCGCGCCCCGTCCGACGATCACCGGACGGGGCGCGCAGAACGGGGCGGATACGAGCCGATACGAACGAGCCGATACGAACAGCTACCCGACGTCTCCCAGCTACTCGACGTCTCCGCCGGACTCCTCGGCGTCCTCGGCCTCCGCAGCCGTCGCCGCACCGCCCGACTCCAGCAGCCGCGACAACTGCGGACCCACGATCCGCTTGAACTTCCGCTGCTGCGGACGCGTCCGGTCCAGCACCGCGACCTCCAGACGCTCCGCCGGAATCTCCCGCTGCGTCCCGTTCGACTCCCGCGACAGCGCCGTCACAGCCAGCTTCAGAGCCTCCGCCAGGGTCATCCCCTCCCGGTGCTCACGGTCCAGATACGTACTGATCTGCTCCGCACTGCCACCGACCGCCACCGAACCGTGCTCGTCCACGATCGAACCGTCGTGCGGCAACCGGTAGATCTGGTCACCCTCCGGAGTCTCCCCCACCTCCGCGACGACCAGCTCAACCTCGTACGGCTTCTCCGCCGCCGACGAGAAGATCGTGCCCAGCGTCTGCGCGTACACGTTCGCCAGACCACGCGCCGTCACATCGTCACGGTCATAGGTGTAACCACGCAGGTCGGCATAGCGCACACCCCCGATCCGCAGATTCTCGTACTCGTTGTACTTGCCGGCGGCCGCGAAACCGATCCGGTCATAGATCTCGCTGAACTTGTGCAGCGCACGGGACGGGTTCTCACCGACGAACACGATGCCGTCGGCGTACTGGAGCACAACCAGGCTGCGGCCACGCGCGATGCCCTTGCGGGCGTACTCGGCACGGTCCGCCATCGCCTGCTGAGGTGAGACATAGAACGGCGTCGACACCGGTATCCGTCCCCTTCCTTAGGGTTCCGTCGAAGTCACTGGGATCACCTTGATAAGAACGCCGGCGCCCTACAGCAGCGCCGCGCGCGGGCCGTCCGGCTCCTCCAGACGGCGCGCCAGCACCGCACGGGCCAGCTCGGAGGACTCGTCGTCCGTGAGCCGGCGGAAACCGGAGTCGGTGATCACGGTGATGATCGGGTAGATCCGGCGGGCGACATCGGGACCACCCGTCGCCGAGTCGTCGTCGGCCGCGTCGTACAGAGCCTGCACCACCAGTGTGCTCGCCTGCTCCTCGGACAGGTCGTCACGGAACAGCTTCTTCATCGCACCGCGCGCGAAGATCGAGCCGGACCCCGTGGCCGCGAAGTTGTGCTCCTCGGAACGGCCGCCGGTGACGTCGTAGGAGAAGATCCGGCCCTTGGCGCGGTCCACGTCGAACCCGGCGAACAACGGCACGACCGCCAGCCCCTGCATCGCCATGCCGAGGTTGGACCGGATCATCGTCGACAGCCGGTTCGCCTTGCCCTCCAGGGACAGCTGGGCGCCCTCGACCTTCTCGAAGTGCTCCAGCTCCAGCTGGAACAGCTTCACCATCTCCACGGCGAGACCGGCGGTGCCGGCGATACCGACGGCCGAGTACTCGTCCGCCGGGAACACCTTCTCGATGTCCCGCTGCGCGATCACGTTGCCCATCGTGGCCCGACGGTCACCGGCGAGCACCACGCCCCCGGGGAAGGTCACCGCCACGATCGTCGTCCCGTGCGGCGCCTCGATCACCCCCTGCGTGGGCGGCAACTGCCGCCTGCCGGGCAGCAACTCCGGCTGGTGCTCACCGAGAAAGTCCATGAACGAAGAGGACCCAGGCGTCAGGAAGGCAGCTGGTAGACGCCCGGTGCTACGAGTGTTGGCTTCCACAAGTTTCCTTCCAGGTAAGCAGCGGCTCGGCGAGCGGCGTCGGGCTTGTCCCTCAATTTGCCGATGGCCGAATTGCAGTTGAAGCACAGTACGCCTCGGACCCTACCCGTCTTGTGGCAGTGATCCACATGCACGGGCGGAGCATCTAGACAGATCGCGCAGAGTCCGTACTGAGCGGCGATCAGCGCGTCACGCTCGGCTTCGGTGAGGTTGTAGTTGCGCTTCAGGTGCCCGGCGCGCCCCTCGGCGGCCCTGCACTCCTTGCAGCGGGTCGACAGCCCGTCCGAGGCCGTGGCGTTTCGATGCCACTCGCTCCACGGCTTGACTTCGCCGCACTTCAGGCAGAGCTTGTGCCCTTCAGGGACATCGACCTTCGGCCGGACCTTTCGCCCCAGGCTCACCTGGCTCGCTCGGTGGTAGTCCGACGAGCAGTCCCGGCAATGGTGCTGGAGACCATCAAGGTTTGATCGCTTCCGCGCAAAGGCTGCGTGCGGCTTTACTTCACCGCACCGCACACAGCGCTTCACGCCATCTTCGTTCGCCAACTTCGATCCCCCGCAGGCCTTCAATTCGAAGGCTACTCGCCGCCTTTTTGAACGAATGATCGAACGAAGTCCTCTGCGTTCTCCTCCAAGACATCGTCAATCTCGTCCAGGACGGAGTCGACGTCGTCGCTCAGCTTCTCGTGCCGCTCCTTGAGGTCCTCGGAGCCCTGCGACTCTGCCGCCTGCTCCTCGACCTCCTCGGTGGAGTGCGTCGCCTTCTGCTGTCCGCCGCCGGTGTCCTTGGTTGCCATGACACTCACCCCGCTCAGTTCGCCCGACATGGGTCGGCAGGTCGGCTTTCCTGCCGATCGGTGATGATCAGACCCTACAAGCCGGGTCCGACATCGGCCCCGCAGTTTCTCCAACGTACGGGGGCCACCTCGATGATTCCCGGGCGGCGGGATTTTGACCCCGGCCGCCCGGTGTGCTCCGGGTACCCGTTCAGCCGCCGGAGAGGACCCTGACCAGGTCTTCTGCGGTGCGGCAGCGGTCCAGGAGCGCCTTGACGTGATTTCGCGTTCCGCGTAGCGGTTCCAGGGTTGGGACGCGCTGGAGGCTGTCGCGGCCGGGGAGGTCGAAGATGACCGAGTCCCAGCTGGCCGCGGCGACGTCGTCGGCGTACTGCTCCAGGCAGCGGCCGCGGAAGTAGGCCCGGGTGTCCTCTGGCGGGCTGGTGCGGGCCCGTTCCACGTCGGCCTCGTCGAGGAGCCGCTTCATGCGTCCGCGGGCGGCGAGGCGGTTGTAGAGGCCCTTCTCGGCCCGTACGTCGGCGTACTGGAGGTCGAGGAGGTGCAGCTTGGCGGCGTCCCAGTCGAGGCCGTCTCGGCGGCGGTAGCCCTCCATGAGTTCCAGCTTGGCGACCCAGTCGAGTTCTCCGGAGAGGCTCATGGGGTCGTGTTCGAGGCGGTTGAGGGTGTCTTCCCAGCGGGCGAGGACGTCCTTGGTCTGGTCGTCGGCGTCGGCGCCGTACCGCTCCTCCACGTATTTGCGCGACAGCTCGTAGTACTCCATCTGGAGCTGGACGGCGGTGAGTGTGCGTCCGCTGCGGAGGGTGACGAGGCGCTTGAGGGTGGGGTCGTGGGAGACCTGGTGGAGGGTGCGTACGGGCTGGTCGACAGCGAGGTCGACGGCGATGAAGCCGTCTTCGATCATCGACAGGACCAGGGCCGTCGTGCCCAGCTTCAGGTAGGTCGAGATCTCGGAGAGGTTCGCGTCGCCGATGATCACGTGGAGGCGGCGGTATTTCTCCGCGTCGGCGTGGGGTTCGTCGCGGGTGTTGATGATGGGCCGTTTGAGGGTGGTCTCGAGGCCGACCTCGACCTCGAAGTAGTCGGCGCGCTGGCTGAGCTGGAAGCCGTGTTCGTGGCCGTCCTGGCCGATGCCGACGCGGCCGGCGCCGGTGACGACCTGGCGGGAGACGAAGAAGGGGGTGAGGTGGCGCACGATGTCGGAGAAGGGGGTTTCCCGCTTCATCAGGTAGTTCTCGTGCGTGCCGTAGGAGGCGCCCTTGTTGTCGGTGTTGTTCTTGTAGAGGTGGATGGGCTGGGCGCCGGGGAGTGCGGCGGCTCGTTCGGCGGCTTCGGCCATGATGCGTTCGCCGGCCTTGTCCCAGAGGACGGCGTCGCGGGGGTTGGTGACCTCGGGGGCGCTGTATTCGGGGTGTGCGTGGTCGACGTAGAGGCGGGCGCCGTTGGTGAGGATCACGTTGGCGAGGCCGATGTCCTCGTCGGTGAGCTGGCTGGCGTCGGCGGCCTCGCGTGCGAGGTCGAAGCCTCGGGCGTCCCGTAGCGGGTTCTCCTCCTCGAAGTCCCAGCGGGCCCGGCGGGCCCGGTGCATCGCCGCCGCGTAGGCGTTGACGATCTGGGACGAGGTGAGCATGGCATTGGCGTTGGGGTGGCCGGGGACGGAGATTCCGTACTCCGTCTCGATGCCCATTACTCGCCGTACGGTCATGCGGCCCTCCTTGCCCGGCGGAGCCCTCGGTCGTGGGCTGCGCTCGCGTACCGCTGGCGCTCCGGTGCGTGTGCGGTGCCCGTCCCCGCACTGCGCGACTCGGCGGTAGGAAAGAGCCTAGAACGCCTCTGCGCTGGTGGGGAGATCATTTGCGTCATTGCCTTGCTCGCCTCGGTTCCGGTTTTGGCCGGAAAAACAGTCGGCTGCGGGTACCCGGTGAGGGCACCCGCAGCCGCCCTGTGTTTTACAGGTACTGTCCGGTGTTTGCCACCGTGTCGATGGAGCGTCCGGTGTCCGCGCCCTGCTTTCCGGTGATGAGGGTACGGATGTAGACGATCCGTTCGCCCTTCTTTCCGGAGATCCGGGCCCAGTCGTCGGGGTTGGTGGTGTTGGGCAGGTCCTCGTTCTCCTTGAACTCGTCCACGCAGGCCTGGAGGAGGTGGGAGACGCGGAGGCCCTTCTGGTTGTGCTCGAGGAAGTCCTTGATCGCCATCTTCTTGGCGCGTCCGACGATGTTTTCGATCATGGCGCCGGAGTTGAAGTCCTTGAAGTAGAGGACTTCCTTGTCTCCGTTGGCGTAGGTGACTTCCAGGAAGCGGTTTTCCTCGGATTCGGCGTACATGTGTTCCACTGCCGTCTGGATCATGCTTTCGACGGTGGTGGCCTTGCTGCCGCCGTGTTCTCCGAGGTCGTCGGAGTGGAGCGGGAGGCGTTCGGTGAGGTACTTGCCGAAGATGTCCTTGGCTGCCTCGGCGTCGGGACGCTCGATCTTGATCTTCACGTCGAGGCGGCCGGGGCGGAGGATGGCGGGGTCGATCATGTCCTCGCGGTTGGAGGCGCCGATGACGACCACGTTCTGGAGGCCTTCGACACCGTCGATCTCAGCGAGCAGCTGGGGGACGATGGTGTTCTCCACGTCCGAGCTGACGCCGGACCCGCGGGTGCGGAAGAGGGATTCCATCTCGTCGAAGAAGACGATGACGGGGGTGCCCTCGCTGGCCTTCTCCCGGGCGCGCTGGAAGACGAGGCGGATCTGCCGCTCGGTCTCGCCGACGTACTTGTTCAGGAGCTCGGGGCCCTTGATGTTGAGGAAGAAGCTCTTGCCGGCGGCCTGGCCGGTGACTTCGGCGACCTTTTTGGCCAGCGAGTTGGCGACGGCCTTGGCGATGAGTGTCTTGCCGCATCCGGGGGGCCCGTAGAGCAGGACGCCCTTGGGCGGACGCAGTTCGTGCTCCTTGAACAGGTCCGGGTAGAGGTACGGGAGCTCGACGGCGTCGCGGATGGCCTCGATCTGGCCGCCGAGACCGCCGATCTGCTCGTAGCCGATGTCGGGGACCTCTTCGAGGACGAGTTCCTCGACCTCGCTCTTGGGAACGATCTCGTAGACGTAGCCGGAGCGGGGTTCGAGCAGCAGGGCGTCGCCGGGGCGGATGTTCACGTCGAGCAGGGGTTCGGCGAGCCGTACCACCCGTTCTTCGTCGGTGTGCCCCAGGACGAGGGCGCGCTCGCCGTCCTCGAGGATTTCCTTGAGGGTGACGATGTCGCCGACGCGCTCGTACTCCATGGCCTCGACCACGTTGAGTGCTTCGTTGAGCATGACTTCCTGGCCGCGCCTGAGGTCGTCCAGGTCAACGCTTGGGCTGACGTTCACCCGCAGTTTGCGGCCGCCGGTGAAGATGTCGGCGGTGCCGTCCTCGTTCGCTGTGAGGAAGACACCGAAGCCGGCCGGCGGCTGTGCGAGTCGGTCGACTTCTTCCTTGAGGGCCACGATCTGGTCGCGGGCCTCGCGGAGGGTGTTCGCGAGTCGCTCGTTCTGGGCGGACACGCCGGCCAGGTTCGTCTGCAGCTCGACGATCCGCTCTTCGAGAATCCTCGTGTGTCGCGGAGAGTCGGCGAGCTTGCGTCGCAGGACGGCGATCTCCTGCTCAAGATAGGCGATCTGCTCGGACGGGTCGTCGGACCCTCGTCCCGGGCGGATGCCGCGGTTCATGTCGTCGTCGTGGGCTGCCACGGTCCTCACCTCCTCCAAGGGGAGCTGGACGCTTCCAGACCCTACCTGGGTGGGTGTCGATTGAAACCCCTAGATCACAAAGACTGTCAAGGTGTGTCGTCGGTCACCCATTGCGTTCTCCCTCGTGCCGGGTGGATACCCACTCAACGCGATTCAGAAGCGGCGTGTTCCAGGCCTGGAGTGGTCAAAACCCTTCGTGACTGACCGGAGTTGTCCGCTCCAGTGCCGGTTCAGGGGTTGTGCCCCGGTGGCGGATTTCCTACACAGAGCGACCGGTCGGATGTGGTGCGTGTTCGCGGACGCGGGGCGCGGGTTGGCTCAAGTCGATCGGTCAGGTGGCCGGACGCCGCCTTGCCGCGCGGTGCGGGCGCCGTGTGCGCGGGCGGAGGGAGCGGGCGGAGGCGCCCTGGAGGGTGTGCGAGGAGGGTGCGCGGGCGGCTGCGGGCCGGAGGTAGGGTCGAAGGCGTTCAACACCCGCCGGGGCGGGACCGGGTGACCCCCGGGTCCGGCCGTCCGGCGCTTTCGACGGCAGGAGAGATGACCGTGCAGCAGGAGGCCCTGGCCGACGGTGAGGCGCTCGAGGTCTGGATCGACCAGGATCTGTGTACGGGTGACGGGATCTGTGCCCAGTACGCCCCCGAGGTGTTCGAGCTGGACATCGACGGCCTGGCCTATGTGAAGGGCGCGGACGACGAGCTGCTGCAGGCGAAGGGGGCGACGGTGCCGGTGCCGCTGCCGTTGCTCACGGACGTGGTGGATTCGGCGCGGGAGTGTCCGGGCGAGTGCATCCATGTGCGCCGGGTCGCGGACCGTGTCGAGGTGTACGGGCCGGACGCGGAGTGACCTTCCGGCCACTCCGCGTGGCGTGGGCGGCCGGCCCCTCGGGCCGGCTCGGCCGGTGTGGCCGTCAGACGCTGTGGGCGGCGGCGGGGGTGGAGCGGACGAACGCGTGGCCGTTCCACTGCCACTTGGCGTCGGACTTCAGGTCCGGGCAGCAACTGGGCACATTGTCCGAGGAATAGCCGAGCAGGGTGGCGGTGACCGCTTTGCCGCCGACGGCGAAGTCGGTCACGGTGTACCGGTCCTTGGGGTCGACCAGGGTGGCGACGACGCGGGGGCTGGTGGCGCCGGCGGCCTGGGTGAGGACGTAGACGCCGTCGGGCGGGGTGCCCATGGCCGAGTCGCAGTGGACGACCACCACGGTTTCCGGTCTGCCGTCGCCGTCGAGGTCCCCGGAGGCCTTCTTGACGACCAGCTCCTTCACGGGGCCGCAGTCGAGGGGGAAGTCCACGCCGGTGGTGCTGGGCGGCGCGGCGGCCGCGGGGGCGGGCTTCGTCGCGGTTCCGGCGGTGGGCTGGGCGGCTTTGGCCGAGCCCGGCTGGAAGAGGGACGACAGAGCGACGACGCCGGCCACGGCAGCGGCGGTGGCCAGCCAGTGCATGGGGCGGGTGTCGGTGTGAGCGAGCTCCGGGACCACGGATTGCTGCACTAGGAGTGTCTCCTGTGAGGCCTGTGCCGGTGGGGGGGTGGCCTGCATCGTGCCACACGTCACAGTGGGAGGGAACGGCGGGGGTGGGCTTTCGTGGCTGGTGGGGTGCCGCTGCGTCGGCGGCGTCAACGGGTGAGCGCCGCGGCCGAGTTCCCGTGGGGTCCGGGAACTCGGCCGCGGCGCTCGTGCGTTGAAGCGGTGGCGGGGTGGGGCTCAGCGGCCGGCGCCGCCGTCGGCGTTGGGGCCGTCGTAGTCCTCGCCGTAGGCGCCCTTGGCGGGGCGGCGGCGGCGCATGGGCGGCTCGACGCCGTCGGCGAGGCGGCGGGCGGTGAGCAGGAAGCCGGTGTGGCCGATCATCCGGTGGTCGGGGCGGACGGCGAGGCCTTCCACGTGCCAGTTGCGGATCATCGTCTCCCAGGAGGTCGGCTCGTTGAAGCAGCCGATCTCGCGGATGGACTCGACGGTCCGGGCGAGCTGGGTGGTGGTGGCGACGTAGCAGCACAGGATGCCGCCGGGGACGAGGGCCTTGGAGACGGCCTCCAGGCATTCCCAGGGGGCGAGCATGTCGAGGATGACGCGGTCGACGTCGGTGTCCGAGAGGTTGTCCTGGAGGTCGCCCACGGTGAGCTGCCAGGCCGGGTGGGGGCCGCCGAAGTAGCGCTCGACGTTCTGCTGGGCGATCTCGGCGAAGTCCGCGCGGCGCTCGTAGCTGTGCAGCATGCCCTGGTCGCCGATGGCGCGCAGCAGGAAGCTGCTGAGCGAGCCGGAGCCGACGCCGGCTTCGACGACGCGGGCGCCGGGGAAGATGTCGGCGAAGGAGAGGATCTGCCCCGCGTCCTTGGGGTAGACGACGGCTGCCCCGCGGGGCATGGACAGGACGTAGTCGGGGAGCAGGGGGCGCAGCGCGAGGTAGGCGACGTTGCCGGTGGTGCGGACAACGCTGCCCTCGGGAGCGCCGATCAGTTCGTCGTGCGGGAAGGAGCCCTTGTGGGTGTGGAAGTTCTTCCCGGCTTCGAGCGTGAACGTGTAGTGGCGACCCTTGGGGTCGGTCAGCTGTACCTGGTCCCCGACCTTGAAGGGCCCGCGCCTGCGGGCGGCACCGGTCGGTTCGGACATGTGAACAGCCTACCGGTTCCCTGCGGGGGGCCTGACCGGCCTGGCCGACAGGGGGGGCGGGGCGGGTGCGTCGGGTGCGGGCCGTGGGTGGCTGGTCGCGCAGTTCCTCCCCCAGGCCTTCGGCCGGGGGACCCCCAGCGCCCCTTTCGGGGGCGCTCACGCCGAGGGCGTTGTCAGGCCGGCCTCGCCATTGCCCTGACGAAGGCGCGTTCGACGTCGGCTGCGGACAGGACGCCGTAGATCTCGCCGGTCTCCTCGACGACCAGGTATTCGGTGGCGGGGGTGGCGCGCAGGACGTCGAGGAGGTCTTCTCCGGCCAGTTCCGCGGAGACGCGCATGCCGTCGGTGAGGTCCTGGGCGAGGCCGCTGACGGCGACCCAGGGGCGGCGGTGTTCGGGTACGCCGACGATCGCGGCCTCGCGGACGAGGGAGAGCGGGTTGCCGTCGGCGTCGACGACGACCAGGGCGCGGGCGCCGGCGGCGTTGGCGCGGCGCAGGGCCTCGGAGAGCGGGGTGTCGGTCTCGACGGGGACGGCGCGGCGGGTGAGGGTGCGGGCGCGCAGTTCCGGGAGGTGTTCGCGGAGGCGGGCCATGCGCAGGCTGTTGCCGGCGCCGGTCCAGATGATCGCGGCGAGGATGGCGGCGAGCAGGGCGTCGGTGACGGCGTCCATGCCGCTGCTGTCGTCGGTGCCGCCGCCGAAGGCGCCCCAGTGGTTGAGCAGGGGGAGGCCGATGAGGACGGAGACGGCGAGGGCGCGGCCGACCCAGGCGGCGGCGACGGTGCCGCTCATGGGCCTGCCGGTGATCTTCCATACGACGGCGCGGAGCATCCGGCCGCCGTCGAGGGGGAGGCCGGGGAGCAGGTTGAAGGCGGCGACGATGAGGTTGGAGACCATCAGGCCGGCCAGCAGGACGCCGGGGACGGTGCCGGGCTCGACGGGCTGCATGGCGAGGTAGAAGAGGCCGGAGAGGACGAGGGAGAGCAGCGGGCCGACGAAGGCCAGCACGAATTCCCGTCCGGGGGTCTCCGCCTCCTTCTCGATCTCCGAGACGCCGCCGAAGAACTGGAGCTGGATGCGGCGGACGGGGAGTTTGAAGCGGATCGCGGCGACCGTGTGGGCGAGTTCGTGGATCAGGACGGAGGCGTAGAAGGCGATGGCGAAGAAGAGGGAGACGAGGTAGCGGGCGGCGCCGAGTTCGGGCAGGACGCGGTCGAGCTGGCCGCCGAAGACCCAGGTGATCAGCGCGGCGACGACGAACCAGCTGGGGGCGACGTACACGGGGACGCCGAAGGGGCGGCCCATGAGCAGTCCGCCGCCGGGTTCCTTGGGCCGCTGCGGCGGCTGTCCCTTGGCCATGCCGGCCGCACCGGGCTGCGCGGGGGCCGGTCGGGGTTCTTCGGGTTCGGGGGTCGCGTCGGTGTGCGGTGCGGGGGCGGGTTCCGGTGCCCCGGTGGTCTCCGGTTTCTCCGGTGCCGGCGTCGTCTGCGGCTCGTCCGGCTTCTCCGGTGCCTGCGGGGCCGGGGGCGCGGGCTCCTCGCCGGTCGTCTGCTGCGCCGGTTCGGCGTTGTCCGACCGGGGCTGCCCGCTGCCGCCGCTCACGTCCACGGTGTCCCCTCGTTAGATGCGTCTTCTCCGGTCGATGGTATGCGGCCGTCGTGGCGTGTTCCGCCCCGGCACCCCCCTGTGTTGGCCGGGCCGTGGTGCGGGTTGGGTGACTGTCAGTGGCGGGCCGTATGGTCTGTGGTCATGGACAGCAGCATCGGGGACGCCGCACGGGATCGGGGCGCGGTCGTCGCGCAGGGGGAAGAGCCGGTCACCGGGGTGGCGGGGAAGGCGGCGGCGCCGCCCGCCTCGCTGTCGCCCTCGCGGGCCAGTGACTTCATGCAGTGTCCGTTGCTGTACCGGTTCCGGGTGATCGACCGGCTGCCGGAGAAGCCGAGCGAGGCGGCGACGCGGGGGACGCTGGTGCACGCGGTTCTGGAGCGGCTCTTCGACGCGCCCGCGGTGGAGCGGACGGCGCCGCGGGCCAAGTCGCTGATCCCGGGGCAGTGGGACCGGCTGCGGGAGTCCAGGCCGGAGCTCGGGGAGTTGTTCGCGGAGGATCCGCGGGGCGAGCGGCTGGCGCGCTGGCTGGGTGAGGCGGAGCAGCTGGTCGAGCGCTGGTTCACGCTGGAGGATCCGGTCCGGCTGGAGCCCGTGGAGCGGGAGCTGTTCGTGGAGACGGAGCTGGAGTCGGGGCTGCGGCTGCGCGGGATCATCGACCGGGTCGACGTGGCCGCGACGGGTGAGGTGCGGATCGTCGACTACAAGACGGGCAAGGCACCGCGGCCGGAGTACGCCGAGGGTGCGCTGTTCCAGATGAAGTTCTACGCGCTGGTGGTGTGGCGGCTGAAGAACGTGGTGCCGAGGCGGCTGCAGCTGGTCTATCTCGGCAGCGGTGACGTGCTGACGTACGACCCGGTCCTCGCCGATCTCCAGCGGGTGGAGCGCAAGCTGCTCGCGCTGTGGGAGGCGATCCGGGAGGCGACGGAGTCGGGTGAGTGGCGGCCGCGTCCGACGAAGCTGTGCGGCTGGTGCGACCACCAGGCGCACTGCCCGGAGTTCGGCGGTACTCCCCCGCCGTATCCGCTGCCGGTGAGGTCGGCCGGGTCCGGGGGCGTGGCGCAGGGCAGAATGGGCGCGGACTAGCAGAAGGAGACTCACCGTGGCCATCCGCGTCCTACTGGTCGACGACCAGCCGCTGCTGCGTACCGGGTTCCGGATGATTCTGGAGGCCGAGCAGGACATCGCGGTCGTGGGCGAGGCCGGAGACGGCCTGCAGGCACTCGACCAGGTGCGCGCCCTCCAGCCCGACGTCGTGCTGATGGACATCCGGATGCCGCGGATGGACGGCGTGGAGGCGACCCGGCAGATCACCGGCCCCGGCCGGGACGGCCCGGCGAAGGTGCTGGTGCTGACCACGTTCGATCTGGACGAGTACGTGGTGGAGGCGCTGCGCGCGGGGGCCAGCGGCTTCCTGCTGAAGGACGCGCCGGCCAACGAGCTGGTGCAGGCGATCCGGGTGGTGGCGAACGGCGAGGCGATGCTGGCGCCGAGCATCACGCGCCGGCTGCTGGACAAGTACGCGACGCATCTGCCGTCCGGTGAGGAGCCGGTGCCGGACACCCTGCACACCCTCACCGACCGGGAGGTGGAGGTGCTGAAGCTGGTGGCGCGCGGGCTGTCGAACGCGGAGATCGCGGCCGACCTGTTCGTCAGCGAGACCACGGTGAAGACGCATGTGGGGCATGTGCTGACCAAGCTGGGGCTGCGGGACCGGGTGCAGGCCGCGGTGTACGCGTACGAGAGTGGCCTGGTGCGCCCGGGAGCGCAGTAGGCGGGCGGTACGACGGCAAGGGCGCCCTGCTCGTGGAGCGGGGCGCCCTTCCTGTCGTACGACCGGGTGTCAGCTGCTGGAGCCGCGGCCGAGCTCCCACAGCTGGAGGCTGGCGGAGGAGTTGAGGGCGTAGGCGACGCCCGTGATGTCGCTGCGGGCGGCGACGTACTGCTTGCCCTGCCACAGGGGCAGCACCGGGACGTCGTTGGCGACGTCGTCCTGGATCTCGGTCAGGCTGCCGGTGGCGCTGGCGCGGTCGGCCTCGCGGCGGGATTCGGGGATCAGGGTGTTGATGATCCGGTTGTTGAGGTAGGGCGACTTGAGGAAGTTGTCCTTGTCGAGGAACGGCGCGAGGAAGTTGTCGGCGTCGGGGAAGTCGGGGAACCAGCCCATGCCGTAGACGTCGTAGTCGCCCTTGCGCTCGTTGGTCTGGTAGGACGACCAGGGGGTGCCCTCGATGCTGACGTCGAACAGGCCGCTGTCGTTGAGCTGCTGCTTGAGGACCTCGAACTCCTGCTTGGTGGCCGGACCGTAGTGGTCGGTCGTGTAGTGCAGGGTGAGCTTCACCGGGGTGGTGATGTTCGCCGCGGTCAGCAGGCTCTTGGCCTTGGTGACGCTGGGGTCGCCGTACTTGTTGAAGAACGAGTTGGAGTGGCCGGTGATGGAGGCCGGGACCAGCGAGTACAGCGGCTCGGCCTGGGAGCCGTACACCTTGGCGACGAGTTCGTCGCGGTTGATGACCTGGGCCATGGCCTGGCGGACGGCCTTGGCCTTGACGGTCGGTGCGTCGGTGTTGAAGCCGAGGTAGCGGATCTCCAGGCCGGACATCTCGACGAGGTCGACGTTCTTGTCGGTGCCGGCGTCGAGCTTGTTGATCTGGGCCGGCGACATGGTGCGGGTCATGACGTCGATGTCGCCCTTGTCGATCGCCTCGCCCATGGCGTCGGCGTCCTTGTACGAGCGCAGGACGACCTGCTCGTTGTTCACCTTCACGCTGCCCTTGTAGTTCGGGTTCTTGGTGAAGGTGGCGGAGACGAGCTCGTCGTTCTTGACGTCGGCCTTGAAGGTGTAGGGGCCGGAGCCGTCGATGTCGAAGCCGTCGCGGAGCTTGTCCTTCTCGTAGTCCTTCGGGTTCACGATGCCCGCGACCGGAGTGGACAGCTTGTACGGGAAGGTGGCGTCGGCGGTCTTGAGGTGGAAGATGACCTCGCGGTCGCCCTGGGTCTCGATGGTGTCGATGTTCGAGAGGAGGGCATAGACGCCGGTGTCCGACTTGATGCGCAGGGCGCGCTCGATGGACCACTTGACGTCCTCGGCGGTGACGGCGTTGCCGTCGGAGAACTTCAGGCCCTCGCGCAGCTTGCAGGCGTAGCGCTCGCTGCCGCTGTCGGTGAAGGAGCAGCTCTCTGCGGCGTCGGGAACCGGGTCGCCCTCGCCCTTGGGCTGGGACATGAGGGTCTGCACGGTCTGGCGCAGGATGTTCCAGCCGCCGACGTCGTAGGAGTACGCGGGGTCGATCGGCGCGGGGGCGTCCTTCGTGGCAGTGAACCCGTCGGTGGTGCCGACGACGATCGCGTCGCTGCTGCTGCTCCCACTGTCGGACCCACCGCACGCGGCGAGCACCGGAGTGAGCAGGCCGACCACGGCCGGCAGCACCAAAGTCTTACGGTTCATGCTCGAAGTTCTCCAGAGCTGTTCGTGTCCGTGTATCCCGCATACATGGGGTGTCGAAGCGGATCACGGGGGTTACGGCGATGTTCTCGCGACGAGATTAGTCCGCGGCCGCAGGACGGTTGGCAGCGGCGTGAGTTGAGGGGCCATCACGCAGGGGAACCGGTTGTGGACGGACCGAAAACCCGACAGCGGCAGGATTAGTGCAGCGTCTCCCCAATCGGGACACAAGGTCACCCCGTTTCCCCCCGAACGGGGGTGGGCTGCACAGTCGGGCAACGTTGTCGAGCGTCCTGCACGTGGGGAACGTCACACGTGCATTTATGTGATGGGCTATCGGAATTCAGCCGGTTGAACAGTTGCGAATTCCGTTGAATGACAGGCGCCGGGATTTCGTCCAATGGACTTTGTACGCTGGGTGAACGGCTAGCCCATTTCCGTCATCAGGCCGCGCAGAAAAGCCAGGTCGACCTCTTCCAGGGAGGTCACCACGGTACGCCGGGCGGCCGGGGCGATCGGCGCGACCGACGGGACGGCGACGACCTGGCAGCCGGCCGCCTCGGCGGCGGCGACGCCGGTCGCGGTGTCCTCGACGACCGCGCATCGGGCCGGGTCCACCCCCAGCCCGGCGGCGGCGAGCAGGTACGGGTCCGGGTAGGGCTTGGTGCGCGAGACCTCGTCGCCGGCGACGGACAGGCTGAAGTGCTGGGGGCCCAGCGAGGTCAGGACACGGTCGATGATGCGCCGGTGCGAGGCGGAGACCAGGGCGGTGGGGATCTGCTGCTCGTACAGCTCGGCGAGCAGCCGCTGTGCGCCCGGCATCAGCGGCAGGGCGGTGCCGATGCGCTCCTCGAAGCCCTCGTTGAGCAGCACGCTGACCTCGGCGAGCGTGATGGCGGCGCCGGTGGCCTCGATGAGGAACCCGGCGCTGCGGGTCATGGGGCCGCCGACCACGACATGGCGCCAGGAGTCGTCGAGGGTGTGGCCGAGGCGGGCGAAGATCTCGACCTCGACGTCCCACCAGAAACCCTCGGTGTCCACCAGGGTGCCGTCCATGTCGAGGAGCACCGCCTGGAGGGCCGAGCCTTCCGCCGTACGGGTTCCGAGCGCGGGGACCGTGCTGGTCAATCCACACACCTCCTTGAGGGACGACCAGGCCGGTTCCCATGCGGGGAACCGGCCTGCTGTGGACCGACCAGTGTACGACTTATCCGATCAGTGTGCTGTGTGGCACGCGTCTCGGCGTGCCACACGGCTCACCGGGCGTTGAAGTACTTCGCCTCCGGGTGGTGGATCACGATGGCGTCCGTGGACTGCTCGGGGTGCAGCTGGAACTCCTCGGACAGGTGGACGCCGATCCGCTCGGGCCGGAGCAGGTCGGCGATCTTGGCGCGGTCCTCCAGGTCGGGGCAGGCGCCGTAGCCGAGGGAGAAGCGGGCGCCCCGGTACTTCAGGGCGAACATGTCCTCGACGTCGGCCGGATCCTCGCCGGCGAAGCCGAGTTCGGAGCGCACGCGTGCGTGCCAGTACTCGGCGAGGGCCTCGGCCAGCTGGACGGACAGGCCGTGCAGTTCGAGGTAGTCGCGGTAGGAGTTGGCCTCGAACAGCTTGGCGGTCTGCTCGCCGATGCGGGAGCCGACGGTGACGACCTGGAGGCCGACCACGTCCGTCTCGCCGGACTCCTCCGGACGGAAGAAGTCGGCGAGGCAGAGCCGGCGGCCGCGGCGCTGGCGCGGGAAGGTGAACCGGGTGCGCTCGTTGCCCTGTTCGTCCAGGATGATCAGGTCGTCGTCCTTGGAGACGCAGGGGAAGTAGCCGTAGACGACGGCGGCTTCGAGCAGGTTCTCCGTCTGGAGCTTGTCGAGGAGGCCGCGCAGCCGGGGCCGGCCCTCGGTCTCGACGAGTTCCTCGTAGGACGGTCCCTCGCCGGTGCGGGCCTGCTTGAGGCCCCACTGGCCCTTGAAGAGGGCGCCCTCGTCGAGCCAGCTGGCGTACTCCTTGAGCTGGATGCCCTTGATGACGCGGGTGTCCCAGAACGGCGGGGTGGGCACCGGGTTGTCGACGGCGACGTCGGAGCGGACATGGCCCTCCTCCGGCCGCTCCTCGACCTCGACGGCGGCCGCGTGCCGGACCCGGCGCTGCTTCAGTTCCGGCAGGACGGCACCGGGCAGGCCGCGCTTGACGCCGATGAGGGCGTCCATGAGGCGCAGGCCCTCGAAGGCGTCGCGGGCGTAGCGGACCTCGCCCTCGTAGAGCTCGTGCAGGTCCTGCTCGACGTAGGCACGGGTGAGGGCGGCGCCGCCGAGGATGACCGGGTAGGTGGCGGCGAGGCCGCGCTGGTTGAGCTCCTCCAGGTTCTCCTTCATGATCACCGTGGACTTGACGAGCAGGCCGGACATGCCGATGACGTCGGCCCTGTGCTCGTCGGCGGCCTCCAGGATCGCGGAGACGGGCTGCTTGATGCCGAGGTTGACGACGTTGTAGCCGTTGTTGGACAGGATGATGTCGACGAGGTTCTTGCCGATGTCGTGGACGTCGCCGCGCACGGTGGCGAGCACGATGGTGCCCTTGCCCTCGGCGTCCGACTTCTCCATGTGCGGTTCGAGGTGGGCGACCGCGGCCTTCATGACCTCGGCGGACTGGAGGACGAACGGCAGCTGCATCTGGCCGGAGCCGAACAGCTCGCCGACGACCTTCATGCCGTCCAGGAGGGTCTCGTTGACGATGTCCAGGGCGGCGCGGGTCTGGAGCGCCTCGTCGAGGTCGGCTTCGAGACCGTTCTTCTCGCCGTCGATGATGCGGCGCTTGAGGCGCTCCGCCAGCGGGAGGGCGGCCAGTTCCTCGGCCTTGCCGGCCTTCAGGGACTTGGCGGTGGCGCCCTCGAAGAGCTGCATGAGCTTCTGAAGCGGGTCGTAGCCCTCGGCGCGGCGGTCGTGGATGAGGTCGAGGGCGGTCTGCACCTCCTCCTCGCTGAACCGGGCGATCGGCAGGATCTTGCTGGCGTGCACGATCGCCGAGTCCAGGCCCGCCCTGACGCATTCGTCGAGGAAGACGGAGTTCAGCAGGATGCGGGCGGCCGGGTTGAGGCCGAAGGAGATGTTGGACAGGCCGAGGGTGGTCTGGACGTCCGGGTGGCGGCGCTTGAGCTCGCGGATCGCCTCGATGGTGGCGATGCCGTCCTTGCGGGACTCCTCCTGGCCGGTGCAGATCGTGAAGGTCAGGGTGTCGATGAGGATGTCCGACTCGTGGATGCCCCAGTTCCCGGTGAGGTCGTCGATGAGCCGTTCGGCGATCTCGACCTTCTTCTCGGGGGTGCGGGCCTGGCCCTCCTCGTCGATGGTCAGCGCGATCAGCGCGGCGCCGTGCTCGCGGGCGAGCTCGGTGACCTTCGCGAAGCGGGACTCCGGGCCGTCGCCGTCCTCGTAGTTGACGGAGTTGATGACCGCGCGGCCGCCGAGCTTCTCCAGACCGGCCCGGATGACCTCGACCTCGGTGGAGTCGAGGACGATCGGCAGGGTGGAGGCGGTGGCGAAGCGGCCGGCCAGTTCCTCCATGTCGGCGACGCCGTCCCGGCCGACGTAGTCCACGCAGAGGTCCAGCATGTGGGCGCCCTCGCGGATCTGCTCGCGGGCCATCTCCACACAGTCGTCCCAGCGAGCCGCCAGCATGGCCTCGCGGAACTTCTTGGAGCCGTTGGCGTTGGTGCGCTCGCCGATGGCCAGATAGGAGGTGTCCTGGCGGAACGGGACCGTCTGGTAGAGGGAGGCGGCGCCGGGCTCGGGGCGCGGGCTGCGCTCGGGCGGGGTGACGCCCCGGACCTTCTCCACGACCTGGCGCAGGTGCTCGGGCGTGGTGCCGCAGCAGCCGCCGATGAGGGAGAGGCCGTAGTCGCGGACGAAGTTGTCCTGGGCCTCGGCCAGGCCCTCCGGGCCGAGCGGGAAGTGGGCGCCGTCCTTGGTGAGGACCGGCAGTCCGGCGTTCGGCATGCACAGCAGCGGGATGCGGGAATGCCGGGTGAGGTAGCGCAGGTGCTCGCTCATCTCGGCGGGGCCGGTCGAGCAGTTCAGGCCGATCATGTCGATGCCGAGCGGCTCCAGGGCGGTGAGCGCGGCACCGATCTCGGAGCCGAGCAGCATGGTGCCGGTGGTCTCGAAGGCCATGGAGACCAGGAGCGGGACCTCGGTGCCGAGGGCTTCCATGGCGCGGCGGGCGCCGAGGACGGAGGCCTTGGTCTGCAGGAGGTCCTGGGTGGTCTCGACGATCAGGGCGTCGGCACCGCCGGTGAGCAGGCCCTCGGCGTTCTGCTGGAAGCCGTCGCGGATGGTGGCGTACGGCACGTGGCCGAGGGTGGGCAGCTTGGTGCCGGGGCCGATGGAGCCGAGGACCCAACGCTGCCGGCCGTCCCGTGCGGTGTAGCCGTCGGCGACCTCGCGGGCGATGCGGGCACCGGACTCGGAGAGCTCGTGGACCCGGTCGGCGATGTCGTACTCGGCCATCGCGGCGTGGTTGGCCCCGAAGGTGTTGGTCTCGACGCAGTCCACGCCGACGTCGAAGTACGCCTCGTGGACCGAGCGGACGATGTCGGGGCGGGTGAGGTTGAGGATCTCGTTGCAGCCCTCGAGATTCTCGAAGTCCTCCAGGGTGGGGTCCTGCGCCTGGAGCATGGTGCCCATGGCTCCGTCGGCGACCACCACGCGTGTGGCGAGCGCCTCCCGGAGCGCGGACACCCGGGTCCGGCTGTCGGCGGAAGGGGACGGCGGCAACGAGGCCATGAAGGGCTCCCTTGGATGCGACGGCTGTCGGCTATGCGGTTTCCCCGGGTGGACCCGGCTATGGACGCACGGCGCCAGCGTAACCGGGAGTGGGCTTGGATGGGCAGGGCGTCCATGTGGCGGACGAGTGACCGGCGGGGCGGGCAGTATGACGCCGGCCATGGCGTTTTGGCCGCTCACAGGTCATGGTGCGGGGCGGATGTGCGTGGCCGGACACCGAAGGGTGGGCCACGCGGGAAGCAACGGATGCCGACCGACCATTAGCGGTGAGTCGGCATGGACCGGTAGTGTTCGGCATTGCCGAACGATGGTTACGGCGTCGTGACGGCGAGGGTCACAGGGGACGGAGGCAGAACGGCGATGGCACGGAACATCCAGTCGCTCGAACGGGCGGCCGCGATGCTGCGGCTGCTCGCGGGCGGCGAGCGACGGCTCGGCCTGTCGGACATCGCCTCGTCGCTGGGCCTCGCCAAGGGCACCGCCCACGGCATACTCCGCACCCTCCAGCAGGAGGGGTTCGTCGAGCAGGACGACGTCTCGGGGCGCTACCAACTGGGCGCCGAGCTGCTCCGGCTGGGCACCACCTACCTGGACATCCACGAGCTGCGGGCGCGGGCGCTGGTATGGACGGACGACCTGGCCCGCTCCAGCGGGGAGAGCGTCTACCTGGGCGTGCTCCACCAGCAGGGCGTGCTGATCGTGCACCACGTCTTCCGGCCCGACGACAGCCGGCAGGTGCTCGAGATCGGCGCCATGCAGCCGCTGCACTCCACGGCCCTCGGCAAGGTGCTGTCGGCCTACGACCCGGTGGCGCACAGCGAGGCGCTGGAGGCCGACCGCAAGCCCTTCACCGACCGCACCACCTGTGACCTGGACGCCTTCGAGCACATCCTGGACATCACGCGGGCCCGCGGCTACGCGGCCGACGTCGAGGAGACCTGGGAGGGCGTGGCCTCGGTCGCGGCGCCGATCCACGACCGCCGCCGGATGCCGGTGGGGGCGGTGGGCATCACGGGCGCGGTGGAGCGGCTCTGCAAGGACGGGGAGCTGCGGCCCGACCTGATCGCGGCGGTGCGGGACTGCGCCCGTGCGGTGTCGCGGGACCTGGGCGCGGGCCGGTTCTGACGGCGCGCCCCTGATCGACGACCGAGGCCGGTTCGCGTGTGGCGGACCGGCCTCAGCCGTACCCTGAGATGGACATAACAGGGCAAAACGGCAGATCAGCGGAGTTGACGCAGGACACCCGGGCGGACTACCCGACTCATCGATAACCCGAAGCAATCAATAACGATCGCGCTTTCGATAACAGAACTCTTGACGCACGCGTAACGCCGGAGCAAGACTCCCGTCCATCGGTCGGCATTGTCGAACACCTACCGGCAATACGCGCTAGAGTGTGACAACGCCAAAGGCCGACATCGCTCTCACCCCCGAGGGCGCCAACACCCCGAAGGGACTCGGGGTTCGGCTTCCCTGGACGAAGGACAAAGGAGTCGCGGGTGTCCAGCTCCGACATCTTCATCGGCGAGACCATCGGTACCGCCATACTCATCCTGCTCGGCGGCGGCGTGTGCGCCGCCGTCACGCTCAAGGCCTCCAAGGCCCGTAACGCCGGCTGGCTCGCCATCGCCTTCGGTTGGGGCTTCGCCGTCCTGACGGCCGTCTACATCTCCGGACCGCTGTCCGGTGCCCACCTCAACCCGGCCGTCACCGTCGCTCTCGCCATCAAGAACAGCGACTGGAGCCACGTCCCGGTCTACTTCGCCGGACAGCTGCTCGGCGCGATGATCGGCGCGAGCCTGGTGTGGGTGGCCTACTACGGCCAGTTCCAGGCCCACCTCACCGACAAGGAGATCGTCGGCGGCCCCGGCGCGCAGGCCACCACGGCCAAGGCCGTCGAGGCCCAGGAGAAGGGCGCAGGACCGGTCCTCGGCATCTTCTCCACCGGTCCGGAGATCCGCAACGCGGTCCAGAACCTCGCCACGGAGATCATCGGCACCGTCGTGCTGATCCTCGCGGTCCTCACCCAGGGCCTCAACGACAAGGGCAACGGCCTCGGCGTGCTGGGCGGCCTGATCACCGCCCTGGTGGTCGTCTCGATCGGTCTGTCGCTCGGCGGCCCGACGGGTTACGCGATCAACCCGGCCCGTGACCTGGGCCCGCGCATCGTGCACGCACTCCTCCCCCTGCCCAACAAGGGTGGTTCCGACTGGAGCTACGCCTGGATCCCGGTCGTCGGCCCGCTGATCGGCGGAGCCATAGCCGCGGGTATCTACAACGTCGCCTTCGCCTAGAGCGGCAGGCCTCGCCCAAGAGACAGACGTACCGCCACACACCACGGATCTTTGAGGAGCACACAGTGACCGACGCTCACACCGCAGGCCCCTTCATCGCCGCGATCGACCAGGGCACGACCTCCAGCCGCTGCATCGTCTTCGACAAGGACGGCCGTATCGTCTCGGTCGACCAGAAGGAGCACGAGCAGATCTTCCCGAAGCCGGGCTGGGTCGAGCACAACGCCAACGAGATCTGGACCAACGTCCAGGAGGTCGTCGCCGGGGCCATCCAGAAGGCCGGCATCACCCGCGACGACATCAAGGCCATCGGCATCACCAACCAGCGCGAGACCACCGTGCTGTGGGACAAGAACACCGGTGAGCCCGTCCACAACGCCATCGTCTGGCAGGACACCCGCACCGACGCCCTCTGCCGCGAGCTCGGCCGCAACGTCGGCCAGGACCGCTTCCGCCGCGAGACCGGCCTGCCGCTGGCCTCCTACTTCGCCGGCCCCAAGGCCCGCTGGCTGCTCGACCACGTCGACGGCCTCAAGGAGCGCGCCGAGGCGGGCGACATCCTCTTCGGCACCATGGACACCTGGGTCATCTGGAACCTGACCGGCGGTGTCAACGGCGGCAAGCACGTCACCGACGTGACCAACGCCTCCCGCACCCTGCTCATGAACCTGCACACCATGCAGTGGGACGACAAGATCGCCGAGTCCATCGGCGTGCCCCTGCAGATCCTCCCCGAGATCCGGTCCTCCGCCGAGGTCTACGGCGAGGTCACCGGCGGCAAGCTCGGCGACCTGCTCGGCGGCATCCCGGTCGCCTCCGCGCTCGGCGACCAGCAGGCGGCCCTGTTCGGCCAGTGCTGCTTCTCCGAGGGCGAGGTCAAGTCCACCTACGGCACCGGCACCTTCATGGTGATGAACACCGGTGACAAGATCATCAACTCCTACGCGGGCCTGCTGACCACGGTCGGCTACAAGATCGGCGACCAGCCGACCCAGTACGCGCTGGAGGGCTCGATCGCCGTCACCGGCTCGCTGGTGCAGTGGATGCGCGACCAGATGGGCCTGATCTCCACCGCGGCCGAGATCGAGACGCTCGCGCTCTCGGTCGAGGACAACGGCGGCGCCTACTTCGTGCCGGCCTTCTCCGGCCTGTTCGCCCCGCACTGGCGCTCCGACGCCCGCGGTGTCATCGCCGGCCTGACCCGGTACGTCACCAAGGCGCACCTGGCCCGCGCCGTCCTGGAGGCCACCGCCTGGCAGACCCGCGAGATCGCGGACGCCATGGTGAAGGACTCCGGCGACGAGCTGGTGGCCCTCAAGGTCGACGGTGGCATGACCGCCAACAACCTGCTGATGCAGACCCTCGCCGACGTCCTGGACGCACCCGTGGTGCGCCCGATGGTCGCCGAGACCACCTGCCTCGGCGCCGCCTACGCCGCCGGCCTCGCCGTCGGCTTCTGGTCCAGCACCGACGAGCTGCGCGCCAACTGGCGCCGGGCCGCCGAGTGGACCCCCCGCATGGACGCGGAGACCCGCGACCGTGAGTACAAGAACTGGCTCAAGGCCGTCGACCGGACCATGGGCTGGATCGACGACGAGAGCTGACGAGAGCGTGCACCGCTCTCACGATCGAGCTCTGACGAGGAGTAAGAACCCGACATGACCAGTCAGTCCACCCTGCAGTCCGTACCTGCCCTGGGGACGCACCCGGCCTCCGGCTCGCTGCCGAGCCGCGCCGAGACCAGGGAGCAGCTCTCCAAGGCGTCGTACGACCTTCTCGTGATCGGCGGCGGCATCCTGGGCATCTCCACCGCCTGGCACGCCGCGCAGTCAGGGCTCAGGGTGGCACTGGTCGACGCCGGCGACTTCGCCGGCGCCACCTCCTCCGCCTCCTCCAAGCTCCTCCACGGCGGTCTGCGCTACCTGCAGACCGGCGCGGTGAAGCTGGTGGCGGAGAACCACTTCGAGCGCCGTGCGGTCTCCCGCCAGGTGGCCCCCCACCTGGCGAACCCGCTCACGTTCTACCTCCCCGTGTACAAGGGCGGTCCGCACGGCGCCGCGAAGCTCGGGGCGGGCGTGTTCGCCTACTCCGCGCTCTCCGCGTTCGGTGACGGCGTCGGCCATCTGCTCTCCCCCGCACGGGCCCAGCGGGACGTGCCGGAGCTGCGCACCGAGAACCTCAAGGCCGTCGCGGTCTACGGCGACGACCAGATGAACGACGCGCGCATGGCGCTGATGACGGTCCGCGCGGCCGTCGAGGCGGGCGCGGTCGTCCTCAACCACGCCCAGGTCACCGGGCTGCGCTTCACCCGGGGCCGGGTGACCGGCGCCGACCTGAAGGACGCGGTCTCCGGCGAGGAGTTCGGCGTCAACGCCCGCCTGGTGCTCAACGCGACCGGCCCGTGGGTCGACCACCTGCGCCGGATGGAGGACCCGAACGCGGCCCCGTCCATCCGTCTCTCCAAGGGCGCCCACCTGGTCCTGAAGCGCACCTCCCCCTGGAAGGCCGCGCTGGCCACCCCCATCGACAAGTACCGCATCACCTTCGCCCTCCCCTGGGAGGACATGCTGCTGCTCGGCACCACCGACGAGGAGTACGAGGGCGACCCGGCGGATGTCTCCGTCACCGAGAAGGACATAGCCCAGATCCTGGACGAGGCCGCGTTCTCCGTCCGGGACCAGCAGCTCCGGCGCGACCTGATCACCTACGCCTTCGCCGGTCTGCGGGTGCTGCCGGGCGGCCCCGGCGACACCGCGAAGGCCAAGCGGGAGACCGTGGTCACCGAGGGCAGGGGCGGCATGCTGTCCGTCGCGGGCGGCAAGTGGACCACCTTCCGGCACATCGGCCGCACCGTGATGGAGAAGCTGGAGGCGCTGCCGGGCCACCCGCTGGGCGACGACTTCGAGCCCATCGCCTCGCTGCCGAAGAAGCTGCCGCTGCCCGGCGTCGCCAACCCCCGTGCCGTCGCCCACCGCCTGCTGGTGGACAACCCGGCCCCGGGCCCGCGGATGGCCGCCGACACGGCGAAGCACCTGGCCACCCACTACGGTTCGCTGGCCTTCGACATCGCTCGCATCGCCAACGAGGACCCGCTGCTCGCCGAGCGCGTCCACCCGGACGCCCCGGAGATCTGGGCGCAGGTCGTCTGGGCCCGCGACCACGAGTGGGCCGAGACCGCGGACGACGTGCTGCGCCGCCGTACCACCCTGACCATCCGCGGTCTGGCCACGGACGACGTCCGGGCCAGGGTCCAGGACCTGCTCGACAAGAAGTGACACCAGGAACAGGCGGTTGCCGGGTCCTCCCCTGACCGTCCCGGCAACCGCTGAAGACCCGGCCCCGCCGTACCGGGGGCGGGGGGGGGCGCGGGGGGGGGGGCCCCCCCCCCCCGGGGGCCCCCCCCCTCTCGCATGCCCGCCGGAAGGCCGTATGCCCTCGCCTCGTGCCTCCGGTAACTGCCCACACGGCACATCGCACCACCAGCCGCCCCCCGAACACCCCCGCACGCTCCCTCACACGTGTTTCGAACAGCGGGTTTATCAAAGGTGCTGCGGCTGGAACGGGGCGTTACGGCACGACGGCGCGCGACCGGCCCCGGGTCCTCCCTGCGCACAGACCGCACGGCGTCCTTCACCCGCGGCGGTGTCGTCGCCCTGCTCGTCGCCTGTGTCTGTGTGCCGGTGGTGCTGCTGCCCGGCGACTGGGGCGGACTGGTGCACCTCGGCACCCAGTTGTGGCTCCCGATGGGCACCACGGCGGTGGCCCTGAGCGCCTGGGGCCGGCTCGCCGTCGCCCGGGTCTGGCTCGGGGTGACCGGCAGGCTGCCCTGGCGGCTGATGGCGTTCCTGGAGGACGCCCACCGGCGTGGTGTCCTGCGCCGGTCCGGGGCGTACTTCGAGTTCCGGCATCTGCGGCTGCAGTCGTACCTCGCGCAGGACGGCACCCCCGTCTCCGGCCCCGGTACCACCGCGGCCGACATCCCGCCCGGGCCCCGCGAGGCACCCGGCGAACCGGTCAGGGAGTGCGGCGACAGGCCCGTCTGAGCGGGGCCGCGAAGTACCGCGGTCCGGGACGAAGGCTGACCGCGGACGGCTGACCAGGCCGCATAATGTGACCGAGACATCGGATGTCTGAGCGACAGGGAGGCCGGTATGGCAGTCACCGATGAGGCGATCGAGAAGATCAAGGACATGATCGTCTCCGGTGCGCTGCGCCCCGGAGAGCGGTTGCCCAAGGAGAGCGAGCTCGCCGCCGAACTGGGCCTGTCCCGCAACTCGTTGCGGGAGGCGGTACGGGCGCTGTCGCTGATCCGGATCCTCGACGTC
Source organism: Streptomyces sp. NPDC013157 (assembly GCF_042899865.1). Taxonomy (NCBI): domain Bacteria; kingdom Bacillati; phylum Actinomycetota; class Actinomycetes; order Kitasatosporales; family Streptomycetaceae; genus Streptomyces; species Streptomyces sp. NPDC013157. The sequence continues at coordinate 171,033 of NZ_JBIBAK010000017.1, read as the reverse complement.
CGGCAGGGCGACGGCACGTATGTCACCAGCCTGGACCCCCAGTTGCTGCTGGAGGCGATGAGCTTCGTCGTGGACTTCCACCGCGACGACACGGTCCTGGAGTTCCTCGCGGTGCGCCGGATCCTGGAGCCGGCCGCGACCGCGATGGCGGCCTCCCGGATCAGCGAGCAGCAACTGGATGCGCTGGACGCCCAGTTGGACGCGCTCGGCGTCGAGCCGTCGGTGGAGGAGCTGGTCGCCTGCGATCTGGAGTTCCACCGCGGCATCGTGCAGAGCTCGGGGAACTCGGTGCTGTGCTCGCTGCTTGACGGGCTGTCGGGGCCGACCACCAGGGCGCGGATCTGGCGCGGCCTGACCCAGGAGGACGCGGTCGCCCGGACCCTGCGGGAGCACCGGGCGATCCTGGCCGCGCTGCGCGACCGGGACGCGGAGGCGGCCCGGTCCTGGGCGACCGTGCACATCGCGAGCGTCGAGCAGTGGCTGCGCAGCAGCCTGTGAAGCGCTTGCCCGCTTCCCGGAACCGGTGGTGTTCGAGGGCGGCGAACGGGGCAGTGATCCGTTCACTCCCCCGTGCAAGGGGGCTGCGGGCGCCCCCGCCTCACGCCGTAAGGTTGGGGCGTACGCGAGGGCACGTCGGAAGGAGGCACTGGGTGATCGAGCTGGAGGGGGTTCCCGAGCTGATCGACCCAGTCATGGTGGCCGCGTTCGAAGGCTGGAACGATGCCGGCGACGCCGCCTCCACCGCGGTCGCGCATCTGGAGCGCGAGTGGAAGGGCGAGGTGTTCGCGGCGCTCGACGCCGAGGACTACTACGACTTCCAGGTGAACCGCCCCACGGTGTGGATGGACGGCGGCGTGCGCAAGATCACCTGGCCGACCACACGGCTGTCGGTGGTCCGCGTCGGCGGCGAGAAGCCGCGGGACCTGGTGCTGGTCAGAGGCATCGAGCCGTCCATGCGCTGGCGCTCGTTCTGCAACGAGCTGCTGGGCTTCGCCCACGAGCTGGGCGTCGAGCTGGTGGTCGTCCTGGGCGCGCTGCTCGGTGACACCCCGCACACGCGTCCGGTGCCGGTCAGCGGGGTCACCTCGGACTCGGACCTGGCGCAGCGGATGGACCTGGAGGAGACCAAGTACGAGGGCCCGACGGGCATCGTCGGCGTCCTCCAGGAGGCGTGCACGCACGCGGGCGTCCCGGCGGTCTCGCTCTGGGCGGCCGTCCCGCACTACGTCTCCCAGCCGCCCAACCCGAAGGCCACGCTGGCGCTGCTCAACCGCCTGGAGGACCTGCTCGACCTGCGGATCCCGCTGGGCGAGCTGCCCGAGGACGCGCGCGCCTGGCAGGTCGGGGTGGACCAGCTGGCCGCGGAGGACAGCGAGGTCGCGGAGTACGTGCAGACGCTGGAGGAGGCCCGGGACACCGCCGAGCTCCCGGAGGCGTCCGGCGAGGCCATCGCCCGTGAGTTCGAGCGGTACCTGCGGCGCCGGGACGTGAACCCGCCCGGCGGTCACGCCACGGCGGACGGCAGCGACAGTGCGTCGTACCTGCGGGACACCCCGGGGAACCCGGGTGGCAAGGCCCGGCCGCGGCCGCCGAAGCCCGACACGCCCGAGAGCACGGGGAATGCCGGGGACGGCGGAGACCCGGGGGAGACCGGGCCGGACGGCGAGGACACCTCCGAGGACTGAAAAAGGGGCGGTACGCGAGATGCGTGCCGCCCCTTCTTGTCGGCCTCGTCGACAAGAAGGGGGGTGCGCGTCGAGTGTTCGGGGCGGGTGAGTTGTGGCTGGTCGCGCAGTTCCCCGCGCCCCTGAAAGCAAGGGGGCGCGGGGGCTGCCGTTCGTCTAAAGGGCCACGCCCAGCAAGGCGTCCACCGCTCGTGACACGACCCCGGGTGCGCCCGTGTCCGTGCCGCCCTCCGCTTGCTGGAGGGCCGCCCAGCGGTCCACCGCGGCCAGGGCGGCCGGGGCGTCCAGGTCGTTGCTCAGGGCGTCGCGGATCTCCTCCACCAGGGACTCGGCGGGCGGGCCGTCCGGGCGGGAGACCGCCGCGCGCCAGCGGTCCAGGCGGGCCACCGCGTCGGCCAGGACCTGGTCGGTCCACTCCCAGTCGGCCCGGTAGTGGTGGGAGAGCAGGGCGAGGCGGATGGCGGCCGGGTCGACGCCGTCCCGGCGGAGTCGGGATACGAAGACCAGGTTGCCCTTGGACTTGGACATCTTCTCGCCGTCGAGGGCGACCATGCCGGCGTGGACGTACGCCTTGGCCATCGGGAACTCGCCGGTGAGCACCTGGGCGTGCGAGGCGCCCATCTCGTGGTGCGGGAAGGCGAGGTCGGAGCCGCCGCCCTGGACGTCGAAGGTCATGCCGAGGTGGTCGAGGGCGATGGCCACGCACTCGATGTGCCAGCCGGGGCGGCCACGGCCCAGGGATCCGCCGTCCCAGCTCGGTTCGCCCTCGCGGGCGGCCATCCACAGCATCGGGTCGAGCGGGTTCTTCTTGCCGGGGCGGTCGGGGTCGCCGCCGCGCTCGGCGGACAGCAGCCGCATCGCGGCCGCGTCGAGGTTGGAGACCTTGCCGAAGTTCGGGTCGGACTCGACGGAGAAGTAGATGTCGCCCTCGAGTTCGTAGGCGGCACCGAGATCGCGCAGGCGTTCGACGAGCGGCACGATGCCGGGTATGGCCTCGACCGCGCCTATGTAGTGCTGCGGCGGCAGCATCCGCAGGGCGGTCATGTCCTCGCGGAAGAGGGTCGTCTCCTGCTCGGCGAGGGCGACCCAGTCGACGCCGTCGCGCTCCGCGCGCTCCAGGAGCGGGTCGTCGACGTCCGTCACGTTCTGGACGTAGTGCACCTGCCGCTTGGTGTCGAGCCACACGCGCTGAACCAGGTCGAACGCGTTGTAGGTCGCCGCGTGCCCCATGTGGGTCGCGTCGTACGGCGTGATGCCGCAGACGTAGATGCGGGCGACGGGACCGGGGGCAAGGGTGACGAGACCGCCGGTCGCGGTGTCGTGGATCCTCAGGTCGCGGCCCTGACCAGGCAGGGCGGGGACCTCGGAAGCGGGCCAGGCATGCATGTACATGAGCGTAACCGGACCCGAGTTCGGTATACGAACCGGACGGCCGGGAAGGCCGTCTTGATCTCGGGGCCGGAATGTGCTGGTGGCGCTATACGGGCGGCCAGGGGATGGCCGGCCACTCGCCGCTCGGCTCCGGGTGCTTGCCGGCGGTGAGCAACGTCTCGACACGCGCGCGCGTGGCGTCGAGTTCCGCGGTGGTGATCAGCTCGGCCAGGCGGGTTCCCAGCGGCCCTCCGAGGGCCGCGCGCAGGCCCGCGAGGACCTCGACGGCCTCGCCGGTCAGGTCCTCCCCCGCCCAGCCCCACAGCAGGGTGCGCAGCTTGTTCTCGACGTTGAAGGTGACGCCGTGGTCGATGCCGTAGAGCCGGCCGTCCGCGGTGGGCAGCAGATGGCCGCCCTTGCGGTCGGCGTTGTTGATGACGGCGTCGAGGACGGCGAGCCGGCGCAGCCGTTCGTCGTCGGCGTGCACCAGCAGCGCGGTCTTCCCGTCGCCGACCTCGGCGAGCCCGATCGCCTTCCAGCCGGGCTCGGGCTCCTCCGCGTCCACCAGGGCGAGCAGTTCGGCGCCCTCGGGGTCGACGTCGATCCACAGCTGGACCATGCCCTCGCCGTACGGCCCGTCGCGCAGCACGGTGGGCGGGACCAGGTCCCAGCCGGTGGCCGCGGCGACCTCGTAGGCGGCCACCTCGCGCTGGGCGAGGGTGCCGTCGGGGAAGTCCCACAGCGGGCGCTCCCCGGCGACCGGCTTGTAGACGCAGGAGGCCTCCTGGCCGTCGTGCGCGACCGTGCAGAACAGTGCCGCGTTGGAGGCGTCGCGGATGCGGCCGCGTACCTTCAGCTCACCGTGGGCGAGCAGTTCGGCTGCGGTCACGCTCCGCGGCGGTATCCGTTCTGGCGCGGACATACGTGTCCTTCCGGGTCGAGCGGGAGGCTGCACAGCGGGCACGGCGGCCGCCCGGCGTTGACGACATCCAGGGCGCGCTTGGCGAAGGCCCTGGCCTGCGCGCCGGTCAGCCGGACCCGCAGCATCGGGGGCCCGTTCTCCTCGTCCTGCAGGAGCCGCTCCTCGGCCTCGGCGAGGTCCTCCTCGGAGTCGGCCTCCAGCTCCACGAGGGCCTGCGCCTCGACGATCATGCGCTCTTCCTCGCCGTCCCAGGCGAGCGCCATGGTGCCGACGCGGAACTCCTCCTCGATGGGGGTGTCGAGGGGGGCGCTGTCGCTGATCTCGGCAGGCGCGACGGCGGGCACGGCCGCGTTGCCGCCGCTGCGGCGCACGACCTCGTCGAGGAGTTCGTCCATACGTTCGGCAAGTGCGGCGACCTGGGTCTTCTCCAGGGCCACGCTGGTCGTCCGGGGGCCGGCCGTGGCCTGGAGGAAGAACGTACGGCGTCCGGGCATTCCGACCGTGCCCGCGACGAAGCGGTCCGGCGGATCGTAGAGGAACACCTGACGGGACACGTCCTGTCTCCATGGGAATCGAGAGTGCGTGGGTTTCGGGCGGGCGACGACGCGGCCGGGGGGCCGCTTACGTGGATCGCTTCACCCTACTGCGGCTGACGATCACGGCGCGCCGGCGCCGCCACCGACCGGGGCGTCTTCCCCGGGGGGTTCCTCGCGGGGGGCAAGGGAGGCGAAATCCCCGGTGTCCCCGAGACGAACGAGAAACGGCCTGAGGCGGGTGTAACGGATCGCGGTGATGGAACACGGTTCGACGGAGATCCGCTGGAAGAGGTCGAGATGCAGACCGAGCGCGTCCGCGACGAGGGATTTGATGATGTCACCGTGCGAGCACATGAGATAGACGGCGTCCGAGCCATGGTCGCGCTCCACGCGCGCGTTCCACTCGCGGACCGCCTCGGCGGCGCGGGTCTGCATGGCCCGCATGGACTCGCCGCCGGGGAACGCGGCCGCCGAGGGGTGGGCCTGGACGACCTCCATCAGCGGCTCGTCCTTGAGCTCGGCGAGCTTGCGGCCGGACCAGTCGCCGTAGTGGGCCTCCCCGATCCGCTCGTCGGTGTGGGCGGTGAGTTCGGGGCGGGCGTCGAGCAGGGGTCGGACCGTCTCCTGGCAGCGTTGCAGCGGGCTGGTGACGAGCTCGGAGATCGGCAGCCCGGCGAGCCGGCCGGGCAGTGCGGCGGCCTGGGCGGCCCCCCGCTCGTCGAGGGCGACGCCCGGCGTCCAGCCGGCCAGCACACCCGAGGTGTTGGCGGTGGACCGTCCGTGCCTTACGAGGATCAGCGTGGGCATGCCGCCCAGGGTAGGCGCACCCCGAAGTGCGCCGATGGACGGGCGACGGGAGAATACGCTCCGTGATCGTCGATTGCGCCATCTACCGGGACGGGGAGCGGACGGAGACCCCGCAGGACTTCTCCGACGCCCTCGCCGAGGCACGCGCGCGTGGCGACAGTTTCCTGTGGATCGGCCTGTACGAGCCGACGGAGCGCGAGTTCGGCCTGGTCACCGACGAGTTCGGGCTGCATCCGCTGGCCGTCGAGGACGCCCTGACCGCCCACCAGCGGCCCAAGCTGGAGGTGTACGACGACTCGCTGTTCGTCGTCCTGAAGCCGGTGACGTACGAGCCGAAGAGCGACACGGTGACCTCCGGCGAGCTGATGATCTTCATCGGGGACTCCTTCGTGGTCACCGTGCGCCATGGGACGCCGTCGCCGCTCGGCGACATCCGGCGGCATCTGGAGGAGCAGCACGAGATGCTGACGCACGGGCCGACGGGGGTGCTGTACTCGATCTCCGACGCGGTCGTGGACCACTACCTGGAGGTCGCGACCGAGTTGCAGACCGACCTGGAGGAGCTGGAGACCGAGGTGTTCTCGCCGAGCGGCGGCGGCTCCCGGCACACCGCGTCGCGGATCTACACCTTCAAGCGGCAGATCCTGGAGTTCCGCCGCGCGACCGCGCCGCTGGCGCTGCCCATGACCAAGCTGGCCGGCGTGGGCCCGTACGGCAGCGGCGTGACCGTGCCCTTCGTGCACGCGGAGGCCCGCCCGTTCTTCCGGGACGTCAACGACCACCTGACGCGGGTGAACGAGAGCGTGGAGGGCCTGGACCGGCTGGTGTCGGACGTCCTCAACGCCCATCTCGCGCAGATGAGCGTGCGGCAGAACGACGACATGCGGAAGATCTCCGCGTGGGCGGCCATGGCCGCGGTACCGACGCTGATCGCGGGGATCTACGGCATGAACTTCGACCACATGCCCGAGCTGCACTGGCTCTGGGCGTACCCGGCGGTGATCATGCTCATGGTCCTGCTGGAGCTGTCGCTGTACCGGCTGTTCAAGCGCCGCGGGTGGATGTGAGGGACGCCTGCGGCTTTCGGGCCCCGTGGGCTCAGGCGAACTCGGGGGCGGGGGTCGCGGGGCCGCCCAGGGCGTTCCTGTGCTCTGGCATCCGCAGGGAGACCATGCGGCGCCAGCCGACGGCGCGTTCGCAGGCGTAGACGGCGTGGATGCCGAACGTCAGGAGCGCGGACCTGGCCCGCGGCCAGCCGAGGATGCGGCCCACGTGGGCCATGACGGCGAGGCTGACGTCCCGGTGGATGCGGATCTCGGCGAGGGCGCACGCGCGGAGCGTGCGCCGGATGACGCGGCCGTGCCCGGCGGCGGCGAGACGCAGCAGCTCCTCGTGGCAGTAGGCGAGGTGGTTGTCCTCGTCACCGGAGATCATGCGCACGGCGCGGCCCACGTCCGGGTGGTCGCCGAAGTACCGGCGCAGCAGCGCCATCTGCTCGGAGGCGCGCTGCTCGGTGACCCGGCTGTGGGCGAGGTAGCCGACGATGTCCGGCACCGTGAGCGGCCGGTCGGCCCGGAGCCGGTCGTGGGCGAGCCCGATGCCGTGCCGCTCCAGGATCATCGTGCAGTCGGTGTCGGCAGGCACCGGAACGGGCGCCAGCCCGCGCTTCTTCAGCAGGGCGTGGAAGACGCGCCCGTGCATGTCCTCGTCGGCCCCGTGCCGGGCGGTCCTGGGGGCGAGGTCGCGTTCGCTCCGCGGTACCAGGGCGGCGATCCGTGCGTTCTCCCAGCCGCCCTGGGACTCGCCGCCGGCCGCGATGGAGCAGAAGAGCCGGAAGGACTCGTCGTCGTCGACGATCTCCTGGAACAGGCTCCTGGCCGAAAGCATCGTGGGCACCTCCCTGGAGGACTCACCAGACCCGCAAAGAACGAGTCAAATGCCGCGTCGGAGTCGCTGCAACAGGTGCGCGGGCGGACTCGGCCGAAAGGAGGAGCAGCGCGGTCACCCCGGGGGGCGTAACCGCGCGGGCACGGGCGCGTTGTTCTGCATGACGGCCGTGGCGGGGAAGACCCCCCGAGCCCCCACCACGGCCGCTGACTTCTCTCCCGTGCCGAAGGCTCACGCGAGCCCGGCGCGCTCCAGGGCCTCGGCGCCGGCCCGCAGCGAGGCGAGCCGCTCGTCCAGGGCGAACCCGGCGGGCGCGAGGGAGAGCGTGGTGACCCCGGCGGCCGCGTAGGCCTTCATCCGGTCGGCGATCCGCTCCACGGACCCGAGCAGCGTGGTCTGGTCGATCAGGTCGTGCGGTACGGCGGCCGCGGCCCCGTTCTTGTCCCCGGACAGGTACTTGTCCTGGATCTCGGCGGCCTCCCGCTCGTAGCCCATCCGCTGGGCGAGCTGGTTGTAGAAGTTCTGCTTGCGGCTGCCCATACCGCCGACGTACAGCGCGGTGTAGGGCCGGAAGGTGTCGGCGAGCGAGGCCACGTCCTTGTCGTCGCCGACGGCGAGCGGCAGCGTCGGGCAGATGTCGAACCCGTCGAGGGTCCGGCCTGCCTTCTCCCGGCCCGCGCGCAGGTACTTCACGGCCGTCTCCTCCAGGTGCTCGGCGGAGGGGAAGATCAGCAGCGCGCCGTCGGCGATCTCGCCGGTCTGCTCCAGGTTCTTCGGGCCGATGGCGGCGATGTAGACCGGGATGTGCTCGCGCTCCGGGTGCACGGTCAGCTTGATCGGCTTGCCGGGGCCGCCCGGCAGCGGCAGCGTCCAGTGCTCACCCTCGTACGACAGCCGTTCCCGGGTCATCGCCTTCCGCACGATCTCCACGTACTCGCGGGTGCGGGAGAGCGGCTTGTCGAACTTGACGCCGTACCAGCCCTCGGAGACCTGAGGTCCGGAGACGCCGAGGCCGAGCCGGAAACGGCCGCCGGAGAGGGAGTCGAGGGTGGCGGCCGTCATCGCGGTCATGGCGGGCTGCCGGGCCGGGATCTGGAAGATGGCCGAGCCGACGTCGATGCGCTCGGTCTGGGCGGCGACCCAGCTGAGCACGGTGGCGGCGTCGGAGCCGTAGGCCTCTGCGGCCCAGCACACGGCGTACCCGAGCCGCTCGGCTTCCTGCGCCACGGCCAGGTTGTCCCCGTCCATCCCGGCACCCCAGTAGCCGAGGTTGATCCCGAGTTTCATGGCCGCTCCCCTTACCGATCAGTAACGTCGCTGTTGCGAGAGACCTTAGCGCGGGGATTTTCCTGGCGGAGGTTCGGTTCGCGTTCGACTGCGGGCAGTGGGGGCTGGTCGCGCAGTTCCCCGCGCCCCTGGGTGGGTCGGCTCCCGTCCCCTGCAAACGCACCGCTGCCTTGTGAAATCGGTTATCCACAGGCAACCCAACGCACCAGCTCTGGCCAGTAATCTCGCGGGCATGGAGCAGAGGCATCTCGGCCGTACCGGCCTGCGTGTGTCCAGAATCGGACTCGGCACCCTCACCTGGGGCCGGGACGTCGACGAGCACGACGCCGCGGACATGCTGAAGGCGTTCTGGGAGGCCGGCGGGACCCTCGTCGACACCGCGGACGTCTACGGCGACGGTGAGGCCGAGTATCTGCTCGGGCAGCTCATAGAAGGGCTGGTGCCCCGCCGGGACCTGGTCATCTCGACGAAGGCGGGCAGCGTCCCCGACCCCGACCGGCGTTACAACGGCTCGCGCGGCCACCTGCTCGCCGCACTGGACGCCTCCCTGGCCCGCCTCGGCACCGACCACGTCGACGTCTGGCACGTGCACGCCTACGACCCGGACACCCCGCTGGAGGAGACCCTGCAGGCCCTCGACCTGGCGGTGAGCAGCGGTCGCGCCCGGTACGCCGGGGTCTCCAACTTCTGCGGCTGGCAGCTGGCGAAGGCGGCGACCTGGCAGCTCGCGGCACCGGGCACCCGCACCCGGCTGGCCAGCACACAGCTGGAGTACTCGCTGCTCCAGCGGGGCATCGAGCGCGAGGTGCTGCCCGCCGCCCTCGACCTGGGCATCGGCCTGCTGCCGTCCTCCCCGCTGGGCCGGGGCGTGCTGACCGCGAAGTACCGGCACGCCACTCCCCCGGACTCGCGCGGCGCCTCCGAGCATCTGGCGCCGTTCGTCGAGCCGTATCTCGACGACACCGCGACCCGGATCGTGGACGCGGTGCAGACGGCGGCGGACGGGCTCGCGGTCACCCCGCTCCAGGTGGCGCTCGCTTGGGTGCGGGACCGGCCGGGCGTGACCGCGCCGATCGTCGGCGCGCGCAACGCGCAGCAGCTCTCGGGGGCGTTGTCAGTGGAGGCGCTTACGCTTCCTGACGAGATCTGCCGGGCGCTCGACGATGTGTCGGCGCCCGTGCACCGCTATCCCGATCACGACTGGAGCACGCTGTGAGCACGGAGCCGGGGCTGGGCGACAAGCCCGAGGCCGACGAGGGCACGACCGCCGGGGGAACGACGGAGACCGGCAACCTCACCGCCGGCCCGGCCGCGGCGAGCGGCACGGCCGCGAACGGCGGCCCCTCGTCCGAGGCGGCCGAGGACGGCGGAGCGGAGGCCGCCGAAGCCCCCACGGCCGGCTCCGACGGGGTGGACGCGGATGGTGACACGGCGGCCGACGGGTCCCGGTCCGGCGGCGGACCGGGCGTCGGCGAAGGGGGCTCGGCGAGCGGCGAGGCCGTCGGCGAGGGTGGTGCCGAAAGCGCGGCCCAGCAGTCCGAGGCCGCGGCCGAGTTGGCCGCTCAGCGGGTCGAGCGGGAGCGGATCGAGCGGCGGAAGGCCGAGAAGTCGGCGCCGATCGAGAGCGGGACCAAGCTCAGCGGCAAGGCGGCCGACCTGCTCGCGGCGATCCGGGCCGTGGAGAGCGGCGGGAAACCGGCGGCCACCGTCTTCACCGCCCCGGAGCCGGCCCCCCGCCCGGCGGCCCCCGCCCCGGAGCCCGCCCGCCGGCCCCGGCCCGTACCGGCCGCCGCCGGGCCCGCCACGGAGACGATCGCGGACGTACGACGGGTCCTGTCCGACGGCAGTGCGCCCGAGTCCCTCGCGCCCCAGGTCGCCACCGCTCTCGGTGAGGGCGCGGAGACGCTGCTGCGGGAGGACCCCTGGCAGCTGCTCCGGGTCACCGGGGTACGGCCGGACCAGGCCGACGGGTTCGCGCGGGCGCTGCTCGGCGCCGAGTGCGGTCCGGACGACGAGCGGCGCGGCCGGGCGATGACCTGCTGGCTTCTCGAGCAGGCCGCCGTGGCCGGGCACACCGCGCTGGAGATGCCGGCGCTCGCTGCCGCACTGGCCCAGCGCGCGGTGCCCGACCCGGAGGCGGCCGTGCAGGACGCGCTCGCGGAGGGCGAGGCGCTGGTCTTCCAGGACCCCCTGGATCCGAGCGCCCCGGAGCCCGAGGACGACGAGGAGGAGCGGCCGGTCCGGGTCCTGGTCGCCCTGGAGCGGTACGCGCTGGCCGAGGAGAGCCTCGCCGACGGGCTGGCCCGGCTGGTCAACTCCCTGGCCAAGGACGCCTCGGAGCCCTGGGAGGCGGCCGCGGCGGCGGCCTCCGGCGGCGCGGCGGAGCTGGCCCGGGCTGTCGCCGGGCACGGCCTGGTGCTGCACACGGGCGGCGAGGCGGCCCGCGCCGAACCCGCGGGCCTGCTCAGCGCCGCCCACGCGGCCGGACTGCGCGCCTTCGCGGCCACCCACACCCCTGACGGCAGCCGGCGCCTCGCGGGCGGCGCAGAGGCCGTGGGCACCGTCGCCGACCTGCTCGCCGGCGCCGCGGGGCCCGGCCGGGACGCGGACGGCGCCCTCGCCCTCGACCTGCTGGTCGTGCTGGACGCGCCCCAGCTGGACGTGGAGGGTGCGGCGATGCTCGTGGAGGCCCTGCCCGACGGGGCCCGGCTGGTGCTGAGCGGGGATCCGGCGGTGCTGTGGTCCGCGGGCCCCGGGCGGGTCTTCGCCGACCTGCTCGCGGCCCGGGTGTGCCCGCAGATCGCCTCCCGCACGCCCGACCCCGGCCCGCTCGGCGAACTGGTCTCCGGGATCGGCGTCGGCGAGCTCACCCAGGTCGAGGTGCCCGGCAAGGAGGTCGTGATCGTGCCGGTACGGGACGCGGGCGAGGCGGTGCACCGTACGGTGCAGCTGGTCGCCGACTCCGTCCCGCGCGCGCTCGGCGTCCCCGCCGAACAGACCGTGGTGATCACCCCGGGCCACGGCGGAGCGGCCGGTACCCGCACCCTCAACAGCGCCCTCAAGGAAAGGCTCAATCCGGGCCCCGGCCGCTTCGGCGGCTTCGACCCCGGTGACCGGATCGCCTACTCCCCCGCGCCGGGCCGTACGGTGCCGGGCCAGGTGGTGACGGCCGACGCGGACGGGCTGCACCTGTCGTGCGCGGGCGCGCCCGTGGTCGTGCCGAAGGAGCGGGTGGAGCAGGCGGTCCGCCACGGCTGGGCCCTGACCGCCCACCAGGCGGCGGGTGGCCGCTGGCCGGCGGCGGTCGTGGTGCTGCCCGGGGACGCGGTCCAGTCGCTCAGCCGCCCCTGGGTGTACACGGCGTTCAGCCGGGCGGAGCGCCACCTGTCGGTGGTCCACGGCGTGGAACAGGCGCTGCCCAAAGCGGTGGCCGAGACCCTGCCGAAGCCGCGGACGACCCGTCTGCCGCTGCTGTTGAAGACGCAGGTCCCGGCGGCGGGCTGACCAGCGTCCCGGCGGCTCGGCCCGGGCCGAGCCGCCGGCCGGTGGATCAGCGCTCGGCGTCCAACGGCTCCAGATCCTCGTCCTCGTCCAGGTCGAGGTCGTCCAGCTCGTCGGTCTCCGCGGCGTCCTCGCCGTCCTCCGCGTCCTCGTCGTCGAAGACCGCGCTGACGTCGAAGCGGCACACCACCCGCTGCGGGTCGACCCCCTCGAAGGGTGCCTCCAGCCACTCGCCGGGCTCGGCCGGCTCGTCCGCCGCGGTCACCCAGAGCGTGGAGTCGCCCTCCTCCAGGCCGAACTCCTTGTGCCGGGAGGCGATCTCGTCCGGCTCGAACTCGCCGAACAGGACGCCCAGCGCCCCGTGGATCGTGCCGGCCGCGTCCTCGTCCGCGCCGGGGCCGTCGTCGTACTCCGCCGCCTCGACCCGCTGGGCCTGCGCCAGCAGCCTCTGAGGTTCCGCCACGGCGTAGTCGCGGCGGATCAGCACGCTGATCGCGTTCGGTTCCTCGGGGCCCGCGTACGGCGGCAGCGAGTCGTCCGTACCGGGAATCTCGAAGGGTGTGACCTCGTCGTAGCGGTCGTACAGGAGCTCGTCGTAGACCTCGGCGGCCGCGGCCAGCTGGTTGAACGCCTCGTAGACAGCCGGGTCGTCCTCCCCCGACCTGCGTTCGACCGCGGCCAGATGGCGGTCGAGCGCGGTCTTGACCGCCTCGGCGGCGGCGCGTACCTCGGCAGCGGTGGGCTGCGCAGCATCAGACATAGTGCAGACGCTATCCGTACCGGGCACCAGCCCGCACAATAGATGCGATGCCGGAATACGAATTTGTCGACGTGTACGTACCTCGCGGGGTGTCCCGCAAGGAGGCCACACGTCTGCTGACGGACCATGCCGAGTACGGACACTGGGAGTTGGACCGACTGAGCCTCATGCGCGACGGCAGCCGCAGGGTGCGGTTGCGCCGGCGGATCATCCGCCAGGTGCGTGCCACATGGTGAGACTGGCCGACTGACGGAAAGGGCCCCGCGTCGACGGGGCCCCTTCCGTTCCACGCACCGCCGCCGGTGCGTCACCGTCCGTGCGCTACGCAGCGGCGCGCGCCCTGCGGTACAGGACCGCGCCCGCGAGCAGCGCGCCCGCGCCCGCCGGGAGCGCGAGACCGAGCGGCAGGTCACTGCCGGTGTGCGCGAGCTGCGGGGCGGCGACGGGCTGACTCACCGAGGCGCTGCCCAGCGGATTGACGACGCCGGAGCCGTGGGCACCGGTCGGGACGGTGTTACGCCCGGAGTGAGCGGGAGGCGTTCCGGGAGGCGTTCCCGGGTGCTGCCCCGTGCCCGGGTGTCCCGGCTGGCCCGGGGTCCCCGGGTGTCCCGGCTGCCCCGGAGTTCCGGGATTCCCCGGCTTCCCGGGCGGGTTGCCCCCGTGCCCAGGTGGCGTGCCATGGCCTCCGTGACCACCATGGCCTCCGTGACCGCCATGGCCTCCGTGACCGCCGTGTCCGGGCGGCTGCGTGGGGTGACCACCACCCGGATGTCCCGGAGTTCCGGGGTGCCCGGGGTGTCCTGGGTGCCCCGTGTGGCCGGAACCCCCGCCGTTGGCACACTCGTTGCCCACCGCGGCGTTGCCGACGCCGATGACGTTGACGCTGTTGCCGCAGACATTGACCGGGACGTCGATCGGCGCCTGCACGGTGTTGCCCGAGCCGACACCGGGCGAGCCCGCGGTGTGTCCCCCGGCGTGCGAGCCGCCATGGCTGCCGTGACCACCGTGACCGCCGTAGCCTCCGGTGTCACCGTAGCCCGTCGAAGCACCACCCCCGCCGCCCCGGTTGGCGCACTTGTTGCCCATCGACGGGTTGAGGGCGCCGACGACGTTCACGGTGTTCCCGCAGACGTTCACCGGTACGTGTACCGGCGCCTGCACGGTGTTGCCGGAGAGCACGCCGGGTGAGTCGGTGGCGGAGCCGACGGCTCCCGAGTCGGCATGGGCGTAACCGCCCGCCGCGGCGATCACGCCGGTCGCCGCGGCCACTGTCATAAGGCCCTTGCGGGTACCCTGTCGCATTTTATGAATTCCCCCCTGCCTTGGATCCTGACCTAGCATTCACCGCAGAGAAAACCTGCGGAAAAACCGGCCGGCCCCGGAGCGCATGGCGCGCGCTCCAGGGCCGACGGAAAGACGACGCCCCTCAGGGAGCCGGCGTCACTTGTTGATGCAGGTGTTGCCGAAGGCGGGGTTCAGCAGCCCGATCACGGAGATCGTGTTGCCGCAGACGTTCACCGGGACGTGCACGGGAACCTGGATCACGTTGCCGGAGATGACACCCGGGGAACCCACGGCAGCACCCTGGGCACCCGAGTCGGCGACGGCCAGGCCCGCACCCGCGAGAACCAGACCACCAGTGGCAGCCGCAGCAGCGACGACCTTCTTGAGCATTATTCCTCCTTGTTGGCAATGCGATTCCAAGTAGCGGATCGCATGAGATGTAACGAGGAGGGAGTAATGGAGCTACGAGCTTATCGTCGCATTCACTCTTTTCAGTCGACCTCGTACAGCCGCCCGATTAGCTGAAGCCAGGGCTTCACGACCCGTACGGCTTCACGACGCGTCGATGAAGCGGTCGAGCACGCGCACCCCGAACTGCAGCCCGTCCACCGGCACCCGCTCGTCCACGCCGTGGAACATGCCTGCGAAGTCCAGCTCCGGCGGCAGCTTGAGCGGCGCGAAGCCGAAGCCGCGGATGCCGAGGTCGTCGAAGGACTTGGCGTCGGTGCCGCCGGAGAGCATGTAGGGGATGGCCTTGGCCGTCGGGTCCTCGGCGAGCAGCGAGGACTGCATGGCCTCCACCAGGGCCCCGTCGAAGCTGGTCTCCAGGGCTTTGTCGGAGTGCACGTCCGAACGGACCACGTTCGGGCCGAGGATCCGGTCGAGGTCGGCGAGGAACTCCTCCTCGTGACCGGGCAGGAAGCGGCCGTCCACGTGCGCGGTGGCCTCGCCGGGGATGACGTTGACCTTGTAGCCGGCGTTCAGCTGGGTCGGGTTGGCGGTGTTGCTGAGGGTCGCGCCGATCAGCTTGGCGATGCCGCCGAGCCGGGCCAGCGTCGACTCCATGTCCTCCGGGTCGAGCTCGGTGCCGAGCGCGTCGCCCAGCTCGTCGAGGAAGGCCCGGGTGGTCTTGGTGACCCGCACCGGGAACCTGTGCCGGCCGAGCCGGGCCACGGCCTCGGAGAGTTCGGTGATCGCGTTGTCGCGGTGGATCATCGAGCCGTGCCCGGCGGTGCCGGCCACCTTCAGCTTCATCCAGTGCATGCCCTTCTCGGCCGTCTGGATGAGGTAGAGCCGGCGCTGCTCGTTCACCGTGAAGGAGAACCCGCCGACCTCGCTGATCGCCTCGGTGACGCCGTCGAAGAGGTCCGGGTGGTGGTCGACCAGGTGCCGGGCGCCCCAGGTGCCGCCGGCCTCCTCGTCGGCGAGGAAGGCCAGCACGATGTCCCGGGGCGGCTTCCGGCCGCTGCGCAGCCGGTCCCGGACGACCGCCAGGGTCATCGCGTCCATGTCCTTCATGTCGACGGCGCCCCGCCCCCACACGCACCCGTCCGCGATCTCGCCGGAGAAGGGGTGGTGGGTCCAGTCGTCGGCGTTGGCCGGTACGACGTCGAGGTGGCCGTGGATCAGCAGGGCGGGCCTGGAGGGGTCCGCGCCCTCGATGCGGGCCACCGTCGAGGCGCGGCCCAGGTGGGACTCGAAGATCTTCGGCTCCAGGCCGACCTCGGCGAGCTTCTCGGCGACCCACTCGGCGGCCTTGCGCTCACCGGGACCGGAGTGGTCGCCGTAGTTGCTGGTGTCGAACCGGATCAGCTCGCGGCAGAGGTCCACGACCTCGTCCTCGCCGGTGACGCCCCTGGCCGTGTCCGTCTCGCTCACGCTGCTTCCTTCCGCTGTCACTGCCGCCCGGTCCCCGCCATCCTCTCTCCCTTCCCGCTCCGGGCCCAAGGCCGGTCCCGGCCCGTCACACGCCGTTCACGCCCGCGGGTCCCGGAACGGGGTGTGATCGGCCACCCCCGAAAGCCTGGTAGTGTTTCCTCCGTCGCCGCGAGGGAAACCCGCACGGAACACTTCGCACGACAGACACCTTGTCCGGGTGGCGGAATGGCAGACGCGCTAGCTTGAGGTGCTAGTGCCCTTTATCGGGCGTGGGGGTTCAAGTCCCCCCTCGGACACCATGAAGAAACCCCTGCTGAGCAGGGGTTTCTTGGTTTTTGAGCGGTCTTTGGAGCGGAGCGCGGGCGACCACCTCGCGGTGGGCGCCGCTGTCTCAGCCGAGGCCGTCCAGGCCGCCTATTCGGCCGTCACGCAGGGCGACGGCGGAGGTGAACGCACGGAGCGTGGTGCGGTCCAGCAGGAGCGCGGGCCCGTCGGGCCGCTTGCTGTCGCGGACCGCGACCGTCGCCTCGTCGACGATCCCGCATTCCACGCAGTCGGACTGTGATGCGGACGCCGAGGACTTCCACCAGGTCACCGGCAGAGTCGACGCGTCGTCAACGTGCTTCATTCGCTATTCGTTCTTCCTTATCTGGGTGATCAGTTCCACCGACGCCTCGACGGACTCGGCGGCAGACGTGAGGCGTTGCCACGCGGCCCGGTGCGTGGAGACCCGATCACGTTCCTCGATGTACAGGGCGGAGGTCAGCCCTTCCTGGTGGACGACGTCCAGGTCCGTGTGCGGACCGAAGCCCAGGATGCTGAAGGTGCCGGTGAGCCCGGCGTGCAGGGGAGCGTCCGATCTCAACACCTGGATGTTGATGTTCGGGCGCCGCCCCATCGTAAGCAGGCGCCCCAACTGCTCGTACATCAGGGCGGGATCCTCGGTGGTGGAGCGCAGGGCCTGTTCGGAGATGATCGCCCAGAGCGCCAGCGGGTCGCTGTCCCGGGTGAGGACGGCCTGGCGTGCCAGCCGTACCTCGACGAGCGCGTCGACCCGTGCCTCGACCGCCTCGGACATGGCGGTCGCCCGGATGATCTCGCGGGCGTACTCGGCGGTCTGGAGCAGTCCGGGGACCATGCCCAGCTGCCAGGTGGAGACCGTCTCGGCCTCCGCCTCCAGGCTGATCAGGTCCTCGTACACCGGGGTGAGGACACCCCGGTACGAGTGCCACCAGCCGCGCCGGCCGCCCTCCTTGGTGAGCGTGATCAGGGCCGCGCGCAGTTCGTCGCTGACGTCGCGGCCGAGTTCGCCGTACAGGTGGAGCAGCGCCTGGATGTCCGCTGCCTTGGGGGCGGTCTTGCCGGTCTCCATCCGGGACAGCTTGGAGGAGACGAACGCGCCCTCGGAGTGCTCGGCGACCTCGTCGAGGGTGAGTTCGCCGCGCAGTTCGCGCAACTTCGCACCGAGCCGTCGCCGGCGCACCGTGGGCGTGCTCACGGGTTCCCCCTTCTGTCCGGTGAACTGCCCGACAGTCTGCCCGTGCCGCCCCGACCCCCGCCACCGACTGACGACTTGTGCCGCAAGTCTCTCAAGGCGATGCGCAATATTTCACATCTCGTGGGACGTATTGCTATCGACTGTGCCGTGAAGGCACCATGAATCCGGGAAATACGACAGTGACCGCACTCGCATGGCGAACTACCGTGCCTGCGTTGGGACATGCCCGTGAGGGGATGCACATGATCGAACGCCAGCGGAGCACCACGACCGAACCCCGCCCCGTGCAAGTCGCCCCACCGCCGGTCCTGTTACTGGCCAGCGAACCTCAGTCGGCCAAAGCCGCCCGGCTGTTCGTGAGCGACTTCATCGCGCACCACACCCCCGACGCCTCCCGCGACCACATCGACGCGGTCGCCCTGGTCACCTGCGAGCTGGTCACCAACTCCCTGCGCTACGAGACCGACCCGGACGACCCGGTCCGTCTCGTCATCGACACCGACGGCTCCCGGACCCGGGTCGAGGTGCACGACCCGCTGGGCCGCCATCCCCGGCTGCGCCCTATCTCGGTCGAACGGGACCGGGGGCGCGGCCTGCTGATCCTCGACGCGCTCTGCTCGGGCCGCTGGGGTGTGGGCAACCTGCCCTGGGGCAAGTCCATCTGGGCCGAGGTCAGCGCCGCGTGACGTCCGGCGCCTCGTGACGTTTCCTCCGCCCCCACGGCGACGGCCGGTTCCGCGGCGTTCTCTCCCCCCTCTCCGCCGCAGGGCCGGCCGTTGCCGTACGGACCGCCGGACACATGGAGTTGACCTGCCTCACGCTGTGTGTCCCATCTCTCGTCGTGCGCGGAGAATCCCAGGTCAGGAGTTGCTTAAGATTCAAGGGACTGCTCCGAACGGCCGTCTCCGGGTGGCCGCGAGATGAACGGGAACCTAGCGTCGTACTAATATTTCCGGCTTGTTACCTAGCCGGAGCCGGACAACCCCAGGCAGACCTGCGGGCCCGCCGGCACCCCGGAGGTTCCGGGAACGAGACGCGAGGACCGGATGGCAGCGATTGACGAGAGCAGTGCTCTCGGCCTGCTCGACGAAGAGATCCGCGAGGAGTTCGGGGACACGGCACGATTCTCGGCCGGGGCGGCGGCATCGCCGCGCACGCTCGTGGACGTGTTCGAAGCAACGGTACGGGCGCACCCCGATGAGCCCGCACTGGACGACGGCACCGCCCAGCTCACCTACCGCGCGCTCGCCACCGAGGTGGCGCGGCTGCGGGTGCGGCTCGCCGAGGCCGGGATCGGGCTCGGGGACCGCGTGGGCGTCCGGGTCCCCTCCGGCACCAACGACCTCTACATCGCCGTACTCGGCGTCCTCGCGGCCGGTGCCGCGTACGTGCCCGTCGACGCCGAGGATCCGGACGAGCGGGCCGCACTGGTGTTCGGCGAGGCGGAGGTGGCGGCCGTCCTCGGCGAGAGGCTGCACATCGACGTACGCCGTGCCTCCGAGCGGTCCTCCGGCCGTCCCGGCGCCGAGCACGACGCCTGGATCATCTTCACCTCCGGGTCCACCGGCAAGCCCAAGGGCGTCGCCGTCACCCACCGCAGCGCCGCCGCCTTCGTCGACGCCGAGGCCGCGCTGTTCCTGACCGAGGAGCCGATCGGGCCCGGCGACCGGGTCATGGCGGGCCTCTCGGTGGCCTTCGACGCCTCCTGCGAGGAGATGTGGCTCGCGTGGCGCTACGGCGCCTGTCTGGTGCCGGTGCCGCGCTCCCAGGTGCGCTCCGGCGCCGACCTCGGCCCCTGGCTGGTCGAGCAGGAGATCACCGTCGTCTCGACCGTGCCCACCCTGGCCGCCCTCTGGGAGCCCGAGACCCTCAACGACGTCCGCCTCCTCATCTTCGGCGGCGAGGCCTGCCCGCCCGAGCTGGCGCAGCGGCTGGTGACCGAGGGCCGCGAGGTCTGGAACACCTACGGCCCCACCGAGGCCACCGTGGTCGCCTGTGCCGCCCTGATGACCGGCGAGGAGCCGATCCGCATCGGGCTGCCGCTGAACGGCTGGGAGCTCGCCGTCGTGGACGACGCGGGCGTGCCCGTGGCCATGGGCGAGAGCGGCCAGCTGGTGATCGGCGGGGTCGGCCTCGCCCGGTACCTCGACGCGGAGAAGGACGCCGAGAAGTACGCGCCGCTGGAGTCGCTGGGCTGGGAGCGGGCGTACCGCAGCGGTGACCTGGTGCGCGCCGACCGTGAGGGGCTGGTCTTCCTCGGGCGCGCCGACGAGCAGATCAAGCTCGGCGGCCGCCGGATCGAGCTGGGCGAGGTCGACGCGGCCCTCCAGGCGCTCCCCGGTGTCGCGGGCGCGGCGGCGGCCGTACGGACCGCGCGCAGCGGCAACCAGCTCCTGGTCGGCTATGTCGTCACCCAGGACGGCTGGGACCACGCGGCGGCCGTCGAGAAGCTGCGCGCCGAGCTGCCCGCGGCCCTGGTGCCGCTGCTTGCGCCGGTCGCCGAGCTGCCCACCCGCACCTCCGGCAAGGTCGACCGCAACGCCCTGCCCTGGCCCCTGGAGGGCCTGGAGACCGGCGGCCCGGCCGAGCAGCTGTACGGCACCGAGGCCTGGCTCGCCGAGCAGTGGACCGAGGTCCTCGGCATCCCGGTGGGCAGCGCCTCCGACGACTTCTTCGCGATCGGCGGCGGCAGCCTGTCCGCCGCCCAGCTCACCACCCGGCTGCGCACCCGCTACCCGAGCGCGGCCGTCCTCGACATCTACCAGCAGCCGGTGCTGCGCAAGCTGGCCCGCCGGCTGGAGGAGTCCGTGCAGGACGACGGCGCCGAGCGCACCGTCGCGCCCGTGCCGCGCGGCGCCCAGCTGGTGCAGCTGCTGCTCCTGCTCCCCCTGTTCACCCTCCTCGGGCTGCGCTGGACGGTGGTCCTCGCCGCGCTCGGCAACGTGCTGGGCGGCTACGGCTGGCTGCCCACCGCGCCCTGGTGGCTGGTCGCCGTCGGGGCCCTGGTGCTGTTCACCCCGCCCGGCCGGATCGCGATCGCGGCCGGTGGCGCGCGGCTGCTGCTGCGGGACCTGAAGCCGGGCACCTACCCGCGCGGCGGCTCCGTCCATCTGCGGCTGTGGGCGGCGGAGCGGCTGGCCGAGTCCGCCGGGGCGACCACGCTGACCGGGTCCTGGCTGGAGCGGTACGCGCGGGCGCTCGGCGCCAAGATCGGTCCCGAGGTGGACCTGCACTCGCTGCCGCCGGTCACCGGCCTGCTCAGGGTCGGGCGGGGCGCGGCCGTGGAGTCCGAGGTGGACCTGTCCGGCTCCTGGCTGGACGGGGACCGGCTGGTGATCGGCCCGGTCCGGATCGGCGCCCACGCGGTCGTCGGGACGCGCAGCATGCTCTTCCCGGGCGCCCGCGTCGGCAAGCGCGCCGAGGTGGCCCCCGGCTCGGCGGTCACCGGACAGATCCCGACCGGCCAGCGCTGGGCCGGCGCCCCGGCGGTCAAGCTGGGCAAGGCCAAGCGGAACTGGCCCAAGCACCGGCCGCAGCGCGGCACCTACTGGCGGGTGATGTACGGCCTGACGGGTCTCGGGCTCAGCGCGCTTCCGGTGCTCTCCGGTGCCGCCGCGCTGCTGGTCGCCGGGCGTTTCGTGGCCCCCGGCGACGGCCTCGCCGAGGCCCTGCGGGGCGCGGCGGTCGCGCTGGTCCCGGCCACGCTGGCCTTCGGGCTGGCGTACGCCCTGCTGATCCTGGTCTCCGTGCGGCTGCTGAGCCTGGGGCTGCGCACCGGCACCTACCCGACGCACAGCCGGACCGGCTGGCAGGCGTGGACGGTGTCCCAGCTGATGGACCGCTCCCGCGAGACGCTGTTCCCGCTGTACGCGGGCCTGGTCACGCCGGTGTGGCTGCGGCTGCTCGGGATGCGGATCGGGCGCGGGGCCGAGGTGTCGACCGTGCTCGCGCTGCCGACCCTGACGACGGTCGGCGAGGGCGCGTTCCTGGCCGACGACACGCTGACCGCGCCGTACGAGCTCGGTGGCGGGTACGTGCGGATAGGGCGTGCGGAGATCGGGCGGCGGGCGTTCCTCGGGAACTCCGGGATGACCGCGCCGGGCCGCAGCGTGCCGGACGGCGGTCTGGTGGGGGTGCTGTCGGCGACGCCGAAGAAGGCCAAGAAGGGCACGTCGTACCTGGGGCTGCCGCCGGTGAAGCTGCCGCGCAGCGCGGCCGACGGCGACCAGAGCCGGACGTACGAGCCGCCGGCCCGGCTGCTGTGGGCGCGGGCGCTGGTGGAGACGTGCCGGATCGTGCCGGTGCTGTGCTCGGTGGCGCTGGCGGGGCTGACGGTGGCCGCGCTGTGCGCGCTGGGTGCCTGGGCGCCGCTGCTGTCGGGGCTGGTGCTGCTCGGCGCCGGTGCCGTCGCCGGTCTGGTGTCCGTGCTGGCCAAGTGGGTGCTGGTCGGGCGGCACCGCAGCGGGGAGCACCCGCTGTGGAGCTCGTTCGTGTGGCGCAACGAGCTGGCCGACACGTTCGTCGAGGTGCTGGCGGTGCCGTGGCTGGCCGGCTCGGTGCCGGGTACCCCGGTGATGACGGCCTGGCTGCGCGGGCTCGGCGCCCGCATCGGCAGGGGCGTCTGGGTGGAGAGCTACTGGCTCCCGGAGACGGACTTGGTCACACTGGAGGACGCGGCCACCGTGAACCGCGGCTGTGTCCTGCAGACTCACCTCTTCCACGACCGGATCTTGCGGACGGATACTGTGGTTCTCCGTGAGGGCGCCACCCTGGGCCCTGGCGGGATCGTGCTGCCCGGCAGCACGATCGGGGCCCGCACCACCCTGGGTCCCGCGTCGCTCGTCATGGCGGCGGAGTCGGTCCCCGACGACACCCGCTGGCTCGGCAACCCGATCGAGGCATGGCGTCCCTGAGCGCGGGCCGTCCGGTGGTGGCCGCGGGCATCGGTGCACCGAGGGACGGTTCGAGCACAGCGCAGGGAGCGATCGCGGAAGTGGCAGTGCAGCAGTCAGCGGGTCCGGACCCGTACTTCCCGGACAACGGCGATCCCCGGTACCGGGTGCATCGCTATGAGCTCACGCTGGACTACCGGCCGGGACCCAACCGCCTGGCCGGCACGGCCCGGATCAACGCCATCGCGGGCCGCGCCGCCCTGCCCGAGTTCCAGCTGAACCTGGCCGACTTCAAGATCGGCCGGATCCGGGTGGACGGCCGCCAGCCGCACTGGACGCACCGCGGCGGCCGGCTGCGGGTCAAGCCCGCGAAGCCGCTGCGCGCCGGGGCCGCCTTCACCGTGGAGATCCACTGGTCGGGCAACCCCAAGCCGGTGAACAGCCCCTGGGGCGGGATCGGCTGGGAGGAGCTGACGGACGGCGCGCTGGTGGCCAGCCAGCCGGTCGGCGCGCCCTCCTGGTTCCCGTGCAACGACCGGCCGGCCGACAAGGCGTCGTACCTGCTCTCGGTCACCTGCCCGTCGGCGTACTCGGTGGTGGCCGGCGGCCGGCTGCTCACCCGGACCACGAAGGCGTCCACGACGACCTGGGTGTACGAGCAGGCGGCGCCGACGTCGAGCTACCTGGTGAGCCTGGCGATCGGCAAGTTCCAGACGGTGCTGCTCGGCGATCCGGGCTTCGGCGGGATCCCGATGCACGGCCACATACCGGCGCAGCTGCTCCCCGAGTTCTCCAGGGACTTCGCGCGGCAGCCCGCCATGATGGACCTGTTCCAGCGGCTGTTCGGGCCGTACCCGTTCGACGAGTACGCCGTGGTCGTCGCCGACGAGGAGTTCGACGTCCCCGTCGAGGCCCAGGGGTTGTCGCTGTTCGGCGCCAACCACGTGGACGGCGCGCGGGGTTCGGAACGCCTGGTGGCGCACGAACTCGCCCACCAGTGGTTCGGCAACAGCGTGTCCATCGCCGACTGGCGGCACATCTGGCTGAACGAGGGGCTCGCCAAGTACGCGGAGTGGCTGTGGTCGGAGCGGTCCGGCGGGCGCAGCGCGCAGCAACTGGCGGCCGGCGCCCACCGGTTGCTGTCCGGGCTGCCGCAGGACATCCGGATCGCGGCCCCGGGCAAGAAGGCGATGTTCGACGACCGGCTCTACGAGCGCGGCGGGGTCACGATCCACGCGGTCCGCTGCGCGCTCGGCGACGAGCGGTTCTTCCACATGCTGCGGGCGTGGGCGGGGCTGCACCGGGGCGGGTCGGTGACGACCGCGATGTTCACGGCCCACGTCAACCGGTTCGCGGACGAGCCGCTGGACGGCCTCCTCGACGCCTGGGTGCACCGCACGGCACTGCCCGCGCTCCCCACCCTCGCCGTCCCGGCACGTCCGGCGCAGCCGCCCACCAACGCCGAGTCGGCGTAGGGGGCGGGTCCGTGGCACCGAAGCGACCCCGGCGGCAGTCCGCCGCCGGCTGCCCGTGCGGGCTCCCGGAGACGTACGAGAACTGCTGTGGCCGGTTCCACCGCGGTGCGGCGGCGCCCACCGCGGAGGCGCTGATGCGCTCGCGCTACAGCGCCTTCGTGAAGCGTGACGAGCCGTACCTGCTGCGCACCTGGCATCCCCGGACCCGGCCCGCCCGGCTCGACCTGGACCCCGGGATGCGGTGGACCGGTCTGGAGATCCTGGCGACGACCGACGGCTCGGCCTTCCACTCCACCGGCACGGTGACCTTCCGCGCCTCGTTCCGGGACGGCTCGCTGCTGGAGCGCAGCCGGTTCGAGCGGGTCGACGGGGCCTGGGTGTATCTGGACGGGGAGTTCCCGGAGCAGTAGGGCTACGGCGCGAGGATGTCCAGCTCCTGGAGGGCGCCCGCCGTGATCTCGCGGGTCAGGTGTTCCGCGCGGGACGCGTCGCCCTCGCGCACCGCCTCCGCGAGCTGGACGTGGAGGGTGACGGCGGCGGGGTCGGGGTCCTCGAACATGACCTCGTGCTGGGTACGGCCCGAGAGGACCTCGGCCACGACGTCGCCGAGCCGGGCGAACATCTCGTTGCCCGACGCCACCAGGATCACCCGGTGGAAGGCCACGTCGTGGAAGAGGTACCCCTCCAGCCTGTGGCCGCGTGAGTTGGCGACCATGCCGAGGGCGCACTCGGTGAGCTCGGCGCACTGCTCGGCCGTGGCGTGCCGCGCCGCCAGGCCTGCCGCCACCGGCTCGATCGCCGAGCGCAGCACGGTGAGCGAGCGCAGCTGGTGCGGGCGGTCGGCGCCGGCCAGGCGCCAGCGGATGACCTGCGGGTCGTAGACGTTCCACTCGGTCTTCGGGCGGACGGTGACGCCCACCCGGCGGCGGGACTCGACCAGGTGCATGGATTCGAGGACCCGGACCGCCTCGCGCATCACGGAGCGTGACACCTCGAAGTGCTGGGCGAGCTCGTCGGTGCGCAGGACGCTGCCCGGCGGGTACTCGCCCGCGGTGATGGCGGGGCCGAGGGTGTCCAGTACTCGGCCGTGCAGGCCCCGGCCCGGTGTGCTCATGCACTCAGCGTACCGAGTGGATCACAGGGCCAAAAAGTCAGACTTATTAGTCACAGACTCTTGAATTCGTCGTACCTAATGGGTTTCAGTGAGGCCGACACCGGATGTCGTACGCCGGTGTCCTCTCGTCGAGGTCTCGGCGAGGACCCGAGGCATCCGAGGAAGAGAGCGAGGCAGGGATGCGGACCCCTCACGTCGTCGTGGTGATGGGCGTCGCCGGCACGGGCAAGACCACGATCGGTCCCCTGCTCGCCGCCCGGCTCGGCGTCCCGTACGCCGAGGGCGACGACTTCCACCCGCCGGCCAACATCGCCAAGATGTCGGCCGGCCACCCGCTCGACGACGCCGACCGGTGGCCGTGGCTGGACGCCATCGGCGCCTGGGCACACGGGCGGGCGGGGCTCGGCGGAGTGGTCAGCAGCTCCGCGCTGAAGCGGTCGTACCGCGACCGGCTCCGGGCCGCCGCCCCCGGCATCGTGTTCCTGCACCTGACCGGTGACCGGGGGCTCATCGAGGACCGGATGTCGCACCGGCAGGGCCACTTCATGCCGACCGCGCTGCTGGACTCCCAGTTCGCCACGCTCCAGCCGCTGGAGGCGGACGAGGCCGGTGTCGCCGTGGAGGTCTCGGGCACCCCCGAGGAGATCACCGCACGGGCCGTCCGCGCGCTCGACGCGCTGCCCGACCGCACCCCTCAGTAATCACCCAGTTCCCGTTCCGACAACTGCAAGGAACCCCGTGACCAGACTCAGCGTCGAGATGCTGGCAGCGGACACCGTCGCGCCCATCACCTCGGCCGGACACGCCCGGCTCGGCATCGCCGTCCTGCTGGGCATCGCCGTCATCGTCCTGCTCATCACCAAGTTCAAGCTCCACGCCTTCCTGGCGCTGACCATCGGCTCGCTCGCGCTCGGCGCGTTCGCCGGGGCGCCGCTCGACAAGGTCATCACCAGCTTCACCACCGGGCTCGGCGCCACCGTCGCCGGCGTGGGTGTCCTGATCGCGCTCGGGGCGATCCTGGGCAAGCTGCTGGCCGACTCCGGCGGCGCCGACCAGATCGTCGACACGATCCTCGCCAAGGCCGGCAGGCGGGCGATGCCCTGGGCGATGGTGCTGATCGCCTCCGTGATCGGGCTGCCGCTGTTCTTCGAGGTCGGCATCGTGCTGCTCATCCCGGTGGTGCTGATGGTCGCCAAGCGCGGCCACTACTCCCTGATGCGCATCGGCATCCCGGCCCTCGCCGGTCTGTCCGTGATGCACGGCCTGGTGCCGCCGCACCCCGGCCCGCTGGTCGCGATCGACGCGGTCCACGCCAACCTGGGCGTCACCCTGGCCCTCGGCGTCCTGGTCGCGATCCCGACGGTGATCATCGCCGGTCCGCTGTTCTCGAAGGTCGCGGCCCGCTGGGTGGACGTGCAGGCCCCCGACCGGATGCTCCCGCAGCGTCCGTCCGAGGAGCTGGCGAGCCGCCCCGGCTTCGGCGCCACCCTCGCCACCATCCTGCTGCCGGTCGTCCTGATGCTGTCCAAGGCACTGGTCGACATAGTCGTCGACGACCCGGCGGACACCGTCCAGCGCGTCTTCGACGTCGTCGGCTCCCCGCTGATCGCGCTGCTCGCGGCCGTCGTCGTCGGCATGTTCACGCTGGGCCGGCCGGCCGGGTTCTCCCGGGACCGGATCTCGCAGACCGTCGAGAAGGGGCTCGTGCCCATCGCGGGCATCCTCCTCATCGTCGGCGCGGGCGGCGGCTTCAAGCAGACGCTGATCGACTGCGGTGTCGGCCAGATGATCCTGGAGATCTCCAAGGACTGGTCGATCCCGGCCCTGCTGCTGGCCTGGCTGATCGCGGTCGCGATCCGCCTCGCGACCGGCTCCGCGACGGTCGCAACGGTCTCCGCGGCGGGCCTGGTGGCTCCCCTCGCCGCCGACATGTCGACGGCCCACACGGCCCTCCTGGTCCTGGCCATCGGCGCCGGCTCGCTGTTCTTCAGCCATGTCAACGACGCGGGATTCTGGCTGGTCAAGGAGTACTTCGGCCTGACCGTCGGCCAGACCCTCAAGACCTGGTCGGTCATGGAGACGATCATCTCGGTGGTGGCGGGCGGCCTGGTGCTGCTGCTGTCCCTGGTGATCTAGAGGCGGGACGGGAGCGGAGTCCGGCGGTGCGGTCGACGAGGCACCGCCGGACGCCGTCGGCATGCGTTCGGCGGCGTCTCGCGGTTACGGCCGCCACAGGGGATGTTCGCGCTTGGCCCACTCACGGCTCACCGTTCCCGTGCGCAGGCCCCGTCTCGCCTCCGGGTCGCCCAGGGCCATGCCGACGTGGCCGGCCAGGACGATGCCGATGGTGAGGGCCAGCCAGTCGTGGACGAAGGTGGCCGAGGTGCGCCACATCAGGGGGGTGAGGTGGGTGAACCACATCAAAAGGCCCGTGGCGAGCATGACGAGCGTCGCGCCGGCGATCCAGTTCGCGTAGATCTTCTGCCCGGCGTTGAACTTGCCCGCCGGCCGGGAGGACGGGCGCTTGTCACGGCTCAGGGCGGCGTGCAGCCAGAGCTTGTCGTGGGGGCCGAAGCGGTTCAGGAAGCCGAGGTCCCTGCGGAAGGCACGGGAGGCGAGGCCCAGGACGACCGGGACCGGAAGGGCGAGGCCCGCGCACTCGTGGATGCGGACGACCAGTTCGCGGCGGCCGACCAGGATCGCCAGCTGCGGGATGTAGAGGCAGGCGGCCGTCGCGACGCAGAGGCCCATCAGCAGCGCCGTGGTGCGGTGGATCCAGCGCTCGGCCGCGGTGAAGCGGTGCAGCCGGTCCGTGGCGGCCGGGGCCTCAGCTCGTAGGCTCATCGTCACGTCCGTTCGAGCGGCCGACCCAGGCGTCGACGTCGTAGCCGAGGTTCTCCCAGTATCCCGGTTCGACCTTGTCGGTGACCGTGATGCCGGAGAGCCACTTGGCCGACTTGTAGAAGTACATGGGGGCGACGTAGAGGCGGACCGGGCCGCCGTGGTCGTGGGTGATGGCCTTGTTCCGCATCCGCAGCGCGACCAGGACGTCCGACCGGCGCGCCTGGTCGAGGGTGAGGCTCTCGGTGTACGCGCCGTCGAAGCAGGTGAAGTGGATCGCCCTGGCACTGTCCCGGACGCCCGCCAGGTCCAGGAGGTGGGAGAGGCGGACGCCCTCGAAGGGCGTGTCGGGCACCCGCCAGCCGGTCACGCACTGGACGTCCTTGACCAGCCTGGTCTGCGGCAGGGCCCGCAGGTCGGCCAGGGTGTACGTCTGCGGCTTGTCGACCAGGCCGTCGATCTTCAGCTGGTAGTCCGCGGCGGTCTTGTCCGGCACGGACCCGGTCACCGAGTAGTAGCGGAAGCCGCCGCCGTTCGGGAGGAGTCCGGTCAGACCCGTGGGGTCCTTGCCGGAGAAGGCGCCGAGGACCGTCTCGGTCATGCGCTGCAGCACCGGCGCGGTCACCAGGCCGAGCGCGCCGAGACCGATCGTGCCGAGGAACACCCGGCGTCCGACCGGGCTGCCCTCCTCGGTGCGCCGTGGTTCCTCGGATCGTTCAGAGTTCACGCACTCATTCGAACACCGTCGGGCCGTGTTCGGCCACGGAATCCGGCGGCCGTAAGGAATCCACAACCTCTTCTCATGAACCGCGCAGCGTCCGCCCGCGGGCGGCCCGGAACGCCTCGCACGGGTCGCGGTCCGGGTACGACCAGGGCGCCGCGGTGGCATGGCGGCCGATCCGCTGGAACAGGGCAGCGGCCTCGGCGTACCGGCCGGCGCCGAAGGTGGCGTGGGCGAGGTGGTTGAGGTCGATGTACCGGCGGGGGTGTTCCTCGATCCCCCACTCCAGCCACCAGTCGAAGGCGGCGCCCAGGGCGCGCAGCGCGGACGGCTCGGTCCAGTGCCCGGCGGCGGCCGGGTCGGCGGGAGCCCGGCCGGCGGCGGCCAGCGCCCGGTGGCGTTCGGTGTGGGCGACGACCGGCAGGACGGCGAGCGGGGAGTCGGCCGGGGCGTCGGCCGCCGCGCGTTCCGCGAAGGCGCGCAGCTCGTGCGTCCCCCGGGTCTCGGTCTCCGCGATCCGGGCCGCCATCAGGTGGTGGGCGTGGTGGTGCTCGGGATGCCGGCGGCGCACCTCGGTGAAGACGCGGCGCGTCTCCTCGTCGGTGCCCAGGTGGCGGGCGAGCAGCAGGAGGCCGAGCCAGGGGGTCGGGTCGGCGGGGGCGAGTGCGGCGGCGCCGGCGCAGGCCTCGCGGGCCCGGTCCGGCTCCTCCCTGCCGCGCAGGGCGCGCCGGACCAGGGTCAGGGCGTACAGGGTGGCGGCGCCTGCGGAGCCGGGCTCGGCGAGCAGCCACTCGCGGGCCCAGGCGATGGCGTAGGGCTCGCGGGCGAGGACCGTGACGCGGTGGCCCCGGCGGTCCCATTCGTCACCCGTGTGGAGCAACAGGGAGCGGGCGGACTGCCAGCGGCCCTGGGCCAACGCGGCCCGCGCGGAGATGAGTTCGGCGTCGTCGAAGGCGTCGTCGGGACAGTGTTCGCACCCGGGGTGCGCTGTCGCGGGAGGAGCCTCGGCGACGGCCGGGCCGGGGCCTGCCACGGCCGGGCCTGGGCCCAAGAGGGGCGGGGTTGGGGGCACCGCGGAACTTCCTGGTTGTCGGGCTGCCATCGGCCGATCACGCACAGCAAACCCCCAGCCAAGACTTTGCGTCAAGCTGAACGGGGCTGGTACTCCGTTCAACTACCTTGCGCGGAGCGGAACTTGACGCGCGCCGGGGTCCGGTTGGCGTACGGTGGCCGTGGGGCTCCGGGTTCCGGCTGTGGTGTACGCCATGGCGCGGGCCGCCCGGGCGTCGGACCATGGCCGTAGGGTCCCGTCGCCGCTCCGCTCCGCCCACCGTGATCGACCCGGGCGGCGTGACCGAGTCAACCGCCCGGTTCCGGGTACTCCCGGAGCAATCCCCGTCCGGGAGCGCTACAGTCGGCCACTACGCACTCCGTAGCCCGGCCGCAGATCGAGGTACGCAGCGTGTCCGTTCTGGTTCTGATTCTCGCCGTGAGCGCGGCCTGTTGCCTGGGCTTCGGGTTCGTGCTCCAGCAGAACGTCGCCCAGAAGGCACCGCTCAGCGACTTCCTCTCGCCCCGGCTGCTGCTCGACCTGATGCGGGTGCCGCGCTGGCTCGGCGGTATCGGCCTGATGGTGGCCGGCATGATCCTCGGCGCGATCGCCCTCGGCAAGGGCGAGATCTCCCTCGTGGAACCACTGCTCGCGACGAACCTCCTGTTCGCCCTCGCGCTCTCCCGGCACCAGACCAGGCATCCCCTGAGCCACCAGGGCTGGGCGGGCCTCATCCTGCTCGCGGGCGGGGTGACCTCGTTCATCCTGGCCGGACAGCCACGCGGCGGCGACGCCGTCACCAACCCGCTGCGCCACTGGCTGATCATCGGCGTGATGGTCGGCACAGCCCTGCTGCTCACGACCTACGCCAAGCGGTCCCGCCTGAGCGCGGGCCCCACCCTGCTCGCCCTCGCCGCCGGCCTGCTCTACGGCGTCCAGGACGCCCTGACCCGGGTCACCAGCACCCGCTTCTCCGAGGGCGGCATCATGGAGGTGCTGACCGGCTGGCAGCCGTACGGCGTGCTGGTGCTCGGAGTCACCGGGCTGATCCTCGTCCAGAGCGCGTTCGAGACGGCGGAGCTGCGCAACTCGCTGCCCGCGCTCACCGCGGCCCAGCCGCTCGCCGGGATCCTGTGCGGGGTGGGGTTCCTCGGGGACCGGCTGCGCACCGACACCGGTGCGCTGGCCTGGGAGGCGGCGGGGCTCGCGGCGATCGTGGCGGGCATCGTGCTGCTCGGTCTGCATCCGGCGATGCCGCGCGGTACGGCGCCGAAGGAGCCGTCGCTGGACCTCCAGCCGCGCTGACGCCGACGGCCGCCCGCCTGGTTGGATGGCGGCATGAGCGCTGCTGACGAGATCCTCGACATCGTCGACGAGAACGACCAGGTGATCGGCACGTCCCCGCGCGGCGAGGCGTACGCCCGGGGCCTGCGCCACCGCTGCGTCTTCATCCAGGCCCGCGATGCCGCCGGCCGCGTCTTCGTCCACCGCCGCACCGCGACCAAGCTGGTCTTCCCCTCCCTGTACGACATGTTCGTCGGCGGTGTGGTCGGTGCGGGCGAGTCCTACGACGACGCGGCGCTGCGGGAGGCCGAGGAGGAACTGGGCGTGAGCGGTCTCCCCCGGCCGACGTTCCTCTTCAAGTTCCTGTACGACGACGGCGCCGGGCAGAGCTGGTGGTCGGCGGTGTACGAGGCGCGCTGCGAGCTGCCGGTGCGACCGCAGGTGGAGGAGGTGGCGTGGCACGACTTCCTGAGCGAGGAGGAACTGCTGTCCCGGCTCGGGGAGTGGGAGTGGGTGCCGGACGGGGTGGCGGCGTGGGAGCGGCTGCGGGAGTGGCGGGGCTGAGGCGGGGGACGCTTACCGGCGCCGGCAGGGTGCTCCCCCGGCCGAAGGCTGGGGGAGGAACTGCGCGATCAGCCCCCACTGGCCCGCACCCGGACTACGACGGCCCCCCGGTAGGCTTCCTACACGTGATCGAATTCGTACGGAACGTCCGCCTGTGGTTCGCCCCCGAGGTCGTGCGGCAGGAGGGCACGACCCCCGACTACCGTTTCTCCCTCGCCAACGAGCGGACCTTCCTGGCCTGGCTGCGCACCGCCCTCGCCCTCATCGGCGGCGGATTCGCCGTGGACCAGTTCCTGCCCGACCTGGGCCGCGGCTGGCGCATCGGCCTCGCCCTCGCCCTCCTCGCCGCAGGCGTCCTCTGCTCGTTGCGCGCCGTGAACCACTGGATGCGCTGCGAGCGGGCGATGCGGCGCGGTGAGGACCTGCCGGTGTCCCGGTTCCCGGCACTGCTGAGCGTGGTCATCGCGGTGGTCGCCGTAGCGATGGTCGTCGTCGTGCTCGTCGGGTGGGAGGGATGACGGAGCCGTCCCGCGACCCCGGGCTCCAGCCGGAGCGGACCCGGCTGGCCTGGCGCCGTACGACCCTGTCGGCGACCGTCGCCGCGGTACTCGCGGCCAAGACCGCACTGCACGGCAGCACCTCGGCCGCCGGCGTCGTCGCCTGCGCCGCCTGCTGCATCCTGTGGCTGGGCTTCCTCCTGGTCGCCCACCGCCGTATCCGCGCCCTCGCGGTCATCGGCCGCCCCCCGGCTCTCACCCCCCGGCAGGCGGCCGCGGCGGTGCTGTGCACGGTCGCCGTCGCGCTGTGCGCCGCCGCACTGGTCGTGTAGCCCCTCGTCGGCCGCCGTTCAGCCCTCCTCCGGCCAGTCCACGGTGACCACCAGCTTGCCCCGGGTGTGCCCCTGCCGGCTGCGGCGCTGCGCGTCGGCCGCCGCCTTCAGGGGAAACGTGTCGGCGACGTGGACGCTGAGCACGCCCTGCTCCGCGAGCGCGGTGAGCCGGGTGAGGTCCTCGGCGTCGGGGCGCACGAAGCAGTAGCGGCCGCCGAAGTCCACCACGTCCGGGTCGGCGATCGAGGCCATCCGGCCCTCGGGGGCGAGGAGGTTCGCCGAGACGGTCAGGGCCTCCCCGCCGACGGTGTCGAAGACGGCGGCCACGCCCTCCGGGGCCAGTCCCCGCACGCGTTCGGCCAGGCCCGCGCCGTAGGTCACCGGCTCGCCGCCGAGGCCGCGGACGAAGTCGTGGTTGGGCTCGCTCGCCGTGCCGAGGACCCGGGCGCCGAGGTGGACCGCGATCTGGACGGCGAGCGAGCCGACCCCGCCGGCTGCGGCGTGCACCAGGACCGTCTCGCCGCGCTTGACCTCCAGGGCGTGCACCAGCACCTGGTAGGCGGTGAGGCCGGCCAGCGGCAGCCCGGCGGCCTGCTCGTAGGTGAGGTTGCGCGGCTTGCGGGCGAGGGTGCGCACCGGGGCGGCGACGTACTCGGCGAAGGTGCCCCGGGAGAGGAAGTCCTCGCGGACGTAGCCGATCACCTCGTCGCCGACCGCGAACTCGGTGACGGCGGCGCCCGGCTGCACGACCACCCCGGAGACGTCCCAGCCGGGGATCACCGGGAAGACGGCGTCCAGGATGCCGTGCAGATGGCCCTCGCGGCACTTCCAGTCGACCGGGTTGACGGCCGCCGCGCGGACTTTCACCAGCACCGAGTCGGGGCCGACCTTCGGGTCCTTGACCTCGCCGTACTCCAGCACCTCGGGGCCGCCGTACCGGCTGTAGCTGATGCCTTTCATGCAAACGACCCTCCGGGGTGCTCGGACGCCACGCAACCGGGATGCCCGCATATGTGCCGTTTGCGTGGCAGCCTGGCCGTCGGCATCACGCCACCCTCCTGAACCCTGTACCCCTGAAGGCGAGCACCATGACCACCCTTCATCAGGAACACACCGCACACGGCCACAGCCACGGACCGGACTGCGGGCACGACCAGGTGCCGCACGGCGACCACATCGACTACGCCCACAACGGGCACCTGCACCGCGAGCACGGCGGCCACTGGGACGAGTGCGAGCCCGACGGCCACGTCACCCACGAGGCGCACGAGCACCGGCACGGGGAGGGCTGCGGGCACACCGGGGTCCTGCACGGCGATCACATCGACTATCTGCACGACGGCCACCGGCACGCCGAGCACGACGGCCACTGGGACGATCACTGAGCCGGCCCTCACCCACGGCGGCTCCCCGCTCCGCGCGCGGGGAGCCGCCGCCCGCCGTTCGGGCCGTAGGGTGGTCCCGGTCACGTTTGGCTCACCCGCTGGACGACATACCGACTGGTCGGCATCATGAGTTGGGTCCTGTTCATTCGTTCGTAGGAGCGATGCATGAGCCCCGACCACCCGCCCGGACTCGATCTCGACCGGCTGCGCGGCCTGCTCGACCGCGAGCGCCCCGGCCTGGTGACCGGTCCGCTGACCGGAAGGCTGATCGAGGGCGGACGGTCGAACCTCACCTACGCGGTCGCCGACTCCGCCTCGAAGTGGGTCGTACGGCGGCCACCGCTGGGCCATGTCCTGGCCACCGCCCACGACATGAGACGCGAGCACCGGGTGATCAGCGCGCTGTACCCGACCGAGGTGCCGGTGCCGCGTCCGGTGCTGCTGTGCGAGGACGAGGATGTCCTCGGCGCGCCGTTCTACGTGATGGAGTTCGTGGCGGGCACCCCGTACCGCACCTCCGACCAGCTCGTCCCGCTCGGCCCGGAGCGCACCCGCGACGCCGTGCTCTCCCTGGTGGACACGCTCGTCGAACTGCACGCCGTGGATCCCGCGGAGGTCGGCCTCGCCGACTTCGGCCGCCCCGAGGGCTTCCTGGACCGCCAGCTCCGCCGCTGGGGCAAGCAGCTGGACGCCTCCCGCAACCGTGAACTGGCCGGCATCGACGAGCTCCACGCGACCCTGGGCCGCCGCCTGCCCGTGTCGCCCGCGCCCACGGTGATCCACGGCGACTACCGCCTGGACAACGTGCTGATCGGTGACGACGACCGGATCAAGGCGATCCTCGACTGGGAGATGTCCACGCTCGGCGACCCGCTGACCGACCTGGGCCTGCTGGTGATGTACAGCCTGCCGCTGGGCGCGCCGGACTCACCGGTGTCGACGACCGCCGAGGCGCCCGGCCACCCGGACCCGCAGGAGCTGGTCGAGCGGTACGCGGCCCGCTCGGGGCGGGACGTCGCGCAGATCGCCTGGTACACGGCGTTCGCCTGGTTCAAGCTCGCCGTGATCCTGGAGGGCATCCACTACCGGTACACGCTGGGCCAGACGGTCGGGCAGGGCTTCGACCGCATCGGCGACCTCGTGCCCGTCTTCATCGACCACGGACTGACCACTCTTCAGGAAGGCTGACCGGCCATGGACTTCGCGTTCGACGCGCGCACCGAGGAACTGCGCGCCAAGCTGCTCGCCTTCATGGACGAGTACGTCTACCCGGCCGAGGCGGTCGCCGAGGAGCAGCGGGCCGAACTGGCCTCGCCGTGGGACACCCCGGCCGTGGTCGAGGAGCTGAAGGCCGAGGCGCGCAGGCAGGGCCTGTGGAACCTCTTCCTGCCCGACGCCGAGTACGGCGCCGGCCTCACCAACCTCCAGTACGCGCCGCTCGCCGAGATCACCGGCCGCTCCCCGCACCTGGCGCCCACCGCGCTGAACTGCGCGGCGCCGGACACCGGCAACATGGAGGTGCTGGCCCAGTTCGCCGACGAGGCGCAGAAGAAGCAGTGGCTGGAGCCGCTGCTGGCCGGCGAGATCCGCTCGGCGTTCGCGATGACCGAGCCGGAGGTGGCCTCCTCGGACGCCACCAACATCACCACGCACATCGAGCGGGACGGCGACGACTACGTCATCACCGGCCGCAAGTGGTACATCTCGGGGGCGATGAACCCGGACTGCAAGATCTTCATCGTGATGGGCAAGACCGACCCGGACGGCGCCGACATCCGGCGTCAGCAGTCCATGGTGCTGGTGCCGCGCGACACTCCGGGCGTCACCGTGAAGCGCGCGATGAAGGTCTTCGGCTACGAGGACCACTACCACGGCGGCCACGCCGAGGTGGTCTTCGACCACGTGCGCGTGCCGGTGTCGAACCTGGTCGGTGAGGAGGGCGGCGGCTTCGCCGTCGCCCAGGCCCGGCTCGGCCCGGGCCGGATCCACCACTGCATGCGGCTGATCGGCATGGCCGAGCGGGCGATCGAGCTGATGTGCCGCCGGGCCGTCTCGCGCGAGGCCTTCGGCAAGGCGCTGGCCCAGCAGGGCGTGGTGCACAACTGGATCGCCGACGCGCGCGTGACGGTCGAGCAGCTCCGGCTGCTGATCCTCAAGACGGCCTGGCTGATGGACACCGTCGGCAACCGGGGCGCCCACACCGAGATCCAGGCCATCAAGATCGCCACGCCGCGTGCGGTCGTCGGCATCATCGACCGCGCGATCCAGCTGCACGGCGCGGGCGGCGTCAGCCAGGACTTCCCGCTGGCCGACCTGTACGCCGGGGCCCGCACGCTGATGATCGCCGACGGCCCGGACGAGGTGCACCAGCGGTCGCTGGCGCGGCGGGAGCTGAAGAAGTACCTGTAGGAGGGGAAGAGCACCGGAGCGGCCCCGGCGTCACGCCGGGGCCGCTCTCACGGGGCCGCTCACGCCGGTGACCCGCCCGCTTCGAGGTACTGCCGGTAGACGAGGTCCAGCAGGGCCGCGTACGCGTGTTGCGAGCGGGCGGCCTCCAGGTCGGCACCCGTGGCGGCCGCACCGAGCCGGTCGAGCCGCAGCATGAGCTCCCGGAGCTCCGCGAGCACGTCGACCGGCGCCGGCTTGAAGATCCCGCTCTCCACGAACCGGATCACCGTCGTCACGTACTCGTCGGCGCCCGCCAGATCGCTGTGCGCGAGGACCAGGTCCGCGGTCGAACCGCTCCGCGGGAACGGCATCCGGCGCCACAGGACGTAGGCGTCCATGAAACCCAGCATGCTGCTCCTTGCCCGGCGGCACCGGACGATCAGGGCCGCAGTGCCCGCAGCAGCAGGTCGGCCAGATGGTCGGCGACCTCCTGGGGGGTCATGGGGCCGTCGGGGCGGTACCAGGTCGACAGGTGGTGGACCGAGCCGAAGTGATAGTCGACGACCAGGTCGGCCGGGGTCGCGGTGGAGAAGACGCCCTCGCGCTGACCCTCCTCGACGAGCGCGCGGAAGCGTTCGTGGTAGCGGCGGCGTTCGGCGCGCACCTGCTTGTTCTTCTCCGGGCTCAGGTGGTGCATGGACCTGAAGAAGATCGACGCGTCGTCGAGGTTCTCGATGGTCGTGACGACCACGTCGGCCGCCGCGCCCCGCAGCCGCTTCTCGATCGGCTCGTCCGCGTTCGCGAAGGCGTCGAGCCGCTCCTGCTGGACGCGCAGCATGCGCGCGTACACCTCGTGCAGGAGATCGTCCTTGGAGCCGAAGTAGTGGTACAGCGCCCCCTTGGTGACGCCGGCCGCCTCCACGATCTCCTGCACGGAGGTGCGGTCGTAACCCTGCTCCGCGAAGAGCCGGGTGGCGGCGGCAAGAAGCCGCTGCGGAACAGGAGCCCCGTCTCCGTCCGTCGTCCTGGGCACTGCCGCCACCTGCCTCTCTCGTAATTCTGCTAACCCTGTTGCGGTCGGGAACGAAGTTCCCGTCGGAGGATCTTCCCACTTGCCGTCTTCGGCAGGTCGGGCAGGATCTCCACCTGGCGCGGATATTTGTAGGCGGCCAGTCTCTCCTTGCAATAGAGGGCGAGATCGTCCGGATCGGTTGCAGTTCCCGGGCGAAGACTGATGTAGGCCTTGACGGTCTCGCCGCGGTACCCGTCCGGCACCCCGACCACGGCCGCCTCGCGTACCGCCGGATGGGTGTACAGCACGTCCTCGACCTCGCGCGGCCAGACCTTGAAGCCGGACGCGTTGATCATGTCCTTCTTGCGGTCGACGACGTACAGCCAGCCCTGCGGGTCCATGAACCCGATGTCGCCGGTGCGCAGTTCGCCGTCCGGGAAGGTCTCGGCGGTGGCCTCGGGCCGCCGCCAGTAGCCGGGCACCACCTGCGGCCCGCGCACCGCGATCTCGCCCTGCTCGCCGAAGGGCACCTCGTTGCCCTCGTCGTCGATGATCCGCACGACGGTGTCCGGGCCGGGCACCCCGACCGCGAGGGTCCCGGAGACGGGGTCGACGGGCGCTTCCAGCTCCGGCGGTACGGAGGCGCAGGGCGCGGTGCACTCGGTCAGCCCGTAGCCGTTGCGGATGTACGGCCCGAACCCCGCGCGGAACTTCTCCACCAGGGCCGGCGGCAGCGGGGCGCCGCCCGACGAGATGTTGACGAAGGAGGCGAAGTGCTCCGGGGTGACGTCCGGGTGGGCGGCCAGGGCCATGAAGGCGGTGGACGGGCCGACCGTGTACTGCGGGCGGTGCTCGGCGAACGCCTCCAGCACCAGGCCCGGCTCGAAGCGGTAGGTCAGCACGAGTGTGCCCACGCTGGTGAGACAGGCGCAGAGCTGGCAGACCATGCCGGTGATGTGGAAGAGGGGCGCGAGGGCGTAGTAGACCGGCGCGTCGGGCAGCGCGAGCCCGGTCCGCTGCCGCTCCGCGTTGTACATGATGTTGCCGTGCAGGTTGGTGGCGCCCTTGGGGGCGCCGCTGGTCCCCGAGGTGTAGCTGATCAGGGCGATGTCGGAGGGCTCCGGGTCCCGCCCGTCGGGCGCCGTCCCGCCCTTCCGGGCGACGGCGACCAGGTCCTCGGCGTCCGCGGCCTGCGGCAGCCGCTCGAAGGTCAGTACGCGCGCGTCGCCGCGCGTCTGGAAGTCCAGCTCGCTCGCGGTGAGCACGATCCGCACCGGCGAGTCGGCGGCCGTGTCGCGCAGGTACGACTCCCAGGCCCGCTGCGAGCAGACCAGCGCGGCCACCTCGGCGTCCCGCAGGACGTGGGAGACCTCCCCCGACTTGTACATCGGGTTGACCGGCACGACGGTCGCGCCCGCCTTCCAGGCACCGAGCACCGCGAGCACGAAGTGCGGCGAGTTCTGCAGGATGACGGCGACGCGGTCCCCGCGCGCCAGACCCCGCTCGGCGAGATGCGCGGCGACGGAGTCGCTCAGCTCGTCGACCTCGCGGAAGCTGAGGCGGGCGTCGAAGTAGGCGAGGCAGGTGCGGTCGGGCGCCTCGGCCACGGCGGCCCGCAGGGCGTGCACCAGCGAGGCGGGCGGGTCGACCGGCCCGCGCTGGACGTCGTTGAGCAGCCCGACCCAGGGCCGGGCGGCGTAGCTGGACTCGGTCCGGGACTCGGTCAACGGGTGGCCTCCCACTTCTGCTGGATGTGGTTCATGTTCGTCAGCCAGCGGTCCGGATCGGCGGCCCGCGCCTGGTAGAAGTCGGCGACCTCGGGGTGCGGCAGGATCAGGAACCGGTCCTCGGCCATCCCCTTGAACAGGGCGTCCGCGACCGCGTCCGGCTCGATCGCGGTCGGCTGGAGCACCAGGTCACCCGCGCTGCCGGTGGCGGCGAGCATGTCGGTACGGACGCCCTGCGGGCAGATTGCGTGCACCTTCAGGCCGCGGTGCCGGTACGTGAGCGACAGCCACTCGGCGAAGGCGTAGGCCGCGTGCTTGGTCACGCTGTAGGGCGCGGCACCGATCATGGTGAGCAGCCCGGCCGCGGACACGGTGGACACGAACCGCCCGCTCCCCCGCTCCAGCCACTCCGGCACCAGCTCCTGCGCGGCCCGTACGTGCGCCATGACGTTGACGTCCCAGGCGGACTCCCACACGGCCGCGTCGGCCGCCTCGGAGCCGCCGGAGCCGAGGCCGGCGTTGG
This sequence comes from Streptomyces sp. NPDC013157, assembly GCF_042899865.1. NCBI lineage: Bacteria > Bacillati > Actinomycetota > Actinomycetes > Kitasatosporales > Streptomycetaceae > Streptomyces > Streptomyces sp. NPDC013157. The sequence goes on along the minus strand of NZ_JBIBAK010000017.1, from coordinate 131,811 downwards.
CGCAGTAGACGTCGACGCTCCCGCCGAGCGCGTCCCTGGCGGCGCCGACGATGCCGGACGCGTCCCCCGCGAGGGCGATCCCGCCGATCTCCGCGGCGACGGCGGCCGTCTTGTCCCCGTCCAGGTCGTTCACGACGACACGGGCGCCTTCGGCGGCGAACCGACGGGCGAGAGCAGCCCCGATGCCACCTCCCGCCCCGGTGACGACGACTCGGGCATCTTGCACGGCTCCCACCATCGGTCTCCTTCGACACGACGCGACCAGACTCGGCTCAGCACGGACACACTAACCGGTCGGTATGTTTGAGAAAAGGGCAGCTGTCGCACCCCTAAGCTGCAGCGCGCCCCCGAAGGGGCGCTGGGGGTACCCCCAGCCGAAGGCTGGGGGAGGAACTGCGCGACCAACCCCATCCGGCCTGCACCCGGACGACGACGGAGGCCCCCACATGCGCCCGTCCCGACGAAGTCTGCTCACCGCGGCAACGGCAGCGGCCGTGACAGCCCTACCCACGGCAACCACGGCCGACGCCCACGGCACCCTCAGAACCGGCTTCGATCACCTCGCCGCCGACGGCTACGCCCTCCTCGCCGCCCAGAAGGTCGGCATCGTCACCAACCCCACCGGCATCACCCAGGACGTCCGCCACATCGTCGACGTCATGCACGCCGACCCCCGGGTCGAACTGACGGCGGTCTTCGGCCCGGAACACGGGTTCCGCGGCACCGCCCAGGCCGGCGGCTCCGAGGGCCGCTACGACGACCCGGCGACCGGCCTCCCCGTCTACGACACGTACCTCAAGAGCGGACAGGCCCTGGCCGACGTCTTCACCGCGTCCGGCGTGGACACCGTCGTCTTCGACATCCAGGACGTCGGCGCCCGCTTCTACACGTACATCTGGACGCTCTACGACTGCATGGCGGCCGCGCAACTGGCGGGCAGGCGCTTCGTCGTCCTCGACCGCCCGAACCCGGTGACCGGCCGCACGGCCGAGGGCCCGGTCCTGCACCGGGAGTTCGCCAGCTTCGTCGGACGGCAGCCGATCGCGCAGGCGCACGGGATGACGGTCGCCGAGCTCGCGCGGCTGTTCAACGCCGAGTTCCTCGGCACGCCGGTCGCCCTGGACGTCGTACCGATGACCGGCTGGCGGCGCTCGCGCTTCTACGACGCCTACGGCCTGCCGTGGGTGCCCCCGAGTCCCAACATGCCCACCCCGGACACCGCCCTGGTGTACTCGGGGACCTGTCTCTTCGAGGGCACGAACCTGTCGGAGGGACGCGGCACCACCCGCCCCTTCGAACTGCTGGGCGCCGAGGGGATCGACGCGCGCTGGGCGGCCGCCGCCAACGAGCTCGCGCTGCCCGGCGTGCGGTTCCGGGAGGCGTACTTCGCGCCGACCTTCTCCAAGTTCCAGGGCAGGACCGTCGGCGGGGTACAGATCCATGTGCACGACCGGGCCGCCTACGACCCGGTACGCACCGGAATCGCCCTCCTGGTCACCGCGAAGAAGGTGTGGAGCGGCTTCGCCTGGCGCCCGGACGACTGGATCGACAAGCTCACCGGGTCCGCGCGCGTGCGCACGATGATCGACGCCGGCGCGGGCCCGGACGAGATCGTCGGCGCGTGGCAGGACGAACTCGCCGCATTCCGCCGGGTCCGAAAGGAATTTCTCCTCTACAGGTGAGGCGCGGCGTATGGCCAACCTTGCCCGGTGGCGGGACGATGCGCGCACATCGCACTGGTTCGGGGGACGAGGAGCCTGGTATGGCGGATCCTGGGATGAGTGTGGCTCCCTACTGGGAACTGACCTTCGACGCGGACGGGGACCCGGACGGCGCCGAACGCGACCGGCTGCTGGGCGAGATCGGCGGCCACGGCCTCCATGACCTGATCGTCTTCGCGCACGGCTGGAACAACGACCGTTCGGGCGCGACCCGCCTGTACCGGCGGTTCTTCGCGCCGATCCCGAAGCTCGCGCCGAAGGCGCGGATCGGGTACGCGGGGGTGATCTGGCCGTCGATGCGGTTCTGCGACGAGCCGATCCCCGACTTCCCCAAGTCGGTGGTGGCCACGGAGGCGGAGGAGACACAGGCCCCCGTCCTCGACAAGGACACCCGGCACGCGCTGCTGGAGACGTTCCCGGGGCGGGCCACCGTGGTCGACCAGATCGCGCGGATGCTGGACCAGCGGCCGGCGGGCGAACTGGACGAGTTCGGGCGCCTCGTCCGGCTGCTGGTCGAGGTGCTCCCCGGCGGCCCGCAGCCGCTGTTCGCCGCGGACACGCTCGCGGAGGGCGTCCCGCAGAGCGAACCCGTGCTGTTCAGCGGGGACACGACGACCCTGTGCGACGAGTTCGCGGCGGCGCTGGCCGCCCTCCAGGGCAGCGGTGGCACGGCCGGGTTCGCGTTGCCCGACCCCTGGGACGGCGCGAAGGAGCTGTTGCGGCAGGCGACGTACTACGCGATGAAGCGGCGCGCCGGGACCGTCGGGGAGCGTGGGCTCGGGCGGGTGATCGGGCAGCTGGCCGCGGCGGTACCGGACGTGCGGGTGCATCTCGTGGGGCACAGCTTCGGCGGCCGGCTGGTGTCGTTCGCGCTGCGCGGGCTGCCCGACGGGGTGCGGACGGTGAAGTCCGTGACCCTGCTGCAAGGGGCCTTCTCGCACTACGCGTTCGCCGCCCGGCTGCCCCACGATCCGCGCGCCGGCGGAGTGCTCCAGGGGCAGCAGAACCGGATCGACGGTCCGCTGGTGTGCTGCTACTCCCACTTCGACGAGTCGCTCGGCACGCTGTACCCGCTGGCCTCGCGGATGGCGGACGACTGCGAGTCGGCGCTGGGCGAGGACGTGGCGCGGATGCTGGGCGCCAGGTGGGGTGCGATGGGCCACGACGGCGTCCAGGAGGTGCCGGGGACCCGGTCGCTGGACCTGGCGGCGGCGCTGCATGGCCCGCTCGCCGCGCCGGGCTGTGTGAACGTCGACGCGGCCGCGGTCGTGAAGCGGGGCGGCCCGCCGTCCGGGGCGCACAGCGACATCGTGCACCCCGAACTGGCGCGGGTGGTGCTGGCGGCGGGGCACATCGTGTGACCCCGCCGCCGTGGGGCATCAGCCCACCGGTGGGCGGCTCACCTGTGTGAGGTGAACTCCACGACCTGCTGGAAGGTCGGCCGGTTCTGCCAGCTGATGTTGTAGTGCTTGATGCCGCCCAGGGTGCGCTGCACGATCGAGTCGGCGCACCACTGGTCGCCCGCCGAGCACAGCGAGTCCCCGGGGTAGACGGTGGACGCGCTGGTGCCGGCCGCCGTCTTGAGGGTGCTGATCAGGATGTCCCGGCAGGCGCTGAGGCTGCCGCCGCCGCAGTACTGCTCGGCGAGCGGTCCCGACACCGCCTGCCCGAGCACCGACCGGATGTCCTTGTCGACATAACTCCACCAGCCGTACTGGAAGGAGCTTCCGGCATGCGCACCGGTCGGTCCGTGGGCGGCCGAAGGGGTCTCGTCGATGTACAGGTTGTTGGTGAACGCGGTGTACAGGTCGTCACCGAGGCCGGGCTGGAACTCGGCCTTCACCAGCAGCGGCCACCAGGCGTCCAGGATCCGGATGGCGTCGGCGTTGGCGTACGTCTTCGAGCCCGCCGAGGTCTCCGTGCGCTTGCCGCCCGCGGTCAGCCAGGTCTGGAGCTTGGTGACGGCCGCGGCGGCCGTGGAGTCGGTGACCGTACTGCTGTTGATCACCTTCAGCAGGTCCGGCAGGACGTCCTCGGCACGCAGGTCCGTGAGCGAGGCGTCCGCCATGGCCTTGACAAGCGCGGAGCGGGTGACGCCACCGGCGGCGACCAGCTTCTTGACCCGGTCGTTCAGCAGGTTGCCGCGGTGGACCGAGCCGTCGCCCCAGCTCGCGGTCGTGTAGTTCAGCGCCTGTTTGTTGTTCCAGGAGACGTAGTAGTCCTGGTCGATCGACTGGGGGTGCTGGGCGGCCGGGGTGTAGTCGGCCGTGTTGGTGGACGGGTCCCAGTTCTGCCACTCGTAGGCGGCCCGGCCCCAGACCGGGAACTCGGGGTCGACCCCGCTCGCCCGCACCGGGTTGTTGCCGCTGTTGTAGTACGCGGTGTGCGAGGAGTCGGCGTAGAACCAGTTGAAGGTGTAGTTGATGTGCTGCACCGCGCTCTGGAAGGTCTGCGGGCTCTTCACGTAGTCGGGGTCGTTGAGCATCTGGAAGCCGATGATCGAGTCGGCCTCGTGCATGTAGGAGGATCTCAGGGTGGTGTAGGCGACCTTCTTCCCGCCGACGGTGGCCCGGTACTCGACCGGGCCGTACTTCGTCTTCCAGACCTTCATGGTGTACGAACCGGCGGCCGTGCCGTCGGCCGTGGTCGGCTTCCAGGAGTTGGTCTGCTCGACCTCGTCCATGGCCGTGCAGGTGCCGTGGAACAGGTAGTGGTAGTCGTCCTGGCAGAGTTCGACCGCGTAGGAGTCGATGATGTCCTGCCCGGAGGTGGTCGCGGACCACGCGTAGTCCTGGCCGCGGCCCAGTTCGACGTACATGCTCAGGCCGGCGAAGGAGGCGCCGCGGGCGCTGATGCCCGGGCCCTGGATCTCCTGGAGCATGAGCAGCTGCGGGGCGAAGTAGCCGGTCTGCGGTCCGAACACGGCGATCGGGTGGCCGCTCGCGGTGTACTTGCCGCTGACCACGAGGGCGTTGGACATGCCGCGCCTGGCCGAGCTGAGAGCGGTCTTGGTCGCCGCGGCGGAGGCGGCGCCGGCGCTCTGGTCCGCTCCCGTGCCGGTGGCGTTGTACACCAGCGGTTCGGTGGTCACCGAGCCGGCGTCGGGCAGCGCCTCGCCCTGCGGGCTGTCGGGCTTGGTGCCGTACGGGAAGCTCTCGCCGTTGTGGACGGTGAGCACGGCCTCGGGGTCGTTGCGCTCACGGAACGACTCCCAGACCTTGGTGCCCTCCGTCACGCCGTACTTGTCCTGGGCGGCGAGCAGCGATATGGCGTTGTTGACCTCGCCGCCACCGCCGGAGCCGAACAGCGCGCCGATCACGGAGGCCAGCGCCACCAGGTCGGTGATCTTGAAGTGGTCGATCGTACCGGCGTTGGTGATCGAGTCCTTGTGCCCGGTCAGCACGTACTCGCCGGGGAAGTACCGGCCGCTGTCGGAGGCGTCGATGTAGGAGTTGATGCCGTCGAGGTAGGCGTCGGCGTCCGCGAGGGCCTGCTGGCCGCGGGCGCCGTTGTTGGCGACGGCGTTGTCGATCTGCGCCTGGAGGTCGGCCTCGGAGTAGGGGGCGTTGCGGTAGAACTCCTGCTCGAGGCCCTGGTTGGAGGCGACACCGCCGGCGAAGGTGGTGAGCTGGCCGCGGCCGACGTGCCGGAACACGTCCATGAGCCACAGCCGGTCCTCAGCGGCGGCATACCCGGCACCGAACTCCGTGCCGTATCTGGTGGTACCGGTGATATGAGGCACCCCGGTCGCCTTGTCGCGGACGATGGTCACGTCGCCGCGGCCGGCCGGGTTCTCCGTGGAGGCGACTTGACTGGACGCGACCCCGAACGACGAGTCGTTGAAGAACGTGTTGATCTTCGCGTCGGTGAGGGTGGAGTAGCCCGTGGCCAGGTTGTTGTAGAGGCCGAGCTGGTCCTCGGCATGGCTGGGCTGGGTGCCGAAGGCCTGGTTGAGCAGGATCTGGGCGAGGGTGGCGTTGCCGTTCTCGCCGGGCGGCAGGATGTCGGAACACTGGCCGCCGCAGTAGTCGTTGGAGGCCGTGGCCGCCGCGGCCGTGGTCGCCTGGGCCAGCGGGGAGAGCAGCCCGGCGATGAGCACGCATACGGATGCGGCTTTCAGGAACCCGGGGAGCTTGCGGGGAGTTCTCAGTCTGTCGAACAACGCGTGATGTCTGGTGCGCCGCGGCATGGGGGCTCCTCACGACGAGTGGTGGTGCCGGACGTTACCGCCGGTATCCCCGAGATTGAAGATGAACATGCGTCAAGTTTTGGAGTGCTCGCCCGCGTCGGCGGTGTCACCGGCTGTCGGTCAAGGCGGGCGGCCTTATGGACGGCATCGGAAATCGGATGGAGCCGATTCGAGTGTCGATACGTCTATACGGCAACGCCGCGCGCAGCCCGTGCGGCGACGCCGAAGTGACCGAAGTACAGCTGCAGGTGTGACGGAGGTGCAGGGCGATGGCCGGTTTCCGGAGTCTGGCGAGACAGGTGCGAGACCCACGGTGCGATCTGGCGCTACGGCGTTACTCGCTGCGCAAGTGCCTGGAGCGGTTCGCTCCTTACGGGCACCGCGCGACCTGGGACCATCTCTGCTCGCGGGCCGGGTTCGGTCCCGAGGACCGTTCCCCCGATCCGGTGCGTCTCGTGGGCGCGCTGGAGGAGCTGGAAGAGGCGCGGACGGTATGGCTCGGCTATGAGAGCGAGTTCGCCGAGCGCCGCAAGAAGGAGAAGCACGACGGGCTGCGCCGCCCGGGCAGCGTGGACGACTGGCACCGGCTGACCTGGGGCGGATTCGGAGTGGCCTGGTGCGACGACCCACGGGTCCATCCCGACGAACCACTCGCCGAGGTGCTGCGACGGCTGATCGCCGCCCTGGAGCGCGAGCCGGGCACGGTCTGCCCGGTGTGCGAAGGGGAGCGCCTCATCTGGAAGTACGACCTGGACCACGAGCCCTCCGCCGGTCCGGTCTGCGCGGACTGCGGGATCCTGGTGCCGCGTCCGGTCCTCACCCCCGAGGCGCTGGCCTATGCCAGGCGCGGGCGGCTTCTCATGTCGGCCTGACCACGTGGGGGTGCGCCGGGGATGCCGCACCCCCCAACTGCCGGTGCCCTGGCCGTTGTCAGTGGCGACCGGCACCATCGGAGCATGGAACTGCAGGTCTGCCTGAACGGACGCCGTGGCGGTACCGACGGCACGGGCGTGCCGCTGTCGCCGGCGGCGCTGGCGGATTCCGCCGCCGAAGCGGTCGCGGCCGGGGCCACGGAGATCCATGTGCACCCGAGGACCCCGTGCGGGCGGGAGAGCCTGTCCCCGCGCGTGGTCGAACCGACGGTGGACGCGCTCCGCGCGCGGGTGCGCGTACCGATCGGAGTGACCACCGGCGCCTGGGCCGCACCCGATCCGGCGCTGCGGCTGCAGCGCGTGGGCACCTGGTCCGTCCTGCCCGACTTCGCCTCGGTCAACTGGCACGAACCGGGCGCCGAGGACGTCGCGGAGCAGTTGCTGGTCATGGGCATCGGCGTGGAGGCGGGCATCTGGTCCGGCACGGACGGGGCGGCGCGGTTCGCGGCCTCGCCGCTGGGGCCCCAGGTGCTGCGGGTGCTGGCGGAGGTGACGGACCCCGACCCGGCCACCGCCGAGGAGTCGGCGCGGACCCTGCTCACCGAGCTGGGCACGGCCCACGGCCGCCCGGTCCTGCTGCACGGCGAGGAGGGCGGCGCCTGGCCGGTGCTGCGGCTGGCGGGCCGGCTGGGCCTCGCGACCCGCATCGGCCTGGAGGACACCCTGCTGCTCCCCGACGGCGAACGGGCACTGTCCAACGCCGAGTTGGTGACCGAGGCACTGCTCCAGCACGGCCGGTGACCCGAGCACCGCCTACTGCCTGCGTTCCACCCGCTCCGGCAGCAGACTGGAACCCGCCCGCCGTTCGCCGAACGCGTCGTCCGGGTTGGACAGCACGCAGGTGGCCAGCGACAGACAGCCGCAGCCGATGCAGTCGGTCAGATGGTCCCGCAGGCGGTTGAGCTGCCGGATGCGCTCGTCCAGCTCCGTGCGCCAGGCCTCGGAGAGGCGGGCCCAGTCCTCGCGGGTCGGGGTGCGCTCCTCGGGGAGTTCCGAGAGGGCCTCACGGATCGTCGCCAGGGGGATGCCGACGCGCTGCGCCGCCCGGACGAAGGCCACCCGGCGCAGGGTGTCGCGGGTGTAGCGGCGCTGGTTGCCGGAGGTCCGCCGACTGCTGATGAGGCCCTTGGACTCGTAGAAGTGCAGCGCCGAGACGGCGGCGCCGCTGCGTGCGGACAACTGGCCCACGGTCAGCTCGTGGATCTTCTCGGGAATCTGCGGCACCCCGCAGAGCCTACCCACCGGACGCGGGCCGCGGTCCGTTGACAGGGGACGCATACCCGACCATGCTAAGCAGTTGCTTAGACAATGCACGCGTGATCCGTGAGTGCGAGAGGGCCGGCGACATGGCAGAACCGAGGATCTTCACCTCCCCCGACGAGCTGAAGGCGGCCGTGGGCGAGCAGCTGGGCTACACCGACTGGCTGGAGGTCGACCAGAAGCGGATCGACCTGTTCGCGGACGCGACCGGCGACCACCAGTGGATCCACGTCGACCCGGAGAAGGCGGCCGCCGGCCCGTTCGGCACGACCATCGCGCACGGCTACCTGACCCTGTCGCTGCTCCCGCTCTTCGGCCCCCAGCTGATCACGGTCGAGGGCGTGAAGATGGGCGTGAACTACGGCACCAACAAGGTCCGCTTCCCCGCCCCCGTCCCGGTCGGCTCCCGGCTGCGCGCCACCGCGAAGATCACCGGCGTGGAGGACGTCACGGGCGGCGTCCAGGTGACGGTCGCCTTCAGCGTGGAGCGCGAGGGCGGCGACAAGCCGGTCTGCGTCGCGGAGTCGGTGTCCCGGTACTACCTCTGAGGACGGCGGGCGGCTACTTGGCCCCGACCATCCGCAGCACGAGGTCGGCGTAGAGCGCGCCGACCTCCTCGGGGGTCCGGGGGCCGTTCACGTTGAACCAGCGGGCGACGTCGATGGAGAGCGACAGCACCGCGAGGGTGGTGCCGTGCACGTCGATCACGTCGAACTCGCCGGACTCGACGCCCTCCTGGATGATCCCGCGCACCTCGGCGTCCACCTGGCGGCGCAGGCCGAGGATCTCGGCGCGGGCGTCGGGGCCGAGGGCGTCGAGTTCGTACTGCACGACCCGGGCGGTGGTGCGCCGCCCGGCGTGCCAGCGGACGAAGGAGCTGACGGCGTCCGCGAGCCGCTCGGTGGCGGTGCCCTCGCGCCGGGCGGCCGTCTGGAGGATCTCCAGGGCCTTGTCGTGACCGATGCGGCTGATCCGGTGGAGCAGCTCTTCCTTGGTCTTGTAGTGGATGTAGAGCGCGGCGGGGCTCATGCCGGCCCGGCCCGCGATGTCGCGGGTGGTGGTGGCGTGGTAGCCGCGCTCGGCGAAGGCCTCCACGGCGGCGACCAGCAGTCGCCGGGCCGCGTCAGGGGTGACCTCTTCCCACGGCTCGACCTCGCCGCCGGTCGTCTCCTCCGCCGTACTCATCGCTCGCTCGCCCCTCTCGGTACCGGAGCTCCACCATACCGCCCCTACTGAGCGAGCGCTTAGTGTGCCCGCTCAGAGCTTTTCACGGGCGGCAGGGAGCCTCGGAGCGCCCCGGAGGGTCAGAGCTTCTCGAAGGGGTCGTGCTCGGCGAGCAGCTTCTCCAGCCTGGCCTGGTCGACGCGGCTGACGATCTGCCCGGCCTCCTGGCGGTCGCGGACGACCTTCGCGAGGGTGAAGGCCGAGGTGACGAGGTAGAGCACGGCGATGCCGAGGAATCCGCGCACCCAGGCGTCCGCGTGCAGCCGGAAGATGCCGATGGCGGTGGCCGTGAGGGCGAGGGCGAAGGAGGCGACGGCCTGGCCGTAGAAGGCGGCCGTGTTCTGGTGTCTGACCGGTGTGTCACTCATGGTCAGAGCATCGGCGAACGCGGAACCCGCCACATCCGCCGGGATACTCAGGCAGGCACAGGGAGGTACTCAGAACGCCGAGACGCCCGTCAGCGCCCGCCCGATGAGCAGCTTCTGGATCTGGCTGGTGCCCTCGTAGAGGGTCATCACACGGGCGTCGCGCAGGAGCTTGCCCGCCGGGTACTCGTCGATGTAGCCGTAGCCGCCGAAGACCTGGAGGGCGTTGTTGGCGGCCCGCACCGCGGCCTCGGAGGCGAAGAGCTTGGCCTTGGAGGACTCGGTGGCGAAGGGCAGCCCCCGGTCGATCAGGTCGGCGACCCGCCAGGTCAGCAGCCGGGCGGCGTCCACGTCGACGGCGATGTCGCTGATGAGCTCCTGGACGAGCTGGTGCCCGGCGATCGGCGTACCGAACTGCTCGCGCTCCCCGGCGTACCGCACGGCCGCGTCCAGTGCGGCCTGCGCTATCCCGACGCAGCCGGCGGCGACCGACATCCGCCCCTTGGCGAGCGCGGACATGGCGACCGAGAAGCCCTTGCCCTCGGGGCCGAGCATCGCCGAGGCGGGGACCCTGACGTCCTCCAGGACGAGTTCGGCGGTGGCCTGGCCGCGCAGGCCGAGCTTGCCGTGCAGGGGACGGCGGGTGAGGCCGGGGGTGTCGGCCGGCACCAGGAAGGCGGAGACACCCTTGCGGCCGGGGGCGTCGGTGGAGCGGGCGAAGAGCAGGACGACGTCGGCCCAGGTGCCGTTGGTGATGAACATCTTGGTGCCGTTGACGACGTAGTCGTCGCCCTCGCGAACGGCGCGGGTGGTGAGGTTGCCCGCGTCGGAGCCGGTGCCGGGTTCGGTGAGGCCGAAGCAGCCGACGTACGCGCCGGAGGTGAGCCCCGGCAGCCAGCGCCGCCTCTGCTCCTCGGTACCCCAGGCGGCAACGGTCTTGGCGACCAGCCCCAGGGACACGGACACGATCCCGCGGACCGAGGAGTCGCCCCGGCCCAGTTCCTCCGTCACCAGGCAGTACGCGAGATGGTCGCCGCCCGAGCCGCCGTACTCCTCGTCGACGGTCAGGCCCAGGAAGCCGACCTCGCCGAGCTTCTTCACGATCCCCCGGTCGGCCTCCTCGGCCCGGTCCCAGGCGATCACGTTCGGGGTGATCTCGCGGTCGACGAAGTCCCGGGCGAGCTGCCGAACGGCGGTCTGCTCCTCGCTGAGCCCCAGGTTCACCATGCGACCACCCTTTAAATTAGCACTGCTAGTTTCTTTCTCCGGCCCTACTATGTGCGCCATGGCCCGACCGCGCAAGCCCCTCCTCAGCACCGACCGGATCGTCCGGGCGGCCCGGGAACTCGTGGACGCGGAGGGTCTGGCGGCCGTCTCCACCCGCCGGCTCGCGGCCGAGCTGGGGGTGAGCGGGCCCTCGCTCTACAACCACTTCCGCACCAAGGACGAGATCCTGGAGGCGGTCGCGGACTCGGTCAGTGCGCAGGTCGACCTGTCGATGTTCGAAGACATCGGGGACGGCGCCGGGCGGGACTGGCGGACCGCCCTGCACGACTGGGCGGTGTCCTACCGGACGGCTCTGCGGGACCACCCGAACATCGTCCCGGTCCTCGCCCGCGGCCCCGGCCGCCGCCCGGCGGGCCTGCGGGTCGCCGACGCGGTCTACGGCGCGATGGTGGGCGCGGGGTGGCCGCCGGCGCAGGCTACGTCGATCGGGGCGCTGATGCGGTACTTCGTCATGGGGTCGGCGCTGGGGTCGTTCGCCGGGGGCTTCGTGGACGACGCGAGCGCGTACGATCCGGCCGACTATCCGCACCTGGGCCAGGCGCATCTGCTCGCGGAGCAGCAGGAGAAAGTGGACGAGCGGGCGTTCGAGACGGGGTTGCGGGCGTTGCTGGACGGGTTGCAGGAGCAATTTTCGAGGGTGGGGGAGACGACGTGAGGTTTGGGGTGCTTCGGCTGGACCTCGAGTGCGGGTAAGTGGGGGCCGGTCGCGCAGTTCCCCGCGCCCCTAAAGGGGCGCTTCGCCCGCCGCTTCTCCCCAGCCGCGGGCAGTCGTGCCTCCCCCACCCCCAGCCCCCACCCAGCCGTCCGAAATCCGCCAGCCCCGGTCCGCCCCCGCTCCTTACCCTCGACCACATGAAGAAGCCCGACCACCGTCTCCTGCCCGTCGCCGCCGCGGCCGTCACCGTCGTGCTCTGGGCGTCGGCCTTCGTGTCGATCCGCAGTGCGGGCGGCTCCTACTCCCCCGGCGCGCTCGCCCTCGGCCGGCTGCTCTCCGGATCACTCGTGCTCGGGCTGCTCTGTGTGGTGCGGCGCGAAGGGCTCCCGCCCAGGCCCGCCTGGCGCGGCATCGCGGTGTCCGGCCTCCTCTGGTTCGGCTTCTACAGCGTCGTGCTGAACTGGGGCGAGCAGCAGGTGGACGCCGGCACCGCCGCCCTCGTCGTGAACATCGGCCCGATCCTGATCGCCCTGCTCGGCGCCCGGCTGCTCGGCGATCCGATGCCACCGCGACTGCTCGCGGGAATGGCCGTGTCGTTCGCGGGCGCGGTGACCGTCGGCCTGTCGATGTCGGGCGAGGGCGGTTCCTCGGTGCTCGGCGTGGTGCTGTGCCTGCTGGCGGCCGTCGCGTACGCCGGCGGCGTCGTGGCGCAGAAGCCGGCGCTCGGCCACGCCAGCGCCCTCCAGGTGACGACGTTCGGGTGCCTGATCGGCGCCGTCCTGTGTCTGCCGTTCGCCGGGCAGCTCGTCGGCGAGGCGGCCGACGCACCGCTGTCCGCGACGCTCAACATGCTGTACCTGGGCGTGTTCCCGCTCGCCCTGGCCTTCACCACCTGGGCCTACGCGCTCGCCCGTACGACGGCCAGCCGGATGGGCGCGACCACCTATGCCGTGCCCGCGCTGGTCGTCCTGATGTCGTGGCTGGCGCTCGGCGAGGTGCCCGGTGCGCTGACGCTCGCGGGCGGGGTGCTGTGCCTGACCGGTGTCGCGGTGTCCCGGTCGCGGGCACGGACCTCCCGGGTCGTGGCCGCCGCACAGGAGACGCGGCCCGAGGAGACCCGGAAGCCCGTGTGACGGCACCCGCTCAGAACAGCACCAGCGCCCGGCCGCCCTTTCCGGCCAGCATGTTCTCGAAGGCGACCGGGATGTCCTCCAGGGCGATCCGTTCCGTCACCAGCGCGGTCAGGTCCAGGCGGCCGGCCCGGACGTGCTCCGCGAGCAGTGGCAGGTCGCGAGCCGGGTCCGAGTTGCCGTAGACGCAGCCGGAGAGGGTGCGGCCCCAGTGGAAGAGCTCCAGGGCGTTGAAGGTGACCTGTTCGGTCTTGGCGCCGATGCCGACCACCGTCGTACGGCCGCCCCTGCGGGTGGACTCCCAGGCGGCGCGGATGCTGACCGCGCGGCCCACGCACTCCACGGCGACGTCGACGCCCTGCCTGCCGGTGAGGGCGCGGATCGCGCGGGGCGTGGTGTCGGAGGCGACGACGTAGTCCGTGGCGCCCGCCGCCCGCGCCAGCCCCTCCTTCTCCTGCGAGACGTCCACCGCGATGATCCGGGAGGCCCCCGCGATCCGGGCCGCCTGGACGGTGGCCAGGCCCACCCCGCCGACGCCGAACACCGCCACCGTCTCGCCCTCGCGGACGCGTGCCGAGTGGTGGACGGCGCCGTAACCGGTGAGGACCGCACAGCCGAGGAGGGCCGCGTCGGTGAGCGGGATGCCCGCGGGCAGCGGGAGGACGCAGGACTCGGCGACCACGGTCTCCTCGGCGAAGGCCGCCACGTTCAGGCCGGGGTGCAGGTCGGTGCCGTCCGCCGTACGGGCGTAGACGTCGGCGGAGCCGTTCAGCGCGTTGGCGCAGAGCCAGATCTCGCCGAGTGCGCAGGCGGGGCAGCTGCCGCAGGAGGGCGCCCAGTTGAGGACGACCGGGTCGCCGGGCGCGAGACGGGTGACGCCCTCGCCCACGGCCACCACTGTGCCCGCGCCCTCGTGGCCGAGGACCGCCGGGACCGGGACCCGCATGGTGCCGTCGGAGAGGGAGAGGTCGGAGTGGCAGACACCGGCGGCTGCGAGCCGGACCCGGACCTGTCCGGGGCCGGGGTCCGGGAGTTCGATCCCGGTGACCGACAGCGGGGCGCCCACGGCGGGCAGTACGGCGGCTCGGACCGTGAAAGTCATCGCGGCGACCTCCTCAGAACTGCAGGGACTTGGTCTGGAGGTACTCGGCGAGGCCGTGCGTGCCCAGTTCGCGGCCGACGCCCGACTGCTTGTAACCGCCGAACGGGGCGAGGGGGTTGAAGCGTCCGCCGTTGATGTCGACCTGCCCGGTGTCCATCCGCCGGGCGAAGGCCACCGCCTCCGCCTCGTCCCCGGCCCAGACGGCGCCCGCGAGCCCGTAGACCGTGCCGTTGGCGATGCGCAGGGCGTCGTCCTCGTCGGTGTAGCGCAGGATCGACAGGACAGGGCCGAAGATCTCCTCCTGTGCGACGGTCATCTCGGGGGTGACGTCGGCGAAGACGGTCGGGCTGACGAAGTAGCCCTGTTCATACGGGGATTCGGGACCGCCCGCGACCAGCCGGGCGCCCTCCGCGACGCCCTTCTCGATGTAACCCCGCACCCGCGCCTGCTGTTTGGCACTGACGACCGGCCCGATCCGCTCGCCGTACTTGGCGGCCGCCGTGGCCGCCAGCTCCACCGCCGCCTCGTACTGGTCGGTGTGCACCAGCATCCTGGTCCAGGCGCTGCACGTCTGGCCGGAGTTGGACATCACGTTGGCCACGCCGACGTTGACGGCCTTGGCGAGGTCGGCGCTCGGGAGGATGACGTTCGCGGATTTGCCGCCCAGTTCGAGAGCGACCTTCTTCACGGCGGCCCCGGCCACCGCGCCGATCTGCCTGCCGACGGGCGTGGAGCCGGTGAAGGAGACCAGGTCGACGCCCGGGTGCTCGGCGAGGGCCTGCCCGGCGACCGGGCCGAGGCCGGTGACCAGGTTGAACACGCCTGCCGGGAAGCCCGCTTCGTGCACCGCCTCCGCGAACAGCTGGGCGGTGAGCGGGGTGTTCTCGGCGGGCTTCAGCACGACCGAGCAGCCCGCGGCGAGCGCCGGGGCGACCTTGGCGACGATCTGGTGCAGCGGGTAGTTCCAGGGCGTGATCGCGCCGACCACGCCCACCGGCTCCTGGTAGACGGTGGAGTTGCCGACCTTCTCCTCGAAGGGGTGGGTGGCCGCCAGTTCGGCGTACGAGCCGGCGACCGCGATCGGCACGCCCGCGTGGACCGTCTGGGAGAACGTGAGCGGTGCGCCCAGTTCGGCGGTGACCGTCTCGGCGATCTCGTCCTTCCGGGCCGCGAGCGCGTCGCGCAGCGCGCCGAGCCGGGCGGCCCGCTCGGCCGGCGGGGTCGCGGCCCAGACCGGGAGGGCGGCACGGGCGGCGCGTACGGCGGTGTCGACGTCCAGCGCGCCGCCCGCCGGGACCCGGCCGACGACCTGCTCGTCGACGGGGTTCACGACCTCGATCACGTCCCGGCTCTCGGCGGCGCGCCAGGCGCCGTCGATGTACAGGCCGTCGTGTGCCTTCATGCTGCTTCCTCCCGGCGGGGCTGCGTCGTCCGAGTCACAAACTAGCGGCGATAGTTTTAGCGCGCCAGACGTGCCCGGGACACACGTCGGGACCATCAGAAGTCGACCTGGGCGTGTTCGTCCACCCTGCCCACGCTCTCCTGCGCGAAGGCCTTCTCGTAGGCCCGCCGGATCTCCTCGATCTTCCGGTCGCTGCCCCTGGCCGCCGATTCCGGGTACAGCAGGACCAGCACGTACGACCGCTCCTTCTCGATCGTCCCGTGCGCGTCCCGCCACTGCCCGCGCCCGCTCTGCACGGTGAGCCCGTCGGGGAAGTCCGGGGTGACCTCCCTGTCGACGAAGGCGGTGAACTGCCGGTCGGTGACGCCGGGTCCGCCGTCCGGGCGGGCGGTGCCGAAGAGCAGCCGGGTCTCGATGTACGGCCTGCCACGCGCCGGGGCGGCGGCGGGATGGTCGTCGGCCAGCGCCGTGTACGCGGTCGGAGCGCCGGCGAGCAGGATCCCGGCCACGGCGAGGGCCGACCGGTTGCGGAGGGATTGAGTGCGCATGCCCCTTTCCTAGAGGGATTGCCCCCCGCAGGCCCCCGCTTCCCGCCCGAGTTCACTCGTCCAGGTCGAACCGCGGTCCCCGCCCGGTCACTTCGTCGCGGTCAGGTGGGCGAAGACCACCACGTTGCTGGTGTAGCCCGTCCGCCGGCTGAAGAGGCCGCCGCAGGTGATCACGCGGAGTTCGGGACGCCGGGTCGGGCCGTACACCTCCTCGTCGGGGAAACCGGCCTTGTCGTAGACCTTCACCCGGTCCACCGTGTACACGGCGGTACGGCCGTCCGCACGCCCGGCCTCGATCCGCTTGCCCGGCTTGATCTGGGCGAGCGCCGCGAAGACGGCGGGTCCCGTCCTGGTGTCGCGGTGGCCGACGGCGATCGCGAGGCCGGACTCGCCCGGCGTGGCGCCGCCCTGGAACCAGCCGATCAGCTTCGGGTCGTCGACCGGCGGTGTCTCCAGCTGCCGGCCCCGGTCGAGCCGGACCCCGGTGACCGGCGCGTCGACACCCAGGAACGGGATGCGCATCGACGTCGGCCGGGACCGGGACAACGGGCGGGGTGGGGGCCCGGACTCGGCCGCGCCCGGCCCGGACGCCGCCACGGCGTCCGACCCGTCCGGCGCGGCCGACCCGTCCTGCCCCCACCACCGGACCACTGTCACCAGGACGATCGCCAGCAGGGCCGTCCTGGCGAGGCGGTAGGCGCGGGTCCGGTACCAGGGCCTGCGTCTGCGCCTACGCGGCGCCATTGGGCCGGCGGCGGATCAGCCGGACGTACACCACACCGCTGGCCGCGACCAGGGTGACGGCCGTGGCCGCGGCCACGGGCGAGAACGCGGCCGCCGTGTCGGCGATGCCGCCGCCACCCGCGTGCACACCGCCCTGCGGGCCGTTGTGGTCACCGCCCTCCCCCCAGGAGGAGTCGCTGCGCTGGTTGTCCTGGATCTGCCCGTTCGGACCGCTCTGCCCGTTCTGATCGTTCGGGCCGCCGTTCGGGCCGTTCTGGTCATTCGGACCGTTGGGGCCGTTCGGACCGTTCTGGCCGTTCTGGTCCTGCGGCCCGTCCTGCCTGCCGTCATGGCAGTTGACCCGGAAGACCTTCTCCTTCCGGGCGCCGTCCACGATCCACGTGAGCCTGTACTGCCCGTCCGCCAGCCCCAGCGGGTCGGTGTGACCGGCGCCTCCGGCGAGCTGGATGGAGCCGGCGACGGTGGCGGCGGTGGGCAGCGGGGGCTGCGGCGTGATGGTGTAGCCGATCGAGGTGAGGATGTCGAAGTTGACGGCGTCGAGGTAGAACTTGCAGACCAGCGGGTCGTCCTTCGAGACGCCGAAGGGCACACCCACACGGTGGAGCCTGATGTCGCCGTTCTCCCCTTGGGCCGCCGCGTTCGGCGCCGCCACCCACGACGCACCCGCCGCGGCGAGGGCGGAGAGGACGACGGTGGCGCCCGCACGGGAACCGGCGGTGCGCGGAAGTGTGAGCGTGACCATGCAAGCTCCTCCGAGTTAGATGATTTTCATACAAATCGGCCTTTCGTCTGGACTGTCACTCATGCACTCCACGACCCGCGGCATCCACGTCCGACGCGCCGTCAGATATCGCTCGTGCGGCGCAACGCCTGGCCCTTTCGCCGCGCCGACGGCACCGCACCGGCGCCCTCGCCCCGTCCCACCGCCCCCGGCGAGCGCACCGCCACCCCCGCCGACACCAGCAGCAACGCGCCCAGCATCACGAACGGCGCGGCCACCCCGGCCACTCCCGCCAGCAGCCCCGCCCCGGCCGGCGCGGCCACCTGGCCCAGCCGGTTGCCGGTCAGCCGCAGGGCGAGCGCCGTGGAGCGGGCGCCGTCGGGTGCGGCCTGGACGACCGTCGTCATCGACAGCGGCTGTCCGACCCCCAGGCAGAAGCCGAGTGCGGCGAGCATCAGGGCCAGCACCCACACCGGCGCCGGCACCGCGATCCCCGCGCACAGCGCGGCCGCCAGGAAGCAGGTCACCGTCAGCAGCACCGGCCGCCCGAGCAGCCGGAGCAGCGGTGTGAGGACGAGCCGGCAGGCGATCGTCGCCCCCGCCCGCACGCTGAGCAGCACGCCGATCACGGCCGGGGAGATGTCCCGGTGCTCGCCGACCACGGGAAGGTACGCGGTCAGGATGTCGGTCGCGGACAGCACCGAGAGGCTGATCAGCATGCCGGCGGGAACGCCCCGGGCGCGCAGGATGCGGCCCACCGGCACCCGGTCCCCCGCCGCCGGACGGGACGTGACCGCGGTGCGGTCCTCGATGCGCCACAGCGACGTGAACGCGACCGCCGCCCCCGCACCCGCCACCACCAGCGCGAGCGCACTCGTCCCCGCCATGTCCGGGCCGCCGATGACCGCACCCGCGGCGATCGGCCCGACCAGCTGGCCCAGCGACGCGCCGATGGTGAAGTGGCCGAAGTTGCGGTCCTGTTCGTGCGGTGCCGACTGGCGGGCCACCAGCGACTGCGCGCCGATCACGAAGCAGAGGTGGCCGAGGCCCATCACCCCGCTCCACAGGGCCATCGCCCAGAGGGAGCCGGCGACTCCGCTGAGCGCGCAGCCGCCGGATATCAGGACGACGCCGACGGGCAGCAGGGGTGCGCAGCGGCCGTGGTCGGTGCGGCGGCCGAGCGGTACGGCGGCGAAGAGCGGGAGCAGGGCGTAGACACCCGCGAGGACGCCGACGGCCCGTTCGTCCGCGCCGAGGGCGAGTGCCCGGTAGGAGACGGCGGGGCGGGCCATCGACACCGCACCCTGCGCGAAGCCGAAGGCGATGACGAGGCGGAGCAGCCAGCGGCGGTTCCTGCCGGGCGCCATGGTGAACCTCCCAGTGGTATGTCACGTACTTCCCCGCGGTACCGTGTCATACAGCTCCCAGTGCTATGTCACATGGTCCCGAACAGGATTCCTGCCCCGAGCACCACCACCGATGTCAGCGCGGCCCACTTCACGACGAACCGCGTGTGGTCGCCGAACTCGACCTTGGCCATGCCGACCAGGACGTAGACGGCGGGCACGAGCGGGCTGGACATGTGCAGCGGCTGGCCGACGATCGAGGCGCGGGCGATCTCCACCGCCGGGACGCCGTGGGCCTGGCCGGCCTCGGCGAGCACCGGGAGGATGCCGAAGTAGAAGCCGTCGTTCGACATGAAGTACGTGAGCGGGATGCTCAGCACGCCGGTGACGAGGGCCATGTGCGGGCCCATGCCGTCCGGGATGTTGCCGACGAGCCAGTCGGCCATGTGGTCGACCATGCCGGTGCCCTGGAGGACGCCGGTGAAGACGGCGGCGGCGAAGACCATCCCGGAGACGTTGAGGACGTTCTCGGCGTGCGCGGCGATCCGGGCCTTCTGGGCGGGCATCTGGGGGTAGTTGACGGTCAGGGCCAGGGCCGCGCCGAGCAGGAACAGCACCGGGATCGGCAGCCACTCCATGATCATGGCGGTGAGCAGGGCGACCGTGAGCAGCACGTTGAACCAGTAGAGCCTGGGCCGCAGGGTCTCGCGGTGCGGGTCGAGGCCCTGGAAGCCGTCGTCCGCTGGCTCGCCGGGAAGGTCCGCGCCGGTGCCCGAGCCCGGACCGCCGGTGCGGGAAGGGGCCTTGCCCACGCCCACGAGAACCGTCTCCGGCTCCTCGACCAGCACCTCGTCCAGCGTCAGCACGCCGAGCCGGGTGCGCTCGCGGCGGCCGAGGACGTAGGCGAGGGCGAAGACGAACAGCAGGCCCGTGGCCAGTGCCGGGATCATCGGCACGAAGATGTCGCTCGCGTCCAGCTTGAGCGCGGTGGCGGCACGCGCGGTGGGGCCGCCCCAGGGCAGCGTGTTCATCACGCCGTTGGCCATCGCGGCGACCCCGGTCATCACGACCAGGCTCATCTTCAGGCGCTTGTACAGCGGGTACATCGCCGAGACGGTGATCATGAAGGTGGTGGAACCGTCGCCGTCCAGCGAGACGATCGCGGCGAGTACGGCCGTGCCGACGACGATCCGCAGCGGGTCGGCCTTGCAGAACCTCAGGATCCCCTTGACGACCGGGTCGAAGAGGCCGACGTCGATCATCACGCCGAAGTAGACGATCGCGAACATCAGCATCGCCGCGGTGGGCGCGAGGCTGGTGACGCCGTCGATGACGTAGTCGCCGAGGTGGGCGCCCTTGCCGACGGCCGCGCAGAACAGCGCGGGGATCAGCACGAGCGCCGCGATCGGCGACATCTTCTTCAGCATGATCAGGACCAGGAAGGTCGCGATCATGGCGAAGCCGAGGATGGTCAGCATGAGTGGATCACCTAACGTTCGCCCTTGAACTCCCACCAGGGCCGGCGGTGCGACGACGTTAGGTCGCGTCAAACGTCCTTAACAAGACGTTGACACGCGAGCAATAAGCGCAAAACTCCAGGTCACAGGGTTGCGGTCACCTCGATGGGGATGCCGTTGAGCACGGCGTTGCCGGACAGCGGGTCGAGCAGGCTGCCGTCGAGGAGCTGGTTGACGTTGACGCCGGGGGCGGTGGCGGCGTGGCTGAGGCGGGTTCCGGGGCGGTCGTGGCCCCAGCCGTGCGGCAGGCTGACGACTCCCGGCCGGACGCCCTCGGTGACCTCGGCGGGGGTGACCACCTCGCCGCCAGCGCCCTTGACGCGGACGTCGGCCCCGTCGCGCACGCCGAGCCGTTCTGCGTCCTCGGGGTGGATGTGCAGGGTGCAGCGGTTGGAGCCGCCGGTGAGGGCGGGCACGTTGTGCATCCAGCTGTTGTTGGAGCGCAGGTGCCGGCGGCCGACGAGGACGAGCGCCGCGGGGCTGGTGCCGAGGGCCGCGCGCAGCCGGGGCAGGTCGTCGGCGATCGGCCGCGGCAGGAGTTCGACCTTGCCGCTCCTGGTCTTCAGCGGCTGCGGGAGGCGTGACGTGAGGGGGCCGAGGTCGATGCCGTGCGGGTGGGCGAGCAGGTGCTCCAGGGTGAGCCCGCCGGGCCGTACGCCGAAGCCGTCGCCGTAGGGGCCGAGGCGCAGCATCAGGTCGATCCGGCGCTCGGGCCCGCTCTCCCCGGTGAGCAGCCCGGCGAGCTCCTGCGGGTCCCGGCCGTGCACGGGCGAGTGGGGCTCCTTGACCGCTTTCCCCAGGGTCTGGCCGATGACCATCTCGTCCACGGCGGACGGTTCGGCGCCGTGCATGCCGCCGGCCGCGAGGACCAGCCGGGCCAGGATCTCGGTCTCCGCCATCCTGCCGGGCTCCAGCGGGACGGCGGGGCGGGAGTAGCGGACCTGGTTGCGCACGGCGAGGGTGTTGAAGGCGAAGTCGTGGTGCGGGCTCTGCGAGGGCGGCGGCGGGGGCAGCACGACGTCGGCGTGGCGGGCGGTCTCGTTGAGGTAGGGGTCGACGCTGACCATGAAGTCGAGGGAGTCCAGGGCCTTGTCGAGGCGGTCGCCGTCCGGGGCGGAGAGGACGGGGTTGGTGGCGACGGCGATCAGCGCCCGGATGGGCTCGCCCTCCGCCGTCGCGGTGTCGATCTCCTCGGCGAGCGCGGAGAGCGGCAACTCGCCCTTCGCCTCGGGGTGCCGGCTGACCCGGGAGTGCCAGCGCCCGAGCGCGAAGCCCCGGCCGGGACCGGCCGGTCGCGGGGTCCGGTCGGTGGCGGCCTGCGGGAAGAGCGCGCCGCCGGGCCGGTCGAGGTTGCCGGTGAGGATGTTGAGGACGTCGACGAGCCAGCTGGCGAGGGTGCCGTGCGGGACGGTGCAGCTGCCGATCCGGCCGTACACGGCGGCCGTCGGCGCGGCGGCGAGTTCGCGGGCGAGGACGCGGATGGTCCCGGCGTCGACGTCACAGGCGTCGGCGACCGCATCCGGGGTGAAGTCGTCGAGTTCGGCGCGGAGTTCGGCGAGTCCCTCGACGTGCGGGGCGAGGCGGCCGAGGTCCACCAGGCCCTCCTCGAAGAGCACTTGGGCCATCGCGGCGAGCAACAGGGCGTCGGCACCGGGCCGGATGGCGATGTGCCGGTCGGCGAGCTTGGCGGTGCGGGTGCGGCGCGGGTCGATGACGGTGAGGGTGCCGCCGCGGGCCCTGAGCGCCTTGAGTCTGCCGGGGAAGTCGGGGGCGGTGCACAGACTCCCGTTGGACTCCAGGGGGTTGGCGCCGATGAGGAGGAGGTGGTCGGTGCGGTCGAGGTCGGGCACCGGTATGGCGTTGGCGTCGCCGAAGAGCAGTCCGCTGGAGACGTGCTTGGGCATCTGGTCGACCGTGGACGCGGTGAAGACGCTGCGGGTGCCGAGGGCGCCGACCAGGACCTGCGGGTAGAGGCCGCCGGCCACGGTGTGGACGTTGGGGTTGCCGAGGACGACCCCGACGGAGTGCGGGCCGTACCGTTCGACGACGCCGCGGATCCCGGCGGCGACGGCGTCGAAGGCCTCCGTCCAGGTGGCCTCGCGCAGCTCGCCGTCCCTGCGGACGAGGGGGGTGCGCAACCGGTCGGGGTCGCCGTCGACGGCGCCGAAGGAGGCGCCCTTCGGGCAGATGAACCCCTTGCTGAAGACGTCCTCGCGGTCACCGCGGGCTCCGGTGACGCGGGTGCCCTCGATGGTGAGGGTCAGACCGCAGGTGGCCTCGCAGAGGGGGCAGATGCGGAGGGCGGTGCGCGGCATGGTTCCTCCCGGGGGCGGCGGTGCCTTGGACGGTGAGCATACCGGGCGGTATGTCGAGTGGGGAGTCCACGGTGGGGGTGAGGTGGGAAGCGTGCGCGCAGACGGCAGGGTCGCGGCGCCGGCACCCAGCGGGGGCACCTCAGTCGAAGAGGATGATTCCGTTGCGGGTGCCGACGACGAGTTCGCCCCGGGGGCCGGCGGCGAGGGCGGTGCAGGGGGAGGGGAGGTCCACTTCGCGGTGGACGACGCCGGTGCGGGTGCCCATGACGACCACCGCATCCCTGCTCGCCACGGCGTAGCACTCGCCGTCCGGCAGCAGGGCGGCGTAGTCGACGTCCACTCGTGTGACGTGCTCGTGGGCCACGGGCGGCGACGGCCGGCGGCGGTAGAGGCGGCGTCCGCCCGTGGCGGGACGATGCCGGGGCGGGCGCTCGCCCGGACCGGTGAAACGGGGCAGCAGGGACTCCCACGCGATGATACGGGTGTGGTGCCCGCCGGTCAGCAGGAGTTCGTCGCCGCCCGGCCCCGTCAGGGTGAACGCCTCGGTCATGTCCAGCCCGTGCAGGACCGCCCAGCGCCGGGTCGACGTGTCCAGCACCCGTACGCCCACCCCTGCGACGTGGACCAGGACCAGCAGCCGGCCCGCGCAGCGCACCGCGCGCACCGCGCCGACCTCGGTCTCCTCCGCCTCGGCCAGACACGGTTGGTCGTGCCGGGGTCCGTGGGCGATGTCGTGGACGGCGACATGGAGGTCGGGCTCGGTGCCATAGAGCAGCGGATTGGGCCGCGCGTCCCAGACCGCCAGCGAGAGCAGCGCCTGGGCATCCGGGCCGTCCGGGAGCACGGCCAGCCGCACCCGTTCCCGGCGCTGGTGCGGTACGGGCGTGACCAGGGGCCGTCCCGCGGAGGCGACGGCTCCGCGGGTCCCGAAGTCCCAGTACTCCAGCAGGCCGTCGGTACCCCGGGCGAACAGCAGCGGGCGGACCGGCCGGCGGGGCGACCGCCAGGCGACGGTGGCGAGTTGCTCCACCCCGCCGCCGCTGACCGGGCGCAGCCGCCGCAGCAACGCCCCGGTCTCGCCGTCCCGTACCTGGAGCGACCCGTCGGCGCTGCCCGCGACGACCGCCAGGCCCCCGTCCAGCGCCACCGCCGCCACCGCCGCCACGGGCCGTACGGCGTCCAGCAGTTCCACCACGCGCCGGCCCTCGGGGGTCTCCCGCACCTGCCAGACCTGTCCCTGCTCGTCACCGCACAGCAGGCCGTCGCGGGTGGCGTACAGGGAACCGACGGGCTGCGGCATCCGCCGCTCCCAGCCGTCGTCCAGGCACACCAGCCGGGAGTCCGTGCCGCAGCCGAAGAGCCGGCCGCCGGCGTGGGCGAGGGCGAGGACCGTGCCCCGGTGTGCGGCGCGGGCCGGTCCGAGCGGCCGGTACCCCGGCAGCGACCACTCCCGGACGGATCCGTCGGATGCGCCCGCCGCCAGCCGCCCTGTGCCGTCGGGGGCGAGGGCGAGCGCCGTGAGCCACACCGGCTCGGCCGGGGCCGGTCCCGACGCGTACATCCGCCCCGCACCCACGTCCCAGCAGAACATCCTGCCGGATCCGGTGCCGACGACCACCACGTCCCGGTCCCGGACCCGGCCCGCCGTGACGGCGGTGACGATCTCGGGAAGCGTGAACTCCTGCTCGGCCACCGGGAGTCCGTCCTGCAGCACGAGTACCGCGACCCGGCCACCATGCTCTCCGGTGACCACGTGGGACCGGCCGTCCGCCGTGCGTCCCACTGCGGCGCAGCCGATCAGCGGGACCTCCCAGGAGCCCGGGTCGAGGACCCTGCGGCGCCACAGCTCGTGCGGCCGGTCCAGGTCCCAGCAGCGGATCCGGGCGTCCACACCGACCGTGAGCAGCGCGGGCGCACCGCCCGGTCCGCGGATCTCGCCCGCCGCCAGCAACGAGCCTTCGTGCGCGGTGATCTGCACCGAGTCGGCGGCGTGGACGGAGGGCCAGAACCGTACGACACCGTCGGAACCCCCCGCGCAGACCGTGCCACCGGCCGCACAGACGGCCGCGGCGGCGTGTCTGCGGACCTGGCCGCCCACGCGCTCCCCCGAGACCAGGTCGTAGAGCTGGAGACCACTGTTGTTCCCCTGCACGGAGACACAGGCGGTGGGTCCGAGGTCGAAGGCGGCCACCCGGCTCGCGGTGCCGGCGTCGACCCGCAGGGGCAGACCGATCGGACGGCCGCTGTCCAGGTCGATCCGGTGCAACTGGCCGTCGGCGGTGACCACGGCGACGATCCACTGCCGACCGACCCGGTGCACCGCGAAGGAGGCGACGGCGAAGGTGCTCCTCAACAGGGTCCGCAGCGGCCCGCGGGTGGCGACGGCGGACAGCCGGACCGTGTGGTCGTCGCCCGCGGTGACGAAGAGGCTGCCCTGCGGGTGGCCGGCCACCCACTCGATCCGGGTGACCGGCCCCTCGTGCCCGGTGTTCACCTCGACGCCCGATGTGCCGCTCTCCGCATCGAACGGCACCACCCGCCCGTCCTCGTACCCCAGCAGCAGCGTCAGGTCCGGCAGGCCCTCGGGCGCCGCGCACACGGTGATCCGGGTGCCCGGTCCCTCGGGCGTGAGGGCGAGGAGGAACTCGGCCGACAGTTCCTCCGCACGCTCCTCCCAGTTGCTGATCTGGAAGTCCCACAGTGCCCGGCGTTGTGCGCGCGTCAGCGGGGGGTGGGCGCGGGCAGCGCCGAGCCGGTAGACGAGCAGCCCGCCGTCGAGCCGCAGCGCCGCCATGCCGGCCCGGCCGTCGGCCCCCGCGAGTACGGCCACTTCCGACGGCGGCTCCGGCAGGCGCCGCTCGGGTTCCGTGTCCGTCGGGCCGGGCGGAAGCAGCCAGGTCTGCCGCCCGGAGGTGCCCCACAGGTGGAGCAGGCGCGTGTAGTTCTTCGTGACGATCTTCTCGTCCTCGATCGCCAGGCGTGTGGTCCAGGTCAGGCCGGCCGCCGTGCCCTTCACCTGGGGTGTCGCCGTGATCGTCCACGCGTACGGGTCGCCCCGCTGCGGGTGCACCGCTTGCCAGGTGCCACTGTCAAGGTCGCACCACATCGCACCGTCCCAGGGCGACAGGTCCAGGAACCGGGCACCGTACCGCTCGGGCACCACCACCCCGTTCCCGACCCCGAACATCATCGCCGCGTACCGCCGGTTCCCTTCGTGCGGGTTCCACGCCGCCCAGCGTGCGCGCCAGGGCAGCTCGCCCTCCCCGGTGTCGCAGGAGTCCGCCAGGGGCTGCGCCCTGCGGCACACCGCCGCCAGCCGCAGTTCGGCCCTGATCTGCGGGTCCGCGGCCGCGCCCGCCCGGTCCCGCAGCCGCTCCTCCAGGTCGCGTATCGCCTGCCCGGCGCGGCGGCCCTCCCGGCTGCGGAGACCGGGCAGGGCGGCGAGCAGCGGGCCCGGCTCGGCGCCCAGCACGAAGGCCGCGTCCTGGACCAGGGGGTCGAGGACCCCGCCCGCGCCGGCGTGCAGGGCCAGGTACCGCCGGACGTAGGGGTGCTGGACGTCCCGCAGCACCTCGGTCACCGTACGCTGGATCGCCGCCGGGTCCCGCCCCTCGCGCAGGTACTCGATGAGCGCCCGGTGGTAGACGCGGTAGACCGACCCTCCGCTCTCGACGCTTTCCACCACGTACGACCCGGCCGCCTGCCGCAGCCAGACGATGTGCTCGTCGCTGTACTGCGTGCCGGTGAGCGCCGTGGCCAGCCGGGGCCAGATGCCGGCCCAGGGCAGGCCGGCGCCCTGGGCGTAGGCGAGCGGGAGGAGGAGGTCGCGGGCCCGGGCGGCCAACGGGCCGAGGCGCTGCACCAGATCGCGTTCCATCGCCTCGCCGGGCAGCCGGGGGAGGCCGTCACGCCAGCGCGGGTCGTGCGGGTCCGGCGGCCGGGGTTCGCGGGCGATGGTGCGGGCGGTGATCCGGGCGACCAGGAAGGACCGGCCGGCGGCCGCCGCGACCGCCTCCGCGATCTCGTCCACCAACCGGGGTACGGCGGCCTTGAGAACCGAGCCGTCGGCGCACAGCAGCTTGCGGGTGTAGGCGCGGACGGCATCCGGGTCGCCGTACCGCTCGGAGTCGAGGTCGATGCGCGGGCCGACGGCGGCCAGACGTGCGGCGACGTGCGGGCGGGCGCCGATCAACAGGCGCAGCTGGAGGCGGCGTTCGGGGTCGGTGAGCGGGAGGAACAACTCGTCGACGGCCTCGTGCGGGGTCAACGCCTCGTCCAGCGAGTCGACGAGGACGACGAGCGGGCGGGTCCTGGTCTGGAGGTGCGCGGTGAGCGCCCCCAACGAGTCGGCGGCGCACCCCGCGGCCGCCGACAGGGCGTCCAGGAGCTGGCGCGTGGAGAGATGGCTCGCGTTGATGCGGACGTCCACGTCGCCGGGACGGGGCAGCAGCGCGGGCAGCCCGGTGCGGGGTACGGACTCGTGGCGGTGGTCGTCGGTGAGGACGGCCACCATGCCCAGCAGCGAGGACTTCCCGGACCCTGGGTCCCCGGTGACCACGCACAGGCGTTCCCCGACCCGGCGCGGGTCGAGCCAGGTGGTGATGTCGCCCAGTGCCGCATGGCGGCCGGTGAAGTCCCAGACGTCCTCGGTGGGCACGTCGGTACCGCGGGCGCGGGGTACGAAGAACTCCCGCATGTCCTGGTCGCGGGCGCCACGTTCGCGGGCGCCGAGATCGACGATGCGGTCGATCTCCTCCAGCTTGAGCCCGGCGGAGCCGGGTACGTGCCGGGGGTTGGGGAGGAAGGCCGGGATGTCCCCGGTGGCGTGGGTGAGGGACCAGACGGGGCGCTGGGCGGCGGGAACCTCGGGGTCGCTGCGGATGGCCGCCATGACGTGTTCGAGACTGATGTGGGCGGGCGCGTGCCCGGCGGTGGCCGTACGGCGCACTGCCCGGTCGAAGGCCGCCGAAAGGGCCCCGGTGTACGTCTCCTCCTTGCGGCGCGAGGAGGAGACGAGGACCAGGCCGGTGGTCCCGTGCTCGGTGACCGGCTCCCGGAAGCGGCGGGCCTCCAGCGCACCGCGCAGCGCACGGTCGGCCCCCTCCTCGGAGTAGCAGGCGTCGATCAGCACCAGGAGCCGCTCGACGGGAGTGTCCTCCCAGAGCTGGGCGACCAGGTCCTCGGTGGGCAGGGCGGTGCCGCGCAGATCCCGTGCGTCGCTGTCGTGCAGCAGCAGATAATGGCGTCCGCTGTGCTCGGCGGTGACCCCGTGCGTGGCGAGGTAGAGGACCACGTAGTCCTCGGGACTGCGGTCCGGGGCGGTGGCGAACGCCCGTAGTGCGTCCTGGAGTTGGCGGCAGGTCGGGTCGAGGGCGAGATCCGTGCCCCGGCGGTAGCCGAGCGGTCCGAGGAAGAGTTCCTCGATCCGGTGCACGTCGTCGGCGAGTTCCGCTCGCTCCGCCTCGGGATGCGCGGCGACGGAGGTGACGGCGGCGGCGATGAGGAAGCGGCGCGAGGTGCCCGCCACCGGGCCGTCCGTCGCCTCAGCGGGGCGCGGTGCCGCGTCCATGGCCCACCCACCGGCGTCTGTCGCTCATACCCCGGCCTCCCCCGTCTCCCGGCACCCCTCCTCCACCGCGCGTCCCGCCTCCGCCGTGTTGAGATACCGCGTCGCGTCATGGGCCCGTGCCCCGTTGTGGACCACCTGACACCTGACCCGCTCGCCGAACAGCGGCCGCAGGTCCTTCACCAGGGCGACGACGTCACCGGCGTCCGCGAGATTGGTCCACTGCCGTACGGAACCCGGCCAGTCACCAGGCGATCCGGCGGGGCCGGTGCGCAACCGGTCGAAGACCAGGTTGCGCACACCCAGCGGCGAGCCCAGCGTCAGCAGGGCGCGCACCGGCCAGTCCGGACGGGCGCACAGCGCCTCGTAGGCGACGACGCTGCCGAGCGAGTGGCCCACCACGACCCGGGTGCGCTCGGTCACCGCGTCGGCGACCCGCTGCTGGACGGCGTCCCGCAGCGCCGGATCGCACAAGTACCCGCGCACCTGCCTGAGGTCGAGTACGAGACCGCGCAGGGCGACGCCGGCGAAGAAGCGGGAGCGGCTGAGGGCGTTCAGGGCTCGCTGCACGGCCTGGGGGGTGCGGGCCAGGGTACGGGCGTCGGGCGGCAGTACCGTGCCGTCCGTCCGGGCCGCCTCCGCCCACCATGCCAGCAGGAGTTCGGTCTCGAAGCCGTCCGCGACGTCGGAGGCGTCGAGGGGCGGATCGGTGAGTGCGAGTGTGCGTCCGGGCGGCCGGAACAGGTCGCCGTAGAAGACGCAGCGCACATCGTCCGCAGCGAGGTCGGTCACGGCTCCGGCACGGATCAGGCCGTCGCAGAGGGCGGGGTGCCATGCCCCGTGCAGCTCCCGCTCCCCCGTGTGCTGCCGGCCGATTCCATGGATGCAGACCACCCGAGCCATACGTCCCCCCGTGCGCGACCCCAGCGTGCACTCAGACTAGCAACGGGAGTTCCTCCGGGACCTGTTCAGTCCAGCACCCGCCCCAGATACGCCCGCAGCAGCTCCCGCATCTCCCTGATGATCTCCTCGTCGCCCTCCGGGTCCACCCGGAAGGACAGGTGGACCAGGGTGTCGGCGGTTTCCACGGCCACCAGGAAGGTGCGGCGCAGGGCCTCGTCGGGGGTGCGGCCGAGGTAGCCGGAGAGGAGGTCGGTCAGGCGGTCGGCGACTCTGCGGTTGGGTTCGGAGTGGCGGGCGCCGACCGGGATCTGGTTGCCGAAGTCGACGAGGGAGAAGCCCGGGGCGGTGCGCTTCATGGCCAGGTACTCGTCGAGCACCGCGTCCATCGCGGTCCGCCAGCCACCCTTCGGCGCCTCCTTCAGCCGCTCGGTGACACGCTCGGTGAAGCGCTCCAGGTTGCGCTGGGCGAGGGCGTCGGCCATCTGCCGCTTGTTGCCGAAGAAGCGGTAGACCGAGCCGATGGGCACCCCGGCGCGCACCGCGACGGCCCGGGTGCTCAGCTCGTCGTAGCCGACCTCGTCGAGGAGGTCGGCGCAGGCGTCGAGAATCCTGGTCAGTCGTTCGGCGCTGCGGCGCTGTACGGGCGCTTTGCGGAGCGAGGTCGCTGGGGGCACGGGCTTCATGATGCCTTTCCGTAGGGATCAGATGAACCTCGCCCCCCAGTACGTGGACGGATGGCCCATGCACTCATCCGGTGGCCGCCCCGGTCGTACCGGTAGCGGTCGGTTTCGCCGTCTCCGCACCGGAGGCCGTGACATCCGCCGTGCTCTCCACCGGCTTGCCGTGCACGGCCCAGACCGTGCCGTCGTCCGCGTAGAGCCGGGCGGTGATGTGGTGGGTGCCGTGCGGGACGAGGCCGGCGGACAGGTGGTAGACGGGGGTGCGCAGCCGCGTCACCAGGCCGCCGTCCACGAAGAGGTAGGCGAGCCCCCGGCCGGCGACCGCCTTCGCCGCGGTGCCCGCCCGGGAGAACCGGAAACGGTGCACGTCGAGCCGTACGTCCCAGCCACCGGACGCGTCCGGGGTGACCACCGTGCCCACCTCGGGCGCCTGCCTCTTGTCCACCTCGCGGTAGTGGCGTCCGCTCTCGTCGGTGTCGTCGAGGATCTTGCCCACCGGTGAGGGCGACCCCGTCCCCCGCTGCCCGTGCGCCGTCCCGGTCCCGCACCCCGCCGCGGCGACCAGCAGCAGCACGCAGACCGCGAGCGCACCCGGCAGTCCACGCGTCCACGACATGCCCGGGAGCGTAGAACAGCACGCCGCGGACCGGATCCCCCTGAAGTCGGGTTCTCGCCATACACCGCCGGGATGATCCCGGCCCTCTTGCACCCGCCTCCACGCAATCCTACGGTGATGCATAGGAATCGATGGCACGCAGGTTCAGGGAGCGATCATGGGCGATGGGGGCACCTCCCGCGCGAGCGCGTTCGAGCGGGAGCGCGGGGAAGCGCGGAAGACCGCCGAGGGGCTGGCGTACCTCTCCGGGTTCGGCAACGAGCACTCCTCGGAGGCGGTGCCCGGCGCCCTGCCCGAGGGCCGCAACTCCCCGCAGCGCGCCCCCCTCGGCCTGTACGCCGAGCAGCTCAGCGGTACGGCCTTCACCGAGCCGCGGGCCCACAACCGCCGCTCCTGGCTGTACCGGATCCGCCCCTCGGCCGCCCACCCGGCCTTCACCCGCGCCGCCGGCAACGGCGGGCTGCGCACCGCCCCCTTCACGGACACCACCCCGGACCCGAACCGGCTGCGCTGGAACCCCCTCCCGCAGCCCTCGCCCGGCACGGACTTCCTCGCCGGCCTGTGGACCCTGGGCGGCAACGGCGACGCCACCCAGCGCACCGGCATGGCCGTGCACCTCTACCACGCCGACGTCTCCATGGAGCGGGTCTTCTCCGACGCGGACGGCGAGCTGCTGATCGTCCCGGAGCACGGCGGACTGCTGCTGCGTACGGAGTTCGGCCTGCTGCATGTGGAGCCGGGACATGTGGCGCTGATCCCCCGCGGGGTCCGCTTCCGTGTGGAGCTGCTGGATGACACGGCCCGGGGTTATGTGTGCGAGAACTACGGCGCGCCCTTCCGCCTCCCCGACCTCGGCCCTATCGGCGCCAACGGCCTCGCCGCAGCGCGGGATTTCCTGGCCCCCGTTGCCGCCTACGAGGACGTCGAGGGCCCGGTGGAGGTGGTCAACAAGTTCTGCGGCAACCTGTGGACCGCCACATATGACCACTCCCCACTGGACGTGGTCGCCTGGCATGGCACACATGTGCCGTACGCCTATGATCTGCGCCGTTTCAATGTGATCGGCAGCATCTCCTACGACCACCCCGATCCGTCGATCTTCACGGTGCTGACGTCCCCGTCCGACACTCCGGGACTGGCGGGTGTCGACTTCGTGGTCTTCGCGCCGCGCTGGCTGGTGGGCGAGAACACCTTCCGGCCGCCGTACTTCCACCGGAACGTGATGACCGAGTACATGGGGCTCGTCGAGGGCGCCTACGACGCGAAGACCGCCGGAAAGGGGGGCTTCGTGCCGGGCGGCGGGTCGCTGCACAACATGATGTCGGCGCACGGTCCGGACCGGGAGACGTTCGACCGGGCGAGCGCGGCCGAGCTGAAGCCCCAGAGGGTGGACGACGGCCTGGCCTTCATGTTCGAGACCCGCTGGCCGGTGACGCTCACCCCGCAGGCGGCGACCGCCGGACACCTCCAGCAGCGGTACGACGACGTGTGGCAGGGCCTGGAACGGCACTTCCGCCCCTTGCACTGAAGATCCCTCACCGGTACGGATGGCCCGTGACCTCCTTCGCCCCGGACTCCATCGTCCTCAACCGCAAGCTGCCGCTCTGGTACCAGGTGTCGCAGTCGCTGCGCGCCTCGATACTCGGCCGCTCGCCCCGGGACCCGCTCCGGCTGCCCACCGAGGAACAGCTCGCGGAGCACTACGGAGTCAGCGTGCTGACCATGCGGCAGGCGCTGAAGGAGCTGGAGGACGAGGGCCTGATCAGCCGGCACCGCCGCCGGGGTACCTTCATCGAGCCGGACGCCCGGCGCGGCACCCCGGTACGGCTGCTGGGCTCGGTGGACGCGATCGTGGCCCAGCAGTCGGGGATGACGGCGGAGCTGCTGGAGCACGGCACGGTGCCCGTCACCGGCGAACTCATCGAGTACTTCCCGGATCTCGCCGAGGTGGCGACGTACCACCGCCTGCGCAGTGACGAACAGACGGGCGAGCCCACCAACCACGCCCGCAACCACGTCCGCCCGGAACTGGCCGACCGCATCGATCCGGAGGACCTGTCCCGCTGGCCGATGACCAAGGTGCTCCGGGACGTCGTCGGCGCGGACATCAGCCGCATCACGGACACGGTGGCGGCCCGGCTGGCCGACCCGGAGACCGCCCGGCTGCTCCAAGTCCCGCTCCTCAGCCCGATCCTGCACTACACGGGTGTCACCTACGACACCGCAGGCCGGGTCCTGGACCTGGCGGTCATCCACTACCGCGGCGACCGTTTCTCCTTCACGGTCACGCTCGACGCCACCTGAAGTCGTCGTACGATGCCGGGCGTGACGCACGACGACGCTCCGCTGCTGGCGGACCTCATGCCGTGGTCCGTCGCACCACTGCGGCTCGGCCGGGGGTGGCCGACGGCGCCCGACCCGGCGACCCTGAAGACCCGCTGGGACGCCCTCCTCAAGGCCGCGGGCCCCGACCGGGAGACGTTGTTCGAGCCGACGCGGGCCCGGACCGTCCACTCCGCGGTCGCCCAGCTCCCCGGCCAGCCCAGCGGCACCGGACCGCTCGCCGACGCGTCGGGACCCTGCCCGGCCCCGGTCCGCGTCCTGGCCGCCCCGTTCGACGAACAGTGGCTGATCCCGGACCACCGCCTGATCGACACCGCCCGCCCGGAGTTGTGGCGGGTGGCGGACGACCACCAGGTCTTCGCGGTGGAGTCGGCGGAGGACGTGCCCCTGCTCGCGACTTCCCTGCTCCCCACCCTGCGTGCGGGCCGTATCCGCCCGCTGTACCGCCGCCCGGGCGGCGCCGAGCCGAACCTGGCGCCGGGACTGCCGGAACACCTGGCCGACCGGCTGGGCCGGGGCGTCGCCCCGCTGGACGTACTCGCCTGGGCCCTGACCGCGATCCGCCCGGACCGCACCCTCCCGCTCACCGACGACACGGAACTCTGGGAACAGGGCGTGGAACTCGGCCACCGGGCACTGTGGCTGCTGCGCCGCGACGGCGACCGTCCCAAACTCCCGGGCGGCCGCCGCCCGTACGTCCGGGCCCCGCTTCCGGGCCGCCCCCTCACGATCCTCTACGACCCGGAGGAGGAAGCCCTCCACCTCGACGAGGGCCGCATCTCCCCGGTCCCGCCGGAGGCGTGGGACTTCAGGACGGGCGAGGTACGGGTCCTGGAGGCATGGTTCGCGGCACGAACGACGGAGCCGACGGAACCGGGAACCCTGGCGGCGATCACCCCGCCGGCCTGGTCCCAGTCATGGACCTCGGAACTGCTGGAACTGATCACGGTCCTGGCCCTGCTGGCCGACGTCCGCGCCCAGCAGGCCACCCTGGAGATCAAGACGCGGATCACGGCTGCAGACCTCATGACAGCGGGCGTACTCCCACCTCCGGGGACAGCCCGCAAACCAGCCTCGATCCTGGAACACACGGAAGAAGGCCCGGCGGGTCAACTAACGCTGCTGTGACGTACCCAGGGGCGCTGGGGTACCCCCGGCCGAAGGCTGGGGGAGGAACTGCGCGACAAGCCCCCACCGACCCGCAGGCTACGACGTCGCGAACCCGTCCAATACCCTCTCCACCGCCCGCCGGAAAACCCCCTCCATGTCAACCGGCCCCGCGTCCCCCGCATCCCCCGCAAACGCCGCCGCCATCCGCGGATACGCCCCCGAGGCGATCTGCCCTCCGAGATAGGCGAGCCGCGCCGCGTTCTCCCGCTCCTCGGACCAGGGCAGGTTCCGCACCCGTTCGGCCGTGTCGATCTCGTTCCGTACATAGGTCGTGACCACACCGTTCACCATGGCGATCAGCTCGAACTTGGTGCCGTACGACACGTCCAGCGGATCCAGGCAGGCCAGACAGTGCTCCAGATAGCGCAGGGCATGTGGGCTGAACCCGTAGACGGGTGACATCAGACGCGGCACCCAGGGATGCCGGCGCATCAGATCCCGCGTCTGCTCGGCGACCCGCATCATGTCGGCCCGCCAGTCCCCCGTCGGCTCCCACAGCTCGTGCTCCGAGCTGGCCGCGTCAAACATCAGCTCGTACAGGTCCTCCTTCCGGGGGACGTGGTTGTACAGGGACATCGTCCCGCACCCCACCCCGGCCGCCACATGTCGCATCGACACGGCGTCCAGCCCCTCCGCGTCGGCGATCCGCACCGCGACGGCAGCGATGTCGGCGCGCGTGAACGTCGGCTTCGGCCCTCGCCCCGTGCGCTCCGGGCGGGCCCAGATCACCCCGGGTTCGGCCCCTCGGACTGCCATCGATCATCACCTCGCCCACCATGCTAGTTACGTACACCGTACGTAGTGCGCTATGGTCGGCCCATGACTACTACGTACGCTGTACTTAGTGAAGGTCTGGAGAAGCGCTTCGGCACGGTGTCCGCGCTGCACGGTCTCGATCTGGCCGTCCGGCAGGGCACGGTCTGCGGACTGCTCGGACCGAACGGGGCCGGGAAGACCACGGTCGTACGACTGCTGGCCACCCTCCTCCGGCCCGACGCGGGCTCCGCCCGCGTCGCGGGGCACGACGTGGTCCGGGACCCGGCGGCCGTGCGCCGCAGCATCGGCGTCACCGGCCAGTACGCCTCGGTCGACGGCGATCTCACCGGCCGTGAGAACCTGCGCCTCTTCGCCCGGCTGCTCCGGGTACGGAGGCCGGACGACCGCGCGGCCGAACTCCTCGGCCGCTTCGGCCTCACCGAGGCGGCCGACCGCAAGGCAGCCACCTACTCCGGCGGTATGCGCCGCCGCCTCGACCTCGCCGCGAGCCTGGTCCGCCGTCCCGCCGTGCTCTTCCTCGACGAGCCCACCACCGGCCTCGACCCGGCCGGCCGCAACGGCATCTGGGAAGCGGTGCGCGACGTGACGGCCGAGGGCACGACGGTGCTGCTCACCACGCAGTACCTGGAGGAGGCCGACCGGCTCGCCGACGACATCGTGCTGATCGACCGGGGCGGGGTGGCCCACACCGGCTCTCCCGCCGAACTGAAGGCACTCATCGGCTGGTACGCGCAGGCCGTGGTCGCCGACCGGGACGCGCTGCCGCACGCGGCCGCGGTTCTCGACCGGCTCACCGGCAGGGAGCCGCAGTTCGACCACGACCGGCACACCGTCGGCGCCGTCACCACGGACCCCACCCTCACCCTCCCCCGCCTGGTGCGCGAACTCGACGCGGCGGGTGTCCCGTTGCTGGACGCGAGCCTCAGACCACCGACCCTCGACGACGTTTTCCTCCGACTGACGGGAAGTCCCGCATGAGTGCGCTCGTGTACGAAGGTGTTGCGATGACGGGCCGGCAGCTGCGCCGGGTCCGCAACAGCCCCGGCCTCGCGGTCCTCACCCAGCTGATGCCGGTCAACATGCTGCTGTTCTTCGGCTACGTCTTCGGCAGCGCACTGAAAATGCCGGGCCCGGAGTACCGCTCGTTCCTCGTCCCGGGGCTGTTGGTCGCGACCGCGGCCGGCGGGGTCATGACCGGGATGTTCCAGGCCGCTCAGGACACCCACCGAGGAGTGACGGACCGCTTCAGGACCATGCCGGTGAGCCGGGCCGCGGCACCGCTCGGGCAGGCGGTGGCCGACCTCGTCGTCACCACGGCGGGTACCGTGCCCCTGCTGCTGGTGGGGCTCGCCGTGGGCTGGCGCGTCGAGGGATCGGCGGCCGCGGCGGCCGGCGCGGTGGGCCTCCTGCTCCTGTTCCGGTTCGCCTGCACGACCGTCGGCATCCACCTCGGCCTGCTCACCCGCAGCGAGGAGGCCGCCGGTCAGCTCGGCGCGTCCACCTTCGTGCTGCCGCTGCTGTCCAACGCCTACATCCCCACCGGCAACCTCCCGGGCTGGCTGCGCACGCTCGCCGAGTGGAACCCGATCAGCGCGGTGACGACCGCCCTGCGCGACCTCTTCGGCAACGCTCCCGTACCCGCCGGCGCGGCCTGGCCGGTGGCGCACCCCGTCGCGGGGTCGCTCGCCTGGAGCCTGGTCCTCATCGCCGTCTTCCTGCCCCTCGCCGTCCGCCGGTACGGGCGCTACTGACAAACCCGCCGGTCACCGGACATGATCCAGCGCATGGACCGTCTCCCGCTGCCCCTTGAAGGCATCACCGTCGTCGCCGTCGAGCAGGCCGTCGCCGCCCCCTTCGCCACCCGGCAGCTCGCCGATCTCGGCGCCCGGGTCATCAAGGTCGAACGCACCGACGGCGGGGACTTCGCCCGCGGCTACGACACCGCCGCCCGCGGTCTCGCCTCGCACTTCGTGTGGTGCAACCGGGGCAAGGAGTCCATCGCGCTGGACCTGAAGGACCCGCGCGGCCTGGACGTCGTGCGGCGGCTGGTCGCGGACGCCGACGTCTTCGTGCAGAACCTGGCCCACGGTGCCGCGTCCCGGCTCGGGCTCGACGCGGCCACGCTGTGCGCCGCGCACCCCCGGCTGGTCGCCGTGGACATCTCCGGTTACGGGGCGTCCGGGCCGTACGCCGGCAAACGCGCGTACGACATGCTCGTGCAGTGCGAGGCGGGCCTGGTGTCGGTCACCGGGACGCCGGAGCAGCCCGTGAAGGCGGGGATCCCGGCGGCGGACATCGCGGCGGCCATGTACGCCTTCTCGGGCGTCCTCGCGGCGCTGGTGCGGCGCGGCACGACCGGGCGGGGCGGGCCGGTGGAGGTGTCGATGCTGGAGGCGCTGGCCGAGTGGCTGGGGCATCCGCTGCATCACACCGTCCACGGCGGGACACCGCCCGAGCGGACCGCTCTGGCGCACGCCGTGATCGCGCCGTACGACGCCTACCCGACCGCGGACGGGGGGCGGGTGTTGCTGTCGGTGCAGAACGACCGGGAGTGGCGGCGGCTTGCCGAACAGGTGATCGGACGGCCGGAGTTGGGCACGGATGCGGCGTTCGCGACGAACGCAGCACGGGTGGCGAACCGCGCGCGGACCGACGAACTGGTCGGGACGGCTCTCCGGGCACTCGGCGCCGACGAGGCGCTGGCACGGCTGGAGGCCGCGGGCATCGCGTGCGCGCGGCTGCGGGATCTGCACGAGCTGGCCGGGCATCCGCAGCTGGCGGCCCGGGAGCGGTGGCGGGAAGTGGGTTCGCCGGTCGGGCCGCTGCGTGCGTTGCTGCCGCCCATCACGCTGCCGGGCGGGGACGAGGCGCGGATGGGGGATGTGCCCGCGCTCGGACAGCACACCGAGGCGCTGCTGCGTGCCGTGGGGATGACGGACGCGGAGATCGCAGCGCTGCGCCGGGACGGTGTGGCGGCCTGGGCGCGGGCCTGACGGTCAGGCGGTCAGTGCTTGTTGCCGCCGAACAGCGAACGGCGCAGGCGGCGCAGTGGCGCGAACAGGGAGACGCGGCTGACCCGCGTGACCCGGTCGCTGCGCTGCGCGGGTTCACGCGCGGTCAGCTCACGCATCAGCGACGTCGCCTCGACCGCCTGCTGCTGCGGTATGGCGGGACCCGCCAGCACCGACAGATGGCGGTCGAGGCGCGAACTGGTCGCACCGCTCCCGCAGGTGATCGCAGGAACCCTCGCCCTGCTGCGTGTTATCTGATCCATGTCACTCCCCACCCGTACGAGTCCACCCGGCCCGGGCAGGGTAACCCTATCGCCCCGATGGGGCACTCGTGTATCGCGGTCACAGGATTCACCTTCCCCGCAAGGGTGTTGACGACCCCTCGTGAACTACACTTCGACTACTCTCCGAATCCAACCGATTTCAGGGCGAGTTGGACAACTGGCTGGCTGGTGGGCTGCGCTGACCCGCCGGCGGGCTCCACGGTCACCGCGAGTGACGTCGCCGACTTGCCCAGACCCGTGGCGACCAGGGGCGTGTCGCCCTCGAAGAGCCCGAGGGAGCGCGGTTGCACACGGGGGCGCATGAGCCAGAGCTGGTGCACGCGGCCGTTGGACGGGGTGCCGTATCCGCTGAGCGTGACGACGGCCTGCCCCTCCGATACGGAGGCGACCGCTCCGATACTTCGGCCCTGGGCGTCCTTGTAGCTGGTCGCGCGGGCGTCGGTCGCGGCCAGAACGTGGGCGATCTCACTCGACTGGGCCCGCTCGGCGTCGAGCTGGTTCTGCGTCCGGTCGGCCTGTACCGCGAACAGCGAGGCGACGACCAGCGCGGCGGCC
Source organism: Streptomyces sp. NPDC013157 (assembly GCF_042899865.1). Lineage (NCBI taxonomy): Bacteria > Bacillati > Actinomycetota > Actinomycetes > Kitasatosporales > Streptomycetaceae > Streptomyces > Streptomyces sp. NPDC013157. The sequence goes on along the minus strand of NZ_JBIBAK010000017.1, from coordinate 93,448 downwards.
GCGGTGGCGGTGGCGAACGGCACGAACAGGGGGCGCGGACGGCGGCGCGGCGGCGGGGGCTGTGCGCCCCACACGTGCGGCGGCAGGTTGGGCACGCGCTCCTGGCCGGGGGCCGGCTCCTGCGGGGTGGCGCGGACGGCGGCCAGCACCCGGCCGCGCATCGCGAGGGGCGGCGGGGCCGCCGCGGAGAAGGCGAGCCGTACCGCGTCCTCGGTCAGCGCCCGGACCTCCTCGGCACACCTGTCGCAGCCCTTCAGGTGCTTCTCGAAGCGGCGCCGCTCACCGGGCTCCAGGGCGTCCAGGGCGTAGGGCGCGGCCAGCGAGTGCAGGTCCTCGCGGTGCAGCAGGCGGCCGACCAGGCTCACGCCACACCTCCCAGGCAGTCGCGCAGCCGGGTGAGCCCGTCGCGCATCCGTGTCTTGACCGTGCCCAGCGGCAGCTTGAGCCGCTCGGCGACCTCACGGTACGTGTAGCCGTCGTAGTAGGCGAGGGTGACGGACTGGCGCTGCAGGGCGGTGAGCCGGTCCAGGCAGCGGCGTACCCACTCGCGCTCCAAACCGGCTTCCACCGTCTCGGCGACCTGGTCGAAGGCGGGTTCGCCGGCCCGCAGCGCCTCGCGCTGTTCGCGTTCGCCGGCCGCGCGGGCGCTGCGCACCCGGTCGACGGCGCGGCGGTGGGCGAGGGTGAGGATCCAGGAGAGGGCGCTGCCCCGGCCGGGGTCGAACCTGGCGGCGGAGCGCCAGAGTTCGAGGAGCACCTCCTGGGCCACCTCCTCGGACTGGGCGGGGTCGCGGACCACGCGGCGTACGAGACCGAACACCGGCCCGGACACCAGTCCGTAGAGGTCCTCGAACGCCTTCTGGTCGCCACCGGCGACGAGCACCAGCAGTTCGTCCGCGTCCACCCCGTTCCCCCTTCTGTGGCCGCACCCGGCCCGTCCTCCCACTCCGGACATTCGCAACTGACGCACCTCCGGCAGAAGTACGTATGCGGGAGGCAAAAACGCGGGTCGAGCAGGAAGAAAAGATTTTTTTCTTCCGACCAATCCAAACGGCCCTCCGGCTCCGTATACCCGTCCGTCAAGCAAGTTGGGACCGAGGGACGGACGGCATGACACCTCTAAACTCCAGGGGCGGCGCGGGGCGCAAGGGCCTTGTCACGCTCATCTGTGGGGCACTGGCCACCGGCGGGATCACAGCCGCCAGCGTCGCCGCGCTGGAACCGGGGGCGGCCTCCGCCTCCTCCCACCGGGAGGCCCCGCTCATCTCGGGCACCCCGCAGTACGACAACACCGACCTGTACGCGTTCGTCAGCCCGGACAAGCCCGACACCACGACGATCGTGTCGGACTACATCCCCTTCGAGGAGCCGGCCGGCGGCCCGAACTTCTACCAGTTCGCCGAGGACGCCCAGTACGACATCCACATCGACAACAACGGTGACGCGAAGGACGACCTGATCTTCCGTTACACCTTCAAGACCCAGATCAAGAACAAGAAGACGTTCCTTTACAACACGGGCGTGGTCGACAGCCTGAACGACCCCGACCTGAACGTGACGCAGTCGTACGACCTCGACCTCATCAAGCTCAAGAACGGCAGGCAGCAGTACAAGACGAGGATCGCCGACAACGTCCCGGCGGCTCCCTCGGACGTCGGCAAGGCGTCGATGCCCGACTACGCGAAGCTGCGCTCCCAGGCCATCTACAAGACCTCGAACGGCGGCGCGACCTTCGCCGGCCAGGCCGACGACCCGTTCTTCGCCGACCTGCGCGTCTTCGACCTGCTGTACGGCGGCAACCTGAGCGAGGTCGGCAACGACACCCTCAAGGGCTACAACGTCAACACGATCGCCCTCCAGGTGCCGAACTCCCTGATCCGGCAGTCGGCGTCGCGTCCGACCGTCGGCATCTACGCGACGACCCAGCGCAGGAACGCGCAGGGCTACTACACGCAGGTCTCACGCCTCGGCAACCCGCTGGTCAACGAGGTCGTCAACCCGCAGAAGGACAAGGACAAGTTCAACGCGTCCGAGCCCAAGGACGACGCGCAGTTCCTGAAGAACGTCACCAACCCGGAACTGCCGAAGCTCATCGAGGCGATCTACCACATCAAGGCGCCCTCGGAGCCCCGCAACGACCTCGTCAGCGTGTTCCTGACGGGCGTCAAGGGCCTCAACACGCTGCAGCCGCAGGCGAAGCCGTCGGAGATGCTCCGCCTCAACACGTCCATCAAGCCCACCGCCAAGCCCAAGCGGCTCGGTGTGCTGGACGGTGACAACCAGGGCTTCCCGAACGGACGCCGGCTCACCGACGACGTGATCGACGAGGCGCTCCAGGTCATGGAGGGCGAACTGGTCGGTTCGAAGAACGACCTGGGCGACGCGGTCGACAAGAACGACAAGAGCTTCGAGAAGTACTTCCCGTACGTGGCCGAGCCGACGGCGGGCTCGCGCGGCAAGATCGCCAAGGCGGCGGCCGGCAGCAGCACGAAGAGCGCGCTGGGTGACGCCCTGACCGGTTCCGGTGACAACAACATGACGCTGATCGCGGGCTCGGCGGCCGCGGGTGCGGCGGGCGTGCTGCTGATCGGCACCGGGTTCGGCTGGTGGCGGCGGCGGATGCGGCGGCCTTACTGATCGCCTTTCCTGCCGGGGCAATCGGGCGGCTGCGGGTCGGCGGTGGCTGACCGCGCAGTTCCTCCCCCAGCCTTCGGCCGGGGGTGCCCCCAGCGCCCCTCACGGGGCGCTCGATGCACGCCCCTCATGTACTGGCGCGGCCCGCACCCACCCAATCCCCCACGGCGCGGGCCGCGCCGCCCCGCGCGAACAGTTACTAGGAGAGGGCATGGCCCCGGGTACGAACGAGAAGCAGCCCGTCGAGACGAAGGACGACGAGCGCGTCACCGCCCTGCGCCGGTTCGCCGCCGCGGGGCGGAACTGGCGGCGGGCCCAACTCGCCGGTTCCGCCCTGCTGATGGCGATCGCGCTGACCGGCGGGGCGATCGCCTTCGGGTCCTCGCGGGACGGCGGGACGGCGCCGGTGGCCACGTCGAGCGCGGTGGACCCGGCGCTGCTGGCGAGCGGGGACCTCGACACGACGATCGCCTCCCTGCAGGCCCATCTCCGTTCCCAGCCGAAGGACTCCGACAGCTGGGCCACCCTCGGCCTCGCCTACGTCGAGCAGGCCCGCACCAAGGGCGACCCGTCGCGTTACCCGCAGGCCGAGAAGTCCCTCGAGCGCGCGCTCCAGATCACCCCGGACAACGACCAGGCGCTGGCCGGCGAGGCCGCGCTGGCCGCCGCCCGGCACGAGTTCGCGCGGGCGCTCACCTACGCGGACCAGGCCCTCAAGCAGAACCCGTACAGCGCGAACGCCTTGTCCTCCCGTATCGACGCCCTGGTCGAACTCGGCCGCTACGACGAGGCGAGCAAGGCGGCCGACCTCGCGGACCAGCGCAAGCCCGGCGTCCCGGTGTTCACCCGGTACGCGTACGTACGAGAGCTGCGCGGTGACGTGAAGGGCGCCCAGCGGGTGCTGGAGCAGGCCCTGTCCACGGCCACGTCCAAGGGCGACATCTCCTACGTGGCCGCCCAGCTCGGCCTGCTCGCCTGGAACCAGGGTGACTACAAGAGCGCGCTGGACTACTACGCGCGCGCCCTGACCGCCGACGAGAACTACCTCCCCGCGCTGGAGGGCCGGGCCCGCGCCCAGGCGGCGACCGGTGACCGGGCCGACGCCATCAAGGGCATGGAACTGGTCGTCTCCCGCTACCCGCTCCCCCAGCCGCTGGTCGAACTCGGCGAGCTGTACGAGGACCGGAACGCCAAGGGCGACAAGGAGAAGGCCCAGGACCAGTACGCGCTGGTCGAGGCGTGGATCGCGCTCGCCCGCGCCAACGGCGTCAACGCCGACCTCGACACCGCCCTCGCCGCCGCCGACCACGGCAACAAGGCCGAGGCCCTGAAGGCCGCCCGGGCCGAGTGGGCCCGCCGCCACACCGTGCACACGGCGGACGCGCTGGCCTGGGCGCTGCACGTCAACGGCAAGGACAAGGAAGCACTGCCGTACACCCGCCGGGCCACCGCCACCGGCTACCGCAACGCCTCCTTCCTCTACCACCAGGGCACGATCGAGCTGGCCAACGGCGAGAAGGCGGCCGGCCGGGCCGCCCTCACCAAGGCTCTCAAGCTCAACCCGGGCTTCTCCCCGCTGGGCGCCCGTGCGGCCCGCGAGGCGCTGGAGGCCACGAAGTGAACCTCCGCCGGATCGCCGCCCTCTTCACCACGGCCTGCGCCCTGGCCCTCCTCCCCGCCACGGCCGCGAGCGCCCACCCGCTCGGCAACTTCACCGTCAACAAGTACGACGGCCTCGTCGCCGCCCCCGGGCAGCTCCGCGTCGACCACGTCGAGGACCTCGCCGAGATCCCGGCGACCCAGGCCAAGCCCGACCTGAAGCGGCTGGGCACAACGAAGTGGGCCGAGCAGCGCTGCACGACCGCGGCCGACGGCAGCAAGCTCACCGTCGACGGCCGTACCACCCCGCTGACCGTGCGGACCAGCCACGCCGAACTCCGCCCCGGCCAGGCGGGCCTGAACACCCTCCGGGTGGAGTGCCGCTTCACCGCGCCCCTCACCGAGGGCACCACCGCCACCCTCACCTTCCACAGCGAGGGCGCCGACACCGGGCCCGGCTGGCGGGAGATCACGGCGCGCGGCGACCGGATGACCCTGACGAAGACGGACGTACCGAAGACGTCCGTCTCCCACGAACTCACCAGCTACCCCAAGGACCTGCTCTCCTCCCCGGCCGACATCACGACCGCCGCCGTCCACGTGCGGCCCGGCGGCCCTGCCCTCGCTCAGGAACGGCAGGACACCCCGGGCGCCGAGATCCTCCCCCGGGGCATCGACCGCTGGACCCAGGCCCTGACCGACCTGGTCGCCCGCAACCACCTCACCGTCGGCTTCGCGGTGCTCGCGCTCCTCATCTCGATCGGCCTCGGCGCGATGCACGCCCTCGCACCGGGCCACGGCAAGACCCTGATGGCGGCGACGGCAGCGGCCCGCGGCGGCCGCGCCCGCCTCCGCGACGTCCTCCCGCTGGCCGCGTCGGTCACGGTCACCCACACCCTGGGCGTGGTCGCCCTCGGCGTCCTGGTGACGGCGGGCTCGGCGGCCACACCCTCCGTGATCGCCTGGCTGGGCATCGCGAGCGGCCTCATGGTCCTGGCGGCGGGCGCGAACCTGACCCGCAGGGCATGGCGGAACCGGAGCCACGAGCAGGCACACGCGCACGGCCACCATCACCATCACGACCACGAGCACGAGCACGAGCACGAGCACGAGGCGACCGGGAACCAGGAGCTGGCCCTCGTGGGGGCACACGAGCACGCCCGTGCCCACACCCACGACCACGGCCACGGCCACGGCCACACGCACGACCACGGGCACGACCACTCTCACGGCAACGAACACCCTCATGACCACCACCACGCTCATGGCCATGACCACGGCGCCCAGCCACATTCTTCAGCCCGTCCGGCGTTTGAGGACGAGGCCGTTCAGGCCGAAGGGGGGTCCGGGGGCGCAGCCCCCGATCACGGCCGCACCGACATGCCGCACAGTCACGGCGGGTTCACCCACACCCACCCCACGGCCCCCACCCTCCGCGGCACCATCCTCCTCGGCTTCGCCGGCGGCCTCGTCCCCAGCCCCTCCGCCGTGGTCGTGCTCGTCGGCGCCGCCGCCCTCGGCCAGGCCTGGTTCGGGCTGCTTCTCGTGGTCGCCTACGGCGTCGGTCTCGCACTGACGCTGACCGCCGCCGGGTTCGCCGTCGTCAAGCTGGGTACGGGAATGACTCGGGTGATGGACAAACGCCCTAGCTGGACCACCCACCCCATGGCGGCGCTGGTCCGCAGGACCATTCCGCTCGTCTCGGCACTCGTGGTCGTGGCCCTGGGCGCCGGACTGGTGCTCAAGGGGGCCGCATCCGCACTTCTCTGAGTTACGTTTGTGATGAATTCGCGCGAGCTGCCGTGGGGGGCACCCGTGACCGAAGAGCCCGGCCGTGAGCGAGTGATCGCGGGCCGCTACCGACTGCTGTCCCCGCTGGGCGAGGGTGGCATGGGCACCGTGTGGCGGGCCCGCGACGAGGTGCTGGGCCGTGACGTCGCCGTCAAGGAGGTGCGGGCGCCCGCCGGGCTGCCCGGCTCCGACGTCGAGCGGATGTACGCCCGGCTGGAACGCGAGGCCTGGGCCGCGGCCCGGGTCGCGAACCGCAATGTGGTGACGGTGTACGACGTGGCGATGGAGGGCGGACGGCCCTGGATCGTCATGGAGTTGATCCCGGGCGTGTCCCTCGCCGACGTGCTGGAGGCGGAGGGGCCGATGTCCCCGCAGCGGGCGGCCGGCGTCGGCGCCGAGGTGCTGTCCGCACTGCGGGCCGCGCATGCCGCCGGGGTGCTGCACCGGGACGTGAAACCCGGCAACGTGCTGCTGTCGAACGACGGCCGGGTGGTGCTCACCGACTTCGGGATCGCCACCGTCGAGGGCAGCTCGGCGCTGACGATGACCGGCGAGGTGATCGGCTCACCGGAGTTCCTCGCCCCGGAGCGGGCGCTCGGGCGGGCGTTCGGCCCCGAGTCCGACCTGTGGTCGCTGGGCGTCCTGCTGTACGCGGCGGTCGAGGGCGCCTCGCCGTTCCGGCAGGACACCCCGCTGAGCACCCTGCGGGCCGTGGTCGACGAGGAGTTGCCGCCGCCGTACCGGGCCGGACCGCTCACCCCCGTCATCGAGGGGCTGCTCCGCAAGGACCCGGCCGCGCGGATCTCCGCCGAACAGGCCGAGCACGACCTGCGACTGGTCGCGGCCGGGGGCACCCCGGGCACGGCCGCCACCGTCCCGGTCCCGGCGCAGTACGAGGCCCCGACCCTCTACGCCCGGCAGACCCGGCCGTTCTCCCCCACGCCCCCGTTGCCCACCCCGACGGACTCCCCGCCGCCCGCCTCCGACCGCGACGGCAACCGCAGGGCGGGCACCGTGCTGCTCGTCGGCCTGGTGCTGGTCGCCCTGGCGCTCGGCGGACTGACGTACGCCCTCCTCAACCACGACAACGGCGACGGCGGCGGCGGCGGTGACAACGCCGGGGCGAGCCAGTCGGCCAGCAACCTCAGCTCCCCGGCGCCCAGCCAGAGCAGCCGGGCCGCCTCCAAGTCCCCGTCGGCGTCCGCGAGCAGCAGTGCGCCCGAGCAGAGTGTGAAGGTCAGTGTGACCGGGTCCCGGACGGACTATTCGGGGTCCTGTCCGCCGTCGACGGCGCAGGCGCCCACGTTCACGGCGACGATCACCGTCGGGAGCGTGCCCGAGGACGTGCAGTACCGGTGGGTGCTGAAGAACGGGAAGCTCGACGACCAGGGCTGGAAGACGCTGTCCTTCCCGGACGGCGGCGGGAAGAGCCGGCAGACGGGGGTGACCGTGACGACCTGGTCCGACAGCGGGACGCTGAGCGACGCGATCGCCGTCGAGGTGCGCAGCCCGGTGGAGACGACGTCCAACTCGGTGCCGTTCTCGGTCACCTGCACCAAGACGACGGAGACCCCGACCGACGGGGCCTCCGCTTCGCCTTCGCCCTCTGGTTCGTACTAGAACTCAGGACGCGTTGCTGGTCAGGACCGGCAGATAGCCGCCGGACTGGCCGGACGCGGTGGGGTGGTAGGACTCGGTGATGTCCAGCCAGTTGACGCTGTGCAGCCAGGAGCTGCTGGAGCAGATCTCGTGGCTCGAGAACGGCGTGCGGACGTCGCCGAAGGTGAACCCGTGGTCGGCGGCGCGCTTGGCGATCGCGGTGTCGATGTAGTCGGCGGCGTTGTTGATGGCGGTGCGCTTGGTCGAGGAGAGGCCGAGGCAGGTGGTACCCAGCAGGTAGAAGCGGGGGTAGCCGAGGACGACGACCTTGGCGTTGGGGGCCTTGGCGCTGATCGCGTCGTACACGTTGTCGAGCTTGCCGGGGAGGGTGGAGTCGACGTACGCCTCGGCGGTGCTGATGCGGGACAGGCAGGTGCTGTCCGAGCTGAGCACACAGGTCGTCATGACGTCGGCGAAGCCCGCGTCGTTGCCGCCGATGGTGATGGAGACCAGGGCGGTGGAGGAGCTGAGCGTGCCGAGCTGACCGGAGAGCACGTCGTCGGTGGTGGCGCCCGAGCAGGCGAGGAACGAGAACGAGGACGGGCTGTGGGCGGCGTTCCACAGGTAGGGGTAGGCGTTGGTGCTGCGGTCGCAGCTGCCGCTTGAGCTGATGTAGCTGCCTGCGCCGACGCCGGACGCGTACGAGTCGCCGAGCGCCACATAGCCCCCGGTCGCGGCCTGCGCGTCCGCCGCGGCCGCTCCGGTGAGAGCGAGGCCGGTGGCGAGGAGGAGTGAAGTCACGTATGCCGTAATTCGGGAACGTCTCATGGAACCTCCCTTTAGCAGGATCTCTGCCACAACCGTCGTAGCAACTACGCGTGTTGACGGGAAGTGTCCATGCCAAAACTGTTCAGGACCTCAACCTGACAGCCCTTCAGGAGAAACGAGCCCCCTGAAGCCCGGGTCGTAATCGATCACCGAAACGCACCGGAATCGAGCGACTTGTTCCCCGGAGGCATCAGGTGTCTCCGGGGAACGGTCATGTCCGGAGACCCGCTTGACGCCTCCAGTTCGGCTGCGCGACATTGAAGTCCGGCATCCGACGCCTTGGGGGGCAAAGTCGGCCATGCAGGCCATACGTCTCAAGACATCATCAACAGCGGACGAACGGGCACGGCCAGGACCAGGGAGGGACCTGAGGCCCCTGCTCGCAGGGGCCGCGACAGCCGTAGCCGGTACGGGTGCGCTGCTCGCACTCACCGACTCCGGCTCGTCGTTGCGCGGGCCGTTCGCGCTGTTCTTCCTGCTCGCCGCGCCGGCCGCGGCGATCGGCGCGGCACTGCGCGGATTCGATCCGTTCGCCCGCGCACTCACCGCACTGGCGGGCGCCGTCGCTCTGGACATGCTTGTCGCCCAGGGAATGCTCGCCTTTCACCGCTGGTCCTGGCGCGGCGGCATCGTCGCCGTGACCGCGATCAGCCTTCTGCTGCTTCTGCTGGTACTCCTGCGACCGGTGGAACGCATTCTCGAACGGATGCCCCGACGAACCGGGAAAATCCGTTCGAGTTGAAGAACGAGGTCGGCCAAAGTTTCGTAACGGCCAAACCAATAAAAACGTGAGAACCAGTTCCGGGACTTGCCATACTGGTTCAATCGTCAATACCGTCATACATCTCACCCGCATCGGATCGTCATCAAGCGGCTCCAGGGGAGGGCTCAAGGACCGCGATGTTCCGGGGCGGGGCGCGGTAGGGGGGTGCCGTGCTCGGTGACCGCAATGACCACTGTCGTTTCTCGTGTGACCACTGTCGTTTCCGAGTCGTGCCGCGCGACCGGCTGCCGTTTGCCGGCAGACCGGGCAGCTTTACCAGCTCACCTGCGAGTACGGAGATCCTTTCTCCGTGCCACGGGTGAGAAGAACCCCCCTTTCGAACCGGACACCAATGCGGGCTGCCCAAGGGGCGGGCGGTCCACCGGACGAGAGGGACAAGACTCGTGAGTTCTGTTCTGCGTCAGCCGACTTCGGGCCAAGATCCGTTCATGGCCGCCGAATACCGGCCGATCTCCTCCCACTTGGCGATCACACCGCCGGTGAGTGTGGTGATTCCCGCCATGAATGAGGCGGAGAATCTCCCCTACGTCTTCAAGACACTTCCCGGCTGGATACACGAAGTGGTCCTTGTGGACGGTAATTCCACCGACAACACCGTGGCAGTAGCGCGGGAGTTGTGGCCCGAAGTGAAAGTCGTCGAACAGAGTGGCAAGGGCAAGGGAGATGCCCTCATCACCGGGTTCGAGGCGTGCACCGGCGACATCATCGTCATGGTGGACGCGGACGGCTCGGCCGACGGCCACGAGATCGTGTCGTACGTCTCCGCCCTGGTCTCGGGCGCCGACTTCGCCAAGGGCTCGCGCTTCGCCAACGGCGGCGGCACGGACGACATGACCTTCATCCGCAAGCTCGGCAACTGGGCGCTGTGCACCGTCGTCAACCGCAAGTTCGGCGCCCGGTACACCGACCTCTGCTACGGATACAACGCGTTCTGGCGGCACTGCCTCGACAAGATCGACCTCGACTGCACCGGCTTCGAGATCGAGACCCTGATCAACATCCGGGTGGTCAAGGCGGGCCTGAAGGTGCAGGAGATCCCGAGCTACGAGTACCTCCGCATCCACGGCACCAGCAACCTGCGGGCCGTACGCGACGGGCTGCGGGTGCTCAAGGTGATCCTGAAGGAGCGCTCCAACCGGCGTGACCTGCGACGGCAGGTGCGGCACTCCCCGATGCTCACCACGGGCCAGGGAGAGTCGTCTTGAGCGATCCCGACATCTCCGTCGTGATCTGCGTGTACACGGAGGACCGCTGGGAGGACATCCTCGCGGCGGTCTCCTCGGTGCGCGCCCAGTCGTATCCGGCGCTGGAGACCCTGCTGGTCGTCGACCACAACGCGGCGCTCCTGGAACGGCTCACGAAGGAGTACAAGGAGGCCACGGGGGTGCGGGTGCTCGCCAACGCGGGTCCCCGCGGCCTGTCCGCGGGCCGCAACACGGGCATCGCCGCCTCCTACGGCGAGGTGATCGCCTTCCTGGACGACGACGCCGTGGCCGAGCGGGACTGGCTGCGCCGCTTCGCCGAGGGGTACGCCGACCCGAAGGTGATGGCCGTCGGCGGCCGGACCATGCCGATCTGGGCCTCGGGCCGCCGCCCGGACTGGTTCCCGGAGGAGTTCGACTGGGTCGTCGGCTGCACCTACCGGGGGCTGCCGGCGGGCCGCGTCCGGGTCCGGAACGTCCTCGGCGGAAACGCTTCTTTCCGGCGTACCGCCTTCGACGCGGCGGGCGGCTTCGCCACCGGCATCGGCCGCGACGGCGACAGACGCCCGCTGGGCTGCGAGGAGACGGAGCTGTGCATCCGGCTCACCCGGGCCCGCCCGGACGCCGTGCTGCTCATCGACGACCGCGCGGTGATCCACCACCGGGTCCCGGAAGTCCGTGAGCACTTCGGGTACTTCCGCACCCGGGCCTACGCCGAGGGCCTCTCCAAGGCCCTGGTCGCCCGCAGTGTGGGCGCCGGCAAGGGCCTGGAGTCCGAACGCCGGTACACCACGCGTGTGCTGCCCGCCGGGGTCGCTCGTGGCCTGCGGGACGCACTGCTGGCCCGGCCGGGCGGCGCGGGCCGGGCGGGCGCGATCGTCGCCGGGGTGCTGACGGCGGCGGGCGGCTACGTGGTGGGGAGCGTGCGGGCGCGGCGGGGCGGGGCGGCCTTCGCCGTCGCCGGGATCGAGGGCGGACCGGGCTGCACGTCCGCCCCTGCCGACGGGGGTGGCTCATGAGAGACGCCCCGGTCCCGATCCTCATGTACCACTCGGTCGCGACCGCGCCCAACGACGCCACCCGCGCGCTGTCGGTGGCGCCGGAGGCGTTCGCCGAGCAGATGGCGCTCGTCGGCGACCTGGGCCTCACGCCCGTCAGCACGGCCGACCTGGCCGCGGGTTGGCGTTCGGGCGGCTCGCTCCCCGACCGTCCGGTCCTGATCACCTTCGACGACGGCTACGAGGGCGTGCACCGGCACGCCCTGTCCGTGCTCGCCAAGCACGGCTTCGCCTCCACGCTGTTCGTCTCGACGGGCTGGATCAGGGGCGCGTACGACACCGGAGGCGGCCTGGACGCCATGCTCGACTGGGACCAGGTACGCGAACTCGCGGGCGCCGGCTGCGAGATCGGCGGGCACAGCCACACCCACCCGCAGCTCGACCAGCTGGACGACGACCGGCTGCGCACCGAACTGGTGCGCAGCCGGGAGATCGTCACCGACGAACTCGGCGCGCCGCCCGCCTCGTTCGCCTACCCGTACGGCTACTCCAGCCGCCGGGTCCGGCAGGCCGTGCGGGCGGCCGGGTACACCCAGGCGCTCGCCGTCGGCAACGATCTCGCCCGCCGTCGTCAGGGTCCGTTCGCGCTGCAGCGCGTCACCGTGCGCCGCAGTACGGACGCCGCGGAGTTCGCGCGGCTGCTCGAAGGCCGTTCGATCGCCCGCAACTTCGCCAGGGACCGTGCCCTCACCAAGGGGTACGCCGTTCTCCGCAGAGCACGCCAGGTCCGCCGGAAGGCCATCCGTTCCCGTGTCTGACACGACGACCACAACCGAGACCGCGACAACCGAGACGCCGGCGCCCGAGCAGTCGGGGCGCCGTCTTCGCCTGCCCGGACGGGGCGGCTCGTCCGGCGGCAGTCCGCTCTTCCGGAACGCCTATGCGCTGATGCTGAACACCGGCATCTCCGCCGTCCTGGGGCTCGGCTTCTGGCTGGCCGCCGCCCGTTACTACTCCGAATCGGCCGTCGGCCAGGGCTCCGCCGCCATCGCCGCCATGAAGCTCCTCGCGGGACTCACCGCCGTGACCCTGACCGGCGCGCTGGCCCGCTTCATCCCGGTCGCCGGACGCCAGACCGGCAAGCTCATCTTCCGGACCTACGCCGGCAGTTCGCTGGTCGTGGCGCTGGCGGCCGGGGTCTTCCTGATGACGCTCGGCGTGTGGGGGCCGTCGTACCGCTTCCTGCACGGGCCGCTGCCCGGGCTCGGGTTCGTCGTGGCGGTGATCGCCTGGAACCTGCTCACGCTCCAGGACGGGGTGCTGACCGGGCTGCGCAACGCGCCCTGGGTGCCGGTGGGCAACACCGTGTTCTCGGCCGTCAAGCTGGCGCTGCTCGTCGCCTTCGCGGCGGCGGTCCCGATGGCCGGTGTCTTCGTCTCCTGGGTCGCCGCGATCGCCACCTCCTTCGTCCCGCTGGGCTGGCTGGTGTTCCGGCGCCTGGTGCCGCGGCACGTCAAGGCGACCGCGGACCACGCCAAGCCGCCCACGCTGAAGGAGATCGGCAGGTTCCTGGCCGGCGACTACACCGGCTCGCTGTTCTCCCTCGCCGTGGTCTACCTGGTCCCGGTCATCATCGCCTCGCAGGTCAGCTCCGAGGACAACGCGTACTTCTACATCACCACCACCATCGGCGGCACCACCAACCTGCTCGCCATCAACATGGGCGCCTCGCTCACCGTCGAGGGCTCGCACGACCCGGCCCGGCTGGCCGGCAACGCCCGGGCCGCGCTGCGGCGGATGGCCCGGATCATGATCCCCATCTGCGCGCTGCTGTTCTTCGGGGCGCCCTGGATCCTCGGCGTGTTCGGCCCCGGCTACGCGGACGCGGCGACCCCGCTGCTGCGCTGGTTCGCGGTCGGCGCCCTGCTCCGGGTCGTGATGGAGACGTACTTCGCGGTGCTGCGCGCGCAGAGCCGTACCGGCGGCCTCGCCTGGCTGCAGGGCCTGTTGTGCGTGCTGGTGCTCGGGCTGACCCTGCTCCTGCTGCCCCGGATGGGGCTGACCGGCGCGGGCGTGGCCGAGATCTCCAGCCTCGCGGTGATCGTGACGATCGCGGCGCCCCGGCTCTGGCGGACCCTGCGGGCCGCCCCGGCCGAGGTCCCCGCGGACACCGCTCCGGACGGGGACCTCGCCGACCTGGGGACGCGCGAGGTCCCGCCCGCCACCGCCCCGCGCAGGCGGGGCCCGGCGTGGGCGCTGGACACCGACACCCTCGCCCTCGGCATCCATGTGGACTTCGACCATGTGGAGCGGCGGCCGGACGTCCGGCCCGGTCCGGGAACCCCGCCCACGGGTACGCCCGTTGTCCGACCGGGCGACCGGCCGACGCGGGCACTGCGGCCGCCGCGGAATCCGGGGCTGCCGGTGGAGGAGAGGGAGCCGCACTCGGAGGCCTCGCTCGGGCCTGCCGAGGCCTCGCTGCTGAGGGAGGCGGAGGTCGACGCACCGTTCGGGAAGGCGGTCGTACCCGAGGAGCCGGACGTACCGGCCGAGGCTCCGGAGGAGTCCGCGCCCGCGTCCGCGCGCTCGCTGCGGGAGCGGCTGACGCCGACCCGCCCGGGGGTCGTCCTCGGCTGCCTGCTGATCGCCGCTCTGCTGCTCTACTGGGTGCCGGCGGCCCGGCTCGACGACGCCGACCTGGACCGGATGGGCGGGCTCGGGCTGGTCTCGGTGCTGCCGCTGCCGACGCTGGTCGGGGCGGCGCTGCTGGTCACGGTGTTCGCCGCGCTGCTGTGGCTGCGCCGGGAGCACAAGGCGCTGCTCCTCGTCACCCTGCTGGCGACGGTCGTGTCGCTCCATGCCCTGCCCGCCGTGATCGAGACGGAGCCGCGTTTCCCGACCGCCTGGCAGCACCTCGGGTTCATCGACTACATCGACCGCACCGGCTCGGCCGTACCGGACCTGGACGCCCGCTGGAGCTGGCCGGGCTTCTTCGCGGCGGCCGCGTTCATCGGCCGGGCGTGCGGGGTCACGGACTTCACCGAGGTCATCCGCTGGTGGCCGACGTTCATCCAGCTCGCCTACCTGGCCCCGATGTTCCTGCTCGTGCGGTCGCTGCGGGCGAGCTGGCGGGCGAAGTGGACCGGCATCTGGTTCTTCGTGCTGTGCGGCTGGGTCGGCCAGGACTACTTCTCCCCGCAGGGCTTCACGTACCTGCTCTATCTGCTGTTCGTGGCGATCCTGCTCGTGTGGTTCCGCGCCCCGCACGTCGTCTGGGCGAAGTTCCGGCCGGGCGAGGCGGAGGTCGAGCCGGCCGACCGCCGTCAGCAGGCCGTGCTGCTCATGGTGCTGATCGGCCTCTACGCGGCGACGGTCCCGGCGCACCAGCTCACCCCGTTCGTGATGCTGGGCGTGCTGGCGGTCCTGGTACTGGTCGGCCGGTCCGAACTGCGGGGCCTGCCCATCCTGTTCGGGGTGGTCGCGGCCGTCTGGCTGGGCTTCATGGCCGAGCCGTACTGGTCGGGGCACTTCAACGACCTGTTCGGCGGGGTCGGCGGGGTCGGCAGCAATGTCACCACCTCGGTCTCCGGCCGTATCCAGGGCGGCAGTTCCACCCACAAGCTGGTGCTGTACGTCCGGGTCCTGCTGGCCGGGAGCATGATGGCGTTCGCCGTCTGGGGCTGGTGGCGTCGCCGCTTCCACAGGTACCGCGAGCGTTCCCTGCTGGTCCTGACCTTCGTCCCGTTCCTGGGCTTCGGCATGCAGTCGTACGGCGGCGAGATGGCGCTGCGCGTCTTCATGTTCGCGGTGCCGGGCGCGGCCCTGCTGGCCGGGCTGGCCCTGTTCCCGCGCACCGGGGTCACGGCGAAGGAGCGCGAGAAGGACCGGGCCGGCCTGGCGCCGGTGGCCGCGCTCATGGCCGGGTTGCTGCTCGTGGGCGGTTTCCTGGTGGCCCGTTGGGGCAACGAGTCCTTCGAGCGGGTCCGGCCCGGCGAGGTCGCCGCCATGGACTACGTCTACGCCCACGACAAGCCGACGGTACGGCTGCTGTGGCTGAGCAACGACACCGTCAACGACGTGACCCCGGCGATACCGTGGGGCGCGAAGGACATGGAGCGGGTCGACTACGTGCCGACGCTCGCCCCGGCCGACCCGGTACTGGTGTCGAGCCTGGTCAAGGCGCTGAAGGACGCGGGCCCGCACTCGTATCTGATGGTCAACAGCAGTCAGGTCACCTATCTTCGGCTGGACGCCGGCTACTCGGCGACCTGGGAGAGCCGGCTGATCCGGAACCTGGACAACCGGCAGGACCTGACGAAGGTCCTGGTCAACGACGACGTCACCATGTACGCGCTGCGCAGGCAGCCCGCGGGCGCGGTGGAGAAGCCGGATCCGGGGCCGATCGGGCCGCGCATCACCTGGACGCCGTGGTCGGTGATCGGCGGTCTCGCCGCCGTCGCGCTGGTCCTGCTGCTGACGGCGCGTGAGGTGGTCCGGGTCGCGGTCCGGCCCGGAGTGCGTCAACTGCGGTTGCTGCAGGGCAGCTTCTGGTTCTCGCTGCCGCTGCTGGCGGTGCTGCTGGCCTCGTTGGCGCAGCGGTTCCTGACCATCAAGTGACCTCAGGCGACGGGGTCGAAGTGGCTCACCCGGTTCAGCCGGTTCACCCGGCTCAACCGGTTCACCTGGTGAGCCACTTCACCTCGTAGGCCTTCATCCCGAACCGCTTCCCGTCCACCTGCGCGCTGATCGCCCGGTCGAGGGTGTTGACCACCAGGACCGTCCTGTCACTGGCGAGGACGCGGACGTTGGGCACGTCGTCCTGGGCGACGGAGACCGTCTCGTACCTGGTCCCCGGCGGGAACGCCTTCCCGAACCGTGCCACCAGGTCGTACAGGGGCAGTGCCCGCCCGCCGTTCGCGCTGTCGGTCGTCGTCCACAGGCAGCCGGCGCAGTCGCCGCCCTTCTCGTCCTCCGGGTTCCAGTAGAAGCCGGAGTCGGCGCCGCCCCTGACCAGGGCGATCATGCCGGCGGCCTGGACGGCGACCCGGTGGTCCTCGGTCCAGCCGTCGCGCCGGTCCTGGCCGTCGGCGGGCTCGACGTAGTACTCGGCCCACCACAGCGGCAGGTCGTGCGTCTGCTTGCGCACCCACTCGCTGACGTAGGTCAGTTTCTCCGTGGCGGCGAACTCGTCCGGCAGCATGTCGTCGTCGTTGGTGTAGCTGGACCCGTCGACGACCACGAAGTCGGCGCCCGCCTTGTGGGTGTTCCAGTAGTCGAAGGCGTCGACGACCCGCTGGTCCATGACGCCCCACGAGCCCTTGAGGGTGGCGGAGGCGTTCTCGGTCTGACGCGGGTCGAAGCTGTCCATGACGAGGTAGGGCCCGCCGACCATGATGTCCTTGTTCACCGCCTTCAACGCCTTGTAGACGAGGTTGTAGAGCTCGGTGTAGCCCTCGTAGTCCCAGCGGCCCTTCGCGTTGTTCCAGAAACCCTTGAACTCGTTCCAGACGATGAAGTGCCGTACGTCCGGATAGCGCCTCGCGACGGTCGCGGCGAGATCGGCGTAGTCCTGGTAGTGGTCGGGGGTGGGCGCGGTCTCCAGGGCGGCCTGGCTCCAGTCGGTGTTGTCCACCCCGGCCCTGCCGCCCTTCATCCAGTCCGGGGAGCAGCACAGGGTGATCACGGGGGTGCCGCCCGACCTGCGCATGAAGTCGACGCGCCGGTCCAGTGCGCCGAAGTCGTAACGCCCCTTCACCGGCTCGGGGTTGTCGGCGCCCCAGCCCATGATGGCCTGGTCCTGCGGCATGCCGGCGTCCTGGGAGAGCCGGTCCTCGACCCGCTCGGTGGCGGTCGTGCTGCCCTCGTCGGCGCTGTACTGGGTGTGGGTGAAGCCCCAGCCCACGGACGGCCCGGTGGTCTCCGGCGGGGTGGCGGGGGTGCCGTGCACCTTGTCGCCGTCGCGGGTCGTCCCCGCGGTGCCGGCGCCGCCCCCGGGAAGTGTGTTGACCAGTGTCACGATCAGGGCGAGCACGGCCACACCCACCCCGAGCAGGGCGGTGAGCCGCCACCGCCGAGCCCCCGAATTCCACCCATGACGTCCCATCAAGGACAACTTTAACGGCGGAAATCGCCCCGGGGGCAGGTATCGGGGATCGACAGCCGTGTAACAGGGCGCGAGCACCCGGGGGCTGCGTGCGTGACCATTTCGGAATACTCCGGAAGCTCGGTGCACACCCGACACTCCCCTCCCACTTCGGAAAACGGGTGCGCTGCGGGCCCCGGTGACGGATCATGGCGGCATGTCTGCCAAGCCGCACGAGACGCTGCCGATCCGGCTCAACGTCGACGACTCCGACTCCCCGTCCGATGTCGTCGACGCGCTGTTCCTCGGCCGCTTCGCGACGGGCGAGCAGCCGTACTCGCACGCGGCCAACATCGACCGGGTGCGTTCCGGGGCGACCCTGCTGCCGAAGGAGGCGCGGGTGCTGCGGGTGGCCCGCGACGACGACCGCAGCGCGACCCTCGCGGAGGGCGACGGCTGGACCCTCCTCGTCTCCCGCTGGAACCGGGGTGCCGACGTCACCGTCACCGCCACCACCGCCGAGCTGGCCGCCAAGGTGCTCAACGAGGCGACGGACGGCGCGGCCGACGAACCGGAACCGCAGCCGGAGAACGTGACCATGGGCTTCTGGTACGTCTCCCCGCGCCGTGGCCCGCACCGCACCACCCGGCAGATCTCCGCGGGCACCTGGGACGAGGTCCGCGCCAACTACACGGCGCCGGTCGCGGATGCGATGGACCACCTGATGAAGACGACGCCCGAGGACATCGCGGGCCGTCTGCTCCTCCTGCACGGACCGCCCGGCACCGGCAAGACCTCCGCGCTGCGCACCCTCGCCCGTTCCTGGCGGGACTGGTGCCAGGTGGACTGCGTCCTCGACCCGGAGCGGCTCTTCTCCGACGTCGGCTATCTGATGGACATCGCGATCGGCGAGGAGGACGGCGCCGGCAAGGGCCGCTGGCGGCTCCTGCTGCTCGAGGACTGCGACGAACTGATCCGCGGCGAGGCCAAGCACACGGCCGGGCAGGCGCTGTCCCGGCTGCTGAACCTCACCGACGGTCTGCTCGGCCAGGGCCGCAACGTCCTGGTCGGCGTCACCACCAACGAGGACCTGGAGCGGCTGCACCCCGCGGTGGTCCGCCCCGGCCGCTGCCTGGCCCGGATCGAGGTGGGCCCGCTGACCCACCGCGAGGCGGTGAACTGGCTGGGCGCGGAGGAGGGTGTGGGCCGGGACGGGGCGACCCTGGCGGAGCTGTACGCACTGCGCCGGGGCACGGCGCCGACGTCGGTGCCGGGGGCGCGGGAGGGCACGGACGCGGGGCTGTACCTGTAGTGCTTTGATGGGGGTATGCCCCTGTTCATCGGAACCTCGGGCTGGCAGTACAAGGACTGGCGGAACGTCCTGTACCCGGCCGACGTGCCCCTGCGCTCGTGGCTGGAGGAGTACGCACGGCACTTCACGACGGTCGAGCTGAACAACGCGTTCTACCGCCTCCCGAGCCGCGAGAACTTCGAGTCCTGGCGGGACCGGGTCCCGCCGGACTTCGTGATCGCGGTCAAGGCGAGCCGCTACCTCTCGCACATCAAACGGCTCAAGGACCCCGAGGAGCCGGTCGACCGCCTGATGACCCACGCGGCGGGCCTCGGCGACCGGCTGGGCCCGGTCCTGCTCCAGCTCCCGCCGACGCTCAGGGCGGACCCGCCCCTGCTGGACGCCTGTCTGTCGTGCTTCCCGCGCGGTACGAGGGTGGCGGTGGAACCCCGCCACGACTCCTGGTGGACGCGGGAGACCCGGGAGGTCCTGGAGTCCCGGGGCGCGGCCCTGTGCTGGGCCGACATCCAGGCCCGCCCCATGACCCCGCTCTGGCGCACCGCCGACTGGGCCTACGTCCGCTTCCACGAGGGCCGGGCCCAGCCCTGGCCCCGCTACGGCCGCCGCTCCCTGGAGACGTGGGTCGACCGCATCGCCACGGCGTACCCCAGGAAGGCCGACGTCTACACGTACTTCAACAACGACCCGGGCGGGGCGGCGGTGCGGGACGCGGTGGCGTTCGGGAGGGCGGCGGAACGGGCGGGGCTGACGGCGACCAGGACGCCGGAGCTGAGCACGAGCGGCTGACGCCGCGCTTGCCACTTCGGGGCCGAGCAAAGTACGGCACCGCCGGATCTCACCGCCGTGGCTGATCGCCGTTGCGGCGGAGAAAGAGAGCCGACGGAGGAGAAGGACCACAGGCAACCATCATCGGACTTCCCCACCACCTCAGGGTTTCCCGCCGCCTCGGTCCCTTCCGCCGACTCACCCCACCCCACCAACCCGGCCCCTCCCTCCGCTCTTTTTCTTCCGCCGCGGCGGTGATCAGCCGCGACGGCGGATTTCGGCGGTGCCGAGCCGGCCTCAGCTCGCCCCGTACGCCGCCCGCACCGCATCCCGCACCGCGGACAGCGCCTCCTCCTCGGCCAGCCCGAGTCGCCGGACCCGGTCGGCATAGGCCTGCGCGGCGACCGCCGCTTCCCGCTCCGCCGCCGACCCCGCCGCCGCGACGAACGTGCCGTTGCGCCCCCGCGTCTCGATCACCCCGTCGGTCTCCAGGGCCCGGTACGCCTTGGCCACGGTGTTCACCGCCAGGCCCAGCGACTCGGCCAGCCCCCGCACCGTCGGCAGCCGGTATCCCACCGGCAGCACCCCGCCCCGCGCCTGCTCGGAGATCTGCGCCCGCACCTGCTCGTACGGCGGCGCGCTGTCATCGATGTGGATCTTCAAGGTCACGGCCCGATTCTCCCGTACCCGCCGGAAAATGAGAGGCATCCCGCACACGTCCCGCATAGCGTGCGCCCCATGACAGTGATCGTGCGCGACCTGCGCCCGGACGTCCGGTCCGACGCCGAGGGCTTCGCCCGGGTCCGGCAGCTCGCCCTCCCCTTCATGCTGCACACCCCGGAGTCGCTGGTCCACGACCTCACGCACGCCCACCCCGACGCCCGCTTCCGCCAGCTGGTCGCGGAGGAGGACGGCGAGGTGATCGGCACCGCCCAGGTCGGCCTCGCTCACGAGAGCACGGAGCCGGGCCAGGGCTTCGCCAACGTGTACGTGCATCCGGAGCGCACCGGCCGGGGCGCCGGCGCCCTCCTGGTCCGTACGGCGGAGGCGCACCTGTCGGCGGTGGGCGCGAGCACGTCGTACGCCTGGGTGCTGGACGCCCCGGCCAACCGTGCCTTCGCCGAGCGCCGCGGCTACACCGCGAGCCGCTCGGCCCACTTCCTCCGTCTCGACCTCGCGCACGGCGAGCTGCCCCCGCTGCGGACTCCCCCGCCCGGTGTGGAGCTGCGCACCGCCGCCGACTTCGCCGACGACCCCCGTCCGCTCTTCGACCTCGACGCGGAGACGCTGCTGGACGAACCGAGCGACATCGGCTTCGAGTTCGCCGACTACGAGGCCTGGCTGGACGAGACCTGGCGGCACCCGCTGCTCAGCCATGAGCTGTCGTCGGTCGTCCTGGTCGACGGCCGCCCCGCGGCCTTCAGCGCGGCCCGCACCGACGGCGGCACCCGGTACGGCACCGTCATGACCGGCACCGCCCGCGCCTTCCGCGGCCGGGGGCTGGCCAAGCTCGCCAAGAACGACTCACTGCACCGTGCCCGCGCCGCCGGCTTCACCCAGGCGTTGACGGGCAACGACAGCGGCAACGGCCCGATGCTGGCGATCAACAAGTGGTTCGGGTACGAAATCTGCGCGACGGAGGTCAGGTATGTCCGTGAACTCGGCTGAGCCGACCGGCACGGTGGACGTCGAGCTGGTCAAGGCGGGCCGTACGAAGATCCGTTACCCCGCCGAGCTGCTGCACGACGACGGTACCCGGATCGCCGTGCGTGCCCCCTGGGCCGGCGACACGCCGCGCGACTTCGGCTTCGTCCGCTTCGAACAGGGCGACGTCTTCACCGAGTTCTACTGGCGGGACCGCTGGTACGCGGTGAAGGAGGTCCGCGCCGCCGACGGCACGCTGAAGGGCTGGTACTGCGACGTCACCCGTCCGGCGACGCTCAGCGGCGGCCGGCTGGTCGTCGAGGACCTCGACCTGGACCTGTGGCGTTCCGCCGACGGCACGGACGTACGCCGCCTGGACGAGGACGAGTTCGCCGAGAGCGGGCTGGCGGAGCGGGACCCGGAGGCCGCGGCGGCGGCCGAGGCCGCGCTGGACACGCTGGAGAACCTGGCCCGGAAGCCGGATTTCACCGCCCTGCTGTCCTGAAGCCCCCGACACCCCTCACACCGTCGCCACCACCGCGTACCGCTCGTCGTCCACCTCCTTGCCCCACAGCACCGCCTGCGCCGACAGCGGCTCCACGCGCACGTCCGCGGCGAGCGGCGCGAGGAGGGCGGCGAGCCGGTCGGCGGGTATGCCGACCGGGGTCACGGTCCCCCACACCCCCTCCACCAGCACGAACCGCCCTCCGGGCCGCAGCAGGGCCCGCCAGTGCCGCAGCACGCGCGCGGGGTCGGGCAGCGCCCACAGCACATGCCGTACGAGAAGGACGTCGAAGAGCCGCTCGCCCACCGGCGGCGCCGCCGCGTCGCCGGGCAGGAACACCGCGTCACGGCCGGCCAGCTTGGCGCGGGCCCGCTCCACCATCGCCGGGGAGCTGTCGACCCCGGTGACGCGATGGCCCTGCTCGGCGGCGAGGAGGGCCAGGCTGCCGGTGCCGCAGCCGAGGTCGAGGAGGTCGGCGGGGCGCTCGGG
The DNA here is from genome assembly GCF_042899865.1 of Streptomyces sp. NPDC013157. Taxonomy (NCBI): domain Bacteria; kingdom Bacillati; phylum Actinomycetota; class Actinomycetes; order Kitasatosporales; family Streptomycetaceae; genus Streptomyces; species Streptomyces sp. NPDC013157. The sequence continues at coordinate 71,216 of NZ_JBIBAK010000017.1, read as the reverse complement.
CAGCCACGCCCTCAGCCGCGCCGCCCAGGCCGCCCGGACCTCGGGGGCGCCGAGGCCGTGATCCGGCTCCTCGTCGAACCGGGCCGCCTCGGCATCCCAGTCGACACTCACCGCAACCGTCCGATCACTTTCATTCCTCATGCCCCCAGCGTGACACCCACCACTGACACTCGATCCGTGTGACAGCGACCACTGACAGACCGGCATCGATGAGGAACTCTCACCGAAAGCGTCTACCTCCGTGACAACGCGGAACTCGGTAGACACTGAAGGAGGCAGCCATGCGCCGCACAACTGTGCAGAAGCCCCTGAAGAGGACGGACAGCCGCCGGATCCGCGAGGAGGCCGACGAGCGCCCCGCCGGCCGCCCCGAGGTGCGCAAGGACATCGCACGCACCTGGTGGCCGGACGGCTGACATGCGCCCCCACGCCCTTCAGTCCAGCCGCTTGCGGTAGTGGATACGGTCGTAGGGCCCGTCCGCACGCCGCTCGCCGACTTCGTACCCGTACTTCGGGCAGATCTTCTGGTTCTCCCACATCGACGCGTTCGTGTAGAGCCTGACCTCGGGCAGGCCGAGCGCACGCGCGCGTGCGTCCACGAACTCCAGCAGCCGCCGTCCCACCCCCGTGCCGTGCGCGTCGGGGTGGACGGCGATGCTGTCGAGGAACAGGTGGTCGTCGTGGGCCTCGATGACGACGAGCCCGGTCACCGGCTCTCCGACGACGACCACCCGGCCCGCTGCCACGTTCGCCATGTGGTCCGCCTCCATGGGCTGCGGCACCACCCCGATCCGCGCGATGTAGTGGTGGTACGCCATGTCGGTCACGGCCTTCACGGCCGGTACGTCGGCGGGCCGGGCGGGCCGGATCTCGTCGTTCGTCATGGCGTGAACGCTGGCTACCTCAGCGCAGTCCGAACACTCCCTTAAGGCGACCATAAGGATCTCCGTCGCCCGCTCCCAGCAGGCGATTTCACGGTTTCTTGGGGCTAGCTTTCTGATCGCCCCCACGGGATCCGGCAGGCGGGACCGAGCCCGCCCCGAGGACCGTTCCGAGGAGTCTCCGCATGCTCGCAACACGCCGTCAGATCGCCGTCGCCGTCGCGCTCGGCGTGGGTGCGGTCACGCTCGCCGCCGCGCCGGCGTCCGCGCACGGCACGATGGGCGACCCGGTCAGCCGGGTCGCCCAGTGTTACGCGGAGAACCCGGAGAGCCCGACGTCGGACGCGTGCAAGGCGGCGGTCGCGGCCGGCGGCACGCAGGCCCTCTACGACTGGAACGGCATCCGCATCGGCGACGCGAACGGCCGGCACCAGGCGCTGATCCCGGACGGGAAGCTGTGCAGCGCGGGCAACGACGAGTTCAAGGGTCTCGACCTGGCCCGCGCCGACTGGCCGGCGACCAACGTGAGCAGCGGGTCGTACACCTTCAGGTACCGGGTGACCGCGCCGCACAAGGGCACCTTCAAGGTGTACCTCACCAAGGCCGGTTACGACCCGGCCAAGCCGCCGGCCTGGGCGGACCTGGACCTCGACCACCCGGTGGCGACGGCCACCGACCCGGTTGCCGCCGGCGGCTTCTACACGTTCTCCGGCACCCTCCCCGAGCGCACCGGCCGCCAGCTGCTGTACGCGATCTGGCAGCGCTCGGACAGCCCGGAGGCCTTCTACTCCTGCTCGGACGTCGACTTCGGGGGCGGTGACAAAGCCCACACAGGTACGGCCACGACCGCCTCCCCGGCCCCGACCGCCTCCACCCCCACCGACGAGCAGATCGCGGCCGGTGCCGGCAGGTCGACGATCGGGCACGGCGGTCACGGCGACGACGACGCGAGCACCTCGGCGGCACCGGCCACGGAGGCCAACGCGCCCGAGCCCGCCGGAAGTACGGAGACGACACTCGCCGCGACCGGCGGCGACGGCTCCGCGCCGTACCTCGCGATCGGCGGGGCGGCCGCTCTGGCGCTGGGCTCCAGCGCGCTCCTCCTGTCGGTTCGGCGGCGGGCGCCGCGGCGCTGATCCCTCATGGCTCCGGGGCCTGACCGGCGGCTCAGGCCGGACAGGCCCCGGCGGCGTTCAGTTGGGCGAAGGCTCAGCTGAACGCCGACGCACAGGTGGTGGCGGTGGCGTGGGCCGGGTCGAGCGCGTTGGCCACCTCGTGGAACGCGATCCGGTCGAAGAGCCCGATCGCCACGTGCTCGGAGAGGTCGAGCGAGCAGAGGTCCTGGAGCAGGACGTTGTGGACGTCGGAGCCGCTCAGGTACTGGCTCTGCCAGGGCGTGGCCACCTCGTCGTACTTGGTGGCGATGACCGTGTAGTGCACCCCGGGGACGGTGTCGCCGCCCGCGTTGAGCTTGGTGAGGAAGTCGGAGCCCGGGATCTGGTCGGCGAGGCCTGGGGTGGTGGCCTTGATCAGGTCCGAGGCGCCGGGGAAGTACGGCAGCAGGTTGGTGAGGCCGCTGAGGGTGGCGCCGTGGTTGTCGGGGGCGAGGCCGACGAGGGCGTTCACCTTGGCGGAGCCGCCGAGGAACTTCAGGTAGTAGCGGGGCATCATGCCGCCCTGGGAGTGGCCGACGAGGTCGGCCTTGGCGGCGCCGGTCGCGGCGAGCACTTTGTCTACGAAGGCGGAGAGTTGCTCTGCCGACTTGTCGATGGGGCCGAGTCCGTAGAACACGGGGACGCCGGACAGCTGGCCGTAGTCGAGGGAGAAGACGCAGTAGCCGCGGTCCTCCAAATACGGGGCGAGGGAGAGCCAGTTGTCGACGGAGTTGCCGAGGGTGCCGTGGACCAGGATCACCGGGCGGGGGTGGGCGGCGGAGGGGCGGCAGGAGTAGTCGTTCCAGCCGGTGGTGGGGGCGCTGGAGGCGTGGGCGGTGGCGGCGGGAACGGTGGCGACGGCGGCGGCGAGGAGCAGCGCGGTGAGGGGTCTGAGCACTCGTTTCCAGGGCAGCATCGGGTGATCTCCTTGCGGCTCAAGGGAGGTACGACGGCCTTACGCCCTGTGATCCGGATCACGAAGGATGCTGTTCACCCATCAAGTTACGGGCGAGTAGTGAAAGCGTGAAGTTACGCGTCGGTAAAACTTCCGAGTAACCGGTCGCGCGCAACTCACCTGACGGGGTGTCACCAGATGGGCCTGAGGGGACCATAGGGGGCGATACGGGCCAAAGAGTGCCACAACACGCGCACCCCCTCCTCCCCCAGCACATCACCCCAGCCCCGCACGACCTCCGCGGCCGCCTCCTCCGCGGCCCGCGTGCACGCCCACCCCCGCCCGGTGAGCACGATCAGCCGCGCCCGCGCGTCCCCGGGGTGCGGCCGGCGCTCGGCATACCCCTTGCGCACGATTTCATCGACGAGCTGGCTCGCCGCCTGCTTGGTCACCCCGAGATGCGCGGCGAGTTCGGTGACGGTGGCCCCGTCCGGGGCGAGCCGCGAGAAGGCGAAGCCGTGGGCGGGCCTCATCCCGTCGAAGCCGCGGGCGACGACCCCGTCGTTGATGCGCTGGGTCAGCTCACCGGCTGCGGCGAGCAGGGCTGCGGACAGGGCCATGGCCTCGGAGTTCTGCACGGAGGCATTGAAACACCCTTGACGGATCGGTCAAGCCGCTTGACCATATAGTCAAGCTACTTGACCACTTCGCCAGGAGGTACCCATGCCCGTCGTCCGCTCCGCCGAGGCCACCACCCACGAGATCCACGGCGCCCGCTTCGTCTCCTACGCCACTCCCCGCACCGGCAGCAAGGAACTCTGCGCCTGGCGAGGGGAGATACCGGCCGGGACCAGGGCGCCCGCCCACACCGTCAACCGGGAGGAGATCTTCCACCTGCTCGTCGGCGAGCTCCTGATCACCGTCGACGGCCGCACCGAGCGCGTCCGGGCCGGCGACACCGTCATCGTCAACCCCGGCGCCACCCTCACCGTCGAGAACCCGACCGACCACACCGCGCTCTCCTGGGTCACCACGTCCGTCGGCCTGGAGGCCGAGCTGGCCGACGGCAGCAGGATCGTGCCGCCGTGGGCCAACTGACGTACCGGGGCCGACGATCCCACCCGTGGGCCCGTCCTGCCGGGCCGGCGCGCAGTTCATGGCGGCGACACCCGCGGCACGAACCCCGCCGGAACGGCCGCCAGGCGGCCGGCACACCCCCTGAGAGCCACGATCCCCCCGAGCGCCGCGCTCACGCGTGGGCCCTGTCCACCCATCTCGAATCGCCGAATCCCTGCAGCGCGAGACACGCCGCGGAGGCGATTCCCTCCAACTGCATCGCCCGGTCAGGGAACTGACCGGGCGATGCCTGTTTCGGGCGTCACCCGCCCCTCGAGGAATCGTTCGCATGTTCGATTAAGAGTCGCTGACCGGGGTTGATGGGGTTAGAGTAATCGAACGAGAGTACGATGAACATATCGGGCGTATGGCTGAAAAGGGGTGGAGTGATGGAGGTGCGGCATGACGGGCTTCGCCCATCTGCACGTCGCGTCCGGTTACTCCGCCCGCTACGGCGCCTCCCACCCCGAGCAGCTCGTCCAGCGGGCGGCCGAGCGCGGCATGACGACCCTCGCACTCACCGACCGGGACACGGTCACCGGGACTGTTCGATTCGCGCAGGCCTGCCTGAAGGGCGGGGTCAAACCGGTCTTCGGTATCGACCTCGCGGTGGCGGCCCTGGCACCCCCGCCGCCGGTCCAGCGGCGCCGCACCCCGGCGCGCGGCGGCGCGCACGTGATCGAGCCGCCGTTGCGGTTCGCGCTGCTCGCCCAGGACCGGGAGGGCTGGGCCCGGCTGTGCCGGATCACGTCGGCCGCCCACGTCGGCGCCGTGTCCGGCACACCCCCGGTGGTGCCATGGGAGGCGCTGCGCGAGCACGGCGGCCCCGGCCTGACCGTGCTGCTCGGGCCGCTCTCGGAGCCGGTACGGGCGCTGTCGGTGGGCCGGGAGGACGTCGCGGTGAAGCTGCTCGCACCCTGGCAGGAGATCTTCGGAAGGGATGTTCGATTGGAAGCCGTCGCGCAGAAACGTTCCGGCACCGGCCCGGGATCCCTGCGCCTGGCCGCCCGCACCCTCGCCCTGGCCGACCGCACCGGCACCACCGCCGTGCTCTCCAACGCCGTCCGCTACGCCGACCCCGACCAGCACCGCCTCGCCGACGTCCTGGACGCCGCCCGGCTGCTGCGGCCGATCGACCGGCGCCGGCTGGACAGCGGGCAGCGTTGGCTCAGGGACGAAAGGGGGATGGCGGCCGTCGCCCGCATGATCACTGACTGCGCCGGAACAGGCCCCCACCGGGCCCACCGGCTGATGGCCGACACCGCGGGCACCGCGGCCGCCTGCACCGTGGATCCGGCGGCCGACCTCGGCCTCGGCACCCCGCACCTCCCCGAACCGGCACTCTTCGGCGCCGAGCCCGGGGCCGACGGCGCGGCCCGGCTGCTCCGCCTGCGCAGTGAGGCCGGCCTGGTCCGGCGCGGCCTCGACCGCGACCGCGAGGCGCTCGCCCGGCTGGACGAGGAACTCGCCGTCATCTCCCACTGGAACTACGACGCGTACTTCCTCGCCGTCGCGCAGGTCGTCGCCGACATCCGGGCCAAGGGCATCCGGGTCGCGGCCCGCGGCTCCGGCGCCGGCTCCCTGGTCTGCCACGCCCTGGACATCGCCACCGCCAACCCGCTCGACCACAGCCTGCTGTTCGAACGCTTCCTCAGCGTGCGCAGGGCCTCGCTGCCCGACATCGACATCGACGTGGAGTCCGCCCGCCGCCTGGAGTGCTACGACACGATCTTCGAACGCTTCGGGAAGGAGCGGGTGGCCGTCACCGCCATGCCCGAGACCTACCGCGCCCGCCGCGCCCTGCGCGACACCGGCCTCGCCCTCGGCATCCCGCCCGCCGACGTGGACCGGATCGCCAAGAGCTTCCCGCACCTGCGCGCCTGCGACATCACCGGTGCCCTCGCCGAACTGCCCGAGCTACGGCAGCTGGCCGCCGAGGCACACCGCTACGGCCCGCTGTGGGAGCTCGCCGAGGGCCTCGACTCCCTGGTCCACGGCATGGCCATGCACCCCTGCGGAGTGGTCATCAGCGACGCCACCCTCCTGGACCGGCTGCCGGTGCAGCCCACCCCGCAGGGCGACTACCCCATGGCCATGGCCGCGAAGGAGGAGATCGAGGCGCTGGGCAACATCAAACTCGACGTCCTGGGCGTCCGGATGCAGTCCGCGATGGCCCACGCCGTCACCGAAATCGAACGGACCACCGGCAACCACATCGATCTCGACAACCCCCGGCAGGTGCCGCTCGACGACGCCTTCGCCTTCAAGCTCATCCAGGCCAGCCAGACCCTGGGCCTGTTCCAGCTGGAGTCGCCCGGCCAGCAGGACCTCCTGTCCCGGCTCCAGCCGCGCGACGTCCAGGACGTCATCGCCGACATCAGCCTCTTCCGTCCCGGCCCGGTCGCCGGTGGCATGCCCGAGCGGTACATCGCCGCCCGCCACGGCGGCGCACCCGCCTACGCCCACCCGGACCTGGAGCCGGTGCTCGCCGACACCTACGGCGTGACCATCTGGCACGAGCAGATCATCGAGACGCTGCGGGTGCTGACCGGCTGCGACCGGGCCTTCGGGGAGATCACCCGGCGGGCGCTCGGCGACAAGGAACGACTGCCCAGGATCAGGAACTGGTTCCACGAGCGGGCCGGTGCGCGCGGCTACAGCGCGGCCGTACGGGACGAGGTGTGGAAGACCGTCGAGGCCTTCGGCGCGTACGGCTTCTGCCGCGCCCACGCGGTCGCCTTCGCCGTACCCGCCCTGCAGAGCGCCTGGCTCAAGGCGCACTACCCGGCGTTCCTGCTGGCCGGCCTGCTCGAACACGACCCCGGGATGTGGCCCAAGCGGGTCCTGGTCGCCGACGCCCGCCGGGGCGGGGTTCCCGTTCTGCCCGTCGACGTCAACAACTCCCGCGTGCGGCACACCGTGGAGAAGACCGACGGCGACCAGTGGGGCGTACGCCTCGCTCTCTCCGCGGTGCACGGCATCAGCGAGGCGGAGTGTGCGCGGATCGAGGAAGGGCAACCGTACGGATCGCTGTCGGACTTCTGGCAGCGGGCACACCCCAGCAGACCGATCGCCGAACACCTCGCCGAGATCGGTGCGCTGAGCTCTCTGCACGACGGCCGGCTCACCCGGCGTGATCTGCTGCTCCAGATCGCCGAGTTGCACCGGCAGTCCCGCACCCGGTCCGCGGGTGCGGGACAACTGCCCATCGAAGCGGGCGCCGTCGGCGGGACGGAGCCGAGCGGCCTGCCGGAGATGACCGGCCGCGAGGCCCTGAGCGCCGAGCTGAGCACCCTCGGCATCGACGTCTCCCGGCACCTGATGGAACACCACCACCGGTTGCTGCGCGAGATCGGCGCGACCGACGCGGCGCACCTGGCCGGACTGCGGGCGGGTCAGCAGGTCCTCGTGGCCGGGGTCCGGGCCTCGACCCAGACGCCGCCGATCGCGAGCGGCAAGCGGATCATCTTCGTCACGCTGGAGGACGGGGCGGGCCTGGTCGACCTGGCCTTCTTCGAGGACTCCCATCCGGCGTGCGCGTACACGGTCTTCCACAGCGGGCTGCTCTTGGTCCGGGGCACGGTCCAGGTGCGCGGTACCCGTCGTACCGTCGTCGGCTCCATGGCCTGGGACCTGGACGAGATCGCCGCGGCCCGCCGGGACAGCGGCCCCGAGGCCGCCCTCGCTCTGCTCGGCCGAAGCCGCGCGCACCCGACGCCCGCCCAGCCGCAGCGCACCCTGGTCGACGGCACCGCGGGCGCACGGCTGCATCCGTACGCCGACCTCCAGCCCGCCGGCACCCGCTCGGCCGACCTGAAGAAGTTCGGCCACCGAAGCCCCGGGAGCGCGGGATGAGCGGGATGAGCGGGATGAGTACACGGCAGCGGCACATCGCCCACCTGCACCTGCACGCGGCACTGACCGAGGCTCAGTACGCCGACATAATCGAACTGATGTCCGATATCACGCCTCATGTGCAGGCCATCCCGCCCAACGCCGTCCAACTGGATCTGACGTCGGCGCTTCGGTACTTCGACCTGTCCCCCTACGACGTGGTCCAGCTGGCGAAGCTCAAACTGAAGGCCCTCTACGGCGTCGACAGCAGCGCCGGGCTCGCGGGCAACCGCATGCTGGCGGCGATGGCCGCCGACGCCGCCGCGCCCGGCGCGACCACCTGGGTCCCCGCCGAGCGGGTCGCCGAATGGCTGTACCCCCGCCCGGTCACCGCGCTGCCGGGGATCGGACGTGCCATGGCAGACACACTTCGCCGATACGGTCTGCACACCATCGGCCAGATCGCCGACCTGCCCTCGGCGACCCTGCAACGGCTCCTCGGCGCAGGCCAGGCCCGGCTATTGACCGAACGCGCCCGCGGCCACGACCCCCGTCCGGTCGTCCCCACGGAACCCGCGGCGCACCAGATCGCCGACCTCGTCCTGGAACGGGACTGCCTCGACCCCGCCCAACACCACCGCGCGGTACTGGGACTTGCCGACCAGGTCGGTCAACGGCTGCGCGGCGAAGGTCAGATCGCGAGCCGGCTCACCCTCACGGTGCGGTACGCCGACCGCAGCTCGACCACCCGCACGCGCACACTGCCGGAACCCAGCAACCACTCACCCTCCCTCGCCGCGACCGCACTGGGTCTGCTGACCGGTCTCGGCCTGCAGCGAGCGAGGGTGCGCGCCTTCGTGATCCGCGCGGACGACCTGCTGCCAGCCGACCGGGCCTACCGCCAGCTTTCCCTGGACCCCGGCGACGCCCGCGCCCGCGCCGCCGAAGCCGCCGCGGACCGTGCCCGACGACGCTTCGGACCGGAAGCCGTACGTCCGGCCACCATGGCGAACTGACCGCCTGCGCCGACAGACCGGCGTAGTGTCCCAGGCCAGGAGGCGGCGCCTCTCCCCATGCCTCGGGGTGATGTGGACTGACGAGGCACGGGTGACGTTCTTCGTGACGACTTCGGCGCCGCCGTGCACCACTGCGCATTCGAGGAGGAGAGACCGATCAACGCTGTGACAGGTCGGGGCTCCCTCCTCTGCATGGTCCAGGGAGCGCCCGCACAGGGCACTTCCGAAAGCCTTGAAACGCCGATGCGGTTCACTTCCCAGGCGTCGTCGGACGGCGTCACCGAACAGTTCTTCACCCTCGACGAGATCACCGGCGTGCTGTGGACGCCGGAGGGAACCTGCGGTACTCGCCCCCTGATTCTGCTGGGCCACGGCGGCGGGCAGCACTAGACGCCCCCCACACCGTGTCCCGCGCACGCCACTACGCCGCCGAGGGTTCCGCGGTCGTCGCGATCGACGCGCCCCACCGCGGCGACCGGCCCAAGGACGTTACGTTCGGCCGCATCGCCGCCGAGATGCGGGCAGGCACGGCCGCCGGCACCGACCCGGGCGAGCTGGTCGCCGCGATGCACAGCTACCTCGCCTCTCAGGCCGTTGCCGGCTGACACCAGGTCACCCTGCGAGCCAGCGACGACGTGCACGACGAAGGGCCTGCCCTCTCGAAGGGGGCAGGCCCTCGCCGGGATACGGCGCAGGTCGCCGAACCGGATACCGGAACCGTCAGCCGATCTGCGCCCCCGTCGCCGACAACGCCTCCGTCACCGGCTGGAAGAACGTCTCCCCGCCGGAGGTGCAGTCGCCGCTGCCGCCGGAGGTCAGGCCGATCGCGTTGCTGCCGGAGAAGAGCGAGCCGCCGCTGTCGCCGGGCTCGGCGCACACGTCGGTCCGGATGAGTCCGCCGACCGTGCCCTCGGAGTAGTTCACGGTGGCGTTGAGGCCGGTGACCGTGCCGTCGTGGACCTGGGTGGTGGAGCCGCTGCGGGTCACCTTCATGCCGACGGTGGCCTCGGCCGCGCCGGTGATCTGCCGGGCGGAGCCGTTGTAGAGGTCGACCTCGCTCGGGTGGTCCACGTCCGAGGTGTACTTGACCAGGCCGAAGTCGTTGCCGGGGAAGCTGGACCGGGCGTTCTGGCCGATCACGTTCCCGGAGGAGTCCGACCAGGTGGAGATGGCCTGGGTGCAGTGCCCGGCGGTCAGGAAGTACGGCTCGCCGTCCTTGACCACGTTGAAGCCGAGCGAGCAGCGGCCGCCCGACCCGCTGATGGCGTCGCCGCCGGCGATGAAGGGTTTGTACTCCCCCTTCGAGTGCCGGAGTTCGGCCTTGCCGCCGAGTGCGTCGACGACCTTGGTGAGTTTGGCCAGTTCGGCCCCGGTGACCGTCCTGTCGGCGGTGACGACGACCTTGTTGCCGACCGGGTCGGTCGCCCACGAGGTGCCGGGGATGGTCGCGTCCTGCTTCAGGGTGGTGCGTGCGCCGTCGAGTTCGGCGAGGGAGTTGGCGACGAGTCTCGCCTTCGCCCCGGCCGCCTCGACGGCCTTGGCCGCGGTGTCGTCGAGCACGTTGACGACGAGGTTCTTCGACCGGGCGTCGTAGTAGGTGCCCGCCGTGTCGGTGCCGAGGTCGGCGGTGAGCGTCGAGGCGAGCTTTCCGGCCGCCGGGGCGGACAGGATCTGGGGCAGGGCGGTCCTGGCGGGCTCGCTCGCGTTCGCACTCTGGAAGGTCACTCCGGCGGCGGCCAGCGCTGCGACACCCGCGCCGGCGAGCGCCGCCCGGCGCCTGGGTATGCGTCGGTGCTTCAACTCATGTCCTCCTGTGGGGGGTCGGCCCGTAAGGTTGTGGGGACCTCAGGAGCCGGAAGGCTGGTTGACGGCCGCCCACTATTCCGACCCCCACAGGGAGCACACAAGGTCGACTGCAGGTCTCGTGTGCGCGGATGTTGTGCGCCCCCCGTGTGCGGACCGTTCACAGTCGCCCCCGGGTCGCCCGGGGTCGCCCGCGGAGAATTCGCACTGCAAACAACACGTGTGAGCAACGCACGGCGGACAGTGACGTCCGCGCCCAGCAGTCCCCCCGCTACCCCTGGCCGGAATCCGCCCCCGTCGACCCGACGGAACCGTCGGCCCCTCCCCCCGGGGGCAGTTGCTGCTGGGCCCGCTCCAGGAACCTCAGCAGCTCCACCGGGAACGGCAGCACCAGCGTCGAGTTCTTCTCGGCGGCGACCGCCACCACCGTCTGCAGCAAGCGCAGTTGGAGCGCGGCGGGCTGCTCCGACATCTCCTTCGCCGCCTCCGCGAGCTTCTTGGATGCCTGCAGTTCGGCGTCGGCGTTGATGACGCGGGCCCGGCGCTCCCGGTCCGCCTCGGCCTGCCGGGCCATGGACCGTTTCATGGTCTCGGGCAGCGAGACGTCCTTGATCTCGACGCGGTCGATGGTGACGCCCCACTCCACGGCCGGGCTGTCGATCATCAGCTCCAGGCCCTGGTTGAGCTTCTCGCGATTCGACAGCAGGTCGTCCAGTTCGCTCTTGCCGATGATGGACCTGAGCGAGGTCTGCGCCATCTGCGAGACCGCGAACCGGTAGTCCTCGACCCGGACCACCGCCTCGGCGGGCGCGGTCACCTTGAAGTAGACGACCGCGTCGACGCGCACGGTCACGTTGTCGCGGGTGATGCCCTCCTGCGCGGGCACCGGCATCGTGACGATCTGCATGTTGACCTTCTGGAGCCGGTCCACGAACGGGACGATCATGGTGAACCCGGGCTCGCGCACCTCCGGTCGCAGCCGTCCGAGGCGGAACACCACGCCTCGCTCGTACTGTCTGACGACCCGTGCCGCGGCCAGCGCGTAGACCGCTCCGACGGACACGAGAGCGGCTCCGGCCGCCACCAACGCCTCGACCATGCCGGCCCCCAGAGGGTGACTGACTTCAACGGTCCTTCGACGGTAACTCCGGGGTCGTACAAGGGCGAGCCCCCGTACGCCGGTTGCGTACGGGGGCTCGCCGGAAGCCGGCCGGAAGCCGATCCGAGGGGTCGTCAGCCGACGCTCACGCCGTAGTAGCTCAGCGCCTCGGTGACCGGCTGGAAGAAGGTCGTACCGCCGGAGGTGCAGTCGCCGCTGCCGCCGGAGGTCAGACCGTAGGCGACGGAACCGCCGTAGAGCGGGCCGCCGCTGTCGCCGCCCTCGGCGCAGACCGTGGTCTGGATCATGCCGTAGACGATGTCACCACTGCCGTAGTTGACGGTGGCGTTGAGCGCGGTGACCCGGCCGCTGTGCGTGCCGGTGGTCGAACCGCGGCGGTACACCGTCGTCCCGACGCTGGGCGTGGCCGCGCTGGAGATGGTCTGGCTGCCGACCGCGCTCGGGTGCGCGATCGAGGTGTTGGTGTACTTCACCAGCGCGAAGTCGTTCGTCGGGAAGCTGTAGCCGACGTTCGTGCCCAGGACCGTGGTGTGACCGGAGTTGCTGTACCAGGTCGAGGCCACCTCGCCGCAGTGCCCGGCGGTCAGGAAGTAGTACGTGCTGCCGCTGTGCACGTTGAAGCCGAGCGAGCAGCGGTAGGCGCCGCCGTAGATGGCGTCGCCGCCGGTGATCAGCTTCTTGAAGGTGCCGGGGGTGTGCTTGATGGTGAGCGCGCCGGAGTTGACGCCCGCCTGCCGCTTGATCTTGGCGATCTCGGCCTTGGAGACCGTGGAGTCGACGGTGACGACGACACGGTTGGTCTTGCTGTCCACGGCCCAGGCGGTGCCGGGGACGTCCGCCTTCAGGACGGAGCTGTTCACGGCCTTCAGCTCGGTGGTGCTGAAGGTGTGGGTGTCACTCGCGCTCGCGGTGGGGACGGCGAGCGCCGCCGCGGCCAGGAAGCCGGTGCCCACGGCGATCAGCCGGGTCCGTCTCGTGATACCGCTGCGGGGGGTCGTGCGCTTGATCCTCACTTTTCGTTCCCTCCCAGGGGAAGTCGGGGGCCCGCGTGGGGTCGGGGCCCGTGAGGCGCAGCCAGTGGGCGGCGCCCGGATTTCGGACACGCAATGCCCCTGACAAGCGCTGAGGGGGAGTATTCGGGCGAACGACCGGTACCCGCAAGGGTGCCTTTCGGCCGTGCGACCGTGTTCGAACCATGCCGACTTTGTGTGATCCTGTCGTGGTCCGGGCGAGTTGACGCCCTGTCGAATGTCCGTCGAATGCCTCAGGCGAGCTTCCGCTCGCCCGCCTCGACCGCGAGGTCCAGCGTGTTGCCCGGCGGCGGGAACGGGCAGATGAAGTGGTCCGCGAAGGCGCACTGCGGCAGCTGCGCCCGATTGAAGTCGACGGTGGTGGAGCCGTCGGCGGCCGGTGCGGCCGAATAGAGGAACCTGAACCGGAAGCTGCCGGCCCCGCTGGTGGTGTCGGCGAACACCGCCCACAGCCGGCCGTCGGCCTGCTCGGCGACCTGGAGCGTCAGGTCTTGGCCGGCCACGGCGAAGCCGAGCTCCCCGGCGAGCACGAGCGCGCGCTCCACTCCGTCCGCGGTGCCGACGCGGACCGTGCGCGGGTCGTCGTCGTACGGCGTGAAGCGCCCCGGCACCGACCAGCGCGGGTCGTACGGGGTGGCGTCGATGCCCCGGAAGGCGTGGCGGGTCCCGGCGGCCGGGTCGTACTCCCGTATGCCCCAGACGCCCTCGCGGACCAGGACGACCAGCCGGCGTGCGCCGAGCGTGACCCGGGCCGACGGTTCGGGGTCGGCGGCGAGCCGGACCTCGCCGGCGAAGGGCTCGCCGTCCAGGGCGAGGCCGTCGGCCGCCGTCGCGGTGAGCACGACGCCGTCCCCGTCGGCCGCCCAGCTGCCGGGGACGGCCGGGAGCCTGCCGTCCGGGTGGTCCTCGATCCAGTGGCTGCCGACCAGGGCGAGCGGCCCGTACGGCGCCGACACCGTCTCCTCGCGGTGTTCGTGCCAGCGCTTCCAGTCCCCGGCCGCGTCCGCGTTCATACGATCAGCCCTTCCGTGGCCCTCGTGGTCACTCATGTCGTGTCTCTCCTATGCGCAAGGTATTTCACGGAGCCGCGAGTTGCCCGGCGGGCCGGGCGAGGCCCAGGTGCTCGCGCAGGGTGCTGCCCGGGTAGAAGGTGCGGAACAGACCGCGGTGCTGGAGGAGCGCCACGGTGCCGTTGACCAGCCGCTCCAGGTCGCGGCGCGGTTCGGCGGGGACCAGGTGGAAGCCGTCGGTGGCGCCCTCACCGTGCCAGCCGGCGACCAGCTCCGCCAGATCCACCGGGCCGCCCCGGTACAGCGGCCCCTGCACGGTCTGCCGGGGCCCGCCGCCACCGTGCCCCGGCTCGGCGGCGCGCTCCCCGTCGCCCAGATCCACCACGAGACTCACCAGCACCCGCAAGGCCTCCGGCTCCCGCCCGAACTCCGCCGCCTGCTGCCGCAGTTCCTCCCGTACGGCAGCGGCCTGCGCGGCGCTCGCGGCCCGCACCAGGGCGACGTCCGCGTACCGGGCGGCGGCCTGCCGGGCGGCGGGCTCGGTGGCGTCGGCCACCCGGACCGGCTGCTCCGGTGCGGGTCCGGGAGCCTCGCTCCACCGGCCGGCCCGGCCCCGGCTGACCCGGTCGAGGTGGGCGACGGCGGACTCGGGACCGGTCGTCACCGGCACCAGCCCGATCCGCCGGGTGGCAGGGGCGACCTGGGCCAGCACGGTGAGCGCGTCGGTCTCCGGCCACCCGAACCGGTCGTCGAGCGTCACGAAGTCCAGTCCCCCGCTCTCGGCCAGCCGCACCAGCTCGACATAGCGCTCCGCGTCGAACACGCCGACCTGATCCACGGCGGCGGCCAGATGCAGCAGCCCCCGGCCGTACGAGCCGGTCATCACCACGAACCTCCCTGTAAGACAGCCTGTGAGACAGCCGGGCGCCGACCGTGACGCCCGCTCATGACACGACTCCCGCCAGGTCGGCCAGGAAGGCGAGGGCGGCGCGGGCCGTGGCGTCGTTCTGCCGGAACGCGGGCCCTCCGGTGCGCGGACGGGTGAAAGCGCCGGGCGTACGGCCGTTCGTGAACGGCCCGAGCGCGAACCGCCGCGGATGCGGCCGCCCGCCCCCGTCGAGGATCCGCCCGTCGGCGGGGTCCACCCTGAGCAGCCCGTCGGCCGTCTCGGCGGCCTCGTCGGCGGGCAGCCCGCGCAGCAAGGTGTCCCGGGCCCGCCCCACGGTGGGTTCGGGCAGCCGCGCCTCGACCAGGGCCCGCGCCTCGACGGAGAACCCGGGCACGGTGTCGGCGGACGCCCGGAACACCCCGTCCTCGGCCGTCACCGTCATCCCGGCGCCGACGAACCGCAGCACCCCGGCCCGGGACAGCGCGAGCATCTGCCGCAGCCGGGGGCCGGGCGGCCCGGAGGCGAGGTAGCTGAAGAACCCGTGCCACCAGGACCCGATGTCGCCGAGCCGCACCAATTGCCCGTACACGGAGAGCAGTCCGAGGAACACCGCCAGGTCGGCGCTGTACTCGGGATCGTGCCGGCGGCCCAGGTCCGCCTCGATGTAGCCGCGCAGCCCCTCCTGGAGCTCCTCGTGCGAGCCGTACCGCACCCCGTCCAGCGGGTGGTCGAGCGCCGCGAGATCGAGCCGGTCGGCCGGGTCGGGTACGGCGGCCGCCACCAGCGCCCGCACTTCCGCCTCGCCCTCTGCGGCGGCGTACTTCTCCTCGAAGTCCCGCCAGGCGACGGCCGTCCGCTCGGGATGGACGGTGAACAGCCGGTGGTAGTGGGCGAAGCCCAGCTCCTTCGCCACCAGCGGCCACACGTCCCGCCGGAAGTCGAAGCCCCCGGGCCGGGCGAGCAGTCCGTCGATCTCGCCGGGGCCGAGGAAACGGGGCAGCGGCGGGCGTTCGCCGGTCCAGTCGTACCCGATCTTCGAGTGGTACGGCACGCCACGCCGCGACCCGACGTACAGCACCGGCTCCTGCCCGGACGGCACGTAGGTGTCGCCGTCGTGGCGGCCGCCCCGCCCCTCCGTGAGCAGCACCATCAGGTCGACGAAGGCGAGCCCGAAGCCCCGCACGAGCACCGGTTCGCCGGGCCGCAGCCCGGACAGGTCGCTGTCGGCGGTGAAGTCGGGCGGCAGGTGGACCAGACCGTGCTCGTCGGCGTACGCGGCCAACGCAGCCTGTTCCGGATCGAGTTCGGCATCCAGGTGGCCGAGGGCGAGGACGACGAGGTCGGCGAGGAGCGGGCGCGGCCGGCCCTCCAGCCAGACCTGCTGGCGTCCTTCGCGCGGTCCGCTGACCCGCAGGGCCCGGCGCGGGTGGTGGTGGACGGTGATGCCGTCCGGGAGGTCGGCGACGGCGCGGTCGTGGACGTGGCGCAGATAGCGGCCCTGGATCTGCCGGTCGGCGAAGGTACGGCCGTCCAGGCCCGCCCACTCGTGCAGGGTGGGCCCCTCCCGCACCGGCCCGACCATCCGCACCGACTCGTCCGTGAACATGGTGACGTCCTCGGCGTGCGAGTTCATCCACAGCAGCGGCGACTGTGCGGCCCGCCAGATGCGCCCGGCGCCTGGCGGATGCGGGTCGACCATGTGGATGTCGAGACCCGAACCGGCGTACAGCTCGGGTGCGTTGGCGGCGATGCGCTCCAGGAGTCCGGTCCCCCGCGGCCCGGCTCCCACGATCACCAGCTGGGGCCTCATCGGACGGCCTCGGGCCCGGGTATGCCGGGGACGGAAGCGGAAACGGTTCTGGCAAGGGTTTCGGAAGACATGCGAAGGCTCCGTGGCGGATCAATCGAACACGGTGGACGCGCACACGGGGGTGCGGGTGCCTTCACACGGAACGCCGGTGTACGGCGTTCTTACGGCCGAGCCCCTCAGCAGGGCCGTCCGTCGACTCTACGGTGCCGTTTCCCCTCGTTGTCAAGGGTGTCCAGAGTGTGAGCGGCGCGTCTCAGGTCAGTTGACGGAAAACCGGAGACCTGTTCCACTTGGCCCATGCATCCGCAGCAGTGGCTGGTCAAGCGCTCCCACATCGACTTCGGTCGAGTGTGGTCCTGTTCCTGTTGAGCTGACCCCCTGCGCGCCCCGCGACCCGCGGGGACTCTTCGCGTTCTCCCTCCGCCTTCACACGCACCCCCTCCCTCGTACTCTGCACGCAGAAACAGACGCCGGATTCACGCGCCCCAAAGGGGCGCGGGGAACTGCGCGATCAGCCACGGCGAATTCCGCGGCCGCCACACACCCCCGCGCCCCACCCCCTACCGCGACATCACCGCCACCCTCCTCTTCGCGGGCCCGACCCGCTGCCCGATCACCCGGTCCATCAACGCCCCCAGTACATCCCGCACCGCCCCCCGCTCCCGCGCATCGCACTCCAGCACCGGCACATCGGCCCCCAGGCCCAGCGCCTCCCGCACCTCCTCCAGCTCGAACCGCTCGGCTCCGTCGAAGCGGTTCACGGCGAGGACGAAGGGCGCCCCATGGGCCTCGAAGTAGTCGACGGCGGGAAAGCAGTCCTCGATCCGGCGGGTGTCCGCGAGGACCACCGTGCCCAGCGCCCCCTCCACCAGGTCGTCCCACAGGAACGAGAACCGGTCCTGGCCGGGCGTCCCGAACAGGTACAGCGCGACGGCCGGATCCAGCGTGATCCGGCCGAAGTCGAGCGCCACGGTCGTCGTGGTCTTGGACTCGACCCCGGCGAGCGAGTCGACGCCGACCGACACCTGGGTGATCGCCGCCTCCGTGTCCAGCGGCTCGATCTCCGAGATCGCCCCGATGAACGTCGTCTTGCCGACCCCCAGCCCTCCACTCACCACGATCTTCACGGCGAGCGGCACGACCTTCTCAGAGCGCCCGGACATGGTCCCTGATCCTTTCCAGCATCTGGAGCGGCAGCTCCGCGGGTTGCCGGCAGGCGAGCTGCCCGGCGACGACGAGATCGGAGATCAGCACCTTGGCGACTCCGAGGGGTACGCCGACCCGGTGCGCCACCTCGGCGACCGTGGTCGGCTGCGCGCACACCGCCACGATGTGCCGGCGTTCGAACGTGAGCGACTCGTCCGGCGCGCCCACGGCCACGACCAGCGTCTCCAGCCGCAGATCGGTCTGGAGCGGCTCGGCCCGCCCGCCGGTGATGATGAACGGCCGTACGAAGGACGTCTCCTCGGCTGGTTCGGCAGGCTCCCGCTCGCTCATCGTGGCAACGCCTGCCGCAGATCGGCGATGAGCGTCGGGGTCAGCAGGTCACCGGCCCGTTCCGCGAGCACCGCCATCTCGTAGCCGACGAGGCCCAGCTCGCCGCTGGAGTCGGCGAGGACGCCGAGACAGCTGCCGTCCCGGATCGCGGAGACCAGCAGGAAGCCGCGTCCCATCTCGATCATGATGAGCTTGACCCCGTCGAAGCTGTACCGCTTGGACGCGCTGCGCGCGAGCGACGAGAGTCCCGACACGATCGCCGCCAGATGGTCGGCCTCGGTGCGCCCGAGCCCGTCCGAGACGGCGATCAGCAGCCCGTCGGAGGAGACGGCGACCGCGTCCCGTACCCCGTCCGTGGACCTGACGAAGTTCGCGAGCAGCCAGTTGAAGGTCCGCGAGTCGTTGGGGGTGCCGACGGTGGTCACTCGCCGTCCTCCTCGGTACGCGCCTCGGACGCCTGGGCCTGCGCCTGCCCCTGTTCTTCTTCTTTCTGCTTCTGCTTCTGCTTCTCCTTCTGCTTCTCCTTCTCGACGCTGATCCCGCCCCGCATGTGCGCGCTGCGCAGGGTGGCGAGCATTCCGGAGACCTCCTCGGGGCTGCGGTCGGGGGTGCGCTCGGCGGGCGCGGGGCGGCTGGGCCGGTCCGTCTCGCTGACGGCCTCCGAGATCGCGCTGCGCTGGGGCCGCTTCACGAGCCCGTTGCGGGTCCGGGCGGCCGAGGCGCCCCTCTTCTGCGGCTGTTCGGGCCCGGCCTCGGCGGCGACGGAGACGAGCTGCGTCTCGTCGGGCTCCTTGCGCGGGGCCGGTACGGCGGCGGCCGCCTGCTGCGTCGGGGCTGCCGCGGCCTCGGTGAGCAGGCTGGCCGGGACGAGCACCCTGGCCACCACTCCGGCGGCCGGCGCCTCCCCCAGCCGTACCTCGATCCCGCACTTGCGGGCGAGCGCGCCGACCACGAAGTGGCCGAGGAACCGGGTGGGTTCGGCCATGAAGCTGGCGGTGCCGGAGAGCCGTACGTTGGCCTCGGCGATCGCCTGGGCGTCCATGCCGAGGCCGTGGTCGACGATGGCGACCAGGTAGCCGGCGCTGGTGCGGCGGCCCTCGATCTCGACGTCCGAGTCCGGCGGGGAGAAGCTGAGCGCGTTCTCGATCAGCTCGGCGAGGAGGTGGGCGATCTCGGCGACGACCGCGCCGGTGAGATGGGCCGGCTCGACCCGGCGCAGGGTGACCCGGCGGTACTCCTCGACCTCCGCGAGGGAGGCGCGCAGGACGTCCGTGACGGACAGCGGGGTGGACCAGGGGCGGGGGCTGGACTCCCCGGCGAGGACGAGCAGGCTCTCCGCGTTGCGGCGCATCCGGGTGGCGAGGTGGTCCAGTTCGAAGAGGTTGGCGAGGGTGGCGGGGTCGGCGTCCTCGTGCTCCAGCCGGTTGATGAAGCTGATCTGGCGGCGCACCAGGTTCTGGTTGCGGCGGCCCAGGCTGACCAGCGAGTCGGTGGCGTTGCGGCGCAGCACGGCCTGCTCGGTGGCCAGGTCGTAGGCGGCCCGCTGCACCCGGTCGAAGGCCTCGGCGACCTCCTTGACCTCGGCGCCGGCCCGGCCGGAGACGGCGAGCGGGGCGGGCGGCTCGGGGTGCTCGCCGTAGGAGCCGTCCTGGACGGCGGCGACGGCCTTCGGCAGCCTCTCCCCGGCGACCTCGCGAGCCTGCTGGGCGAGTTCGGCGAGCGGCGCGGAGACGGACCGTACGCAGTCGAGGGCGAGCGCGCCGAGCGCGGCGACGGTGCCGAGGGCGAGCAGCAGGAAGAGCAGCAGGTCGCGCTGGGCGGTGCCCTCCAGGGCCGAGGCCCGGTTCTCGACGTCGGTGCCGAGCGAGACCTGGACGTCCCGCAGCCCGTTGATGGTGGCGGTCATCGCGTCCCACCACTGCATGGGCGGGATGTCGTTCCACTTCAGCTTCCCGCCGCCCTTGACGGCGGTGTCCTCGTACGCCAGCGCGCGCTCGGCGTCCGGGGTGGTCATGGCCGCGTCCAGGCGGCGCTGCTGGGCGTCGGTGGCCGAGCGCGGGAAGGCGTCGAGGGCGGCGAGGCGGCCGGCCCGGATCTCCATGAACCGGCTGTAGTCGTCGCCCTGGAACTGCCCGGCGCGCACCGAGCCGAGCACGATGGCGCGCTCCTCGCCGGTGAACTCCTTGGCGTTGCCGAGGATCTGCAGCGCCTGGTAGGCGTCGCGCAGGGTGGCGTCGTGGACGTCGCCGATGCCGAGGTCGAGCCGGTCGAGGACGGTGATGGTGGTGGTGAAGTAGTCGAAGGTGTCCTTCACCACGCCGGTGTGGTCGTCCGCGTGCTTGCGGATGCCGGCGAGGCCGTCAAGCCGTCCCAGGGACTCGCGCACCGAGCCGGCGGCGTTGTCGCCACGGCCGCGGAGCGCCTGGTCGAGCCGGTCCCGGGCGGTGTCGGTGGCCTTGCGCTGCGCGGGCAGCTTGGCCGCGAACTCCTTGATGCCGCCGACGTATCCGGTGGTGAGGCCGCGTTCCTTCTGGAGTTCGTGGATCAGGCCCTGCAGCGTGATCTCCAGCCGGGCGTTGTCCGCGGTCGCGGAGGCGTTGCGGTAGGCGGAGATCTGCTCGGCCGCCGCGACGCCGAGCAGCGTCAGCAGGACGGCGAGGGCCAGGACCAGGATCCTCAGGAGCCTGGTGCGAATGGTGGCTGCTTGCACGGAAGTGCCTTAATCATGAGGCGAGTTGATGGATGTGCAGAACCTGGGCAGAAATGGTTCTGCGTTCCGGCCAACGAACCTCTCCGGGCAGCGGTCACCCGATCATGTTTTTGTTTTACGTCACGGAAACAGGATCAAGGTGAATCCCGAGGCGAGCGTCCCGGCGCCGCGCACCCGTATACGGTGACGGGCGCTCACCCCGGTTGACGCCGCCCGTCGCCGCACCCGGGCCGGCCGAGGACCCCTGAGTGTGCGTCAGACCGCCCCGAAGGCGGCCCGACGAGGGCCGGAGGACGCTCCGAAGCCACCCCGGACCGCCCCGCACCGTTCACCCGGACGCACCGTTCATCACCCGGACGCCAGGAACAATCATATTTCACTCTCAGTCAGCAGCTGTGTGAGCTACCGCCCTTGGGGTACCTGGGCTCTCGACGTTTTGGCTCTGCACCAGTACCGTCACAAACCCCCCGTGCGGCGTCTATCCACTTGGCGCGACATCCGCATCATGGACGACCATAGGGATGCGGAAGCAAGAAAGACCGCTGTGAGAGGAGGCGTCCATGGGATCGGTACGCAAGGCGAGTGCCTGGCTTGGCCTCGTCGACGACAACGATGACGAGCGCTACTACGACGACGACTACTCCGAAGGGACCGAGCAGCCCGGGGATGCCTGGGTCACCGACCCCCGGGTCAAGGTGGCCACGGACACCGCCGAGGAGAAGGGCCGCCGGATCGGCACGGTCACCCCGGACAGCTTCCGGGACGCCCGCGCGATCGGCGAGCTGTTCCGCGAGGGCGTGCCGGTCATCGTGAACCTCACGGCCATGGAGCCGGGCGACGCCAAGCGCGTGGTCGACTTCGCGGCCGGGCTGACCTTCGGCCTGCGCGGCACGATCGAGCGGGTCGCCAACCGGGTCTTCCTGCTGACCCCCGCGAACACCGAGATCGTCAGCGGTGAGCCGGCCAGGCGCCGCGAGGACGGCTTCTTCAACCAGAGCTGAGGCAGGGCCGCTCACCGGCCCTGCCCCCGCGCGGGGTTCACCGGAAGGCGTCGAGCCCGGTGAGTGCCTTGCCCAGCACCAGCTGGTGCATCTCGACGGTGCCCTCGTAGGTGAGCACCGACTCGAGGTTGGTCGCGTGCCGCATGACGGGATATTCCAGGGAGATCCCGTTGGCGCCCAGGATCGTCCGCGCCGTACGGCAGATCTCGATCGCCTCCCGTACGTTGTTGAGTTTGCCGAAGCTGACCTGCTCGGGACGCAGGCGGCCGGCATCCATCCGCCGCCCCAGGTGATGGGCGAGCAGGATTCCCTTGTGCAGTTCGACCGCCATGTCGGCGAGTTTGGCCTGGGTGAGCTGGAAGCCGCCGATGGGCCGACCGAACTGCTCGCGCGACTTCGCGTAGTCGACGGCGGTCTCGAAGCAGGTGCGGGCCGCGCCCATGGCGCCCCACACGATCCCGTACCGGGCGTGCGACAGACAGCTGAGCGGCCCCTTGAGCCCGGTGACCTCCGGCAGCACGGCATCGGCGGGCAGCCGTACGTCGTCCATCACCAGCTCGCTGGTGACACTCGCCCGCAGCGACCACTTGTGCCTGATCTCCGGCGCCGAGAACCCCGGCGTGTCGGTGGGCACGACGAACCCGCGGATCCCGTTCTCCGTCTGCGCCCACACGACGGCGACGCCCGCCACCGACCCGTTGGTGATCCACATCTTCCGCCCGCTGAGCACCCAGTCGCCGCCGGCGTCGCGCCGGGCGTACGTCCGCATGGCGGCGGGGTCGGACCCGTGGTCCGGCTCGGTGAGCCCGAAGCACCCGATGACGTCACCGGCGGCCATGCCCGGCAGCCATCGCGACTTCTGTTCCTCACTCCCGAACCGGTGGATCGCGTACATGGCGAGCGACCCCTGCACGGACACGAGCGACCGGATGCCCGAGTCGGCGGCCTCCAGCTCCAGGCAGGCGAGCCCGTACTGCACGGCGGACGCCCCGGCGCACCCGTACCCGCTGAGCGACATCCCGAGCGCCCCGATCGACCCGAGCTCCTTCGCGAGCTCCCTGATGCCGGGCAGCTCCCCGCTCTCGTACCACTCGGCGACGAACGGCAGCACCCGGTCCGCCGCCCAGCTCCGCACGGTCTCCCGTACGGCGAGATCCTCCGGCTCCAGAAGATCGTCGATCCCGAGCGGGTCACCGGCATCGAACGGAGGCAACTTCACGGACGCGGACATCAGAACCCTCCCAAAACTAGCACCGCTAGTTACACCAGCTTAGGCACAGTCTCCCTGCTCCCCCGCCCACGCACCACCCGTGCGGGTCACCTGAGAAGCAGACCCCTCCCGTGGACCACACCCACCATCGGCGACCGCGGGCAGCCGTCTACCGGTCTCCACCACAGACACGGAACCCCCGCACCCGCCAACGACGAACCACCCCCACAGGTCGGCAAGCCCCTCCCCCGACCCGCACGGGCGGTGCGCGGGTGGGAGAAGGCCCTGACCCGCACCCGCAGTCGGCCCCCTCCCCGGAGGGGCTACGCCGACACGCGGGAGCGTTCGGCTTCGCGCGGGGCAGGGAGGTCCACCGCGGCGGCCGTGTCCTCGCAGTGCATTGCGCGCGGCAGGCGCAGCGCCATCACCGCCCCCAGCAACAACAGCCCCGCACTCACCAGCAACGTCACATGCAACCCGTGCACATAGGAATCCCGCGCCGCCCGCCGCAACGCCGCCCCGGCCGCCCCGCCCAGCCGCCCGGCGACCTCGTACGCCTCCCCCAGCGAATGCCCCGCCGCGGCCGACGCCGACGCCGGCACCCCCGGCACCCCGGCCAGCCCCGGCGCGTACGCCGCGTTCATCACGCTGCCGAGGAGCGCGATCCCGATCCCGGCGCCCAGCTGGTACGACGTCTCACCGATCGCCGCCGCCCCGCCGGCCTGCGCCGCCGGCGCCTCGCTCAGCATCGACTCGTACGCCCCGAAAAGCGTGGTCTCCAGACCGAAGCCGAGCAGCAGGAAGCCGACGAGCAGCAGGACCGCGTTGTCGGCCCCGCCCATCGCCGTCAGCGTGAGCACCGCCGCCGCGGTCAGGCAGAAGCCGAAGCACACCATCCGGCGCGGCCCGAAGCGCCGGAGCATCCGCGCCCCGGCCAGCCCCGCCGCCATCGCGGCGAGCGTCAGCGGCAGCAGTCGTAGCCCCGTCTGCAACGGCGAGAGGCCCAGGACGAGTTGCAGGTACTGCGCGGCGATCAGCTCGAGACCCACCAGCGCCAGCATCGCCAGCACGATGCAGCCCACCGCCGTGGAGAACGCCGGCCGCGCGAACATCTTCAGGTCCACCAGCGGGAACGCCCGCCGCCGTTGCCGTCGTACGAAGAACACCAGCAGCAGCGCGCCGAGCACGAGCGGTGCCACCGTCAGCGCACTGCCCGCCGGCTCGCCGCCGCCCAGGCGCTTCACCGCGAACACCACGCCGAACAGCCCGACCGCCGCCATCAGCGCGCCGACCACGTCCCAGGGGCCGTCGCGGTCACCGCGGGACTCGGGGAGGAGCAGACGCCCCACCGGAAGGCTGACCAGCATCAGCGGGATGTTCACCAGGAAGACGGAGCCCCACCAGAAGTGTTCGAGGAGGAAGCCGCCGAGGAGGGGGCCGACGGCCGCGCCGACCGCGGCGACCGCGCTCCAGATGCCGATGGCGAGGGCCCGCTCACGACGGTCGGGGAAGACCTGGCGAAGGATGGAGAGGGTCGCCGGCATGATCATCGCACCGCCGACGCCGAGCAGCGCCCGGGCCCCGATCAGCGCCGCCGCGCTCGGCGCGAGGGCGGCCGCCGCGGAGGCGATGCCGAACAGGGTGTAGCCGAGGAGGAGGACCCGCCGCCGGCCCACCCGGTCGCCGAGCGTGCCGAACAGGATCAGCAGCGAGGCGCAGACCAGCGGGTAGACGTCGACGATCCAGAGCAGCTCCATGGCCCCGGGCTTGAGGTCCTCGGTGACAGCGGGTACCGCGACGTGCAGCACGGTGCCGTCGAGGGCGACCAGCAGCAGGCTGACGCAGAGGACGACGAGGACGACCCAGCGGTTGGCACCGGCACCGGCCCCGGACACCGCACGACGGCGGGGTCGTACGGCGGCCGTGGTCGTCCCGGACATGTACGTACCTCCCAGATGGTCCCTCGCGTGCGGCGGACAGGCGGGGTGGGGACTCCCCGTCGTACGGCCGGAGAGGAGCGGGGTCTCCGGCCCGCGCATACGAACGCGAGTGACACGTCAGCGTACGCGAGTTCGTTACGGGGGCACGTGGCGGACCTCTCACACGCTCCGGAGAACTCGTGTGGCGTACGCCACTGCCCTCGCCCCGCACCACGCCCGCGCGCACCTCGCGGTTCCGCGCCCCGTCGATAATCGAGCCCGTGACCGATCTTGAGACTTCCCCGGCGGCACCGCGCGCCCCCGCCCTGCGCCGGGCGGCGCCGGCCCTGCTCGGGTACGCGGCCGTACGCGCCCTCGGACTGGTCGTGCTGGCCGGGTGGAGCGCGGCCCGCGGCAGGAGCGCCTACACCTTGTTGACGGCGCGCTGGGACTCGCTGTGGTACACGCGGGTCGCCGAACTGGGGTACGGCTACGAGGTGCGGCTGCCGAACGGCGACGTCCACTCGAACCTGGCCTTCTTCCCGCTGCTGCCCTGGCTGGAGCGTCTGCTGCACTCGTTCGCGCCCCTGTCGTACGCCGACGCCGGCTTCACGGTGAGCCTGCTCGCCTCGCTCGCCGCGGCCTGGGGGGTCTTCGCGGTCACGGATCTCGTGCACGGCCGGCGGGTGGGGGTCTGCGCCGTGTTGCTGTGGGCCGTGCTGCCCGTCGGGATCGTGCAGTCGATGGCGTACAGCGAGTCGCTGTTCACGGCGCTGGCCGCGTGGTCGCTGTACGCCGTGCTGACCGGCCGCTGGGTGGGCGCCGGGGTGCTGGCCGCGCTGGCGGGGCTGACCCGGCCGGTGGGGCTCGCCGTGGTGGCGGCGGTGTGGGCCGCGGGCGTGGTCTCGTTCGTGCGGGATCGTGGCAGGGGCGCGCGGGACGGTGGTACGGATCAGCCGGGCGGCGCGCATCTCGACGAACGCGCCCCCGAAGCGCCCAGCGCCGCCCGCGCCCGGCGTGCCCCGCAGGCAACCAGCGCACCGCACGCAACACGCGCTCCCCATGTCACCACCCCCAGCGCCCCCGCCTGGCGCCGCGCCCTCGGCATGCTCCTCGCCCCCCTCGGCACCGCCGCCTATGTCCTGTGGGTCGGCCACCGCACCGGCCGGGGCCCGCTCGGCTACCTGGACGTCCAGGCGGGCTGGCGTAACGGCTTCGACGGCGGCTATGCGTTCGCACGCTTCGCCGCCGACAAGTTCACGTCATTTCCGTCCGCTGCGGCCGGAGCGGGTTTGATCCTCGGCGTCGGCCTGCTGCTGTGGCTCTACGTGACCGGCGTCCGCCAGCGGCAGCCGCTTCCCCTGCTGGTCTACACAGGTGTCGTCCTCGCCCTCGCGCTCTGCGCGTCGAGCTACTTCGGATCCAAGCCGCGGCTGCTGATGCCGGCCTTCCCGGTGCTGCTGCCGCTCGCCCGGGCCCTCGCCCGGCTGCGCACCAGCAGATCGGTGCTGGTCACGGCGGGTGTGGCGGTGGCCTCGGCGGTCTATGGCGCGTTCTGGCTGAACGGCTCCGGGCCCCCATGATCATTTCGGTGACCTCGATGAGCAGCGGGAGAATTCCACCCCATGCTTTGGTTAACGAATTCATAAGTGCCATAAAACGGCGACCCGGCATGATCAAAGGAATTGAAGGGCGCACCCGCCGAGGATTACGGAATCCTTAGAATTCGGAGGCCTCCTGAGAGGTTTCCCACATCACATCGTCATCACAAAGCCGCTGTTTCGACCGGGAACAGAGCTCACTCGCTGTAACGTCGATTGGGTGCGTACCGAACGAAACCTCACCCGTCTGGACCGGGTGTTCGCCAGGCTGGACCGTGAGCCGGAACGGCCGGCCCACATTGATGTGCCGAAGATGAGCCGGCACCGGGTCGTGTTGTTCACCGCGACCCTCGCCTTCTACCTGGCGATCGTGTGGGCCGTCGTGATCACGTCCTGGCTGGTCCGGCTCGACTGGCAGGTCATGTTCTTCCGGCCGTACCAGCAGTGGTCGGGAATCCACTGGTTCGTCGACTACTACGTGGTCCTCGGCCAGCGCGGCCCGACCGCCGTGATGGTCGCGGCCTGGCTGGGCTGGCGCTCATGGCGGCAGCACACCCTGCGCCCGCTGCTCACGCTCGGTGCCTCGCTGCTGCTGCTCAACATCACGGTCGGCGCCGCCAAGCTCGGCATGGGGCGCCTCGGACCGCACTACGCAACCGTCATCGGCTCGAACGAGATGGGCCTGGGCGGCGATATATTCCCCAGCGGACACACCGCCAACGCGGTGGTGACCTGGGGAATTCTGGCATATCTGGCCTCCACCCCGAGAGCCCGCCGCTGGCTCTCCGCCGCCTCGGCGGTCACCTCCCTCGGCGTCGGCATGTCCACCGTCTACCTCGGTACGCACTGGCTGAGCGACGTGTTGCTGGGCTGGGCGGCGGGGCTGCTGATCCTGCTGGCGCTGCCGTGGTGCGAGCCGTTCATCGCCCGCGCCGAGACCTGGCTCTTCGACCTGCGCGACCGCTGGCGCGCCCGCCGCGGCAGCACGGTGCCCGCGCCGGTCCCGGTGCCCGTGGTCCTCAAGCCGGAGCCCGAGCCGGTCTCCCTGGCCCGCCCGCCCAGGGCCCCGATCCACCTGGCACCCGGTCCGCACACGGCCCGCTCGGAGCGCACCCCGGTGACCCCGGCGGGCAGCCGGCGCCCGCAGCACCCCGAGCGGCAGCCGCGCGGCACCGCCGCCCAGGCGGCCCGCCCGCTGACGGGCGGCTGACGGCCGTACGGACGCGACAGCGGGGTCCCGGTACGCACCACCGGCCCCGGCACGGCGAAGGCCCCGGTTCCCGCAGTGCGGGAACCGGGGCCTTCGCCGTCGTACGGTCAGCCCTTCCAGGCGCGTGCCACGACGCCGTCCCGTACCTCGAAGTTGAGCCGCCCCATCCGGTACTCCATGGTGATGATCGCGCCCGGCGGCAGCGAGCGCACCGTGGTCCATCCCCGCTGGCGGGCGAGCCGTTCCGCGTCGCCCGCGTCGCGGCCTACGTACCCTTGCGGGCTGTCCTGGGGCTCCGTCGGCGGAGCGGTGTCCGGTGCCATGCGGCCCACGCTAGGCCGCTTCCGGCACAGACGGAAGCCGAAGTCCCGCGTCCGTACCCGGTCACGCTTCTGTCACAGAATCACGACACGCGTTTCGATCGAACTCCGTCACACGTTCGAGCGGTTCCATGCGTCTTCCCGGCGCATTCGAGCGCAATTCCCCGATGCCGGTAGGGTCTTCCGAAAAACCGCCGGAAAGAACCGGACACCGGGATCCGGGGCACTCCGGCACGCGCATTCCATTCCGATTCCGGCGGCCCGCACCGAAGCTGACACCGCATAAGAGATTCACCGGTTCGGCACAGAACCCCCGTACCGCGCGGGCAGGACCGGGGTTGCGGCAACGTGAACTCGGAGCGTGCCGTCCGCACGTGAATCGCCCTCGCATACGGGCACGCGCCCCCATTCGGATCATGTACATGCCCCTGCAAAACGCACCGTGCCCCGCCCGGTCGGACCGGGCGGGGCAGGGCGGTGCGGGGTGCGGGGCAGGGTTCCGCGTCAGAGCGCGAGGCGCTGCCCGGGCACGATGAGGTTCGGGTCGTCGCCGATGACGGCCTCGTTGGCGGCGTAGAGGCGCTGCCAGGTGGTGCCGTGCCGCTCCGCGATCTGGCTCAGGGTGTCCCCCTCGCGGACGGTGTAGTCGCCCTTGGCCGAGGTGCGGCCGGTGCCGGCCGTCGAGCGCTGCGGCGCCTTCGCCGCGGGGGCCGACTTCCGGGTGGTCGACGTGGTCGACGACTTCGTCGCCGACTCCGTGCTGCTCTTCGTGGTCACCGAGGCGCTCTCGGGCGCCGAACCGGTAGCCCCGGCCCGCGCCGAGCAGACCGGCCACGCGCCCCAGCCCTGGGCGTGCTGGACCTTGGTGGCGACGGCTATCTGCGCTTCCCTGGAGGCCTGGTCGGCCGTCGCCGCGTAGGCGGAGCCGCCGTACGCGCGCCAGGTGGAGGCGGAGAACTGGAGTCCGCCGTAGTAGCCGTTGCCGGTGTTGATGTGCCAGTTGCCGCCGCTCTCGCACTGGGCGATGCGGTCCCACACTCCGTTGTCCGCCGCCGCGGCGTTGCCGGCGGCTGCCAGCAGGCCCAGCGGGGCGAGCAGCGCCGCTCCGGCCAGGGCGGCCGTCGTACGGCCCTTGCGGGAGCCGTTCTTGTTCGCGGCGGTCTCACGGGTGGTATCGGCACACTCGGACATGTATTTCCCTCTCCACATACCCGGGGTCCCCCAGGCGGGACGCGGTCCCCGCGCAATGGACGCGGTTCCTCGCGCTCGCCCCGTCCGCCGCGGCCGGTACTGCGGTGGTGCTCTGCCTGGTGCCGGCCGGCGGACGTACCCGAGCGGTGCTCGCTGCACACGGCGGAGGAATCTAGAGATCGGGAACGCCCGAAATCAACCAACTCCCCGTCAGGCCAGGCCAGTTCAGTGTTACCTTGGGTAGCGGCGATTTTCGGCCACCCACTACATTCCAGGATTTCATGATTTGTCGACCACGGGTTCGACGGATCTGTGATTCACTTCACCGCGTCAAACTCCTTTGGCTTGCGAAGAGTTGACGGGGAGTGCCGGATTCCGCACGAGGAGTGACCCTGTGCAGTGGATGGTTCGATCCCGATCCCCCCAATGCGTGACCCCCACCACAGATCGCCCGTTGTCTTCTTCATGAGCCCACGACCGCGGGGGCTCACGGACCGGGAGCCACCCGGGCCTTCACGTACCGCATCCCGAGGGAGCCACCGTGCCGCGCATGCTCGACGTCAGCGACGAGGTACGCGCCGAGATCGGCGACGAAGAAGCCGACCGGCTGCTCGCCGGAGACAACGCCCCTGGCAGTTACGACTGCACGTCCTGCCGTACCCCGGGCGACTCCGAACAGGAGCGCACCAGCACCGTCCTGTTCATCGGCGACGAGACCGCCGTCCTCGCCTTCGCCCACGCCACCTGCCTGCCCTCGCAGGTCGTCCAGGTCACCGAGGAGCAGCTGCAGGGCGCGGTCCGCTCCATCAGCGGCGACGGCGCGCCCGGCGGCGGGTCGCAGAAGGCCGTGCCCGAGCAGGCGGTGCTCGGGGTGACCAGCGGACTCGTGCTGATCGCCGGGGAGTTGCACCCCGCGCTGGTGGTGGAGCCGACCTCGCCGATCGTGCGGCCCGGCACGGACGGGGTGGGCGACGACTTCCTGCCGCTCCTCATCGAGCAGGGCTTCATGCCGGTGCCGGAGCTGACGGCCGTGCCGCCGGTGCTGCACGGGTGGTCGGTGCTGCTGGCGGTGGGTCAGCTGCACGCGGTGCTGCAGCCGGGGCCGGCGGGCGGGCAGCCGGTGGCCTGGTGGCAGGCGCATCAGCCGCTGCAGGTGACCGACGGGTGGCGGGCGGCCGCCAACAAGCACCAGCAGGTGCTGATGTTCGCGGCGCCGGTGGGGTCGATCGGGCGGCAGCCCCGGGAGGACCTGCTGCGCGACGCGATCGACAAGGCGGCGGCGAACGGGAAGCTGGTGGCGGCGGCGTTGCCGCTTGCGGGGGTTTGAGGGGCGCCCACGGGGGGTGGGAGCTGCGGTGCGTGAGCGGCTGCGGGTAGTCCGTGGCTGGTCGCGCAGTTCCCCGTGCCTCTAAAGGGGCGCCTCAGGGCCGCATCTCTTTGAAGACCTGGTCGTTTGGACATACGTGCACGCATACGACCTTCCTCACCATCGGCCGTCCTTCTCCGCCGTTCCCGCTGCTCGGGTGTCTCAGGAGGCCCAGGGCGGGCTCTCGGCCACGCCGATCTACGACTCGCTGTACACGGAGTGGGTCAAGGCCTTCCGTACGCTGCCGGGTGATCGCAGCGGGGAGGAGTCCCTGGGGTTCGTCGCCTTCGGGAACGCCCCGTTCAGTACCGGCACCCACGGTCTGGGCTCGTACGGAGGGAACTCGTACAGCGCGTACAGCGCGGGTGCCTACAGCGCCCGGAGCGGCGGCGGGCAGCCGCAGCCGCCGCAGTGGCAGCGGATCGGGACGCTCGGGAGGGCCCAGGAGGCCGGGATGGCGCCCGTCCCGGTGGCGCTGCCGCCGGCTCCGCGCCGGGGGATGTGACACAGGGGAGAGGGGGGGGGGCCCCCCCCCGGGGGGGGCCCCCCCCCCCCGGGCCCCCCCCCAACAACCCCCCCCCCCCCCCCGCCCCCCCCCCCCCCCAGAGGGGTGGGGGGGCGCCCGGGGCGGCGGGGGGGGGGGGGGGGCCCGGGGGGGGGGGGGGGCCCCGGGGGGGGGGGCCCCCCCCCTCTCCCCTGTGTCCCTACTTCTTCTTCGCGCCGCGCTTCTCGCGCACCCGCACGGAGATATGGATCGGCGTGCCCTCGAAGCCGAACTCCTCGCGCAGCCGGCGTTCGATGAAGCGGCGGTAGCCCGCCTCGATGAAGCCGGAGGCGAACAGAACGAACCGCGGCGGCTTGGTGCCGGCCTGGGTGCCGAACAGGATGCGCGGCTGCTTGCCGCCCCGGACCGGGTGCGGGTGGGCCGAGACCAGCTCGCCGAGGAAGGCGTTGAGGCGGCCGGTGGGGACGCGGGTCTCCCAGCCGGCGAGGGCGGTCTCGATCGCGGGGACCAGCTTCTCCATGTGCCGACCGGTGCGGGCCGAGACGTTGACCCGGGGTGCCCAGGCGACCTGGCCGAGCTCGGTCTCGATCTCGCGCTCCAGGTAGTAGCGACGCTCCTCGTCGAGGGTGTCCCACTTGTTGAAGGCGAGGACGACCGCGCGGCCCGCCTCGACGGCCATGGTGACGATCCGCTGGTCCTGCACCGAGATGTTCTCTGAGGCGTCGAGCAGGATGACCGCGAGCTCGGCCTTCTCGACGGCGGCCGCGGTGCGCAGCGAGGCGTAGTAGTCGGCGCCCTGCTGGAGGTGGACGCGCTTGCGGATGCCGGCGGTGTCGACGAACTTCCAGGTCACCCCGCCGAGTTCGATCAGCTCGTCGACCGGGTCGCGGGTGGTGCCGGCGATCTCGTTGACGACGACGCGCTCCTCGCCCGCCACCTTGTTGAGGAGGGAGGACTTGCCGACGTTCGGGCGGCCGATGAGGGCGATCCGGCGGGGGCCGCCGACGCCGGGGCCGCCGAAGGTCTGCTCGGGCGCCTCGGGCAGCGCCTCCAGGACGGCGTCCAGCATGTCGCCGGTGCCGCGGCCGTGCAGGGCGGAGACCGGGTGCGGCTCGCCGAGGCCGAGGGACCAGAGGTAGGCCGCGTCGGCCTCGCCGCTCGGGCCGTCGACCTTGTTGGCGGCCAGCACGACCGGCTTGCCGGCCTTGCGCAGCAGGCGTACGACCGCCTCGTCGGTGTCGGTCGCGCCGACCTTGGCGTCGACGACGAAGACGACCGCGTCGGCCGCCTCGATCGCGTACTCGGCCTGGGCGGCCACGGAGGCGTCGATGCCGAGGACGTCCTGCTCCCAGCCGCCGGTGTCGACGACCTTGAAGCGGCGGCCGGCCCACTCGGCCTCGTACGTCACGCGGTCCCGGGTGACACCGGGCTTGTCCTCGACGACGGCCTCGCGGCGGCCGATGATGCGGTTGACCAGAGTCGACTTGCCGACGTTGGGGCGGCCCACGACGGCGAGGACGGGCAGCGGGCCGTGACCGGCCGCCTCGATGGCGCCCTCGACGTCCTCGATGTCGAAGCCCTCTTCGGCGGCGAGCTCCATGAACTCCGCGTACTCGGTGTCACCGAGCGCCCCGTGGTCGTACTCGTGCTCAGCCGAGTCGCCGGGCTGGATGTGGTCGTTCATGAAGTCCGTACCTCGTCGTTCATCGTGGTGATCGGTGGACCAGCCGTAAAAAGGGCTGATCCACTACTCAGTGTCGCTTAGCGTCCGGTCAGACGCCTGGCGTTTTCCAGGTGGCCGGCGAGCTGCTTCTGGATGCGCTCGGTGGCCTCGTCCAGGGCCTTGCGGGTGCGCCGGCCTGTGCCGTCGCCCGCCTCGAAGGGGTCGCCGAAGACGACGTCGACGCGGGAGCGCAGCGGGGGCAGCCCCTTGACCAACCGTCCGCGCCGCTCGGAACTTCCCAGCACGGCCACCGGGACGATCGGCGCACCGGAGCGCACCGCGAAGTAGGCGAGGCCCGCGCGGAGCGCGGCGAAGTCGCCGTCGCCGCGGCTGCCCTCGGGGAATATGCCGAGCACTCCCCCGGCCTCCAGGACGCCGAGCGCCCGGGTGACCGCCGTGCGGTCGGTGGACCGGCGGTCCACCTTCAGCTGCCCGATCCGGGTCAGGAACGGGTCGAGCGGGCCGACGAACGCCTCCTTCTTGATGAGGAAGTGCGTCGGCCGGGGCGCCACGCCCATGACCATGGGGCCGTCGATGTTGTGGGAGTGGTTCACGGCGAGGATCGCCGGGCCCTGCGCCGGTACCTTCCAGGCGCCGAGCACGCGTGGCTTCCACAGCCCGTACATCAGGCCGACCCCGATGCGGCGCCCGGTCTCGGCGCCGCGCTGCGACGGAAGGCTCACTTCCCGGCCCGCTTCTCCTCGACGAGGGTGACGACGCACTCGATGACCTGGGCCAGCGTCAGCTCGGTGGTGTCCACCTCGACCGCGTCGCCGGCCTTGGCGAGCGGCGAGGTCTTGCGGGTGGAGTCGGCGGCGTCCCGCTTGACCAGGGCCTCGCGCGTGGCGTTGACGTCGGCGCCCTTCAGCTCGCCGCTGCGGCGGGCCGCGCGGGCCTCCGGGGAGGCGGTGAGGAAGACTTTCAGGTCGGCGTCGGGCAGCACGGTCGTACCGATGTCGCGGCCCTCGACGACGATGCCGTGCGCGGCGGCACGGGCCAGCGACCGCTGCAGCTCGCTGATCCTGGTCCGCACCTCCGGTACCGCGCTGACCGCGCTGACCTTGGAGGTGACCTCCTCGGTGCGGATCGGGCCGGAGACGTCCACGCCGTCGACGGTGATCGTCGGCTTGACCGGGTCGGTCCCCGAGACGATCTCCGGCTTGCCGGCGACCGCGGCGATCGCGGTCGGGTCGGTGAGGTCGATGCCGCTGTTCACCATCCACCAGGTGATGGCCCGGTACTGGGCGCCGGTGTCCAGGTAGCTCAGGCCGAGCTGCTCGGCCACGGCCTTGGACGTGCTCGACTTGCCGGTGCCCGAGGGGCCGTCGATCGCGACAATCACGGGCTTTACGGCGCCGTTTTCCACGGGTGGACACCTTCCGGGTGCAGGGTGGTGGGTGGGGTGCGGGCGGCGGTGCGCCCCCGCACAAGGTTACCGGCCCCCGGGACCGCCGTTTTCAGCGCTACTGGCGCAGCGCCCAGCCCCGGTCCCGCAGCGCCGACGTGAGCACGGGCACCGCCTTCGGCTCCACCCAGAGCTGGACGTGACCGGCCTGCTGACCGGTCGCGTGCTCGATCCGCACGTCCTCGATGTTGACCCCGGCCGCCCCGGCGTCCGCGAAGATCCGGGCCAGCTGACCGGGCTGGTCGTCGATGAGCACCGCCACGACCTCGTACACCCGCGGCGCCGAGCCGTGCTTGCCGGGTACCCGCACCTGGCCGGCGTTGCCGCGGCGCAGCACGTCCTCGATGCCGGCCCCGCCCGCCCGCCGCTTGGCCTCGTCCGAGGACTGCAGGGCGCGCAGGGCGCCGACCGTCTCGTCGAGGTCGGCGGAGACGTCGGCGAGCAGGTCGGCGACCGGGCCGGGGTTCGCGGAGAGGATGTCGATCCACATCCGGGGGTCGGAGGCGGCGATCCGGGTGACGTCCCGGATGCCCTGTCCGCACAGCCGTACGGCCGACTCGTCGGCGTGCTCCAGGCGGGCGGCGACCATGCTGGAGACCAGGTGGGGCATGTGGGAGACCAGGGCGACGGCGCGGTCGTGGGCGTCGGCGTCCATGACGACCGGCAGGGCCCGGCAGTGCGAGACCAGTTCCAGGGCGAGGTTGAGCACCTCGGTGTCGGTGTCCCGGGTCGGGGTGAGCACCCAGGGCCGGCCCTCGAAGAGGTCGGCG
This sequence comes from Streptomyces sp. NPDC013157, assembly GCF_042899865.1. Taxonomy (NCBI): domain Bacteria; kingdom Bacillati; phylum Actinomycetota; class Actinomycetes; order Kitasatosporales; family Streptomycetaceae; genus Streptomyces; species Streptomyces sp. NPDC013157. Next base: position 36,229 of record NZ_JBIBAK010000017.1, on the reverse strand, counting down.
GTGGCCGCCAGCGGTCCGGACTTCTCCCGGCCCGACATGGGATGCGTCCCGATGTACGACGACAGGTCCAGGCCCTTCGCCTCCAGTTCCCGGCGCGGGCCGCCCTTGACGCTGGCCACGTCGGCGTAGCCGCGGGCCAGGCCCCTGCTCATCGCGTCCGCGAGGACGGCGGCGACATGGGCGGGCGGGGCGGCGACGATGGCCAGGTCGACCGGGCCCTCGGGCGCCTCGTCGGTGCCGGCGCCGAGCGCGGCCGCGGTACGGGCCTGCTCGGGATCGTGGTCGGCGAGGTGCACGACGACGCCCCGCTGGGCGAGGGCGAGCGCGGCGGACGTACCGATGAGACCGGTACCGATGACGAGCGCGGTTCTCACTGGGCGATGTCCTTGCGCAGGGCGGCCGCGGCGCCGAGGTAGACGTGGTTGATGTCGGCGCGGGGCCGGTCGGACTCGATGTGCGCGAGTATCCGTACGACGCGGGGCATGGCGCCCGCGATGTCCAGCTCCTGGGCGCAGATCAGCGGCACGTCGACGATGCCGAGCTTGCGCGCGGCGGCGGCCGGGAAGTCGCTGTGCAGGTCCGGGGTGGCCGTGAACCAGATGCTGATCAGGTCGTCCGCGGTCAGGCCGTTCCGCTCCAGGATGGCCGTGAGCAGCGCTCCGACCTGCTGGTCCATGTGACCGGCATCGTCCCGCTCCAGCTGGACGGCCCCCCGGACCGCTCGTACCGCCACGGCACCGCTCCTGTTCTGACGTCGGTCTCTTGGTCCGTCCAGCCTAGTCAGGCCGCCGCCGGTCCCGTGCGTCGTGCCCGCCCGCTGAGACGCCGCCCAGGGGCTGTCCGGCGGATCAGGTCGCAGGAACGCAGCGGTGACTGATCAGCCGAGGTGAGCGGGCTCGTGGGGGTACCTCCCGGCCGGAGGCCGGGGGACGTCGGCGGGCGGCGACAACGCCGCTGGGGATACCCCCTCCGGGGGAGGGCGTGCCAGACCCCGCGTCTGCGGCATGACCCGCCGGACAGCCCCTGGTCCTTTAGTCCTTGCGGACGGCCGGAGCCGACTTCGCGAGGGTCTCCAGGAGCCCGCCGAGCGAGCTGCCGCCCTGGCCGTGGCTCATCGCGCCGATCAGCGTGGTCAGCCTCCCGGCGGCCTCGTCGTCGTCACCGAGGAGGCTGCCGAGTATGTTTTCAAGGTCATTGCCTGCCATGGCCCCAATGTCACGCGTATGACCCAATTCCGCTACTTGGGGTGAAACACCCCTGTGCGCCTCTTTACGTCGGGCCTGCGGGTCCGTTCTGATGGCAGCCAGACCCGCCTCGGGGGAGGTCCGCCATGAAACGTCCCGGTCCGTTGCTGACCCTGCTCGCGGGTCTGCTGCTCGGCCTGCTCACGCTGGCGCTCGACGCGACGGCGGGGACGAGGAACGCCTCGTCGTCGTACCAGGAGAAGCCACCGGCTCCGACGCCGACGAGCAGCACGGCGTCCCCAGCCCCGGCCCCGTCGCCGTCACCGTCGCCGTCGCCGTCGCCGTCGAAGATCGCCGACGCCTCCTACGCCGGCCGCAGCGACGACGACTCGTCCTCCGTCGCCGTCTCGGTCCGCGACGGGAGGGCGATCGCGTACTTCTGCGACGGGCGCAGCAAGGAGTCCTGGCTCAAGGGCCGGGTGCGGCCCGACGGCGGCATGCGGCTGACCGGCGGCCACGGCGCCGCGCTGACCGGGACGCTGCGGGACGGCAGCCGCATCCGCGGGGCCGTCGACCTGGACGGCGGCCACTACGCCTTCACCGCCCGGAAGGCCGTCAAGGGGTCGGGGCTGTACCGGGCCACGGCGACCGTGCGCGGAGCGAAGGTCGACGGCGGCTGGATCGTACTCGCCGACGGCCGCCAGGTCGGCATCGTCGACCGTGAAGGCACACCGTCGTCCGCACCCCGCATCGACCCGGAGACCGGCGCCGTGACGGTCGACGGACAGCCGCTGACGGCGAACCCGGTCCTCCCCTGACATCCGGCCGTGACCCGAGGGAGCCGACATGAGCGTCGACCCGAACGCCGCCACCCAGAGCTGGCCGCCGCCCGAGCCGAACCGCCGAAGCCCGAACCCCGCCCGCTATCTCGTCCCCGTCCTGGTGGCCGGCGCGGTCGCGGTCGCCCTCGGCGTGTACGGCAGGGTCCACCACCCGACCGGGGCCGTCTTCGGCCTCGGCGCCTTCAGCAGCACATTCGCCGGGAAGACGTGGCTGGCCTCGATCGCGCTCTTCTTCGCGCTCGTCCAGCTGGTCTCCGCGCTGATGCTGTACGGGAAGCTGCCGGGACCACGCTGGGCCTCGGGCCTGCACCGCTGGTCGGGGCGGATCGCCTTCCTGGTCGCCGTCCCCGTGGCGGTGCACTGCCTGTACGCGTTGGGCTATCAGACGTACGAAACACGCGTTTTGTGGCACTCCATCCTGGGTTGCTTCTTCTTCGGCGTTTTCAGTGCCAAGATGCTGCTGCTCCGTTGGGAGCGACTCCCTGGCTGGCTGCTGCCGATCGTCGGTGGGCTGGTGTTCGCCGTGCTCACGCTCGTCTGGCTGACGTCCGCATTCTGGTTCTTCCGCACGTTCGGGGTGACGACATGACCGAGGGCTCCACTCGGCGCACCATGCTCGCGACGGGTACCGCGGCGCTCGCCGCGACCTGCGTGGGCTGCGGCAACAACAACGGCAACGGCTCCTCCAGCTCGACCGCGACGCCCACCTCGTCCGAGACGCCCACCGCCTCCGCGGCGTCGCCCACCGCCGGTTCGTCCGCCTCCGGGTCCGCGAGCGCGGCCGCCGGGAGTGCGCTGGCGCAGACGAGTGAGATCCCGGAGGGCGGCGGCACGATCTTCAAGGACCAGAAGATCGTGGTGACCCAGCCGGCGAAGGGCGAGTTCAAGGCCTTCTCGGCGATCTGCACCCACATGGGCTGCACCGTGGCCAAGGTGGCGGACGGCACCATCGACTGCCCCTGCCACGGCAGCAAGTTCCACATCGCCGACGGCTCGGTCGCTCACGGCCCGGCGACGAGGCCGCTGCCGGCCGAGTCGATCACGGTGAGCGGAAATTCGATCACCCTGGGCTGACCGGCCACGTACGCTCCCGGGCATGCAGCCCGAGGACCTGGTACGCGACCACACCATCTACGCCTGTGTCATGGGGTCGCGGGCCTTCGGCCTGGCCACCGAGGGCAGCGACACCGACCGCCGGGGTGTGTTCCTCGCCCCCACTCCGCTGTTCTGGGGTTTCGAGAAGCCGCCCACGCATGCCGAGGGGCCGGGCGAGGAGCGGTTCTCCTGGGAGCTGGAGCGGTTCTGCGAGCTGGCGCTGCGGGCCAATCCGAACATCCTGGAGTGCCTGCACTCGCCCCTGGTCGAGCACATCGACGAGACGGGCCGCGAACTCCTCGCGCTGCGCGACGCCTTCCTCTCCCGGCGCGCCTACGACACGTTCACCCGCTACGCCCTCGGCCAGCGCCGGAAGCTCGACGCGGACGTCCGGACGCACGGCGCCCCGCGCTGGAAGCACGCGATGCACCTGCTGCGGCTCCTGACGAGCGCCCGCGACCTGCTGCGCACCGGCGAGCTGACGATCGACGTCGGCGACCGGCGCGCGGAGTTCCTGGCGGTGAAGCGGGGCGAGGTCTCCTGGCCGGAGGTCGAGTCCCGGATGGCCCGGCTCGCCGCGGAGACCGAGCGGGCCCTGCACGGCACCCCGCTCCCGGCGGAACCGGACCACGCGCGCGTGGCCGACTTCCTCTTCCGGACCCGCCGGGACTCAGCCCTCCGGACGCACGCGGATCACCAGGTCGTGCAGGGCGTCGTGCGCACCGGCCGCGTCGGGCAGCGCTGAACCGTTCCACGCCTCGTCGAGCAGCACGTGCAGCCGCTCGACGTCGGCCTCCACGCGCGCGTGCCCGACAACGGGTGAGGAGGTCCGTCCGGACGCCGTGGCGCACCGCACTCAGGCGTCCCAGAGCGCGCCCAGGGTGAGCAGGTCGCCGCCGTACTCGATCCGGTCGGCCCACTGCGTCGGCCAGGCGTCCGCGCCCTGCGACGCGCCCGCGAAGGCGCCGGTGAGGCAGGCGATCGAGTCCGAGTCGCCGGAGGAACAGGCGGCCCGGCGCAGGGCGAGCAGCGGCTCGCCGGGGAAGAGCAGGAAGCAGAGCAGACCGGTGGCCAGGGCCTCCTCGGCGATCCAGCCGGCACCGGTGGCCAGGCACGGGTCGGCCTCCGGCGAGGCGGTCCGCACGGCCTCCTGGAGCCGGTCGAGGATCTCCAGGCACTCGTCCCAGCCGCGCGCCGTGAACTCCTCGGGGGTCGCGTCCTGGCTGCGCGTCCACAGGTCGCCGAGCCAGGTGTGGTGGTAGCGGGTGCGGTTCTCGTGGGCGTACGACCGCAACTGCCCGACGAGCCCGTCCGGTTCGGCTCCCTGCGCGAGCAGGTGCACGGCGCGCGCGGTGAGGTCGGAGGCGGCCAGGGCGGTGGGGTGGCCGTGGGTGAGCGCGGCCTGCAACTGGGCGGCCCCCGCGCGCTGTTCGTCGCTCAGGCCGGGCGCGAGTCCGAGGGGCGCGACCCGCATGTTGGCGCCGCAGCCCTTGGAGTCGATCTGGCTGGCGTCCTGCCAGGCGCGGTCCTCGTCCTTCAGGAGCGCGCACGCACGCAGACAGGTGTTGCCCGGCGCCCGGTTGTTGTCCGGCGACTCGTACCAGGCCACGAACTCGTCGCGCAGCGGCCGTTCCAGGTGCTCGGGCGCGAGTACTCCGCGGTCCATCGCGGTGCGCATCGCGTGTCCCACGGCGAGGGTCATCTGGGTGTCGTCGGAGACGACGGCCGGGCTCGGCAGCGCCATCTCCCGCCACGGTCCGGACTTGGCGAGGATGGAGGGCACGTCGTTGAACTCGGTGGGGAAGCCGAGCGCGTCCCCGAGGGCGAGGCCGATCAGGGAGCCGGTGGCGGCGCGCTTGTCGCCGATGTTCGTGGTCATGCGGGGCGTCCTTCCCGGGACGGGCGGAGCAGGGGCGGGTGCAGCGCGGTGGCGGTGCCCGCGCGGTAGAGGGCGGCCGGTTTGCCGCGGCCGCCGGTCAGCCGGGCGGCGCCGGGGACGGGTTCGACGAAGTTGGGGGTGGCGAGCACCTTGCGGCGGAAGTTGGGGCGGTCCAGCGCGACGCCCCACACGGTCTCGTAGACGTGCTGCAGCTCGCCGAGCGTGAACTCGGGCGGGCAGAAGGCGGTGGCAAGACAGCTGTACTCCAGCTTGGCGCCGACCCGTTCGTGGGCGTCGGCCAGGATCCGGTCGTGGTCGAAGGCGAGCGGCCGGCCCGGGTCGTACGGCAGCCAGCGCGCCTGGGCCGCGTCCCCGCCACCGTGCGGCTCGGGGGCGTCGGGCAGCAGCGCCGTGAAGGCGACAGAGACGACCCGCATCCTCGGGTCCCGGTCGGGCCCGCTGTAGGTGCGCAGTTGCTCCAGATGCAGTCCGGACACGTCCGACAGTCCGGTCTCCTCGGCGAGTTCCCGCCGGGCCGCCGTCTCGGCCGACTCCCGCGGCAGCAGGAAGCCGCCGGGCAGCGCCCACTGTCCGGCGTACGGCTCCTGCCCGCGCTCGACGAGCAGCACGTGCAGGGCTCCGGCGCGGAGGGTGAGGACGGCGAGGTCGACGGTGACGGCGAAGGGTTCGAAGGCGTACTTGTCGTAGCCCTGCATGCGCCCGTCCACCCCCCTCGATGATCGGTGCGAGTAATAGTCTCCGCGACTATAAAGAAATCCGCCGGGACCGCGCAATCCCTCAGGGACCACCGGAGCCCCGCTGACGGATACGGCGGCGGCCGGTCCCGGGATGCCCGGAACCGGCCGCCAGAAAGCCGCACACACCCCTGTACGGGGTTCGTAGGGTCTAGAGGTCGACTTCCTTCATGAGCATCCCGACCTCGGTGTTGGACAGACGGCGCAGCCAGCCCGATTTCTGGTCGCCGAGGGTGATGGGCCCGAAGGCGACCCGCACCAGCTTGTCGACCGGGAACCCGGCCTCCGCCAGCATGCGCCGCACGATGTGCTTGCGCCCCTCGTGCAGGGTGACCTCGACGAGGTAGTTCTTGCCGGTCTGCTCGACGACCCGGAAGTGGTCCGCGCGCGCGTACCCGTCCTCCAGCTGGATGCCGTCCTTGAGCTTCTTGCCGAGGTCGCGCGGGATGGGGCCCACGATGTGCGCGAGGTAGGTCTTCTTCACGCCGTACTTGGGGTGGGTCAGCCGGTGCGCCAGCTCGCCGTGGTTGGTGAGCAGGATGACGCCCTCGGTCTCGGTGTCCAGGCGCCCCACGTGGAAGAGCCGGGTCTCCCGGTTGGTGACGTAGTCGCCGAGGCACTGCCGGCCGTCCGGGTCCTCCATGGTCGAGACGACACCGGCCGGCTTGTTCAGCGAGAAGAACTGGTACGACTGCGTGGCGACGGTCAGCCCGTCGACGCGGACCTCGTCCTTCTCCGGGTCGACGCGCTTGCCCTGCTCCAGGACGATCTCGCCGTTCACCTCGACGCGAGCCTGCTCGATCAGCTCCTCGCAGGCGCGCCGGGAGCCGTAGCCCGCGCGGGCGAGGACCTTCTGGAGCCGCTCGCCCTCCTGCTCGGCGCCCGGGAAGGTCTTGGGGAGCTTCACGTCCTTCTTGCCGGCGTACCGCTCCCGGTTGCGCTCCTCGGCGCGGGCGTCGTACTCACGGGAGCTCGCCGGAGCCGTCCGGCCGCGGCCCGTGCCCTGGCTCTGCCGGGGCCCGCCCTTGGCGCCGCCGCGCGCCGAGGCGCCACGGCCCGACTTCGGGCCGTCCTGGGTGGCGCCCGGGCCTACGTCGTAGCGCCGCTCCTCCGGGCGCGGCTTCTTCGGCCGGCCGGCCCCCTGCTTGTCGTCGCGGGCGTTTCCGGCGCCGCGGTAGTTACCGCGGCCACCGCTGCTCCCGCCGCGGCCGCCGCTGTTGCCACCACGGCTCCCGCCGTTGTTTCCGCTGCTGTTCCTGCCGCTGCTGCTTCGCATCAAAGTTCCGTCTTGTCGTCTGCGTCCTCGGAATCCGGAGCGTCCGGATCGAACGACGGCACGCCCTCCTGGGTCTCGGCCTCGATCGCCTCGGCCTCCGGGAGGAAGGGCGCGAGCTCCGGGAGCTCGTCCAGGCCGCGCAGGCCCATCCGCTCCAGGAAGTAGTTCGTCGTCCTGTACAGGATCGCACCTGTTTCGGGTTCCGCGCCCGCCTCCTCGACCAGACCGCGCTGGAGCAGGGTGCGCATCACACCGTCGCAGTTGACCCCGCGTACGACGGAGACCCGGCTGCGGCTCACCGGCTGGCGGTACGCGACGACCGCGAGGGTCTCCAGGGCGGCCTGGGTCAGCCGGGCGGTCTGCCCCTCCAGGACCAGCCGCTCGACGGCGGGCGCGTACTCGCCGCGCGTGTAGAAGCGCCAGCCTCCCGCGACGAACCGCAGCTCGAAGCCGCGGCCCTGCGCGGTGTACTCCTCGGCCAGCGCCCGCAGCGCCTTCGTGATCGTCTGCTTCGGCCGCTCCAGGAGCTTGGACAGGTGCTCGGCGGTGGCCGGCTCGTCCACGACCATGAGCACCGCCTCCAGGGCCGGCTTGAGGTCGAGCTCGGCGACGGGCCGCAGCCCCGCCGGCAGCTCCGTGGTCTCCTCACTCACGCCTTCTCCTCCTTGGGCGGCTCGGGCGGCCGGTCGAATTCGTCGGTCACCGTCGGCTGGGTCCCCCCGTCCCCGCCGGTCCACCGCACGATCAGGTCCCCGAGGGCGGTCTCCTGGTCGAGGGCGACGGCCTTCTCCCGGTACAGCTCCAGGAGCGCCAGGAAACGGGCGACGACGGTGAGCGTGCTGTCGGTGTCCTCGACGAGCACCCGGAAGCTGGCCTCCCCCAGCTCGCGCAGCCGCGCCACCACGATCCCGGCCTGCTCCTGCACACTGACCAGCGGGGCGTGGATGTGGTCGACGTACACCTGCGGCTTGGGCTTTGGCTGCATCGCCTTGACCGCGAGCTTGGCGAACCCCTCAGGACCGATGCTGATGACGACCTCGGGCAGCAGCTCGGCGAGGTGCGGCTCCAGGCCTACCGTACGGGGCCAGCGGCGGGCCTCGTCGTCCAGGCGCCGGTTGAAGATGTCGGCGATCTGTTTGTACGCCCGGTACTGCAGCAGTCGCGCGAACAGCAGGTCCCGGGCTTCCAGCAACGCGAGGTCGGCCTCGTCCTCGACCTCGGCGGCGGGCAGCAGCCGGGCGGCCTTCAGGTCGAGCAGCGTGGCGGCGACGACGAGGAACTCGGTCGTCTGGTCCAGGTCCCAGTCCGGCCCCATGGCCCGGATGTGCGCCATGAACTCGTCGGTCACCTTGGAGAGCGCGACCTCGGTGACGTCCAGCTTGTGCTTGGAGATCAGCTGGAGGAGCAGGTCGAAGGGCCCCTCGAAGTTGGCGAGCCGGACCTTGAAGACGCCGTCGGGGGCAAAGCGCGGGTCCGTAGGTGGTGCGAGGGCCACCTCGGGCTCGGGCAGCTCAGGCTCCGGAGCCGGTACGGCCCCCGGCCCCCGCCCCAGCGCACGCCGACGACCGGCAGTCGCGCTGGAGGGGGCGGCGGGAACATCAGACGAGGTCATAGCCCCCGCAGGCTACCGTCCCTATGGACCGAGTAGGTGTACTCAGCCGCACGCCCCGAACGGTCTTGGGCGCACTGGTCCCCGGCGTACTCAACCCCAGTACGGCGACACGCATCCCGTGCGTGGTCCGATCCCGGGAGGCCAGTTCCCTCACGACCTGGCCATATGAGCACGGCCAGAGGCGACGGGGAGGCCCCGAACCATCACACCGGTGGAACGGGGGCCCCGCACGCTGGCGCCATACTCGGCGTCCCAGATCGCACGATCACCGTAGCCCGAACAGCCCAGACCACCGCAAGCCCACAAGCCGACCATCACACGATCGAGCTAACTGCCCCCTACCGCCCGCGCAGCCGTCGTACGAGGATGCTCGCGTCCCCGCGGGACTCCAGGTCAGCGAGGACCACGGCGACCGCCTCGCGGACGATCCTGCCCCGGTCCACGGCCAGTCCGTGCTCGCCCCGGAGCACGAGACGGGCGTGCTCCAGGTCCATCAGCTCCTCGGCGGAGACGTACACGGTGATCTTCTCGTCGTGCCGCTCCCGCCCGCTGGGCCGCCGGGCGGGCGCCCTGCCCCCGCGCTTGCGCGGCTGGGCCTGGGCGTCGGCGCCAGAACCTTCCTGCGGCCCCGGCCGGCGCGGCCCGGACGGCGCCACCGTGGCCGACGCCACGCGGTTGCGGGACTCCCCGGCGTCCGCCGGCTCGGCCTCCGCCGCCACGTGCTCCGCGCCCTCGCCGTCGCCGCCCTGCACGGGCACCGCGTGCGGCGCGTCGTCCGCGGCCTCGGCCGCCGTGTCGTCGTTCTCCCCCACGGGAGTCGCGGGAGCCGGCACCCGGGCCTCGCCGTTGGCCGGGCGCCTGGGGGTGGACGGCTGCAGCGCCATCCCCCCGGTCGTACGGAACAGTTCGTCGGCCCCGGGCAGACTCACTCGGCGTGACACCGGGCGAGCACCTCCCTGGCGAGCTGGCGATAGGCGGCGGCACCGACGGAGTTGGAGGCGTACGTGGTGATCGGCTCGCCGGCGACCGTGGTCTCCGGGAAGCGGACCGTGCGGCCGATGACCGTGTGGTAGACGTGGTCGTCGAACGCCTCGACCACACGGGCCAGCACCTCACGGCTGTGGACCGTGCGCGAGTCGTACATCGTGGCGAGGATGCCGTCGAGCTCCAGCTCCGGGTTGAGCCGCTCCTGGACCTTCTCGATGGTCTCGGTCAGCAGGGCCACACCACGCAGGGCGAAGAACTCGCACTCCAGCGGCACGATCACCTTGTGAGCGGCCGTCAGCGCGTTGACCGTGAGCAGGCCGAGCGAGGGCTGACAGTCGATCACGATGTAGTCGTAGTCGGGCATCAGCGGCTTCAGGGCGCGCTGCAGCGTCGACTCGCGGGCGACCTCGGAGACCAGCTGGACCTCGGCGGCCGACAGGTCGATGTTGGAGGGCAGCAGGTCCATGTTGGGGACCGCGGTCTTCAGGAGGACCTCGTCGGCCGCCATGCCCCGCTCCATGAGCAGGTTGTAGACGGTGAGGTCGAGCTCCATCGGGTTGACGCCGAGACCGACCGACAGCGCGCCCTGCGGGTCGAAGTCCACGAGCAGCACCCGCCGGCCGTACTCCGCGAGCGCGGCACCCAGGTTGATGGTCGACGTGGTCTTGCCGACGCCGCCCTTCTGGTTGCACATCGCGATGATCGTCGCGGGGCCGTGACTGGTCACCGGGCCCGGGATCGGGAAGTACGGCAGCGGGCGGCCGGTCGGGCCGACGCGCTCGCGGCGCTGGCGGGCCGCGTCGGGCGCGAGCGTGGCCGCGTACTCCGGATCGGGCTCGTACTCGGCGTCGGGGTCGTAGAAGTGCCCGTCGGGCAGTTCGTCGTAGTCGGCGAATTGGTTGTGGGGCGCGCCACTTCCGTCGCCGGCCATGGCGTTCACGTGATGGCCATCCATGCTCTGGTGTGCTGTCCTCGTGGTCAGCGGAGTCCGGGCTGCTGCGAAGGTACGCACCGCGACGGAGCCGACAGCCTCGAACCCCGCGGGACCCTGGTCCCGTACCGGCATTCCTGGTTGACCACCCCCGGGAGAAAATGTCGACTCATTCACAAGTCGTCTTACCTCCTTGGTGACCAGGAAACTTCTAGACAGGTCAGCGTGGCACTATGCCGACGGTTGGCGACTCTATGGCGTGTCGGGCGTTCGCAGCAACACAATCCGCCGGACCCGGCAGGATGTGTCGGCAATGAAACATCCCGCTGTCAAGGGCGTACGGCCGTCGCACAGCAGGTTTCACCGGTGTGCGAATCGGTCGAAGGGTTACGTTCGAGGCGAGTTGACCGCAAGTCGCAAAGTGACCATACACACATCCGGCCGGACCTTGTCGGGCAAGGTCCGGCCGGATGTGCGCGATTGACGCGGCTTGTTGACGTATCGCCTTTACGAAAAGGTGACTTGCCCGTCCGGGCCGGCTCAGCCGATGAGCGTGTCGAGGTCCACGTGTTCCAGGCCGTGCGCCTCGGCGACCTCCTTGTAGACGACCTTGCCGTCATGGGTGTTGAGGCCCTTGGCGAGCGCGGCGTCGCGGCGCAGCGCCTCGACCCAGCCGTTGTCCGCGAGCGAGACGATGTACGGGAGCGTGGCGTTGGTGAGCGCGTAGGTGGAGGTGTTGGGCACCGCGCCGGGCATGTTGGCGACGCAGTAGAAGACCGACTCGTGGACCTTGAAGGTCGGCTCGGCGTGCGTGGTGGGGCGGGAGTCCTCGAAGCAGCCGCCCTGGTCGATCGCGATGTCGACAAGGACACTTCCCGGCTTCATGCGGGAGACCAGCTCGTTGGTGACGAGCTTCGGGGCCTTGGCGCCCGGGATGAGCACCGCGCCGACCACGAGGTCGGCCTCCAGGCAGGCCTTCTCCAGCTCGAAGGCGTTGGACATGACGGCCTTGACCTTGGTGCCGAAGATCCGGTCGGCCTCGCGCAGCTTGTTGATGTCGCGGTCGAGCAGGGTCACGTCGAAGCCCATGCCGATGGCGATCTGCACGGCGTTCCAGCCGGAGACGCCGCCGCCGATGACGACGGCCTTCGCGGGCAGCACACCCGGGACACCGCCGGGCAGGACGCCACGGCCGCCGGCGGCGCGCATCAGGTGGTAGGCGCCGACCTGCGGGGCGAGCCGGCCCGCGACCTCGGACATGGGCGCGAGCAGCGGGAGCGCGCGGCTGGGCAGCTCGACGGTCTCGTAGGCGATCGCCGTGGTGCCGGACTCCAGGAGGGCGTCCGTGCACTCCTTGGACGCGGCCAGGTGCAGGTAGGTGAAGAGGGTCTGGTCCTTGCGGAGGCGGTGGTACTCCTCCGCGATCGGCTCCTTGACCTTCAGCAGCAGGTCGGCGGTGGCCCACACCTCGTCGGCGGTGTCCAGGATCGCGGCGCCGGCGGCGACGTACTCGTCGTCCGGGATCGAGGAGCCGAGACCTGCGCCGCGCTCGATGACGACCTGGTGGCCGTGGCGCACGAGCTCGTGCACGCCGGCCGGGGTGATGGCCACCCGGAACTCGTTGTTCTTGACCTCGCGGGGGATGCCGACCTTCACGTCGATCACGGTCCTTGGCTCAGAGGGTGTGGGGGCATAGACACGCATACCCGGCATGCGGCGGCATACCAGGAGACACCGCGGAAGAACCGGCGGCAGAGCCAGTTTAATGAAGGCGTTCCGACTGTCTAGCCTTTCATTGCATCAATCTTCGCCGGATGCACTACGGATTTCGTAGGCGTTAGGGCCGTGTTCCGGCTCGGAGTCGGGGTCCGAGGGGCCGAAGAGGTCCGGTGGCTCCTCCCCCAGCATGCGCTCGGCGGCCGAGCGGTGCAGGCTCGCGGCGGTGGAGTCGCCGAGGCGCTCCAGCGTGTCGGCGAGTCGCAGCTGGAGCGCGGCCTGGAGCCGGGTGTCCTCGGCGCGGCGCGCCCACTCCACCGCCTCCTGGCAGGTGCGCAGCGACTCCTCGGGCCGTCCCGCGTACTCCTGGACCCGGGCCAGCTCGCTCAACGCCCTTGCCTGCGCGGGCACATCACCGTTCTTGCGGTGGCCGGAAACGGCCGCCCGCCACGCCCGCAGCGCCTCGCCGTAGCGGCCCGCGTAGGTGTGCGCGCCGGCGATACGGCCGTAGAGCCGGGCGGCCTCGGCACGCTCGCCCCGGGCCAGGCGCTCGGCGAGGGCCCGGCCGAACCAGTCGGCGGCCCGGTCGTAGTCCCCCATCTCCTGGTAGGTGCCGCCTACGGATTCCATTGCGCGACCGGTCGCGTACGGGTCATTTGCCCTGCGTCCGGCGTCCAAAGCAGACCGATACCGCACCAGCGCATCCGCCGTCCGCCCGGTCTGCGCGTCCAGGTCGCCGAGGTTCAGCAGCGCCGCGGCCTGCTCCCGGGGCAGGTCCCGGCGCCGGGCGACATCGAGGACGAGCCCGTGGATGCCGTACAGGTCGGGGGCCGCGGCCTGGGTGCCGAGGTGCGCCACCATGGCCTTGACCAGCTGCGCCATCAGGCGGCGGGCCAGCGTGTCGAGCTCGCCGTCGGCGACCGCCGCGCGGGCGGCGGCCAGCAGGGCCGGGCGCCGGACGCGCAGCCACTGCGCGGCGGCCCTGGGGGTCGGGAAGCGCAGCTCGCGCGGCAGGGCCTGGAGCTTCTCGCGGGCCTGCGGGTTGTCGGTCTCGGTGATCGCCCTGCAGGACTGCAGCAGCCGTACCGTGCGCTCCAGCATCCGGGCGCGGGCCAGCTGGAGCTCGCCGGCCCGCTCGTGGCTCTCGGCGAGCAGCAGGAGCAGCGGGTGCAGGCAGCCGGGGACCTCGTACTGGGGCAGCGGGGAGCCCACGGTGTGCAGCAGGCCGAGGCGGACCAGCTCGTCCAGGGTGGTGCGGGCGGTGTCGACCGAGCAGCCGGCCAGGGCCGAGGCGGTGTGCGGGTCGGCCAGGCCGGCCGGGGCCAGGCTGAGGAGGCGCAGTATCCGCGCGGACCGGTCCGGCAGCTGTTCGTGCACGAACCGGAAGACCCGGGCCAGCGCCGTACCGTCGTCCGGCTCCGCGTGCAGCCGTTTGGCGAGGTCGGAGACGGCGGCCTGGGGGCGGGCGGCGAGCCAGCCGCCGGCCAGGGCCAGCGCGGCGGGTTGGGCCTGGCACACCTCGACCAGCGACTCGGCGGACCGGGGGTCGACGGTGATGCGGACCGACCCGGTGTACCGGCTGAGCAGTTCCACGGCCGACTTGGTGTCGAGGCCGCCCAGGGTGCACGGGCGGACGTCCGCGATCCCGGTGAGCGGGCCGCCGGAGACGGCGACGGCCAGGCAGTCCGGGCTGTCGGGGAGCAGGACGTCGACCTCCTCGGCGCCGGGCGCGTCGTCGAGGAGGAGCAGCATCCGGCGCCCCGCGAGGGCCGTGCGCAGGGCGTGGGTGAGGTCGTCCGCGGCGGCGCCGGGCGGGGTGGGCAGCCGCAGGGCGGTGAGGAGGTCGCGGGCGGTGCGCTCGACGGGGACCGGGGTGCCGTCGGGCTCGGCGAGGCGGGCGCGCAACACGCCGTCGGGGTAGCCGGCGGCGACCTGCCGGACGAGTTCCGCGGCGAGGGCGGTGCGGCCGGAGCCGGGCCTGCCGGCGATCAGCAGCACCCGGGCACGGGGGGCCTTGCGGCCGGCGATGGTGTCCAGGCCCGCGCGCTCGATGTCGGCGCGCAGCTCCTTCAACTCCCTTGTACGGCCCAGGAACCGGTCGTCCGTGGCCGCGGGCGCCGACCGCCGTACGCCGCCTGTGTCCACCGCCTGATCCGTCACGGGCCACACTCCCGTCCCACCGCACACGCAGGCCCGCCGGGGCTCCGGTTCGGGCGTTTCGGCTCAATCGCATCGAGCCTAGTTCACGTGCGCGGACCTTCCCGGCGGAGCACGGCGGGCACATCGCCCGATCGGATCAGGCGATGGTCACACCGGTACACCCGGAGGGTGGGTTCAGGACTCGGACGGGAGGGTTCAGGACTCGAAGGGCCGGGCCGGCCAGGGCGCGTCGGCCGGGCGCAGCGCGTCGAGGCCGTCGCCGGTGCGGGCGGCGACCAGCGAGAGGACGCCTGTCACGAGGCAGTTGTTGTGCAGGTCGCCGGCGAGCACAAGACGCACCAACTCGTCGACCGGCACGCGCGCGTACTCCAGGTCGATCTCCTCGTGCTCCGTCTCGAAGCGCTCCCCCTCGGCCTCCGAGAGATCACGGGCGAGGAAGATCCGTACCGCCTCGTCGCAGCCGCCGGGGGTGGTGTACAGGTCGGTCAGCACCCGCCAGTCCTCGGCCTTGACGTGCGCCTCCTCGTACAGCTCGCGCTGGGCGGCGTGCAGCGGGTTCTCGCCGGGGACGTCGAGCAGGCCGGCCGGGATCTCCCAGAGCTTCTGCCGGACCGGGTGCCGGTACTGGCGGATGAGCAGCACCCGGTCCTCCTCGTCGAGGGCCAGGATCGCGACCGAGCCGGGGTGGACCTGGTAGTCGCGGCGGACCACCGAGCCGTCGGGCATGACGACCTCGTCCGTGCGGACGGAGGTCTTGTTGCCCACGAAGGGGGTCTCCGTCGCGCGGATCTCCCACTCCTCGGGGGTGTCCTTGATCGTCATGCCCTGCCGCCCTTCGAAGTGCACAGATGAAACCGGGGTGCCCACCCTTTGAAGGTATGCACCCCGGCCACCGTACAACTGGTGTGTTACTTCGAATTCGCCTGCTCGCCCTCGGCCTGCTGACGCGCGACGGCCGCCTTCACCAGGCCCGCGAAGAGCGGGTGCGGGCGGGTCGGGCGGGAGCGCAGCTCCGGGTGGGCCTGGGTGGCGACCAGGTAGGGGTGGACGTCGCGCGGGTACTCGACGTACTCGACGAGCTTGCCGTCCGGGGAGGTGCCGGAGAACTGGATGCCGGCCTTCTTCTCCAGCTCCGCGCGGTAGGCGTTGTTGACCTCGTAGCGGTGCCGGTGGCGCTCCTCGACGTACTCCTTGCCGTCGTAGACCTCGCGCACGATGGAACCCTCGGCCAGCTTGGCCGGGTACATGCCCAGGCGCATGGTGCCGCCCATGTCGCCCTCGCCGGCGACGATGTCCAGCTGCTCGGCCATGGTGGAGATGACCGGGTGGCCGGTGGCCGAGTCGAACTCGGTGGAGTTGGCGTCCGGGATGCCGGCCAGGTTGCGCGCGGCCTCGATCACGATGCACTGCAGGCCCAGGCAGAGGCCGAGCAGCGGGATCCGGTTCTCGCGGGCGTAGCGGATGGCGCCGACCTTGCCGAGCACACCGCGGTCGCCGAAGCCGCCCGGGATGCAGATGCCGTCGACGTCGGCGAGCTGGGCCGCCGCGCCGGCCGGGGTCCGGCAGTCGTCCGACGTCACCCACTTGATCTTCACACGGGCCTTGTTGGCGAAGCCGCCGGCGCGCAGCGCCTCGGTGACCGAGAGGTAGGCGTCGGGCAGGTCGATGTACTTGCCGACCAGCGCGAGGGTGATCTCGTGGTCGGGGTTGTGGACGCGGTCGAGCAGGTCGTCCCAGGTCCGCCAGTCCACGTCCCGGAACGGCAGGTCCAGCTTGCGGACGACGTAGGCGTCCAGGCCCTCGCCGTGCACGGTCTTCGGGATGTCGTAGATCGAGCGGGCGTCCGGGCAGGCCACGACGGCGGCCTCGTCGACGTCGCACATGAGCGAGATCTTGCGCTTGATGGCGGTGGGGACCTCGCGGTCGCAGCGCAGCACGATCGCGTCCGGCTGGATGCCGATGTTCCGCAGGGCGGCCACGGAGTGCTGGGTGGGCTTGGTCTTCAGCTCGCCGGAGGGACCGATGTACGGCAGGAGCGAGATGTGCACCACGAAGACGTTGTCACGGCCGACCTCGTGCCGGACCTGGCGGACGGTCTCCAGGAAGGGCAGCGACTCGATGTCGCCGACCGTGCCGCCCACCTCGGTGATGACGACGTCGACCTCGTCGGTGGCCATGCGGCGGATGCGGTGCTTGATCTCGTTGGTGATGTGCGGGATGACCTGGACGGTGTCGCCCAGGTACTCGCCACGCCGTTCCTTGGCGATCACCGTGGAGTAGACCTGACCCGTGGTGACGTTGGCGGAGCCGTCCAGGTCGCGGTCAAGGAAACGCTCGTAGTGGCCGATGTCCAGGTCTGTCTCGGCACCGTCGTTGGTGACGAACACCTCACCGTGCTGGAAGGGGTTCATCGTGCCCGGGTCGACGTTCAGGTACGGGTCGAGCTTCTGCATCACGACGCGCAGGCCCCGGGCCTTGAGCAGCATGCCCAGGCTGGAGGCCGTCAGGCCCTTGCCGAGCGAGGAGGCGACACCCCCGGTGACGAAGATGTGCTTGGTCGTCGTAGATTTCGGCGGCATGGCCAAGAGGGGGCTCCCGTGGTCGCGGTCTGTCGTGCGGTACGGCTGCCGTCCTGGAGTTTCCGGGGTGGTGCCGTCGCTGCGGTTCGGGGGATTCACGCCCACCGGTCCACGGGCTACCAGGGTATCAGCGCCGCGGAGAGATGGCTTCCGGCCACGTTCCGTACACAGGTCGGCACGGACATGGAGCCTCCCTTACCGGCTTTTCACCCAGGGCTCACCCGTTCGGCCCACACAGGTTGCCCGGAGCGGCACGCAGATCATCTACGTGCGTCGTATCCTGCTCGGACACTCGCTGCCGAGCCCGGCCGGAGAAGACGGCACACCCCCGCCCGTAACTCCCGGAACAACGAGAGCTTGGCAGTTCGTTGAGCTATGACTGTCGTTTTGCCTCCGGGCAGGGCGGGCTGCTTTGCTTCACCGCTCAACGACGCACAACAACAACCCCCCTTGACCGCACTAGCGACAGCCCCCCGTTTGCCTGGGGGGTGACGTGGCCGTTCGACTGGAGTTGCACGTGGCCGGGCGCATCGAAGACTACGCACTCATCGGAGACATGCAGACCGCTGCCCTGGTCTGCCGGGACGGCACAGTCGACTGGCTGTGCCTGCCCCGCTTCGACTCGCATGCCATCTTCGCCGGTCTGCTGGGCACCGAGGAACACGGCTTCTGGCGGCTCGGCCCGGCGCACGCGGCCGACTCCCAGCCGCCGACCGCGGCGCGCCGCACCTACCGGGGCGACTCACTGATCCTGGAGTCCGAGTGGGACACCCCGCGCGGCACGGTCCGGGTCACCGACTTCATGCCCCCGCGTGACGGCGCGCCCCAGCTGATCCGCATCGTCGAGGGCGTCACCGGCCGGGTGCCGATGCGCTCGGTGCTGCGGATGCGGTTCTCCTACGGCCGTGTCGTCCCCTGGGTGCACAAGCACGACGGCCGTACGGTCGCCGTCGCGGGCCCCGACTCGGTGTGGTTCGACACCTCGGCGGAGACCTACGGCAAGGCGCTGACCACGTACGCGGACTTCACGGTGGCCCCGGGTGACCGGATCGCGTTCACGATCTCCTGGGAGCCCTCGCACAAGGAGCCGCCCGCGCTGCCGGAGCCGGAGCAGTCGCTGCAGGCGACCGAGGACTTCTGGCGGGAGTGGGTCGAGCACTGCACCTACCACGGCCCGTACCGCGAGGCGGTGGTCCGCTCGCTGATCACGCTGAAGGCCCTGACCTACGCCCCCACCGGCGGCATCGTCGCGGCCCCCACCACCTCCCTGCCCGAGGACATCGGCGGCGTCCGCAACTGGGACTACCGCTACACCTGGCTCCGCGACGCGGCGATCACCCTGTCCTCCCTGCTGCGCACCGGCTACCGCGAGGAGGCCCGCGCCTGGCGCGAGTGGCTGCTGCGCGCGGTCGCCGGCGACCCCGAGAACCTGCAGATCATGTACGGCATCGCGGGCGAGCGGGAGCTGGGCGAGGCCGAGCTGGACTGGCTGCCCGGCTACGAGAACTCTGCGCCGGTCCGGGTCGGCAACGGCGCGGCGCACCAGCTCCAGCTCGACGTCTACGGCGAGGTCACCGAGGCCCTGCACCTGGCCCACATGACCGGCCTCGCCCGCAACGACTACGCCTCCCTCCTCCAGCTGAAGCTGATCCGCTACCTGGAGGACCACTGGGACGAGCCGGACGAGGGCATCTGGGAGGTGCGCGGGCCGCGCCGACACTTCGTGCACTCCAAGGTGATGGCCTGGGTCGCCGTGGACCGGACCATCAAGCTGATCGAGTCCGGGGACGCGGACGGCCCGCTGGAGCGCTGGAAGGAGCTGCGCGACGACATCCACCGGGACGTCTGCGAGCGGGGCTACGACAAGGAGCGCAACACCTTCACGCAGTCGTACGGCTCGCAGGAGCTGGACGCGTCGCTGCTGCTGATCCCCCAGATGGGTTTCCTGCCGCCGGACGACAAGCGGGTCATCGGCACCATCGAGGCGATCCAGCGGGAGCTGTCCACCTCGGACGGCTTCATCCTGCGCTACCCGACCTCGGGCGGCGACGAGGGCGTGGACGGCCTTCCCGGTGACGAGGGGGCGTTCCTGGCCTGCTCGTTCTGGATGGCCGACGACCTCGCGATGATCGGCCGCGTCGACGAGGCCCGCAAGCTGTTCGAGAAGCTGCTCGCGCTGCGCAACGACCTCGGGCTGCTGGCGGAGGAGTGGGATCCGCGGCTGAAGCGGCAGGTGGGGAACTTTCCGCAGGCGTTCAGTCATGTGCCGTTGATCGACACGGCGCTGCGGCTGACTGCGTCGGGCGCGTACGGGGGGTAGCGCCGCCGGTCGGCGGTTGTCCGCGGGTGCGTGGGGGCTGGTCGCGCAGTTCCTCCCCCCAGCCTTCGGCCGGGGGTACCCCCAGCGCCCCTGACGGGGCACTCCTGCTTAGGCTGGTATATGGCTCCCGGGTCGAAGGCACGCGCGGCACTCGTTGAGTTGCGTGAGGATCTGGTCGGCGGCGTGTTCGCCCCCGGGGACCCGGGGTACGACGAGGCCCGCACCGTTTTCAACGGCATGGTCGACCGGCGGCCGGCCGTGATCGCCCAGTGTGTGGACGACGCCGACGTGGTCCGTGCCGTGCGGTTCGGGCGGGAGCTGGATCTGCACATCGCGGTGCGCGGTGGCGGGCACAGCGTGGCGGGCTCGGCGGTTGCCGACGCCGCGCTGGTGGTGGATCTGCGCCGGATGAACGGGGTGACCGTCGACCCGGTGGCGGAGGCCGTACGGGTGCAGGGCGGGGCCGTGACGAGCCGTCTGGACCGGGCGGCCCAGGCCTACGGTCTCGCCACCACCGGTTCCCGGGGTTCCACCACCGGAGTCGGCGGTTTCGTGCTGGGCGGTGGGTCGGGGTGGCTGGACCGTGCCTTTGGCCTGGCCGCAGACAATCTGCTGGGCGTCGAGCTGGTGACCGCCGACGGTGAGCGCGTCCGCGCGGACGCCGACGAGAACCCGGAGCTGTTCTGGGCGCTGCACGGTGGCGGCGGGAACTTCGGCGTCGTCACCGCCCTCACGCTCCGGCTGCACGAACTGACGGTGTTCTCGGTCGCGCTGCTGCGGTACCCGCCGTCGTCCGGTCCGGACGTCGTCCGCGCCTTCCGCGAGGCCATCGGCACCGGTCCCCGGGAGGCGGGCGGCGCGGTGGCGTACCTCTCCGGCGCCGAGCCGGTGTGTACCGCGCTCGTGACCTACGCGGGCGGCGAGGAAGGGCTGCGCAAGGTCGCCGGCCCCCTGCTCACGCTGCCGCACGCGGCGGAGGCCGTCGGCCCGATGCCGTACAGCGAGGCGCAGTGTCTGCTCGACCTTCCGTCCGGGCTGAGGAACCACTGGTCGGCCGAGTGTCTGGCCGCTCTGCCCGACGAGGCGGTGGACGCCTGGTGCGGCTGTGCGGAGGGCATGCCGGTGTCGAGCGGCTCGCAGCATCTGTTGTTCCCGCTGGGCGGCGCGATCGCCTCGGGGCCGGCGGGGT
The DNA here is from genome assembly GCF_042899865.1 of Streptomyces sp. NPDC013157. Taxonomy (NCBI): domain Bacteria; kingdom Bacillati; phylum Actinomycetota; class Actinomycetes; order Kitasatosporales; family Streptomycetaceae; genus Streptomyces; species Streptomyces sp. NPDC013157. The sequence continues at coordinate 15,704 of NZ_JBIBAK010000017.1, read as the reverse complement.
ATCCGGTGGCGTATCAGGACGCGGCCTGGGTGGTGCACCCCGTCGGGATCTGGGCGGACCCGGCCGACGACGAGCGGGCGATCGCCTGGGTGCGGGGCGTCCGTGCCGGGGTGCGGCCGTGGGCCACCGGCGCGGTCCCCCTGAACCTCGTCGGGGACGAGGGCCCGGAGCGGGTGCGGGCCGGTCTGGGCGTGGGGAACGCACTACGGCTCGGCAAGGTGAAGCGGCGGTGGGACCCCGACAACGTCTTCCGCTTCAACCACACCGTCAGGCCGCTCTGAGCAGCGCCCCAAAGGGGCGCTGGGTCCCCCGGCCGAAGGCTGGGGGAGGAACTGCGCGACCAGCCACGACGGCGCCGCGGTCGACAGACGGCATTGTCGCGGCACTTCCAGCGGAGCGCTCCCCCGCAAGGTGCCCTGAAGGCGTTCACCCGGGTAGCGTCCGCTCCATGGACAGCGGTAGGGGCAGCGGACCCGACGACCAGGGCGCCGGGATCACCGTGCAGCGGGCACTGGAGCTGCCCGGGCTGCGCAGCGGGCTGCCGGAGATCCTGGCGGGTGCCGACCGGCTGAGCCGCACCGTGCGCTGGGTGCACGCGGGCGAGGTGCCGAACATCGCCTCACTGCTGAAGGGCGGCGAACTGCTGCTGACCACCGGCTACGGCCTGGGCACCCGCCCCGCCGAGCAGCGGGCGTTCGTGCGCACGCTCGCCGAGCGGGGCATCGCCGCCCTGGTGGTGGAGCTGGGCGCGCGTTTCTCCCGGCTGCCCGCCACCCTCGTCGACACCGCCCGGGCGACCGGGCTGCCGCTGGTCGTGCTGCACCGCGAGGTGCCGTTCGTGACGGTGACGGAGGAGATCCACACCGAGATCGTCAACCACCACTACGCCCTCCTGCAGCGCGCCGAGGAGGTGCACCGCCGCTGCACCGAGGCCCTGCTGGGCGGCGGCGGGGTCCCCCAGGTGCTGGCCATCCTGGCCGACTTCGGCGGCAACCCGGTCTTCCTGGAGACCGCCGACGGCCAGCTCCTGTACGCCGCCGGTTCGGGGCCCGAGGGAGCCGACCCGCTCCAGGTGTGGGAGGGGCTGCGCGGCCAGCACAAGGACGCGCCGCCGACCGGGGTGGTCCTGGTGGACGTGCCCGGCGGGGGGCCGGGGGCGGGGTCGGTGCGCGCCCGGCTGGTCCTCCTGCCCGTCCGCGGGCCGCTCGCGCCCGTGCACCGGATCGCCGCGGAACGCGCCGCCGGCATCCTGGCCGTCGTGCTGATGCAGGCCCGTCAGGAGGAGGAGCTGGCGGCGCGCGGGCGCGGCGACTTCCTGACCGACCTCGCCGAGGGCCGCATCTCCGCCGAGGACGCCCCGGCGCAGGCAAGGGTCCTCGGTTTCAAGCCCGGCAGCAGCCCGCTGCTGCCGGTGGTCATGCGGGTCGGCGACTCCCTGCCCCCCGGCGGCGGCTGGGCGGTGCTGGCCCGCGCGGTGGGTGAGGAACTCGCCACCGTGGGCGTGCCCGTCCTGCTCGGCGTACGACCGGTCGAGGGCCGCGTCCCGCTGCTCCTGGGCCTGCGCTCGGAGGCGGAGCGGACCACGGTCGCGGACCGGGTCGCGGCGGTGCTCAGGGCAGGGGTGGAACGCGCCGGGATGCAGCGCCCCGGAGCCGCTCCGCCGGTCGTGGTGGTCGGCGCGGCCGGCGGCTGGGCGGCGGTGTCCGCGGGCCTGCGGCACGCGGCGGAGACGGCGACCGCGGCCCAGGGCCTCTCCGACCGGCCCTGGTTCGACGCCCGCCGTCTCGACATCGACCTCCTCCTGTGGCGGCTGCGCGACCATCCCGACCTGGCGGCGTTCGTCGACCGCGCGATCGGCCCGCTGCGCGACCACGACCACCGCTCCAAGCCGCCGCTGCTGCCGACCCTGGAGACCTACCTGGCGCACGCGGGCCGCAAGGCGGAGACGGCCCGTGAACTCCACCTCAACCGGCAGACCCTCTACAACCGGCTCGCCCGCATCGGGGAGTTGCTGGGCACGGACCTCGACGACCCGCAGGTGGTCATGGCGTTGAGCCTGGCGCTGCGGGCCCGCCGGCACGTCCCCTAGGGCCCGAGGCGCCCGGCAGGTCCTACGGAAGAGGCCGGGGCTGCGTCAACTCGTCGTACACGCTCAGCACTTGGGCCACGGTCTCGTCCTCCGTGGGCCAGCTCGCCGCCTGCCGGGAACCCCGCTCGCGCAGCTCCGCACAGCGCTCGGGGTCGTCGAGCAGCCGTACGACGGCGTCGGCGAGGGCCCGTGCGTCGCCGTACGCGACCAGCTCGGCCGCGTCCCCCACCAGGTCGGGGATACCGCCGACGGAGGTCGCGACGAGCGGCACGCGCGCGTGCAGGGCCTCCTGGGCGAGGACGGAGCGGGACTCCCAACTGCTGGGCAGCAGCGCCAGATCGGCGGCGGCGAGTAGTTCCGTGACGTCGTCGCGGCGTCCGATCAGCCGCACGGGCAGCTCCTCGTCCTCGATCCGACGCTGCAACGCCGGGCGCAGCGGCCCCTCGCCGGCGACGACGAGGAGCGGTACGGGATCGAGGCGGCACCAGGCACGCGCCGCGTCCAGCAGGACGTCGTAGCCGCGGTGCCGGTCGAGGGAGCCGACGGCGATGAGCAACGGCCGCCCCATGGCGCCGAGTTCGGCACGGACCTTGGGCCGCAGCAGCTCCGCCTCGTCCTGGTCCGCGGGCCGCCGCAGGCCGGGCAGCGCCACGGCGGCCAGCCGGGCGTCCCGGGCGCCGGTGCGGCGGGCCCGGTCCACCAGGTCGGAGGTGGTCCCGAGCACCACGGTGGCCGCCCGTACCACCCGCCGCTCCAGCATCCGCAGCAGATGCGCCCGGGCGCCTTCGGCATGCGCCCGGTTGTGCCAGGTGACGACGAGCGGGGTGCTGCGGCCGCTCAGCGCCAGCGCCGCGCGGAAGGAGGCGTGCAGGCCGTGGGCGTGCACCAGGTCGGCGTCCGTGCAGGCCGCGCGGAGCGCCGCCACCGACCCCGGGTCACTGCTGCGCGGCACGTGCACGTGATCGGCGCCGACGCCCGAGAAGCCGTAGGTGTGATCGGCCTCGGCGGGGGCGCACACCGTGACCCGCACGCCCCGCGCGACGAGGCCGGCGGCCAGCGAACGCACGTGCACACTGCTGCCGGCGTTGCCACCGCCCAGCACCTGCACGGTGCGCAGCGGCGACTGACCGTGCGGTGCGTTGCTGCTCACGGGGCTCACGCGGCCGGGGCTCCTGGTTCGGCGTGGGGCGGTCACGAGGGAACGTACAGAAGGTATCGGGGCCGAGGGCATCACCGCGCGCGCCTCCCCCGGACACCGCGTTCCCCTCAAGGATGCCAGCACACAGGGGTGTTCCGGGCACTCGGGGAAGGCACATACCGAGGCGGGCCGGGGCAATGCGCCGGACTGTGTCACCCGGGAGGGTGACGAAAGCGCCGCCGCGGAGGAAGCGGCCGGCAGCTTCCGGCCGGCTGAGGGAAAGGCGGGGCGGCCGGGGAACGGCCGGGGGGACGGGTGACGCACCGCCGCCCGCCCCCTCGGTCAGCGGTGCGTCAGCGGTCCGCCCGTGCCGTCGCCAGCAGTTCCTCGGCGTGCGCCCGTGCCGTCTCCGAGTCCTCCTGGCCCGCCAGCATGCGGGACAGCTCCCGTACCCGCTCCTCGCCCTCGAGGACCTTCACGCCCGACCGGGTGACCGAGCCGTCGTTGGTCTTCTCGACCAGCAACTGGCGGTCGGCGAAGGCGGCGACCTGGGGAAGGTGCGTGACGACGACCACCTGCGCGGACCTGGCGAGCTTGGCCAGGCGCCGGCCGATCTCCACCGCCGCCTTGCCGCCCACGCCCGCGTCGACCTCGTCGAAGAGGTAGGTCGGGACCGGGTCGGTGCCCGCGAAGACGACCTCCACGGCGAGCATCACGCGGGACAGCTCACCGCCGGACGCACCCTTGGCGATGGGGCGGGGCGGGGCGCCGGGGTGCGGGGCGAGGAGCAGCTCGACCTCGTCGGCGCCCGCCGGGCCGTAGGCCACCGCCCGGCCGCCGACCTCCACGCCCTCCGGGTCCTCGGTCTGCCGGATGGCGAAGGACACGCGCGCGTGCGGCATCGCCAGGGAGCCCAGCTCGGCGGTGACGGCGGCCGCGAACCGTTCGGCGGCCTCGGTGCGCGCATCGGTCAAGGCCTGCGCGAGACCGCCCAGTTCGACCCGCAGGGCATCCCGCTCGGCGGTCAGCTCGTCGATCCGCTCGTCGTCGCCGTCGAGTTCGGTGAGCCGCGCGGCGCCCTGCTCGGCCCACGCCAGCACCGCATCGATGTTCTCACCGTACTTGCGGGTGAGCGCCGTGAGCGCGGCGCGCCGCTCCTCCACGGCCGCGAGCCGCAGCGGATCGGCGTCCAGGTCGTCGGCGTACCCGGCCAACTCGCCCGCCACGTCGCCCAGCAGGATCCCGACCTCGCCGATCCGGTCGGCGAGCGCGGCGAGCGCCGGGTCGTGCGACCGTACGGCCTCCAGGGCCCGGTGGGCGCCCGCGACGAGGGTGGCCGCGTCGATGCCCTCGGGATCCTCGGGGTTGCCCGCGAGCGCGGAGTGCGCGGCGGTCGCGGCGGACGACAGCGCCTCGGCGTGTCCGAGCCGCTCGGCCTCCTCGGCGAGCTCGGCGTCCTCGCCGGCCCGCGGCTCCACACCCGCGATCTCGTCCAGCCCGTAGCGCAGCATGTCGGCCTCCTGGGCCCGCTCACGCGCGCGCGTGACGATCTCCTCCAGCTCGACCGCCACGGCCCGCAGCCGCCGGTAGGCCTCGCCGTACTTGGCCAGCGGCACGGCGACCCCGTCGCCCGCGTACCGGTCGAGGGCCTGCCGCTGCCGGGACAGCTTCAGCAGCCCCTGCTGGTCGGTCTGCCCGTGCACGGCCACCAGGTCGTCGGCGAGGTCCGCGAGCAGCCCCACGGGCACGCTCCGCCCGCCCAGGTGCGCCCGCGAGCGCCCCTCGGCGGAAACGGTACGGCTGATCAGCAGCGCCCCGTCGTCCAGCTCGGCACCGGCCTCCTCGGCCCGTACGGCCGCCGAGGCTCCGGCGGGCACGGTGACCCGGCCCTCGACGACCGCCTTCTCGGACCCGATCCGCACGAGCGCGGGATCGGCCCGCCCACCGAGCAGCAGCCCCAGGCTGGTGACCACCATGGTCTTGCCCGCACCGGTCTCACCGGTGACGGCGGTGAACCCCGGCGACAACTCGACGACGGCATCGTCGATGACCCCGAGTGACCGTATCCGCATTTCTTCCAGCACGGGGAAGACCTTACGAGGTCGAGATGGCGAAGTGCGAGGCCCCCTGTCACCCGGGCGAGTGGAGAAACCGCGAGGGCTGGCCACCGGGGAGCGGAGGCGCCCCCGAAGGGGCGCGGGGCCGTACCAAGTCGCGGCTGCCGCCGCGCGGGCGCGACCGGCCACCTCCACACCCCGGCGACCGGACCTGCCCAGGGGCGCGGGGAACTGCGCGACCAGCCCCCACGCACCCGCAGCCGCCGACGCACCGAGACCGGCCCCCACGAACCGCTACTGCGGCGCCCCCCGCCACCCGGACACCGGCAAGGCGAACTTCGCCACCAGGCGGTCCGTGAACGACGCATGATGCAGCCGCGCCAGCCGCACCGGCACGGCCCCCCGCCGCACCTCGACCCGGGCCCCCGGCGGAAGCTCGACGGTCCGGCGCCCGTCGCACCACAGCACCCCCGGCTGGATGTGCGGCAGCACCTCCACCGCCAGCACCGAGTCCGGCGACGTCACCAACGGCTTCGCGAACAGCGCGTGCGCGGAGATCGGCACCATCAGCAGCGCCTCCACCTCCGGCCACACCACCGGCCCACCGGCGGAGAACGCATAGGCGGTGGACCCGGTCGGCGTCGACAGGACGATCCCGTCACAGCCGAACCCCGTCACCGGCCGCCCGTCGATCTCCAGCACCACTTCGAGGAGCTTCTCGGCGCCCGCCTTCTGCACGGCCGCCTCGTTCAGCGCCCAGTCGGTGTGCACGATGTCCCCGTTGCGGTGCACGACGACGTCGACGGTCATCCGCTCCTCGACCTCGTACGCCCGGCTCACCACCCGGTCCACGACCTTGTCGAGGTCGTCCCGCTCGGCCTCCGCGAGGAACCCGACGCTCCCGAGGTTGACGCCGAGCATCGGCACCCCGGACGCCCGCGCGAACTCGGCGCCGCGCAGCAGCGTCCCGTCACCGCCGAGCACGATCAGCAGCTCGCAGCCGTCGAGGCTGTGCGGCGAGGCCTCCTCGACGAGTTCGACCTCGTCGGGCAGCGGCAGGTCGCGGGCCTCGAAATCCAGGACCCGTACACCGACTCCGGCCGCCAGCAACCCCTTCACCACAAGCTCCGCGCTGCGGATCGCCGCGGGCCGCCCGGTGTGGGCCAGCAGAAAAACAGTACGAGCTCGGTTCTGTGTCAACGCGGCCCCTCCGCCACTGCACGGTCAACATCGGCCGGATCCAACTGGGGTGCGCCGGCCCGCAGCCACAGAAAGTACTCGACGTTGCCGGACGGCCCGGGCAGCGGACTGGCGGTGACACCGTTCACCCCGAGCCCCAGCTCCCACGCCTTCTCGGCAACCCCCCGCACGGCCTCCGCCCGCAGCTGCGGACTCCGCACGACTCCCCCGCTGCCCAGCCTCTCCTTGCCCACCTCGAACTGCGGCTTGACCATCATCACCAGGTCGGCGTCCGGCTTCACGCACCGCGCCAGGGCCGGCAGCACCAGCCCGAGCGGGATGAAGGACAGATCACCCACGACAAGATCCACAGGCTCCCCATCGATCGCTTCAAGCGTCAACTCGCGTACGTTCGTACGGTCCTTGACGGTGACGCGTTCATCGCTCTGCAGAGACCACGCGAGTTGGCCGTATCCGACGTCGACGGCGACGACGTGCGCGGCCCCCGCGCGCAGCAGCACATCGGTGAAGCCCCCGGTCGACGCCCCGGCGTCCAGCGCCCGCCGTCCCTCGACCACGAGGCCCTGCGGGACGAACACCGCCAGCGCGCCGGCGAGCTTGTGGCCGCCCCGCGACACGTACTCGGGATCGCTGTCGTCGGACTGGACGACGATGGCGGCGGCGGTCTCCACCTGGGTGGCCGGCTTGGTCGCGAGGGTCTTGCCGACGGTGACCCGCCCGGCGGCGATCAGCTGGCTGGCGTGCTCGCGCGAGCGCGCCAGCTTCCGGCGGACCAGCTCCGCGTCCAGACGGCGACGTGCGACTCCTGCCACGGTGGGTTCAGCTCCTGCTCTGGTGGTACGACGGTGCGGGCGCCCGGTGGCCGTGCGGCGGCGCGGGCGCCGGGGGGCCCGGAGGTCCCGGGCGGGTGTCGAGCGCGGTCAGCGCGTCGCGCAGCCCCCGGTGTACATCCTCGTACACCTCCAGATGCCCGTCCGTAGCGAGGTGGTCGGCGTCGGCCAGCCGGTCGAGCTGTGCGTCGACCTCGGCGTCGCCGGTGGGGGTGCGGGGGACGTTCAGCGGGGCGGGCGCGGCGGGGTCGTAATCGGGTTCGACGACGGCCGTTTCCTCGGCCTCCGTCACCGGGGCCGCCACCAGGCCTTCGGGCGCAGAGTCGGTCATGCCCCGACGCTACATCGAAGGCCTGGGGTACCGTCGATCGCGATGGCCACGATCGAGGAGTGCCGCGCCGCACTCGACAAGCTCTCGCACAGCATGGGCGGCGCCGAGGGCGACGTCCGCGCGGCCGCCGCGATGGACCGCACGGTCAGCTGCCACATCACCGACCTGGACGTCACCTTCGCGGGCCGGCTCACCGGCGGACGGATCGAGGTCGAGGAGACGTTCCCCGGCCCGCCGCGGGAGAAAGCGCAGATCAGACTCGCCATGGCCGGCGACGACCTGCTGGCCCTGGTCGACGGCGAGCTCAACTTCGCCGGCGCCTGGGGTTCGGGCCGGGTGAAGCTGGAGGCGAACCTGCTGGACCTGTTCCGGCTCAGGAAGCTGTTGTGACCCTGGCCTTGCGCGCCGCCGGCACCACCAGCGGGGTCCCCGTCTCCGGGTCGTCGATGACCTGGCAGCGCAGTCCGAAGACCTCCTCGACCAGTTCGGCGGTGACGACGTCGTTCGGGGCGCCCTCGGCGACGACCCGGCCGCTCTTCAGCGCGATGAGGTGGGTGGCGTACCGAGCCGCGTGGTTGAGGTCGTGCAGCACGGCGACCAGCGTCCGCCCCTGCTCCTCGTGGAGTTCGGCGCACAGGTCGAGGACGTCGATCTGGTGCTGGATGTCCAGGTAGGTGGTCGGCTCGTCGAGGAGCAGCAGCGGGGTCTGCTGGGCGAGCGCCATGGCGATCCAGACGCGCTGCCGCTGACCGCCGGAGAGTTCGTCGACGTAACGGTCGGCGAGTTCGGCGACGCCCGTCTGCTCCATCGACTCCTGGACGACCCGTTCGTCCTCGGCGGACCACTGGCGCAGGATGCCCTGGTGCGGGTAGCGGCCGCGGCCGACCAGGTCGCCGACGGTGATGCCGTCGGGCGCGAGGGACGACTGCGGGAGCAGGCCGAGCGTGCGGGCGACCTTCTTCGCGGGCATCGACTGGATGACCTGGCCGTCGAGCAGCACCCGGCCCTGGCTGGGCCTGAGCATCCGGGACAGCGCGCGCAGCAGCGTCGACTTGCCGCAGGCGTTGGGTCCGACGATCACCGTGAAGGAGTTGTCGGGGATCTCCACCGACAGCTGCTCGGCGATGACACGCTGGTCGTAGGCGAGGGTGACGTTCTCTGCGGACAGGCGGTTCACGGTGCTCCTCTTGCTGTCTGGCTCGCTGTCTGACGCGCGGTGCGGCTGGGGGGTCGCGCTCATATCCGGCCCGCCCGGCGCTCGGTGACGAGGAGCCAGAGCAGGTAGACCCCGCCGAGGACGCCGGTGACCACGCCCACGGGCAGCTGGTCGGCGCCGAAGGCGCGCTGGGAGGCCCAGTCGGCGGTGACCAGGAGGGTGGCGCCCATGCAGAGGGAGGGCACCAGGTTGGGGCCGGGCGAGCGGGTGAGGCGGCGGGCGAGCTGGGGGGCGGTGAGGGCCACGAAACTGACGGGACCGGCCGCGGCGGTGGCGGCCGCGGTCAGCAGGACGGCGGCCACCATCAGCAGCAGCCGCACCCGTTCGACCCGTACCCCGAGGGCGTTCGACACGTCGTCGCCCATCTCCATCATCCGCAGGCCCCGTGCATTGGCGAGGACCAGCGGCACGAGGACCGCGCACAGCGCGAGCAGCGGCCAGACCTGGCTCCAGTCCCGGCCGTCGAGGGAGCCGGTCATCCAGACGACCGCGCGGGTCGCGTCGACCAGGTCGGCCTTGGTGAGCAGATAGCCGTTGACCGCGGTGACGACCGCGGAGACGCCGATGCCGACCAGGACCAGCCGGTAGCCGTGCACGCCCTGCTTCCAGGCCAGGAGGTAGATGGCGAGGCCGGTCACCAGACCGCCGAGCAGCGCGCCGACGGTGACCTGGGCGGCGGTCCCGGACAGCAGCACGATGACGACGAGCGCGCCGGAGGTGGCGCCCTGCGAGAGGCCGAGCACGTCCGGGCTGCCCAGCGGGTTGCGGGAGATCGACTGGAACAGCGCGCCGCCGAGCCCGAGCGAGGCGCCGACCAGCAGACCGACCAGAACCCGCGGCAGCCGAAGCTCGTTGACGATGAAGTCCTGCCCGGCGGTGCCGTGCCCGGCCAGCGTCTTCAGAACGTCACCGAAGGAGATCGGGAAGTCTCCGGTGCCGATCAGTACGACACTCGCGGCGCACGCGGCCAGCAGCAGCGCGACGACAACGACCAGTGCGCGCACGCCGGTCCGCAGGGAGAGTCCGCCGGGGGTGCGTAGTGTAAGGGTGGTCTTCGCAGCGGTCCTCACAGTTGGGCCGTCCTCCGCCGTCGTACGAGAAGAATGAAGACCGGCCCGCCGATGATCGCGGTGACGACGCCGACCTGGAGCTCCGCGGGACGGGCCACGACCCGGCCGACGACATCGGCGCCGAGCAGCAGCACGGGCGACAGGACCGTCGCGTACGGCAGGATCCAGCGCAGGTCGGGGCCGGTGAACGAGCGCACGACGTGCGGGACCATCAGGCCGACGAAGGCGATCGGGCCGCAGGCGGCGGTGGCCGCGCCGCACAGCACGGTGGCGGCGAGCATGGCGAGGGCCCGGGTACGGCCCAGGTTGGCGCCGAGGGCGCGCGCGGTGTCGTCGCCCATCGCCACCGCGTTCAGCGGCCGGGCGAGGCCGAGGGCGAGCAGAGTGCCGGCCGCGAGGAACGGCAGCACCTGCAGGATCGTCGGGTTGCTCGCCGAGGCGAGCGAACCCACCGTCCAGAAGCGCAGCTTGTTGAGTGCCGCGTCGTCCGTGATCATCACGGCCTGGAGGTAGCCGTAGAGCGCGGCGCTGATCGCCGTACCGGCGAGCGCCAGCCGGACCGGTGTGGCGCCGCGGCTGCCGCCCAGGAACCACACCAGCGCGCCCACCGCGGCCGCCCCGAAGAAGGCGAACCACACATAGCCGCTGAGGGTGCTGACGCCGAAGTAGGTGATGGCGGTGACCACCGCGGCCGACGCGCCCGCGTTGATGCCGAGCAGGCCGGGGTCGGCGAGCGGGTTGCGGGTGAGCGCCTGGAGCACCGCCCCGGACAGGCCGAGGGCGGCTCCGGCCAGCAGGCCGAGGACGGTCCGCGACAGCCGCGCGTCGACGACGACGTCACCGTACGTCCCCGTGTCGTGGAACAGGCCGTGCCAGACCTGGTCCAGCGGCAGTTCCTTCGCCCCGATCGCGATGCTCGCCAAGGCGACGAGCAGCAGGATCACGACGGAGACGAGGAGCCCGAGGGCCCGGATCGCCCGACGGGTCGGGGGCGCGGCTGCGGTGGCCGCGCGCTGTTCGGGGGGACTGTCGACCAACACGAGGTTAGGTTAGCCTACCCTCGCCACATGCCTCGATGCCGTGTCCCGTGGGCCCCGGCGCCGACGCCGACAAGTCCCCGTCGAGTGCGGGGGTCTCAGAGCCCCAGCCGCGCCAGTGACTTGCCTCCGTCCAGCTCACAGGCGCCCTCCCCGGCCGCCGTCCAGGCCGCCGCGCACAGCGCCCGCAGCCCGTCCAGCGCCTCGCCGTCGCCCTCCAGCTCCAGCCGGTCGGCACCCGCCGTCGCCGTCCAGCCACCGCACCGGAAGCCGTCGCCGTCCGCCGTGACCTCCGGCTGCCCGGTGAGCAGCCCGCGCAGGTCGGCGTCGACATAGGTCGGCCGGTGCTGCGGCGGCGCGGCGAGCAACTGGCGCCCGTCGGTGACCCCGGTCAGTACGAGCAGCGAGTCGACCCCGCCGTTGAACGCGCCCTCGATGTCGGTGTCCAGCCGGTCCCCGACCACCAACGGCCGCTCCGCACCCGTGCGCAGGATCGTCTCCCGGTGCATCGGCGGCAGCGGCTTGCCCGCCACCTGCGGCTCGGCACCCGTAGCGATCCGGACCACCGCCACCGCCGCGCCGTTGCCCGGCGCGATCCCGCGCCCGCTCGGGATCGTCAGATCGGTGTTGGACGCGAACCACGGCACCCCGCGCGCGACGGCGTACGACGCCTCGGCGAACCGCCCCCAGGGCAGGTCGGGGCCGCCGTACCCCTGCACCACGGCCGCCGGATCGTCGTCGGCGGACTCCACCGGCTCAAGACCCCGCTCCCGCAGCGCGGCCCGCAGCCCCTCCCCGCCGATCACCAGCACCCGCGCCCCGGCCGGCACCTGCTCACTGATCAGCCGCGCGACCGCCTGCGCCGAGGTGATGACATCACCGGCCCCCGTCGGGATGCCCAGCTCGGTGAGGTGCTCGGCCACCGCGTCCGGCGTCCGCAGCGCGTTGTTGGTGACGTACGCCAGACGCATGCCGCCCGCGCGGGCGACCTCCAGCGACTCCACAGCGTGCGCGATCGCACTGCCGCCCGCGTACACCACACCGTCCAGATCGAGCAGCGCCGTGTCATACGCCGTGCTCAGGGCCTGTCCGCTGCCCTCGGGACCAGTCCTGACGCCCTGGCTCATCCCCATCGCTCCTCGTCACTCCTCGTCACTTTTCGTCCGCCCGCCTTTCACCGTCGATCATCCCGCACGCCACTGACACACGTACGATGCCGGGATGAACACTGCAGGTCACTCGGAAGCAACGGAGCGCCGAGGCCTGGAACTCACCCCGTTCCGAGGCCTTCGCTACGACCCGGACCGGGTCGGCAGTTTGGCCGCCGTCACCTCCCCGCCGTACGACGTCGTCGTGCGCCCCGACGGCGTACACCATCTCCAGTCCGCCGACCCGCACAACATCGTCCGCCTCATCCTCCCCCAGGCCGGTACCCCCAGCGCCGGTACCGAACAGGCGGCCGACACCCTCCGCCGCTGGCAGGACGAGGGCATCCTCGCCACGGATCCCGAACCGGGCCTGTACGTCTACGAACAGCACGACGGAAACGGCCTGCTCCAGCGCGGGGTGATCGGCGCCCTGCGGGTCTCGGAGCCGTCCGAGGGCGTGGTGCTCCCGCACGAGGAGGTCATGCCCCCGGTCGTCGCCGACCGCGCGGCCCTGATGCGCGCCACCTCGGCGAACCTCGAACCCCTCCTGCTCACCTACCGGGGCAACGGCGCGGCCGCCGAGGTCGTCGAAGCGGTGGCCGAGCGCCCCCCGCTCCTCGCCACCACCACGGAGGACGGTTTCCACCACCGCCTCTGGTCGATCACCGACCCCGCCGAGCTGGCCCTCGTCCAGTCGGACCTGGCCCACCGCCAGGCTCTGATCGCCGACGGCCACCATCGCTGGGCCACCTACTTGCGTCTACGCGCGGAGCATCCCTCTCCGAGCCCCTGGGACTACGGCCTGGTCCTCCTCGTCGACACCGCCCGCTACCCGCTGCGCGTCCGCGCCATCCACCGCCTGCTGCACGGCCTGCCGGTGGCGGAGGCGCTGGAGCACGTCAAGGGCCTGTTCCGGGTACGACGGCTCGACGTCTCCCTGCCGGCGGCCCAGGAGGCGCTGGCGGACGCGGCCTGCGCCGGCAACGCGTTCCTGCTGGCAGGCGACGGTGCGTTCCATCTCATCGACCGCCCGGACCCGGACCTCCTGGCCCGTACGATCCCCGACGACCGCCCGGCCGCCTGGCGCACCCTGGACGCCACCGTCCTGCACGCCACGCTCCTCGACCACGTCTGGCGCATCCCCGAGGACTCGCCCGCGCACATCGCGTACATCCACGACACGGCGGCGACGGTCGCCAAGGCCGAACGCGACGGCGGTACGGCCGTCCTCATGCACCCGGTCCGCGAGGAGGTCGTCCGCGACCTGGCCCGCCAGGGTGTGACGATGCCCCGCAAGTCGACGTCGTTCGGCCCGAAGCCGGCATCCGGGCTGGTACTGCGGGCGCTCGACGTCTGACACAGAGAGGGCGGACCCCGGTCGGGGTCCGCCCTCTCTGTGTCAGTGACGTGTCAGTGACTCAAGACGCCGAGCTCAGTCCTTCTCGCCCTCGGACTCGACGCCGGTCTCGGTCTCGGTCTGCGTCTCGGTCCCCGTCCCGTCGGAGGCCTCCTCGGACTCCTCCTCGTCCAGAGCGTCGACGAACTCGACCCCGTCCAGCTCGGCCAGCCGGTCGGAGGCGTCCGTGCTGCCGTCCCGGTCGGCCTCCACGGCCTTGGCGAACCACTCCCGCGCCTCGTCGGCACGCCCGGCGGCGAGCAGGGCGTCGGCGTAGGCGTACCGCAGCCGCGCGGTCCACGGCTGTACGGAGTTGGAGGCCAGCTCGGGGCTCTGCAGCGTCACGATCGCCGCGTCCAGCTGCCCCATGTCACGCCGGGCACCGGCGGCGACGAGCCGCATCTCGACCTGGCCGGCCTTGTCGAGCTTGTGCACCTCGGGGGCGCCGGCCATGTCCAGCGCCTTCTCCGGCCGCCCGAGCCCACGCTCGCAGTCGGCCATCACCGGCCACAGGTCGACGCTGCCGGTCATGCGCCGGGCGGCCCGGAACTCGGCCAGCGCCTCGGAGTACTTCTGGTTCGCGTACGCGGCGAACCCGGCGGCCTCGCGTACGGCGGCGACACGGGAGGCCAGCCGCAGGGCCACCTTGGAGTAGCCGTAAGCGCCCTCGGGGTCGTCGTCGATGAGCCGGGCGACCATCACCAGGTTCCTGGCGACATCGTCCGCGAGCGTCTTGGGCAGGCTCTGCAGCTCCTGCCGTACGTCCTTGTCGATCTCCTCGCCGGTGACGTCCTCGGGGATGGGCAGGCGCTTGATCGGCTCACGGTCCCGGTCCCGGTCGTCACGGAAGCGGCCGCCGCCGCGGCGGTCGTCACGCCGGTCATCACGCCGGTCGTCACGCCGGTCGTCACGGCCGCGGTAGCCGCCACCGCGGCTGTCGTCCCGACGGCCGTACCCGCCGCCACCGCGATTGTCGTCGCGGCGGGGGCCACGGTCCCGGTCATCGCGCCGCCCGTAGCCACCCCGGTCGCCGCCGCGGTCGTCGCGCTGGAACCCCGGGCGGGAGCCGCGGTTGTCGTCACGCCGGCCGTACCCGCTGCCACCGCGGTTGTCATCGCGCCGGTCGTCACGACGGGGGTAACCGCCGCGGTCGCCGCGGTCGTCGCGGTCGTCACGCCGGAAAGCGGGACGGTCACCACGGTCGTCACGCCGGTCATCACGGCGATCGTCGCGACGGTCATCACGACGGAAAGCAGGACGGTCCCCACGGTCGTCACGACGAGGACCACGGTCCCGGTCGTCACGCCGCCCGTAGCCACCCCGGTCGCCGCCGCGGTCGTCGCGCTGGAACCCCGGGCGGGAGCCGCGGTTGTCGTCACGCCGGCCGTACCCGCTGCCACCGCGGTTGTCATCGCGCCGGTCGTCACGACGGGGGTAACCGCCGCGGTCGCCGCGGTCGTCGCGGTCGTCACGCCGGAAAGCGGGACGGTCACCACGGTCGTCACGCCGGTCATCACGGCGATCGTCGCGACGGTCATCACGACGGAAAGCAGGACGGTCCCCACGGTCGTCACGACGAGGACCACGGTCCCGGTCGTCACGCCGCCCGTAGCCACCCCGGTCGCCGCCGCGGTCGTCGCGCTGGAACCCCGGGCGGGAGCCGCGGTTGTCGTCACGCCGGCCGTACCCGGCACCGCCCCGGTTGTCATCGCGCCGGTCGTCACGACGGGGGTAACCGCCGCGGTCGTCACGGCGGTCGTCTCGGCGGTCGTCTCGGCGCTCGTCACTGCGACGATCGTCCCGACGGCCGTACCCCGCACCGCGGTTGTCGTCGCGGCGGCCGTACCCGGCACCGCCCCGGTTGTCGTCACGACGGTCGTCGCGACGGGGGTAACCGCCGCGGTCCCCACGGTCGTTGCGGTCTCCGCGGTACCCGCCACGCTCGCCGCGGTCACCACTGTCCCGTCGCCGCTGGTCGCGCTCCGGTCGGTCGTCGGGAGAGTTGGTGGACATGGTGACTCCTGTCTTCGGTACCGCAAGCATTGTAAAAACAAAAGGACCCCTGGTCCCAGCTGAACGCTGGGACCAGGGGTCCTCCAAAGATTGTTCGGCGGTGTCCTACTCTCCCACAGGGTCCCCCCTGCAGTACCATCGGCGCTGTGAGGCTTAGCTTCCGGGTTCGGAATGTAACC